>NZ_CP084559.1:2400000-3067841 GCF_044358315.1 Arthrobacter sp. FW306-04-A
TGTCCCGCATGATTACTCCGGCCTCAATCATGCGCAGGAGCAGATCCACTGTTCCCACCTTCAACAGGGCGGTGGTCTCGGACATGTTCGAGTCACCGACGATCACGTGCAGGCGACGGAAGAACTCGGCATCGGCGTGCGGCTCATCGCGGGTGTTGATGATGGGGCGGGACCTTGTGGTTGCCGAAGATACGCCTTCCCAAATGTGGTCTGCCCGCTGCGAGAACGCGAAGGTGGCACCATGGGGCGTCTTCAGGACCTTGCCCGCACCAGCGATCAGCTGCCGTGTGACGAGGAAGGGAATGAGGATCTCGGCGAGCCGCGAGAACTCACCGCGCCGGGGAATCAAATAGTTCTCATGGCTGCCATAGGAGTTTCCGGCGGAATCGGTGTTGTTCTTGAACAGGTAGACCGTGCCGTTGAATCCCTCCGCCGCGAGGCGCGCCTGCGCTTCATCTACGAGGTCATCGAGAATGAGTTCGCCAGCACGGTCGTGGGCGATCAGCTGCGCGAGGTCGTCACATTCGGCGGTGGCGTATTCCGGATGCGAGCCGACGTCAAGGTAAAGGCGCGAGCCGTTGGTCAGGAAGACGTTGGACGAGCGCCCCCAGCTCACCACCTTGCGAAAAAGGTACCTGGCGACTTCCTCGGGGGCCAAGGGCCTTGAGTCGGGGCTCGAATACGAAATACCGAACTCGGTTTCTATCCCGAATATCCTCTTGTCCATCTCAGGCCTCCCCTGCCAGCAGCTGTGTGATTTCTTCTGCCCGGAGCCGCCGGAATGCCCGACGGGACCCGCGCCCGCTTTCCGGACTCCGGTCCAGCACTGCGGCCTCGACGGCGGTCCCGGGCAGGGCGTCCACGTCCTTGTCCGTTGCAAGTGCCTTGACCGCCAGACGCAGGGCGCCGGCAAGGCTGAGATCGGCTTTCCAGCCGCCAGCCACGGCCTCCGCTACTTGCTCGGCCAAGCCCCCCATGACCACAAAGCCGTTCTCATCGGCAATGGAACCGTCAAAGGTCAGCCGATACAGATGATCCTCGGCCTGGGTGTGCCCGACCTCTGCCACGGCGAGCTCCACTTCGAACGGCTTCTGTTCCGCAGTGAAGACGGCGCCGAGGCTCTGCGCATAGACGCTTGCCAGCCCGCGGGCAGTGACGTCCTCGCGATCGTACGAATAGCCGCGGACGTCAGCGTAGCGGACACCGGCTTGCCGGAGGCTCTCAAACTCGTTGTACTTGCCTACCGCGGCGAAGGCGATCTTGTCGTAGATCTCACCGATCTTATGTAAGGACGGCGAGGGATTTTCCGCCACCAGCGCGATGCCGTCCTCGCAACTGATCACGACGACGGAACGGCCCCGGGCGATGCCCTTCCGCGCGAAATCCGCGCGGTCCTTCATTAGCTGCTCGGGCGAAACATAAAACTGCTGGGTCATATCAGGCCTCCCGTCCGGCAGCTGCGCGCGATTCAATAATGGATCCCGCGATCGTCGCCAACTCCCGTTCGGACACCCGACGGGCGCCGGCGCGGTTGACCGTGTACACCACCGGCCAGAGTTGGCGGACGGGATCCGGACCGCCTGTGGCGGAATCGTCGTCGGCCGCGTCATAGAGGGCTTCGACGGCGACGGCGACTGCCTCGTCTTCGGTGAGGTTCGGCCGCCACAGTTTCTTCAGGGCACCACGGGCGAACACGGAACCGGAGCCGACAGAGTGGTGCTCCAATTCCTCGTATCGTCCCCCTGTGACATCGTAAGAAAAAAGCCGTCCCACGCCGGCTGCCTGGTCGAAGCCCGCGAAAAGCGGGATCACAGCGAGACCCTGCATGGCCATTGGCAGGTTTCCCCTGATCATGGCCCCAAGCCGGTTGGCCTTGCCGTCCAAGCTCAACAGGGTGCCTTCGATCTTTTCGTAGTGTTCCAATTCCACCTGGAACAACCGCGTGATGTCGATGGCCAATCCCGCAGTGCCGGCAATGCCCAGGACGGAGTAATCGTCGGCCGGGAAGACTTTCTCAATGTGCCTGCTGGCGATGACATTGCCCATGGTGGCGCGCCGATCACCCGCCATCAGGATGCCACCGGGATAACTAACGGCAACGATTGTCGTGGCATGGGGCACCGGCGGAATCTGTCCCGCGGGCAGCACTTGATTAAAGGGAAGGAGTTCAGGCCTGGAGCGTTGCAGATGCTCTGTGAACGAAGACGTTGCTTGGGTGGCCAGATGGCCGGCTGCTGGATCCTGCATTGCTGCGCTCCTTCGACTCTGACATCCGATGCCCGGCGGCCTCACGCCGGCCGGGCCCTGAGATTGGCTGGCGCCTGCTTACTGGCCGCCCTTTTGCACAAATGCCCGAACGAACTCTTCCGCGTTCGATTCAAGCACGCCATCAATTTCGTCGAGGAGATCGTCCACGCCCTGCGTGGCGACCGAGGCCTGTGCCTCCGGTGCTGCGGGCGGGGCCTCCGGGACGTCAGCCTCTGTCTCGACGTCGCGGGACTGCGGTTGCTGCTGCTCCTGAGCTGCCATTTCCTTCTCCATTCTGTCCATCCCCGGCAACGGGGACTTCCTGTAATGCCATACTGCCACGGGGTGGGCCGCGACGCTGCGGTTTTAAGAGCCCGTTTGGCGGCCTTTCACCTGCTGCCGGTTCAGGCTGGCGGGGCCGGGTCCAGTCCGAGCAATTCACGGAGGAACGCACCCGCTGTAGCGTGCTTCTCAAAGAGCCGGCCGGTGAGTGCTTCCGTGCCGCGGAGGGGTTCCCGCGTGGGCACCCGCTGGAGTTTGCCAATGCCTGGAACATCAAAAATGACCGAATCCCAACTGGCGCCGACCACGTCCTTGCCGAAGCTGGAAACGCACTTCCCGCGAAAATAGGCCCGCGTGTCCGACGGCGGTTCGACAACAGCGCGGCTGATGACGGCGTCGTCAACGATTCTCTGCATCCGGTCTCGCGAAAGCATGCGGTAGTAAAGGCCTTTCTCAGGCCTCACGTCGGACCATTGCAAATCGATCAGCCCCAAGCGGGCGTCGTTCCATTCCAGTCCGTC
This sequence comes from Arthrobacter sp. FW306-04-A, assembly GCF_044358315.1. Taxonomy (GTDB): domain Bacteria; phylum Actinomycetota; class Actinomycetes; order Actinomycetales; family Micrococcaceae; genus Arthrobacter. Next base: position 2,403,051 of record NZ_CP084559.1, read on the forward strand.
ACGGTTCCGGTAACCCTCCAACAGGGACATCTTGGCGAGCCACTCGACGGAAGACGCGGCATCAGCGGGGTTGCTCCCCAGAAGCCCCAACGTCGACTCCCACCGGTCCAGGACATCCCGCGTATGGCCGTCTCCACTGAAGGAATCGGAGACACCACTTTCCTGGGCAAGTTTGGCGGCAGCCTCGTAATACATCCATTGGATGTCCAGCGCGGTTACGTGCCGACCGTCGAGAAGCCTGACCGTAGCAGCCAGGGAGGTGTCGTGGCTGATTGCCTGCAGCCCGGCCACGGGCTCGTGCACTTCGATCTTCGGAGCTTGGCCCGCTTCGATGAGGCTCAGGACCAAAGCCGTGGTGCCGAACTTCAGGTAGTTCGACACCTGGCTCAGGTTGGCGTCGCCGATGATGACGTGCAGGCGCCGGTACTTGTCCGCAGTGGCGTGCGGCTCATCCCGGGTGTTGATGATCGGACGCCTGATGGTGGTTTCCAGTCCTACCTCGGCTTCGAAGAAGTCCGCGCGCTGACTGATCTGGAATCCGGTAGTTGAACCGTCCTGGCCCTTGCCGAGTCGCCCTGCTCCGCAGATGACCTGGCGCGTCACGAAGAACGGTGTCAGGCCACGGACGATCTCCCCGAAGGGCACCGCGCGCGGCATGAGGTAGTTCTCGTGGGAACCGTAGGACACCGACTTGTTGTCGGTGTTGTTTTTGTACAGGTTGATGGCGGGCAGATCGGGATCCGCTGCGACTTTCCGGACCGTGGCCAAGGCAACAAGATCACCGGCTGCGTCCCACGCAACGATGTCGCGCGGATTCGTGACTTCCGGACTCGAGTATTCCGGATGGGCATGGTCCACGTACAGGCGCGCCCCGTTGCCGAGAACCATATTCATCAGCAGCGAACCTGACTCGTCGCTGCCATCGGCTTCGAGTTCCTGCCGCCCGTAGGCCAGCGCAACCGCCTCGGCGTCGAGCACCGGCGGCCTGTCAGTCAGCTGGCTGGGGTCTGCGGCACTACGCTCAACCGTCCAGCCGCGTGCATCATGCAGGGGTTCTTCGTCCGTATAGTCCCACCGCGTTTCAGCGCCCCCGGCCGCCCGCTGCCGCGTCAGGTTCGCGTAGGCCTGGATGATTCGCGCGGACATCATCGTGGCGTTCGCCCCCGGTGCAGAAGGCGCGTGGATACCGTATTCAGTTTCCGAACCCATGACCCGCATGGCCCCGCCCACGGGAAGCTTCTCCGAGGGCAGGCCTTCCGGCCGGGCCGTCACAGGTACTGGCCGGTGTTGGGAGTCGTCTCGATCGACTTCCCGGGCTCCTGGCCGGCCTTGCCCTGGACGATGGTGCGGATGTACGTGATGCGTTCGCCCTTCTTGCCTGAGATACGTGCCCAGTCATCCGGATTGGTGGTGTTGGGCATGTCCTCGTGTTCGCGGAATTCATCGACCACGGCACGCAGGAAGTGGTCGATCCGCAGGCCTTTCTGCTGGGTCAGCAGGAGGTCCTTAATGGCGTACTTCTTGGCCCGGTCCACCACGTTTTGGACTACGGCACCGGAATTGAAGTCCTTGAAGTAAAGCATCTCGGTATCGCCATTGGCGTACGTGACTTCGAGGTACTCATTGGATTTCTCGGTGGAGTACATGGCTTCAACGGTGCGCTGGATCATGGCGTCCACGGTGGCCTGCACATCGCCGCCGTGTTCAGCAAGATCGGTCGGATGGAAGGGCAGATCCGTGGTGATGTACTTGGCGAAAATGTCGGCAGCCGCCTCGGCGTCAGGTCGGTGGATCTTGACCTTCACGTCCAACCTGCCAGGGCGAAGGATGGCGGGGTCGATCATGTCTTCGCGGTTCGAGGCGCCAATGACGATCACATTATCCAGCCGCTCGACGCCGTCGATCTCGCTGAGGAGCTGAGGGACGATTGTTGTCTCGACGTCGGAGGAGACACCCGTGCCGCGGGTGCGGAACAGCGAGTCCATTTCATCGAAGAACACCACCACGGGGCTGCCGTCCGAGGCCTTTTCGCGCGCACGGGCAAAGATCAGCCGGATGTGGCGTTCGGTTTCGCCAACGTATTTGTCAAGGAGTTCAGGACCCTTGATGTTCAGGAAGTAGCTCTTGAGGTCCACGTTGCCGGCCCGTTCAGACGCGCGGGCGGCGAGCGAGTTGGCCACGGCCTTGGCGATCAGCGTCTTGCCGCAACCTGGAGGGCCGTAAAGAAGGATGCCCTTGGGCGCCTTGAGTCCGTGTTCCCGGTACAGGTCCGGGTGCAGGAACGGCAGTTCGACGGCGTCCCGGATCTGCTCGATTTGCGGTCCCAGGCCGCCGATATCCTCGTAGGTAATATCGGGGACTTCCTCGAGGACAAGGTTCTCGACTTCCGCCCTGGGAACCTTCTCGAGGGCATAGCCGGTGCGGGAATCGAGCGACAGAGCATCACCGACCCGCAGGTGCACTTTCTGCAGGGCACCTGAAAGCCTGACGACCCGTTCTTCGTCGGCCCGACCCACCACCAGGGCGCGGTCCGTGCCAAGCATTTCCTTGAGCGTGACGAGTTCACCCGCCCTCTCATAGCCAAGGCCGGTTACCACGAGCAGGGCCTCGTTGAGGAGGACTTCCTGCCCAACCGCCAGCTGGTTGAGGTTCACGAGCGGGCTGACGCCCACGCGCATCTTGCGGCCGGCATTAAAGATGTCAACCGATTCCTCAGTGGCAGCCTGCCCCGTACTACCCGCCGTTGGCTGTCGCCTGGGGTTGATTTGAAGGATCGTCCCGAAGCTGTAAGGCGGTTGACCGTCTTGTTCGAGGGCGCCTTTGAGGCGCAGGATTTCGGCCTTGGCCGTTTCCAGCATGGTCACGAGCTTGGTGTTGTTCTGGGTGGCGGCGGCCAACTGACGATCGATGTGGCGCAGCTTGTCGCGAAGGATGTTTATCTGGCGTTCCGCAACAGTGAGCTCACCGGCGTCGTCCACCGGTTGACTTGCCCCACCGCCATGTACCGCTTTTCCCTCAGCCACGGCCTTGTTCGATGGCTCCTCAGGTGTTGTCCGCCCGAAGTCATTGTTCGACGTATCCACGAAGCATCAGCTCCTTCCCGCTTTCTATAAATAGACCTTAGCCCTCAAAAGCGTCGGGAAACCTGTGACATCCGGAATGCGGACCAGTTTGTGATGTTTAGCTAGTGCGAGGGCGAGGGGTCGTCCTTGACGTTGGTCCCGGCAATCGCATCACGTGCCGCACGGCGCAGCTTTTTGTCGGAAACGGCCCGCTCCCCCACGGCTCCCGGCGTCCAGGCATTCAAGTCTTCTTCACTGAACTCAGTCTTGGAAGGACGGCGCTTGACGGAGATTCCGGTGACACCGTCCGCAAGGCGACGCGTCACCAACAGGAAGCCGGTGTGGGCAACCATGCGGTGGTCGGGACGGACGGCAAGGCCTTCGAGGTGCCAGCCCCGGACCATGGACTCCCATGCGTCTGGTTCCGTGAACCGGCCGTCGGCACGGATTGCTTCGGCAGTTCGGGAAAGCTGGGTGACGGTGGCTACATAGTTGATCCACACGCCGCCGGGGGCCAGGACCGTCGCTACGGCGTCCAGGCATTCCCAGGGAGCCAGCATGTCGAGCACCACGCGGTCAACGGAGCCCGGTTCTTCGCTGCGGACAACTTCCTCCTGGAAGTCGCCCAGCGAGATCTTCCACGCCGGGTGCGGTCCGCCGAAAATGGTTTCAACGTTGCCGCGGGCGATGTCCGCGAATTCTTCGCGGCGCTCGAAAGAGTGCAGGTAACCGGCGTCGCCCACTGCACGAAGCAAGGAGATCGAAAGTGCACCGGAACCCACACCGGCTTCCACCACGCGCGCTCCCGGGAAGATGTCTGCCATGGTCACGATCTGACCGGCATCTTTGGGGTAGACCACGGCGGCGCCGCGGGGCATGGACAGCACGAAGTCGGAGAGCAAGGGCCGGAGCGTCTGGTACTGCTGACCTATATTGTTTGCCACTACCGAGCCGTCAACCTTGCCGATGATTTCGTCGTGGTTGAGGAAGCCGCGGTGCGTGTGGAAGGCGCCGCCTTCTTCCAAAGTGATGGTGTTCATCCGGCCGCGTTCGTCCGTGAGCTGGACCCGCTCCCCCACACGGAACGGTCCGCGGCGCCTTGCCGCACCGGTCGGCTGGGTGGCAGGGTTGGCGGCGGTGGCCGTGTAGTCGGCGGCGGTTTCGCTGCTCATGGGTGTTTCCTCGCTCCTGTACGGCTGGGCCGTCAATTGTTGCCGCAGTTACTGCTTAGTGATGCGCACTGCCGGCCGGGTTATTTCGCGGCCGGCAGGTAACTCTACCGGGAGGGTTCTACGGGCGCCCGCTCCGGCGGGCTTCTTTACCTGTAATGGCTGTCACTACCGCCTGCTGCCGTAGGAGGCCGGTGACGGTGCCGACGTCGTCCACCACGGCGTATTCGCCGCCATTAAGCTGGGCCAAATACTGGATCAGCTCCTGGCCGCTGGATGTCCGGGGCACGTACGCGCCCTCGGCGAGGGGGGTTGAAACTGCTGTGACCAGTGTCGTGGATACCTCCGAGGCCGGCACCGCCGCAGTTGCCGCCGGATCGACGAGTCCTTGTGGCCGTCCATCCGGTCCGCAGATCACGACGGCGGGGGTACCGAAGGGTGCTATGCGCAGGACATCCGCGACAGTAGCCGAGTTCGGAATCCCGACCGCGGGTTCGGCCAGCGCGGCAGCACTCACCAAGTGGAGGCGGCCGCGGAGCGTCGCGTTCTTGATGGCGCCCGAAGCGCCCATCCAGAGGAAGCTGCAGACCAGGATTGTGATGAGCATATAGCTGAGGTCGGGGGTGTTTCCGCTCAGCAAAGGCAGGGCAATAAACCAAACGACCAGGACGACTACGATAACCCGTCCCGCCCAACCGGCCGCCACCGTTCCCTTTTCCTGGCTGCCGGTTGCTTTCCACACCGCGGACTCCACCAAACGTCCTCCGTCAAGGGGAAGACCGGGGAGCACGTTGAAAATACCGATCAGCAGGTTGGCCCACATGAAGATGTTCGCGAGGGTGTCCCCCACCCCGCCGAAGACACCGGTCCCCAGCATCAGCCAGGCTGCGCCCGCGAGGACGAAATTCGCAGCCGGTCCCGCCAAGGCAACAATCACCGAGCGGCCCGGGGAGGCGATGAAGGTCTCAAATTGCGTGTGCCCGCCCCAGAGATTCAACACGATTTTCTCGGTGGGCCATTTGAAAGCCTTGGCGCTCAACGCGTGGGCCAGCTCGTGCACGAGCACAGAGAGCGCAAGGAGGAGCGCGTACGCAAAGGCAACAAAGTAGGCGCCAATTCCCAAAGAGTGGTTCCGCACGAGCAAAGCGGGTCCATACGCGATGACAGTGAACGCGGCAATGATGAACCAGGAATAGGCGAGGTAGACGGGGATTCCCGCAATACGGCCGAGGGGAATCCCGTCCTTCCTGCCGCCGCGGGTGCTGTGGCCGGCGCTCCGGGGAGTGCTCACCTAGTTCGCCTGTCCAAGGAGGGCGCCATCCAGCGCATTGGCCGCCGCCCGGGCCACAACGAGTGCTCCGAGATCCGCGACCTTCCGGCCCTCAAGGGTGTCCCAGGTTGCCCTGCGGGTGTCCTCGGGAAGTGGCATCTGGTGTGGAATTCCGACCGTGACCACGCCGGACGCGATCGCGGCCGCAACTCCCGGGACGGAATCCTCGAGTGCGACGCAATGATCCGCGGTCAGCTCAGGGTCGTCGTATTTGAGGCGTTCGACGGCGGTGAGGTAAGCCTCCGGGTGGGGTTTTCCTTGGCTGACGGTGTCCCCTGTGATGAGGAATTCAAAGTACGGCTTGGGGAGGTTCGCCACGACCTCCCGCGCCATCGGGCCTTCGGACATCGTCACGAGGGCGCAGCGAACACCCGTTTGGTACAGCTCGTCAAGCAATTCCTTCGCGCCGGGCCGCCACGGCACCTCGATGCGGAGACGGTCGATGACCTGGCCGCTCAAGATGTCCACGATCTCCCGCTTTTCCAGGTTCACACCGGCCGCCTGGAGAATTCCGGCCGAGTGCATGAGCGACTGTCCTACGAGCTGCATGGCTTGTTCGTGGCTCCAGACGCCACCGTGGGACTCAACGAGGGCGCGCTCTGCGGCAATCCAGTACGGCTCGGTGTCCACCAGGGTGCCATCCATGTCCCATAGCGCGGCTTTGAGGAGGGGCTGGGTGGCTGAGGCATGCATGCCATCAAGTCTACGTGGAAGCGAGGGAGGCAGTTGTCGTTCTACGCCCGGCGCGAAGTGTGGCCACGCCGACCCCTTAGGGCCATGCATGGGTGGCTGTCTTGGACGTAGGGTGAGTGGATGAACAGTTTGGACGGAGCCCCTGACGGACAGGCCACTTCACCGGAGCCTGAGCGCCTTCTCCAGCCTGTACCCGAGGGCAAGCGCATCACTGTGATGCTGGCGGCTTTCGAAGGCTGGAACGACGCCGGCGAGGCGGCCAGTGATTCCCTGCACTACTTGAACAAGTTGTGGCAGGGAAAGAAAGTGGCATCCGTAGATGCCGACGATTACTACGACTTCCAGTTCACCAGACCGACGGTACGACGCACCGCGGCCGGAACCCGCAAGGTGAAATGGCCTTCCACGCGCCTCTACAAGGCCAGCGTCCCGGACAGCAATGTGGACGTGGTGTTCGTGCTCGGCACCGAGCCTTCCTATCGGTGGCGTGCCTACACTGCCGAGCTTCTGGTTCATGCCGAAACGCTCAAGGTTGACTACGTCGTGCTGATTGGCGCGCTCTTGGCCGACGTCCCGCACAGCCGCCCGATCCCGGTCAGCACCACTTCGGATGACAGTGGACTGAGGCAGCGCTTGAACCTGGAGGCCTCACAGTATGAGGGACCGGTAGGCATTGTCGGTGTCCTGGCCGAATTCGCCCTGCTGGCGGGTCTGCCTACTGTGTCGCTGTGGGCGGCCGTACCGCACTACGTCGCACAGGCACCCTCCCCCAAGGCACAACTGGCCATTTTGAACAAGGTCGAGGATCTTCTCCAGGTGCCCCTGGAAACGCATGCATTGAGCGAGGAAGCGGAGGCGTGGGAGCGCGGCGTGGACGAGCTGGCCACCGAGGATCCAGAGATCGCCGCCTACGTGCGGCAGCTCGAAGAAGCCAAGGACACTGCAGACCTTCCCGAAGCAAGCGGTGAGTCCATCGCCCGCGAATTCGAGCGCTACCTCAAGCGCCGGGGCAAGGATAAGCCCTGACGGCTTTGCCGCCCGGGCTATTCCGGCCGGTGCCCGGTTCGACGTTTGTTCCAGGAGCCTAGAGTTCGACGCCGAGCAATCCGTTGACGGCATCGCTCACCAGCGCTGTGTCGCGGGCGCAATGCTTTGCGTTGGACCGTTCGTTGAGGGCGGCTGCCGCCCAGGCATCGACTGCGGCGATCGCGCCGGGGGCATTGAGATCGTTGGCAAGTTCGGCACGCATACGTGTCAGAAGTTCCGCGACTGTCCCCTCCGGTGCGATGTCGCGGGCGGCGCGCCAAGTGTTGAGCCGCTCCTTGGCTTGCGCGAATCCTTCATCGGTCCAGGACCAATCCGAGCGGTAGTGGTTGGCCAGGATCGCCAGGCGGATTGCCGCGGGTTCCTCCCCCTCGGCGCGGAGCTTGGACACAAGCACCAGGTTGCCCTTGGACTTGCTCATCTTTTCGCCGTCCAGGCCCACCATTCCGGCGTGGGCATAGTGGTGCGCCAAAGGTACACCGCTGAGGGAGTATGCATGGCCGGCGCCCATTTCGTGGTGCGGGAAGACGAGGTCCGAGCCACCGCCCTGCACTGTGAAGGGAGCCGGCAGGTACTTCTGGGCAATGACTGTGCACTCAATGTGCCAACCGGGCCGTCCGTCGCCCAGGCTTGCACCGGGCCAACGCGGCTCGCCGTCGCGGGCAACGCGCCACAGCAAAGGATCAAGGGCATTGCGTTTGCCGGAACGGCCGGGATCTCCGCCTCGTTCCGCGAAGAGTTCCAGCATTTCCACTTCGCCGAGACCTGAGATGTCGCCTAAGGTCCATGCATCCGGACTGTCCGAGCGCTTGCCGGCGGCCTCGACGTCGTAATAGACGTCGCCGTCAGGCTCACCGTCGGTGCCGTGCACCCGGTAGGCGAGTTCGTCTGCGATCAGTTGTTCAATCGCCGGGACAATCATCGGGATGGCCTCGACGGCCCCGATGTAATGGTTGGGAGCCAAGACGTTGAGGGCGACCATGTCGGTATGGAAAAGTTCGATCTGGCTCGCAGCCAGCTCGCGCCAGTCCACGCCGGTGGCGGTGGCACGCTCCAGGAGGGGATCGTCGACGTCGGTGACGTTCTGGACGTAAGCAACCCGCTGACCACTGTCCCGCCATGCCCGGTTGAGGAGGTCGAAGGCGACGTAGCTGGCGGCGTGCCCCATGTGGGTGGCGTCGTAGGGCGTGATGCCGCAGACGTACATGGATTGCTCGGCGCCTGGCTCGATGTCCACCAAGGCCTTGAGGGCGGTATCAAACAGCCTCAATTGGGGCATGCTGCCGGGCAGTTCAGGCACAGGTCGGGAGATCCATGATTTCACAGCCTCAACCATAGTGCTAGGCGCTGATGACATTGAAACCGAGCAAGACATAGAGGGCGAGGCCGAGAAGGATGCGGTACCAGACGAAGACCCGGTAGCTGTGGGTGGAAATGAACTTGAGGAACCATCCGATGATGATGAAACCCACAACGAAAGCGATGACCGTGGCAAGGGCTGTTTCCGGCAGGCCGAATGGTCCGGTGATTCCTTCCTTCGACACCACTTTGTACAACTGGTACAGGCCGCTGCCGAAGACAGCGGGAATGGCCAGCAGGAATGAATAACGCGCGGCGGCTTCACGGGTATAGCCCATCAGGAGGCCGGCGGTAATGGTTCCGCCTGAGCGGGAAACGCCGGGGATGAGCGCCATGGCCTGGGCCAGCCCGTAGAGGATGCCGTGCTTGTACGTCAATTGGCTCAACTCCCGCCCCTGCCTGCCGACGGCGTCGGCCACAGCAAGGATCATGCCGAAGACGATGAGCATGGTGGCCACGATCCACAGGCTGCGGAGGACGGATTCGATCTGGTCCTGGAAGAGCAGCCCAAGCACGATGATGGGCAGGCTGCCGAGGATGACCAGCCAACCCATCCTGGCGTCGGGATCGTCCTTTGCCACCTTGCCGCGCAGCGATCCGAACCAAGCCCGCACAATCCTGACGATGTCCCGCCAAAAGAAGACGATGACGGCCGTCTCGGTACCCAGCTGCGTGATGGCTGTGAAAGCGGCACCCGGATCCGCCGCATTGGGCAGGAACGAGCCGACAATGCGCAGGTGTGCGCTTGAAGAAATCGGAAGGAACTCTGTAAGGCCTTGCACGAGGCCCAGGAAGGCCGCTTCTATCCAGTTCACGTGAATAGACCCTACGTCATGAACTACCCCAACTCCCCGTAAGCTATCAGCTATGCAGCAGCGTTACGTCGGCAACAGCGGGTTTCGGGTGTCCACCCTTTCCCTGGGCACCATGTCCTGGGCGGAAGAAACGGACGAACAGGATGCACGGGAGCTGCTCCACACCTTCGTTGCGGCCGGCGGCACCATGATCGACACCGCTGCCTCCTACGCCGGCGGACAAGCTGAGGCCCTCCTGGGGTCCATGCTGGGCGACGTGGTGGCGCGTTCGGAGGTTGTCCTTTCCACGAAAGCCGGAGTCTCGACGTCGGACGTCCGCCGCACTGTCGATGCCTCCCGAGGCTGCATGTTGTCCGCGCTCGACGCCAGCCTTGCCCGCTTGGGAACCGACTACGTCGACATCTGGTTCGCCCAGGCATGGGACGGCAACGTTCCGCTCGACGAAACACTTTCCGCGCTTGAGCTTGCGCTGCGGTCGGGACGCGCGCGGTACGTCGGCATTTCCAACTACAACGGCTGGCAGACCGCGAAGGCGTCGGCCGTCGCGGGATTCACTGTGGTGGCCAACCAATCCGAATACTCGCTCCTGCACCGGAAGCCGGAAGAGGAGCTTGTACCGGCCGTCGAGGACGCCGGCCTGGGCCTCATGGCGTGGGCGCCGCTCGGGCGCGGCGTGCTCACTGGCAAATACAGGGGACAGATCCCTTCCGACTCACGCGCGGCCGAGGGTCGCTTGAGCAACTACGTCGAAAAGTATCTCGACGCGCGGGGAGCGCGAATCGTCGAAGCGGTGGCCATGGCGGGGCGTGGATTGGGACGCTCCGCAGTAGACGTATCGCTGAGCTGGCTGCTAGCCCGCCCCGGCGTGTCGACGGCCGTTGTGGGCCCGCGCAACGCCGTCCAGCTCAAGGAACAGCTCGATGCGCAACTGGCTCCCCTTCCGACCGAGATCTCCCGGGCACTGGAGGACGTTTCGGCCATCTAAGATGGCTGGATCTGTGAGTCTACTGATCCAGGATCTCCAACTCGTCCTCGTCGAGGAGCTCGTTATTGTCCTCGTCGTCACCTTCTTCATCGTCGTCAAACACCTGAAGGGGTGTGACTTCCGAGTAGGCCTCGTATAGTGAGTCCTCATATACCTCAAAGGCATCTGCGACGGCGAAAAACGCCGCCTCCACAGTGGGATCTCCTTCGCCCCGGCGGGCGGAAGCGGCAATCAGGTGCTCTTCCAAGGCGGCTGTCAATGACTGAAGCGCGACACGCGGATCGATGCTCATGACTTCACGTTAGCCCGAAAAAGACGAAAATGGAGAGGGATGAGAGAACAATTTCTGAGCAGTTCGGTAGAGCGTCAGCGGGACTACGCAAGGCAGTACGAGTATCTCGTACTGACTGTCAGCCCTGATGATTCCTTGCCCGAGGCGCGGCGTCGGCTCGTGGAGCACTCCGAGTATGGCAAGTGGGAACTGGAGCGCAGCATCCTCTATATTGGCGGCGGCCGCCGGTTCTGGCTGCGCCGCAGGGTGCTCAACGTGCAGCGCACCGTCTAGCTGCGAGGCCCCGTTTTTCAGGGTCCCCGATTCAGCTTTCGAGCGGTTCAGCCTTCGAGTGGGCCGAGCCACGCGTTGGCGACAGTGGTGTGCGCGGACTCATCATTGGAGGGGTGGAAAATCCCGGCCAGCACATCGCGATACAGCCTTTCAAGCTCGGAGCCATGGAAGTAGCTGGAGCCTCCGGAAACCCGGATTGCGACGTCGACCATGTTCCGGGCGTTCTCGGTTGCCCGCACTTTGAGTCCGACAAACTTCGGAAACCACTGCGCCCCGTGGTCAACCAGTGCATCCACGTCACGGGCAACTGATGCTAGCTGCGGCTGGATGGAATCCATGGCCATGGCGGCGTCGGCAATCTTCCAGCGGATGTCCGGATCTTGCGAAAAGCTCCGGCCGCCGTACTTCGCCGAGGTCCTGCGCTTAACGGCCTCAACGGCCAAAATGAATGCCCGTTCCCCGATGCCCGTGTACACCGCGGCGAGCAGCGTTTCGAAGCACGCGAAAATCGCGAAGATCAATGGATCTTGGTTGGGTCCCACGGGCAGTTTCCGGAAGATGCGCTCAGGCGGAACCACGGCACCCTGCAGGAGCGTGGTGTTCGATTGGCTTGCGCGCATGCCCAAGGTATCCCAGTCGGCCAGGGTCTCGTGACCCGGGGCATCACGTCGGATGAAGCCGAAGACCAGCTCGCCATCCCCGTCCCGCGCGCCACCGTCCTTGCCAAAGATTCCGAGGCTCGTCCAGGCAGGTGACAGGCTCGTGAAGATTTTGCGTCCCGTGAAGCTGTACCCACCGTTGTCCTGCGGTTCGGCCGTGGTCCCTGAGTCAAAGAGCATGGAGTCGTTGCCCGCCTCGGAAATCCCGAAAGCAAAGACCTCGCCTTTACCGGCTTCCTCGAGGACAAAGCCGAGGGCGTCGTCTCCGCGGGCCGCGAGGACATGCGCGACGCCGGTCCAGACGAGGTGCATGTTGACGGCCAAAGCTGTAGCCGGGGCAGCCGTCGCGAGACGGCGCTGAAGCGCCGCCGCCGCTTCGAGCCCGAGCCCAAGCCCGCCGTCGGACTCCGGCACGAATATCTTCAGGTAACCCGCCGCAGCGAGCTCCCCCAGGTCTTCGTGGAAAAACGAGTTGTCCAGGTCATAGCCTGCGGCGCGGCTCCGTATGCGCTCCAGCAGCTCGTCCGGCAGGATCTCCTCGGGAGTCACCACATTCTCCTTAGTAGTTGCTCAGCAGGGTGTTGAGCACCCTGGACCCGAACTTGAGCGAATCGGCGGGAACACGTTCGTCAACTCCGTGGAACATTCCAGTGAAGTCAAGTTCCTCCGGCAGCATCAGGGGCGCAAATCCGTAGCCGGTGATGCCGATCTTGCTGAGCGATTTGTTGTCGGTGCCGCCGGAGAGTGTGTACGGCAAGACCTTGGCTCCGGGGTCCTCGGAATGGAGCGCATCGATCATGGCATCCACCAGGTTGCCGGCAAACGGCACCTCGAGTGACACGTCCTTATTGACATAGCTGACGTCCACGCCGTCGCCGGCAAGTTGCTTGATGGTTTCAAACACGAGCTCCTGCTGGCCGGGCAGGGTGCGGCAATCCACCAGTGCTTCCGCAGATTCCGGGATGACATTGTGCTTATATCCCGAGCTCAGCAGTGTGGGGTTCGAGGTGTTCTGCAGAGTGGCTCCGACGAAACGCGCCACGGTGCCGAGTTCCTTCAGCAGGATCTCGGGGTTGTCCGGATCGAATTCGACGCCGGTCAGTTCGGTGACGCCGTCCAGGAATTGGCGCGTGGTGGGCGTCAGTTCGACGGGCCACCGGTATTCCCCGATGCGGGTGACTGCGCCCGCCAGTCGGGTGATGGCGTTGTCCGTGTTAATTTGCGAACCGTGCCCGGCGCGTCCGTGGGCCATGAGCCGCAGCCAGGAAAGACCCTTCTCCGCAGTTTGGAGAAGGTAGGTGCGCTGGCCGCCGATCGTCGCGGAGAAGCCGCCTACTTCGGAGATCGCTTCCGTCGCGCCGTCGAACAGTTCACGACGGTGCTCGACGGCGTACCGCGCACCGTGGTTGCCGCCCGCTTCCTCGTCGGCGAAGAAGGCAAAGATGATGTCACGCTTGGGCTTGCGTCCGGTCCGGGCGAAGTCACGCATGACGGAGAGAATCATGGCATCCATGTCCTTCATGTCCACGGCACCCCGGCCCCAAATGAGGCCGTCTTTGAGTTCACCGCTGAAGGGATCCACGGACCACTGGTCCTTGAGCGCGGGAACGACGTCAAGGTGGCCATGCACCACCAGGGCGTCAGCCGAGGGGTCCTCCCCCGCCATACGCGTCACGACGTTGGCGCGCCCCGGAGCGGATTCAAAGATTTCAGCGTCCAATCCCACTTCGCTAATGAGCGCCGCGGTGTATTCGGCCGCAGCGCGTTCCCCGGGACCGGAATCGTCACCGAAATTCGAGGTGTCTATCCGGATGAGTTCCTGGCAGATCCGGACTACTTCGTCCTCGGGTCGGATATCAGTCATGGAACTCTCCTCGCTGGCTGGGATTCGTGTACTCCGGCGGGCAGGCATCAAGGTGCGGACGCTCCCGCGCGCTTCCCTCAGCCTACCCACCGGCCGCCCGTTTGGCCGCGTGTTTTCCGGTGTTTTGACGCGGACTGACCCGAACTAATTGCCGGTTCCGGCACCTAGGCCAGCTCCGATTTTTTTATTTCCCAGGAACCGTGTTAGAGTTTTTCTCGCTGCTTCGGAGGAAAGAGAAGCGCCGAGAGGTGTAGAACGAAGGCTCCGAACACCACCTGCGCGGGTGGCGGAATGGCAGACGCGCTAGCTTGAGGTGCTAGTCCTCGAAAGGGGGTGGGGGTTCAAGTCCCCCTCCGCGCACAATTACAGGGCCCGGAATCGTAAAGATTCCGGGCCCTATTTGTTTAATATGAATTTGCTTTTTCAGCAATTGATGCGGCGTTCAGCACATTCATTAAATTGCATTACGGCCAATTCCGCTCTTCATGATGTCCGTCAAGTCGATTGGGTTCGTGGGCGTCAGCGCCAGAATTCGGTGAGCTGCCCGGCAAGGGCTCTGCCTTGCTCGTCGCCGGCTCGAGCGGCAGGAGGACGCAGCGACAGATCCATCGCGTTGGCTCCGAACATGTGCTCGGAGCTGCTATCCGGGAAGATCGTTTCGACACTGCTGCCGCGTGCTCGTAGTTCGTCGACCTGGGTTGCTAGGTGCATGCCCCAGTCCACTGGGGTCCGGGATCTGCCGCCGAACGGTGACAGCACCAACACCCTTGCGTATCCGGCTGCCAGATCGGCGTTCTCGGCGTTGGATCGGTAGCCGCCGTCGATATATCGGCTGCCGCCGATACGGTAGGCGAAGCCGCTGGCACAGCTGGCGGCCACGGCGTCCACCAAGTCGACCCCGCTGTGGCGGTCGAACACGACCGGTTCACCGGTATGCGCATTGACCGCCGTGATCAGCATCTTTTGTTGCGGCCAGTGCTGGCTGGGCAGACGGCCGGCGACGGTATCGCGCCACCGCGTTTGCCCGGAGCCGTCCGACGCCGCGTCCATTTCGAGGGCCGCCGAGCCCATTCTGCGGCGCATGTCGGCCGCATCCTTAGCGGCGGCGATGATTCGGCTCGTTCTCTCCATATGTTTCGCCGCCGCCCCCATGCGAACGCGTCCAGCGTCGGGTCCCACTGGAGCGGTCCGTGGTGGCTGGAGTGCAGCGGAAAGGATGTCGGCAAGCAGTTGGGTCGGGCTCGAGCCGGTTATCTGGGCCGCGGCCGTCGAGCCGGCCGACGTGCCGATGATGAGATCGGCCTCGGTCACATCCAACCCAGCATCGAAGAGGCCGGCGATGACGCCGATCAGCCAGGCATTGCCTGCCGATCCGCCACCGCCGAGGACCAACGCTCGCTCACCCGCGGCGCGTACCCGTCTTGTGGCGTCGACCTGCGGCTGACCCTGATCGGACCTCGGCAGGTCCGAGGCCGTCGTCGAATTGGAGTGCAGAGGTGAAGAAGGTGTGGTGTTCATGGGAGTCGCCTTTCGCGAATTGCCTGTGGGGCGCTCCCGGTCGCGACTACCTCAGTCGCGCGATCGTGGACTGCGAGGGAGCACCCATTGCGGATACTGCGTTCATGGGACTCACCTCCTGTCGATAGATCACGATCATTGAAAAGCTAGCACGCCGCGACGCGGTGCGCTACTGGGCTGTTTCCAACCTCGCTCCGGCGCCCTAAAGCGCGGTCACGGACCCGCTGAAGTGTCTCCTGCCGCCCCGGGGGTTCCAAGCGACATAGTCAGAAGCCTCCCAAGCCCCCGAGTCGGAGTGGAGCGTCCTGATTTCCAAAGCTACCCGCGCCGGGAGGAACACGGGTGCCTCGAAATTCACGTTCCAACGGAACGCCTCCGACTTCACCGAGCCAACGTCCGCCAGGGCCCGCGAGGCAAGGTACATGCCGTGCGCGATGGCTCGCCGAAGGCCCAGTGCCTTGGCGGAGAGGACGCTGAGGTGGATCGGATTGAAGTCCCCGGACACCGCAGCGTAGAGGCGGCCGGTATCCACGCCGAGCTGCCAGACGGCCGTCGGCGCAGGAGGAGTGAACTCCCTCGGCGCGGCGGCTGCAGCCGCCTTATCGACTCCTGGCAGGAACACTCCCTTGGCCAGGTACGTCGAGACACCTCGCCAGAGCAAGGCCCCGTCACTGCTTGAACGGACCTCGGCGACGACGTCCAGCTGCGTTCCAGCCCGATGGCCCCGCATGTCCTCGGCCCAGGACCGGATGTCGAGCAGTTCGCTGAATTGGACCGCCCGCAAGTGCTCCACTTGGTTGCGCAGGTGGATCATTCCGAGCAGCGGAAGCGGGAAGTCGTCGCGGTTGAGAACACTCATGGCTACCGGGAAAGCGAGGGCGTGGATGAAACCCGCAGGCAGCACGTCGCTGGCGCTCTCTCCGACCAGATGCTGGTAAGCGGTGAGGTTCCCGACGTCAGCCTGCACCCCGCGAACCTCATGGCTCCCTTGAGGCAGCGCATTGACAGCCTGGAGTCCCAGCATCCTCCTCCGCGCCGCCGTAGCCGCCGCATTCACATACAGCTTCGAGAGGGACGGCAAGTCCCCCAGGATCAGCGGTTGTTCTGTACTCATGCACCCACCAGGTTCTGCCCGCATACCCTCAACACTTCGCCCGAGATCCCGGCGGCCGCATCCGATGCCAGGAACGCGATGGCCTCTGCGACGTCGCCCGGCCGACCGCCCTGCTGGAGGGAATTGAGCCGTCGCGCCACCTCTCGGGTAGCGAAGGGGATTCGGGCAGTCATGTCTGTTTCGATGAAGCCGGGGGCGACTGCGTTGATGGATCCACCGCTTTCTGCCAGCAGGGGCGCCGTGGCGCGGACCATTCCGATCACTCCGCCTTTGGAAGCTGCGTAGTTGGTCTGCCCGCGATTCCCAGCGATGCCGCTCGTGGAAGCCACAGAGACGATTCTGGGGGCTTTGCTGAACCGCCCGGGCTCCAAGAGCGCCTCATTGATTCGCAACTGCGAGGCGATGTTGACGCCGATGACCGAGTTCCAGCGACTTTCGTCCATGTTGGCCAGGAGCCTGTCCCTGGTGATGCCGGCGTTGTGGATGACGATGTCAAGGCCGCCAAGGCGTTCCATGGCGTGGTCTATGATCCGGCTCCCGGCGTTCTCCGCCGTGATGTCCAACTGCAGGGCGGTGCCGTGGACCTCGTTGGCGACGGCTGCGAGGTGGTCCCCGGCGGCGGGGATGTCAACCACCACCAGCCGGGCCCCGTCGCGGTATAGGGTGCGCGCGATCGCCGCACCAATTCCACGGGCGGCCCCCGTGACCACGGCGACTTTGCCGTCCAGGGGCTTGTCGGCGTCGTCGGGTAGCTGGCCGGCACCCGTGGTGACCGTCAGGAACTGCCCATCCACGAATGCGGACCGGCCCGACAGGAAAAAGCGCAGTGCACCTAGTGTGCTGGGGCTGGTTGTGCCGGCGCTGCCTCCAAGGAGAATGCCGTTGGCCGTGGCGCCCGCCCTGAGCTCCTTGGCCAGCGAACGCAGCAGCCCGTCGACCCCTTGGCGTCCGGCAGCGGCAGCCGGGCTTGCCGCGGATGCGGAGGTGCGGGAGATCGTGACGACTCTTGCGCACGGGACCAAATCTCGGAGCGATTGAGCGGCCGTGAGGACGGGGCCCGCGAGGTCTTCAGGGTGCTCAACGTCGTCGAGCACCAGGATGATCGCCCCGAGCTTTTCCTTGGGCAGGGCATTTCTCCGCACATCCAGCCCCCAGCCGAGGAGCGCTGCGGCAAGTTCATCTGCGCCTGATGCGTTCCCGTTCCCGCTCCCCAGCAAAAGTACCGGCCCTGGAACCAGGGGTTCTCCCGCTTTGTACCTCCGAAGCGCGGCAGGTTGGGGCAGTCCAAGTTTCCTGGCCAGGTCCTTGCCGATGCCCTGGCTGACAAACTGTGTGTATTTGTCGGTCATGCCGGCTACCGCCCTTCCGGAGCGGAGTAGGCTTCGAGGATCGCGACGACGCCCTGTCCCCCGGCGGCGCAGATGGAAATGAGCCCGCGGGCGGGACGGCCGTCCACCGGGCCACTCTCTTGGAGCATCTTCGCCAGCGAGGCGACGATCCTTCCGCCAGTGGCAGCAAAGGGGTGGCCGGCGGCTAGGGATGAACCGTTGACGTTGAGCTTGGCGCGATCGATCTTGCCGAGGGCGCCGTCCAAGCCCAGGCGGTTGCGGCCGAATTCTTCGTCTTCCCACGCAGCGAGCGTGCTCAGAACGGTCCCCGCGAAGGCTTCGTGGATTTCGAAGAAATCGATGTCTTCGAAGGACAAGCCGTTGCGGGCGAGAAGCCGTGGCACCGCAAAGACAGGGGCCATGAGGAGTCCGTCCTTGCCGTGGACGAAATCGACGGCGGCCGCCTCGCCATCGACGACAACGGCCAGTTTGGGCAGGCCGCGGGCGTCGGCCCACTCTTCCGTGCCCATGAGCACGGTGGAGGCGCCGTCCGTGAGCGGGGTGGAGTTGCCGGCCGTCATAGTGGCCTCCGCTCCGAGGCTCTTTCCGAAGACGGGCTTCAGCGTGGCCAGCTTCTCCATGGACGTATCCGGGCGAAGGTTCGAATCGCGGCTCAGGCCACGGTAGGGAGTCACGAGGTCATCAAAGAAGCCGCGCTCGTAGGCCGCGGCGAGATTATGGTGGCTGTTGAACGCGAGCTCGTCCTGGGCCTCGCGGCTGATCTTCCATTGGGCCGTGGTCAGCGCCTGGTGCTCACCCATGGACAGGCCGGTCCGCGGTTCCCCGGTATTCGGGGCATCCGGAGCCAGATCCTTGGGACGAAGCCGGGACAGGACCCTGAGCCGCTCGGGCAGCGACTTGGCCCGATTGAGGTCGAGCAGGATTTCGCGAAGTCCCTCGCTGACGGCAATAGGGGCATCGGACGCAGAGTCTACGCCGCCCGCGATGGCCGAGTCGATCTGGCCGAGCTTGATCTTGTTGGCCAGGCCCAGGACTGTCTCGAGGCCGGTGGCGCACGCCTGCTGGAGATCGTAGGCCGGCGTCTCCGGCGACAGGGCTGACCCGAGCACCGCTTCGCGGGTGAGGTTGAAGTCGCGGGAGTGTTTCAAGACAGCACCCGCGGCAACTTCACCGATCCGCTCTTCCTGGAGCGCGAAACGGGCAATCAACCCGTCCAAGGCGGCCGTCAGCATGTCCTGATTGGAGGACTTGGTGTAGGCGCCGCCGGTCCGCGCAAAGGGGATCCTGTTGCCGCCAACCACCACGGCCCTGCGAAGTGTGCCCCGGCCGGCGGCGGTTTCCTGTGGTGCGCTCGCGGACACTGCTGCTTCAGGCATGCGTTTCTCCTTATGATCACATCGGGTTACTGATACTCAGCGTACCTGATACGCTGAGTATCGTGAACATCCCCAGCCCGGCACTTTCCGCCGACCCGCCTGCCGGGAGCGCCGCCCTGGCAGACGGCGGGAGCCCCGCCGTCGACGGCCGCGCCGCCCGCTGGCAGAGCCACCGCGAGGAACGCCGCCGCGAACTCATCAAGGCCGCGCGCAAGGCTGTCCACGCGCTGGGCAGCGACGCGTCCATGGAGGACATAGCCGCCGCCGCCAACACCTCCAAGTCGGTGTACTACCGGTACTTCGGGGACAAAGCCGGCCTGCAGCAAGCCATGGGCGAAGTAGTGCTTGGACAGATGCAACGCCGGATGAAGGAAGCAGCGGAAAGCGCGCAGACTCCACGTGAAGGCTTGTTCGCCATGGTCTCGGCCTATCTGCAAATGGCAGAGTCGAGCCCCAACGTCTATGCATTCGTCACACGACTCACGCACGGAGAGCCCTCGGCCCAGGACGCCATCGCCGCTTCCGGAGCCCTCGGCCACTTCTTCGAGTCGATCAGCGCCATGATCGCCCAGCCCATGCGGGAACACCTTGGGGCGGAAAAGGAAGCCCTCATTGAGTACTGGCCCACCGCGGCAATCGGCCTTGTCCGCAATGCGGGCGAAATGTGGCTAGGCAGCCCGGCTTCTCCGGCGAAGCCCGACCAGGAAACCATGGCCTCCCGGATCACCGATTGGCTGTGCGTGGGAATCGCCTCCGAACTCAAGACCAACTCCGCAGAAAACCAGCAATGACACATCAGTTGTTCGGAACCAAAGAAGGAATCAACATGACTGAAGTAGTGGATCGCACGCCCTCCAGCACCCGTGAGCCTGCCGGCACCGCTGCAACCACACAGCCCGCAGCACCCGTAGTGGATGTAGCGGCGCTCGGCGAACTGCTGCTGGGCAAGTGGGCCCACATCCGGCGCACCGCGCGCGACCTCGCCGGCCGCCCGGAGGTACACAAGATCGAAGGCCTGACGCATACCGAGCACCGCAAGCGCGTGTTCGGGCAGTTGAAGTACCTCGTGGACAACAACGCGGTACACCGGGCCTTCCCCTCAAGCTTGGGCGGTTCGGACGACCACGGCGGAAACATCGCAGGGTTCGAGGAACTCGTCACCGCCGATCCTTCACTGCAGATCAAGGCCGGCGTCCAGTGGGGGCTGTTTGGTTCCGCCGTCATGCACCTCGGCACGGAGGAACACCTCAACAGCTGGCTGCCCGGGATCATGAGCCTGGAGATCCCCGGCTGCTTCGCCATGACCGAAACCGGACACGGCTCCGATGTTGCGAGCATCGCCACCACGGCCACGTACGACGAGACCACCCAGGAGTTCGTCATCAACACTCCGTTCCGGGCCGCGTGGAAGGACTACATCGGCAACGCGGCCGTAGACGGCTTGGCCGCCGTCGTGTTCGCCCAACTGGTCACCCGCGATGTGAACCATGGCGTCCACGCGTTCTACGTTCCACTCAGGGACCCGGACACCAAGGCATTCCTTCCGGGAATCGGCGGAGAGGACGACGGTGTCAAAGGCGGCCTCAACGGCATCGACAATGGCCGGCTTCATTTCAGCGATGTCCGCATCCCCCGCACCAACTTGCTCAACCGCTACGGCGATGTCTCCCCTGCCGGGGAATACACCTCCCCGATCGCCAGCCCGGGCCGGCGTTTCTTTACGATGCTCGGCACGCTGGTGCAGGGCCGTGTCTCCCTGGACGGCGCCGCAGTAGCCGCGAGCAAGCTGGCTTTGACGACCGCCATCCGATATGGCACCGAACGGCGCCAGTTCAACGCTTCCTCTCCTACCGACGAGGAGGTCCTTCTGGACTACCAGCGGCACCAGCGCCGCCTGTTCACCCGGCTGGCCACCACCTTTGCGGCGAGTTTCGCGCACGAGCAGCTGCTCGAAAAATTCGACGACGTCTTCTCTGGCCGACACGACACCGACGCCGACCGCCAGGACCTGGAGACCCTCGCCGCGGCGCTCAAGCCCTTGAGCACCTGGCATGCTCTCGACACATTGCAGGAATGCCGTGAGGCCTGCGGCGGCGCCGGATTCCTCATCGAAAACCGTTTCGCCTCGCTCCGCGCAGACCTGGATGTCTACGCCACCTTTGAGGGCGACAACACCGTGCTGCTCCAGCTCGTCGCAAAGCGCCTGCTGGCCGACTACGCCAAAGAGTTCCGCAACGTTGACTTCGGCGTATTGGCGCGCTTCGTCGCGGCCCAGGCAGCGGACGTCGCGATCAACCGCACCGGGCTGCGGCAAGTGGCGCAGTTCGTGGCCGATACGGGATCCGTCCAGAAGGCAGCCCTGGCCCTGCGGGACGAAGAAGGCCAGCGCACACTACTGACTGACCGGGTGCAGTCGATGGTGGCGGAGGTGGGTTCGGCACTCAAGGGTGCGAACAAGCTTCCACAGCACCAGGGCGCAGCACTGTTCAACCAACACCAAGACGATCTGATCGACGCCGCCCAGGCACACGCCGAACTCCTGCAATGGGAAGCGTTCACGGAAGCCCTTGGCAAGATCAGTGATCCCGGCACACTTCAGGTGCTGACGTGGCTTCGCGATCTCTTTGGCCTCTCGCTCATCGAAAAACACTTGTCTTGGTACCTCATGAACGGCCGCCTCTCCATGCAGCGCGGGCGCACGGTGGGCGCCTACATCAACCGGCTCCTCATCAAGATCCGTCCCCACGCCCTGGATCTGGTTGATTCCTTCGGCTACGGTCCGGAGCACTTGCGCGCGGCCATCGCGTCCGGGGCCGAGAAAGAGCGCCAGGACGAAGCCCGCAACTACTTCCGGGCGCAACGAGCCAGCGGCAACGCTCCAGCCGAAGAGAAGACCTTGCTCGCATTGAAAGGGAGGAAGTCCGGCTAGCATCTTGCCGTGACCAGCCGGTGAACAGTTGCCGAATCCCTTAGCGACGACGGCGCCGTACCCCCTCAGCGGGAGTGCGGCGCCGTCGTCGTTCCTTCGAAGACTCGCACTGTCGCCGTTTTGGACGCCCAAAACGTCACCTATTGCGAGGGCCCACGCTGCCAGGGTTCCCTGGCCGTACTTGCGAGGCGAGGGTGGCGGTGGGGACTAGTTGGGCGAGTGGGCGAGGACCGAACGGTAGACGTCAAGGGTTGTCTCGGTAATCGATTCCCAGGAGAAGTGCTGCTCCGCGCGGACGCGGCCTGCCGCACCCATGACCTTGGCACGCGCAGGATCGGACACGACCTCATTGAGAGCCGCGGCAAAATCGGCGACAAACTTCTCCGGATCCAGCGGGGTTCCGGTACCGTCCGTCACCTGCTCCAGCTCCACGAGGAGCCCCGTTTTACCGTGCTGAACCACTTCGGGGATGCCGCCCGTGGCACTCGCCACTACGGCCGCACCGCACGCCATGGCTTCGAGGTTGACGATGCCGAGAGGCTCGTAGATCGACGGGCAGGCGAAGGCCGTGGCGTGGCTGAGGACCTGGATGAGCTCGTGGCGCGGAAGCATGCGCTCGATCAGCACCACGCCCTCGCGCTTGCTCTGCAGTTCCTCGATGAGCCGGGCCGTTTCTGCGGCGAGTTCCGGTGTATCCGCGGCACCCAGGCACAACACCAGCTGCACACCTTCCGGCAGGCTTGCGGCGGCCTTCAGGAGGTACGGAACACCCTTCTGGCGGGTGTTGCGCCCAACGAAGACCACACTGGGCTTGTCGGGGTCGATGCCAAGGGCACGGATTGCGTCCTCGCCTCCGTCCGGCTGCCACATTTCGACGTCGATGCCGTTGTGGACTACGCGGACCTTGGCGGGGTCGACGTTCGGATAGCTGCGCAGGATGTCCTGCCGCATGCCGTCCGAGACCGCGATGATGGCTGATGCGGCCTCGTAGGCTGTCTTTTCAACCCATGACGACAAGGCATAGCCACCACCCAACTGCTCCGCTTTCCATGGCCGCAGCGGTTCCAGGCTGTGGGCGCTGAGCACATGGGGTATTTCGTGCAACAGCGAAGCCAGGTGGCCTGCCATGTTGGCGTACCAGGTATGGGAATGGACCAGGTCCGCTCCGGCGATGTCCGGCACGATGCGCAAATCCACCCCAAGGGTCTGCAGGGCGGCATTGGCCGCACCCAAATCCTCCGGTGTGGAATACGACGTCACCGTTGCACCGTGGAAGTCCGCTTCACGGGGCGCGCCGAAGGCACGCACCTGCAGATCCACATGTTTTGCCAGGACGCGGCTGAGCTCGGCAACATGCACGCCGGCCCCGCCATAGATTTCGGGTGGAAACTCTTTAGTCACAATGTCTACGCGCACGCTACCTAACGTAGTCCTTCCGGAGTATGTGTTCTAGTGTGAAAGGGTCCGGCAACCCGGGCTTTTTTCGGGGGCTACAAAGACGTACAGGGAGAGCAAACACCATGGCGTTGAAGAAAGTATTGTCAATTGTGTTGGCTGGCGGCGAAGGAAACCGCCTTATGCCATTGACGGCAGACAGGGCCAAACCTGCGGTGCCGTTTGCAGGGGGCTATCGTTTGATCGATTTCGCTCTCTCGAATCTGGTCAATTCCGGGTACCTGCAGATCGTGGTCCTGACCCAATACAAGTCGCACAGCCTTGACCGCCACATTTCCGAGACCTGGCGGATGTCCACCCAGCTGGGCAGGTATGTGGCCTCGGTTCCCGCCCAGCAGCGCGTGGGCAAGAGCTGGTTCCTCGGCAGCGCGAATGCCATCTACCAGTCCCTGAACCTGATTCACGACGCCGACCCGGACATCGTGGTGGTGGTCGGAGCGGACCACGTCTACCGCATGGACTTCCAGCAGATGGTTCAACAACACGTGGCCAGCGGAGCCAAAGCCACGGTCGCCGCCGTCCGTCAGCCGCTGAACATGGCCAACCAGTTCGGTGTGATCGAGGTCGACAAAAACGATCCACAGAAGATCTCGGCGTTTGTTGAAAAGCCTGCAGAAACGGAAGGCCTTGCCGCCGACCCCACGCAATTCCTTGCCTCCATGGGCAACTACGTCTTCGATGCGGATGCACTGGTGGAGGCCCTGCGCGTCGATGCGGAGCGCCTGGACACCAAACACGACATGGGCGGAGACATCATTCCCTACTTCGTTGGCCAAGGCGAAGCCGGTGTCTACGATTTCACGCTCAATGACATTCCCGGATCCACCGACCGCGACCGCACCTATTGGCGCGATGTGGGCACCATCGATTCCTTCTATGACGCTCACATGGACCTGATTTCGCCTGTACCGATCTTCAACCTGTACAACTCGGAATGGCCCATCTACACCCGGCAGAGCATTTCACCGCCCGCCAAGTTTGTCCGAGGCGACAACAACACGGTCGGCACGGCGCTGGACTCCATCGTGGCCAGCGGCTCCGTGATCTCCGGCGGAATCGTGGAAGGATCCGTCCTCTCCAACGATGTCTACGTGGGACCGGCCAGCAGGATCCAGGACTCGGTGCTGATGGACAAAGTGCGCATCGGCGAAGGCGCAGTGGTCAAGCGAGCCATCATCGACAAGAACGTGAAGATCCCTGCCGGGGCCGCCATTGGCCTGGACTCTGACCTCGACCGCGCCCGCGGCTTCAAAGTCACCGAATCCGGCATCACGGTACTCGCCAAAGGCCAGCTGGTACCGGAGCCGGACACTGCCGAGCTCTCCCTGGCTGCGGAATACCGGCGCTCGGTGCCTGAGGCGATCAAGGCTGCCACGGAGAAGTTCCCCGACATCCGGGATTCCGCGGAGCAGGTCACTAAAATCCAGGCTTCCTCGGTAGAGGTCTGACTCAGGCTCTAGGAACCAAAGCAGCCCCCGGCCTTCCCGGCGACAGCAGGCACCCAGCCTGCGTCGTCGGGGAGGCTTTGCTGTGTCCGACCCTGTAAAATTGAGCCAATGAGCCCCGCCGATTTGACGCCTGAAGAGATCCAGGCCGCCCTCAAGGTCCTGAATACCATCCACGCCTATGACGAGGAGCACCCTGACTACGTCGCCGTCCGTCGTGCCACGGGGAAGATGTTCAAGGCCGTCAAGCGCCACCGCCGGGTCTCCAAGCGTGACGAGATCGCCGAAGCCGACCGCGCGGTCCTCGCCTTGACTGCCACTGCGGCCCCGGACAGGATCGACGACGAGACCCGCGGCAACAAGCTAGCCACCTCTGCCACGGGCGAAATCGCCGGCCATCTCATCCGCTCGAGGCCCTGTTACATCTGCAAACAGCACTACACGCAGGTAGACGCGTTCTACCACCAGCTGTGCCCGGAATGTGCGGCCTTCAGCCACAGTAAGCGGGATGCCCGCACAGACTTGAGCGGACGCCGCGCCCTGCTCACGGGTGGGCGCGCCAAGATCGGCATGTACATCGCCCTCCGCTTGCTCCGCGACGGCGCACACACCACCATCACCACCCGTTTTCCCAAGGACGCGGCACGCCGCTTTGCGGCCATGGAGGACAGCGCGGACTGGTTGCACCGGCTCCGGATCGTGGGCATCGATCTGCGCGACCCTTCACAGGTCATGGCCCTCACCGACTCACTCAATGAAGCCGGTCCCGTCGACATCATCATCAACAACGCCGCCCAGACGGTCCGCCGTTCCGGGAACGCGTACAAACCCTTGGTGGATGCCGAGGACGAGCCACTGCCGGAGGCCTTGCAGGCGGCCAACGGCGGTCCGGAGCTGGTCACGTTCGGACACGCCCACGACAAGCATCCCTTGGCCATCACCCATAGCGTCACCGAGCGTCCGGTACTGGCGGGAGATGCGATTACCTCGCTCGCCCTGTCCACGGGCTCCGCGTCGTTGGAGCGAATCGCTACAGGCACCGCGATCGACGCCGGCGGACTGGTCCCCGACCTTGCGACGATCAACAGCTGGACCCAAGTGGTGGACGAAGTCGATCCCCTGGAGATGCTCGAGGTTCAGCTTTGCAACGTCACGGCGCCGTTCCTGCTGGTCAGCCGGCTCCGCGAGGCCATGAAGCGCTCTACGGCACGCCGAAAGTACATCGTGAACGTCTCAGCCATGGAAGGGCAGTTCTCCCGCGCCTACAAGGGCCCCGGGCACCCGCATACCAACATGGCAAAGGCTGCGTTGAACATGATGACGCGGACCAGCGCACAAGAGATGCTGGACAGTGACGGGATCCTGATGACCGCCGTCGACACCGGTTGGATCACGGACGAACGTCCGCACTACACCAAAGTCCGGCTCATGGAGGAAGGCTTCCACGCACCGCTCGATCTCGTGGATGGAGCGGCGCGTGTCTACGACCCCATCGTCATGGGCGAAAACGGCGAAGACCAGTACGGTGTCTTCCTGAAGGACTACAAGCCCTCCCCCTGGTAATCCAGGTGGAGGGCCGCAGGCCCGCCTATGTCAGTCGCGTGATCTCAACGGTCACGGTCAGGCCCGAGCCGCCGCCACCGGACAAGATGCCCTTCAACGGAGGAACATCCCGGTAGTCCCTGCCGCGTGCCACCGTGACGTGATAGTCGCCGGCCGGCTTGTGGTTGGTCGGGTCCCAACTGCGCCATTCGCCGTCCCACCATTCCAACCAAGCATGGGATTGGCCAGCCACCGTTTCGCCGATCTCGGCCGTGGGCCGCGGATGGATGTAGCCGGACACGTACCTCGCTGGAATGCCACAGCTCCGAAGCGAACCAATGGCCAGGTGGGCCAGGTCCTGACATACTCCTTGGCGCTGGTTCCAGGCCTCTTCGGCGTTCGTGGTGACGCCGGTGGTGCCTTTCACGTAGCTCATCTCGCCGCGCATCCATTCGAAGACCGCCATGGCTGTCTCGTGCGGGTTCTTGCCGGCGACGACGGTGGGAATGATGCCTAGGACTTCCTCGCCGGGTCCGCTGAGCTGCGATTGCGGAAGCCAGTCACTGAATTGGTCCCGGATATCGTCCGAGCCCATCACATCCCAGCCAACGATCTCTTCGTCCAGGGCCACTCGCTCCACCCGGTGGACTTCCACAGTGGCGGTGGCCACGACTTCGAGGCGCTCGTGCGGCATCTGCATGTCGAAGGCCGTCACGCGAGTGCCCCAATAATCACGGTAGGTGCTCACGGCAGCCTGCGAGGGCGTGACCTTCAACGAGGATTCAAGGACCACCTGTTGGGGATCGGTCAGCGGCGTCATGCGTGCCTCGTTGTACGACAGAGTCACGCGACGGTTGTACTTGTAGGCCGTCTTGTGGACGATGCTCAGCCGGGTCATGAAACTTCTCCCACCCAGGCCAGTTCATCCGCCTGATTGAAGTACTTACGGGAAATCGCGTCAGAGGCCTGCGTTACGGCCTTCTGCACCCGGTCCATGTGCTCGGGCAGCTCGGACATGAGGTCGTCCGTGCGGTGGAACTCAAGGAACGTGCGGGCCTGGCCGACGATCCGACGGGCGTCATTGATGAAGCCCACCCGCTGGGCGGAGGGATCCAACTTGGCAAGGCAATCGTCGGCGTCGCGCAGGGCGAAGACGATGGAGCGTGGGAACAAACGGTCCAGCAGCAGGAACTCGGCAGCGTGCTGATCCCCGAAAGCCGCACGGCGGGTCCGCAGGAACGACTCGTAGGCACCAGCGCAGCGCAGCATGTTCACCCAGGACATTCCTGCGGAGAGGACATCCCGGGTGGACAGCATCCGCGCGGTCATGTCGGCGCGTTCGAGCGAGCGGCCCAGGACGAGGAAGAG
This sequence comes from Arthrobacter sp. FW306-04-A, assembly GCF_044358315.1. Taxonomy (GTDB): domain Bacteria; phylum Actinomycetota; class Actinomycetes; order Actinomycetales; family Micrococcaceae; genus Arthrobacter. The sequence continues at coordinate 2,430,692 of NZ_CP084559.1, forward strand.
CCAACTTTCGTCGTGGCTCACAGTGGTGTCCGCGAGGCCCCTGACCATGGCGGTGCGTTCCAGTACCCAGTTGCAGAATCGGTACGTCCCCACCACATCTTTGCGGTGCTGGTTCAACCCGTAGTACGTGGTGTTCAGGCTCTCCCACAAAGAAGAGGACACGGTCTCCCGTGCCCGGCGCGCATTCTCGCGGGCAGCCCCCAGCGAACCCGCAATGGAGGTGGCACTCGTCTTATCGTAGGCGAGGGCGTGGAGGAGCTCGGGCAAACCGAAGTCCTCGCTCTGGGGACGCGCTCCCATGACGGCCAGGAGTTCCCTTGCCACGCTGCGTTGCTCTTCGAGCGGAAGGTGGTTCAGGCGTTCGAGATGGACGTCCAGGATTCGGGCCGTTCCGTCGGCGCGCTCCACATAGCGTCCGATCCAGAAAAGGGATTCAGCAATACGGCTCAGCATGGGGCTGTGCCTCCTTCGGGTCCTGCGTTGTGGCGATGAATGTCATCCGGTCCGTTCACCATGGCGAGGCCGGTCACTGCTGCTGGTCCGACTGTCGATCCCGCCAGTTGCTTTCAACGGGCCATACCGAGACCTGCTCACGGACCGTGATGGAGGAGCGGGGCAGCTCGACGACGGGAAGTCGCGGGGAGTCCGAGAGGACCCAGGTGTCCTTGGACCCGCCGCCCTGGGAAGAGTTCACGATCAGGGAGCCTTCCTTCAACGCCACACGGGTCAGGCCGCCGGGCAGCACCCAGACGTCGTCGCCGTCGTTGACCGCGAACGGACGCAGATCGACGTGCCGGGGCCCGAAGCGGTCCCCCGAGAGCGTCGGCACGGTGGAGAGCTGCAGGACCGGCTGCGCGATCCAGCCCCTCGGATCAGCCAACACCCGCTTCCGCAAGGCATCCAGCTCCTCCCGCGAAGCATCCGGACCGATCACCAGGCCCTTGCCTCCGGACCCGTCCACCGGCTTGACCACCAGTTCCTCGAGCCGGTCCAGGACCTGTTCACGGGCTTCCTTCTCTTCCAACCGGAACGTCTCCACGTTGGCGATCACTGGCTCTTCGTGCAGGTAGTACCGGATCAGGTCAGGCACGTAGGAATAGACCAGCTTGTCGTCGGCCACACCGTTGCCCACCGCGTTCGCGATGGTCACCCCGCCTGCCCGGGCGGCGTTCACCAGCCCCGGACACCCCAGCATGGAATCGGAACGGAACTGCAACGGGTCGAGGAACTCATCATCAATCCGCTTGTAAATCACATCCACGCGCTGTTCACCGGCCGTGGTGCGCATGTAGACCCGGTTGCCGCGGCAAATCAGGTCCCTGCCCTCCACCAACTCCACGCCCATCAGCCCGGCCAGCAGCGTGTGCTCGAAGTAGGCGCTGTTGAACACCCCGGGCGTCAACACCACCACCGTGGGATCATCCACCCCCGACGGCGCCGTCTTCCGCAACGCCGAGAGCAGACGGCGCGGGTATTCCTCCACCGGCCGGATGTGCTGCTGCCCGAACGCCTCGGGCAAGCCCTTCGCCATCGCCCGCCGGTTCTCGAGCACATAGGACACCCCGGAAGGTACCCGCACGTTGTCCTCCAGCACCCTGAACGTGCCCGCCGCATCACGGACCACGTCGATTCCGGACACGTGCACCCGCACTCCGCCGGCCGGTTCGAAACCATGAACCGCACGGTGGAAATGCGCGCTCGTGGTCACCAACGCCCGCGGCACCACACCGTCCGCGACCACCGCCATCCGCCCGTACACATCATCCAGGAACGCTTCCAACGCCCGCACCCGCTGCGCTACCCCACGCTCCAGAACATCCCACTCTTCAGCCGGAATCACCCGAGGCACGATATCCAACGGGAAAGGACGCTCCTCCCCCGCATAATCGAACGTCACGCCCCGGTCCAGGAAGGTCCGCGCCATCGACTCGGCACGCGCACTCACATCGGCAAGCGAAAGCTCGCGGAGTGCACCGTCTACCTGGCCGTAGGATTTTCGCGCAACTGTGCCTGGGGCGAACATTTCGTCGTAGGCGCCGGAACGGGCGGCGGCCTCGGAGTAATCCCGGAATAGCTCTGACATGGGACTCAGACAATCACCTTTTCGATTACGAACGCATTTCGCGTTCTGCATGTTGCGACACCAGGTTTAATCCCGGTTCGCGTTTCACCGCTTGCATGCATCAAGGTTGACGAATGCATCCCAAGCGTTTTCCGGCACCCATCTCCCGATTGGGAGCCGGAGTTGTCATGGCAGTGGCAGCTACTGGACTTGCTTTCATTGTCCATGCCCTGCTTCCCCCGATCCCTGCCATGACAGCGGCTGTAGCGCTGGGTCTGTTAGCTGCAAATATACCGGGCACAGCCGCATGGGCCGCCGGACGCGCCCGCCCGGGCCTTGACTTCGCCGGCAAGCACCACATGCGGGCAGGCATCGTCCTGTTGGGCTTGAAGGTCAGCGTTGTTGACGTCCTTGACCTTGGCTGGTTCGCGCTCGTCCTGATTGCCGCCGTCGTGCTGCTCAGTTTCGCTGGCACGTACGGACTCGCCCGCCTGGTAAATCTTCCGCGCGAAGGTGCCCTGTTGATTGCAACCGGATTCTCCATCTGTGGCGCCTCGGCGATCGGTGCCATGGCCGCGGTGCGCCGCATCAAGCACCAGGACACAGTCTTGCCTGTTGCCCTGGTGACCCTCTGCGGCACGCTCGCCATCGGCGTCCTGCCCCTGCTCATGCACCCTTTGGGGCTGAGTCCTGAACAGTTCGGTGCCTGGACCGGCGCTTCCGTGCACGACGTCGGTCAAGTAGTTGCCACGGCACAGACCGCGGGTCCGGCGGCGCTGGCCATCGCCGTCGTCGTCAAACTGACGCGAGTGATCCTGCTGGCTCCCATAGTTGCCGGGGCCGGCCTCACGCAACGATGGTCGATGCGGCGGAAGTCACGCAACGGCAACGAGGCGAACGACGACGGCGGCAAGTTCCCGCCGATCGTTCCCCTCTTCGTCCTCGGATTCATCGCCATGGTGGCCGCCCGCTCGCTGGGATGGCTCACTCCCGGCGTCCTGGAAGCCGCGGGAGCAATCCAGGACATACTGCTAGCCTCCGCCCTGTTCGGACTAGGTTCAGCGGTCCGCGTCCGCACGCTGTTGCTCACCGGGGGCCGCGCCGCGCTGGTTGCCTTGGGCTCGTGGTTCCTCATCGCGTTGCTGGGCCTGGGCGCAGTCTTGCTCATGATTAGATAGCTGAGTGTCGAATCACAATCTGGCGCGCGCTGAGGCCGCCACCCGTTCAGCCCTCATCAGCACGCACAGCTACGATGTCTCCCTCGACGTCCGTGAGGCCGCCGACCCTGATGTGCCGGGGTACACGAGCCGCAGCGTCATCAACTTTTCCGCCGAACCTGGTTCCTCCACGTTCTTGGATTTCATCCACGGCGGAGTGCACAGCGTCTTCCTCAACGGAAAAGGCCTCGAGGTCGCCAGGGTGGTGGACGGCGACAGGATCCGCCTCGACAATCTCCAAGCTGAAAACCAAGTCACGGTCACGGGAACGGCCCTTTACAGCCGCTCCGGAGAGGGCATGCACCGCTTCGTCGATCCTGCCGACGGACAGTGCTACCTCTACACGCAATACGAACCGGCGGATGCCCGCCGCGTGTTCGCGAATTTCGAGCAGCCTGACCTGAAGGCCGAATTCACGTTCCATGTCATGGCCCCTTCCGGCTGGCACGTGGCCTCGAACGGCGCAGAGTCCGCCCGGACACAACTGACCACCGATCCCGCCACAAGCCGCTGGGACTTCGCCACCACCAGGCGGATGTCCACCTACATCACCACGGTGCTGGCCGGTCCCTACTTCCGGGCCACGGATCACTGGAGCAAGACGCTCGACGACGGGACCAGCCTTGAGGTTCCGCTGGCGCTTTATTGCCGCGCATCCATGCAAGAGTCCTTCGATACCGCGGAGCTTTTCCGGCTGACGAAGAACGGCTTGGACTTCTTCAACGATCTCTTCGACTATCCGTATCCCTGGGGCAAGTACGATCAAGCGTTCGTGCCGGAGTACAACCTCGGTGCCATGGAAAATCCCGGCCTTGTCACTTTCACGGAGAAGTACGTCTTCACCTCGCGCGCCACCGATGCCCAGTACCAGGCCCGCGCAAACACCCTCATGCACGAGATGGCCCACATGTGGTTCGGCGACCTCGTGACCATGACCTGGTGGGATGACCTCTGGCTCAAGGAATCCTTCGCCGACTACATGGGCACGCTCGGCGTTGACAAGGCCACGGACTGGGACACCGCCTGGGTGAATTTCGCGAACAAACGCAAGTCCTGGGCATACCTGCAGGACCAGTTGCCGACGACCCACCCCATCGTTGCGGACATTCCCGACCTGGAGGCCGCCAAGCAGAACTTCGACGGCATCACCTACGCAAAAGGTGCATCCGTCCTCAAGCAATTGGTGGCTTACGTCGGCTTCGAGGCCTTCATTGACGGCTCGCGGCGCTACTTCAGAGATCACGAGTACGGCAACACAACCCTGGCCGACCTCCTCGAAGCATTGAGCGCAGCATCAGGCCGGGACCTTGGAACGTGGGCCCACCAGTGGTTGCAGACTTCAGGGATTTCCACCGTGACGGCTGAGATCTCAGGGGGCAGCCTTGTCATGGAGTCAGTCACTCTGCGCCAGGACTCCGTGGACCCCATCACGGGCAGGCAGGAACACCGCCCTCACAGGCTCCGGATCGGTCTCTACGACTTCGATGACAGTGGCAGGTTGCTCCGAACCGGTGTGGTCGAGACCGATGCCCAAGGCGCCGAGACCGCGGTGGAGGCACTGGCGGGCAAGCCGCGGCCGGCCCTTCTCCTCGTCAACGACGACGACCTCAGCTATGCGAAGATCCGCCTGGATGCGGGGTCTGAGGCAACAGTCCGTTCCGCCTTGGACCGACTCAACGATCCGATGGCCCGGGCACTCTGCTGGACAGCCCTGTGGGATTCAGCGCGCGACGCCGTCACGCCAGCGGCGCTGTACGTCACCGCCGTCGAACGCTTCGCCCCCGCAGAGTCAGGAATCGGCGTGCTGCTGAACATTCTGGGCAACGCTGTGACTGCTGTCGAGCGTTACGTGCCGGCGCAGCAACGCAATGCCGTCCGCGGGAGCCTGCTTGAGACCAGCGGGCGGCTACTGCGCACAAGCGAGCCCGGTTCGGACCAACAACTTGCCTGGGCCAGGACCCTGGCCGAGCTGTCGCGCCGTGATCCCGCCTACGTGGAGTTCCTCCGCGGCATCCTCTCCGGCGGCGTAATTGTGGACGGCTTGACGGTGGATGCGGATCTACGGTGGAGCCTGTGGCAGGCCCTTGCAGCGAATGGCTCGGCCGAGCTGCCGGAATTGGATGCCGAACTTGCCAAGGACCGCACGGCATCCGGCCGCGAAGGCCATGCACTGGCCGCCGCTGCCCGTCCCGATGCCGCAGTCAAGGCAGCTGCATGGGATGCCGCAGTGAACAACACCACGCTCTCGAATGAGATTCTGAGCGCGACGATCGCAGGTTTCTCCGTTTCCCCGTCGGGACTACTGGACGGGTTCATGGAACCGTACTTCGATTGCTTGGAAAGCGTCTGGGAGTCCAGGAGCATCGAGATCGCAGGCCGGATTGTGCGGGGTCTTTTCCCCTCAGCCCAGGACCTCGCCCCGGGCATGATCCCGGCGGATCACCCGGTGCTCCTGCGCACGGACGATTGGCTTGCGACGCACTCGGGAGCCCCGAGGGCCCTTCGGCGCATTGTCATAGAGCAGCGGAGCCATTTGTTCCGCGCCTTGGAGGCTCAAACCGCCGGCTGAGTTCCGGGCGACGCCGACGCTTCCCCGGCCGGGCCGGCGTTGAACCTGGGGGTCGCCAGCATCGTCTTTAGATGCAAGCCCGGCGCTCCGCATGGGCCTTTCTTGAGGACGGTTACCATGAAGATTCCTCGCCCGGCGCTTGCCGTCGCAGCACTGGGCACCACCCTATTGCTCGGAGCCTGCTTCGGCGGACAGCCCGCCACTCCAGCGCCGGTTGCCCCACCAGTGAGCAGTGTGCCTTCTACCAGCACACCGGCACCTTCGCCGAACGTCACCACCGGGACTCCCCCCTCGCCGTCGACCTCCCCGACAGCGACGCCGATCACGCCGCCGGCTGCCCCGCCTGGCGTCGTTCCGCCCTCCATCGTCCCACAAGCTCCAGTCCCGCCAGCCGTCGTTCCCCCACCGGTACAGACGCCACCGCACATGGTTCCGCCACCCCCGCGGCACCCCAATGGCGGCGACCACGACGATGACGACAACGGCGGACCGGACGACGGCGATGGAAACCGGTAGCGCTCAAGCTCGCTCCAGGGCAACGCTGTCCGCAAGGATATCTGTGATCGCGGCTAGCGGGATCATAACCATGGCAGCGTGCAGTTCCGCTGTCCAGAATCCGCCGCAAACTGTTCTATCCGCAGAAGCGCCGTTCGCGTGGTTCAACGCCGAACCGGCCCCCGCAGGGTGGAAAACCATCGAACTTCCGGACGGCACCGCGGTGCTTTCAATCCCACCCGACGCCAGTCCTGCGGAAAGCGACCCCGGGAGCGTATCCGCAGCCGTCATGTCCTCCACCGGCGAACTGCGGATATACCTCAATGCCACACCCCGGCAGAGCAGCGAGTCGCTGGACAATTGGAACACCTTCAGGCTGGATCACCTGGCGGATGAGAACTCCTCATCGCCGACCAAAATCGCTGACCGTACCGGAATGGCTTTCCGCGGAGGCACGGGTTCCTGCGTGGACGACAGCTATGTAACCCACGTCGGCAACAACCGCTACCGTGAGATTGCCTGCTTCGTGGCGGGTCGCCGGGGCAGCAGCGTCCTCATCGCGGCGGCTCCCGCCGATTCATGGCCGCTCTACGGCCCGGTCCTGGAACAGGCAGTGAATGCGTACCGGGCCGAGTAGGTGTTGATCAGCCCTTGGGAACATAGGCTATTAGGGAACACGGTGCAGCCATTCCTCGGTACCGAACTTTGACTGCACCCGCTCCCGCGCCGTTGCCAATTCGGCGTCGGTGATGCGGGACTCCGTGGCCCCGTAGCGCTCGATGAAGACCTCCTGCATGGCCCTGATGATTTCCGTCCTTGCCAAGCCGGTCTGCCGTCGCAACGGATCCACGCGCTTCTTGGCACTCCGGGTGCCCTTGTCGGAGAGTTTCTCCTTGCCGATGCGCAAGACCTCCACCATTTTGTCGGCGTCGATGTCGTAGCTCATGGTGACGTGGTGCAGCATCCCGCCGTTGGCGAGGCGCTTTTGCGCGGCGCCGCCGATCTTGCCTTGCTCGGTAGCGATGTCATTGAGCGGGATGTAGAAGGCGGTAATGCCCAGTTTTTCCAGCGCAGCCATGACCCACGCGTCCAGGAACGCGTACGAGTCGGCAAAGCTGATGCCATCCACCAGGCTCTGTGGCACATAGAGCGAATAGGTGATGCAATTTCCGGCCTCCATGAACATGGCTCCCCCGCCGCTGATACGGCGGACCACAGTGATGCCGTGGCGTGCGACGCCGTCGGAATCCACCTCGTTGCGGAAGGACTGGAAGCTGCCGATCACCACTGACGGCTCTTCCCAGTCCCAGAAGCGCAAGGTGGGGTTGCGGAGCCCGGCTCCCACCTGCTCGGTGAGGACCTCGTCCAAGGCGACGTTGAGGTGCGTGGGAAGGACCGACGGCGGGATGACCTCCCACTGGTGGTCCGCCCAGCCGCTGGCCTTGGCAAGCGCCCGGCGGACAGCAATAGCCACGGCATCGGCGGAAAAGCCGAACAGGACCGAGTCTGCAGGCAATGCATCGCTGACGGCGGCGGAGATCTCTCCCGGCGTCGAACTTTCCGGAAGGTCCGTGAGCGCCCGGTTGATGTCCATCAGAGCCTCGTCCGGTTCCAGGAAGAAGTCGCCGCTGAGCGAGACGCGGGCGAACCGCCCGTCCACGACGTCGAGGTCAACGACCACGAGCTTCCCCCCGGGGACCTTGTATTCGCCGTGAAGTTGCTGCTCGCCTTGCTCGAAAGCCATGCTGGAAGTCATGGCTTCCATCCTGCCGGAAAACGCAAAAGCCCGCAGCCACCGAAGATACGGCAGATGCGGGCTTTCACCAAAGCTTGGAGGTGAAGTTGATTACTTCTTGCCGCCGAAGCCCTTGAAGCGAGCGTTGAAGCGCTCGACGCGGCCTGCAGAGTCCATGATGCGCTGCTTGCCCGTGTAGAACGGGTGGGACTCCGAGGAGATTTCGACGTCGATGACCGGGTAGGTGTTGCCGTCTTCCCACTCGATGGTCTTGGAAGAAGACACGGTGGACTTGGTCAGGAACTTGACGCCGGAAGCCAGGTCGTTGAATACAACAGCTTCGTACTTCGGGTGGATATCAGACTTCATAATGGGACCTTATTGTTCACGCAGCTGGATTTTGCCAGCTGCCAGGTATGAATGGATTTGGTCCGCGCACTGAAAATAGATACCCAATGCCGGGCCAACAATCAATCATAGCGGAAACCGCACTTTGCTTGAACCACCCGCGCCAGCCTCGCAGCCGCAGTTCCCAGAAAGCCACGGCGGGGGCGGCGACGTTGAGCGGGGACACGAGCACGGCGTCCACCCCGAGAGCGGCCGCGGAACGGAAGATCGCGCCGACATTGGAGGGTGTCGCAATCCGCTGCGGCGGCGGTTATACGGAACTGGACAAACGCCGCGCCGAACTCCTCTTCCAAGTCCTCACCGAACGAGAAGAAAAAGCGTCAGTCAAGATCGCTTCCAATGAGTCGTTCTCCGGCTGGACCAAAACCTTCACCGACCCGCGACTCTGCGCCGCGATCGCTGACCGGCTAACCTTCAACGGTACCGTCATCGAAACCGGAACCGACTCATACCGACTGGCCCACACCATCGCCCTACAGGCCGTCAGCTAGCGAATGGGCGTGCTGTGAAGGGAACCGAAGACGACGGCCCCGATGATGAACATGAGCGCCTGGGCAATCCCCGGCACCAAATCGTGGCTCTCAGCTTTCGTGGTCTGGGTGCTCATGCTCTTGGTTCCGCTTCCATACCCGGCCGGGCCTGTCCGCGCCTTGGTCTGTTTTCTCAAGTCTCTTACCTGGATTCAACTGGTGCAACAGGAATCACTCCACGAAGTGCAGTGCTCACCGACACACCAAATGCACCAGGCTGCGACGCATGCAACGCCCCATCAGGCATGGACCTATCCTATGAGTCCGTCCGAAACCTCATACCCACGCGAGCTCCCGTTAACCGCCAACTGCGGGCAGTTTATTGCGGAAGTACGTTCGCGGCCCGAGGGAAGATCCGCCAACGCATCGATGTTTTCGGTTCACGGAATCACCACAACATTAACCTGTCAGAGACGGCTTCCGGCACAGCCTGGACCCAGGTGATCCTGTCATCAGAAAAGGCGGACCGCGTGTCGGTCACGGACCCGTCGGCACGGAATCCAAGGCAACGGCGGTCTCCTCAGGGCTTACCGGTTGATTCCAAGGTTCGGTGTCTTGCGACTACGGTCAGGGCGGTCAGGGCCATTGCTGCAAACCCGATTCCGAATGCCCAAGGTACGCCGAACCGGTCGATGATGATTCCGGCCACCGCGGCCGATGCGGCGAACGATCCCAGGGCAACCGAGGTAACCGCCGTAAAAGCCTCGGTGAGAGTGCCTCCCGGAGCAAGGTCCTCCAGTAGGCCGAAGTAACAGACCGCAACCGGCCCTATCGATGTTCCGACAAGGAAGACCGAGACTACGAGCAGCGGGAGGGAAGGCATCACAGCGCAGAGGGCCAAGGCGGCCGCTGCGGACGCGAGGAGCAGTGCCAGCCTTGCCCACGGGCGCCCGGCCCAGCGCCGCAAACCGTACGCGAACGTGCCGACCAGACTCCCCACCGAGAGCGCCCCGTAGAGCAGCGGTGCGCCTTCAGCAGCGCCGACGTTCGCAGCGAAGGCGGCCGACGGAACCTGAGTTAGGGCCGTAAGAATACCTTGGCCGAAGCCGACCAGCACGATGGTCCTGACCCCTTTCGACCCAAGAGCACCCAGAAGGCGACTCCGTTCCCTTAATACGGGCTTCCAGCCCCGTGACGCCTTGCTGGCGGAAAGCAGATATGCCCCGGCTGTGAAGCACACTCCGGCGAGAAGCACGCCGAACGACGGGTTGGCAACCACCAGGACTGCCGCTAGCAGCAGGGGCGCGACAATGATCGGCGCTTCGAACAAAATCGAAGACAGAGCCGTCGCCACGTGCCGCTGCTCTGGTCCAACGAGTATCGCCCAGAGAGATCGCAGACTAGCCCCGACCTGCGGTTCGCCAACACCTGCACCGAACGCCACCAAGCAAATGACCCATACAGGCCAGCCGGAACCCACCCCGACGACGAGAAGCACGAGGAGAACAAGCTGAATCGTTGCCACCGGAATGAGCACTCTCGGTTGTCCGAATAGGTCGATCAGCCGGCCTTGGAATGCCATCCCGAGCCCCGTCCCTAGACCGAGCACCCCGACGACCAGCCCTGCACCTGAGAAGCCAGCGCTGGACTGCTGGACCATGAGCAGGACGGATAGGCCGAGCATTCCGATGGGTAAGGTGGCCAGCATGGTTCCGACCACGGGCAACGCAGCGCCTGGCGCGCGCACAACGTCTGCATAACGCGACACCGCCGCTCCAACCCCACCAAGCGTCATCGTGGTTACCTCCGAACTCGTCATTGACCCGGTGCTGCGTTCAGGCTATCGGTTCACGGCAGCGAGAACGTGTCAGTGTCCCTGGGCAGCAGCGGTTCTTCGAAGACGCTGTCCACCCTGTCTTCTGAGAAGAAACCAATGGCAGTGACAGGGGATTCCCCAGCGTTCGTTATGTCGTGGATGACACCAGGCGGGATGACGACAATCGAACCGGCGACGAGCAGTGCCCGCTCGTCGCCGACCCGCGCCTCGACGAGACCCTCAACAATGTAGATGACCTCCTCGGCGCTGTCTGTGTGTCGCCCGGTCCGTTTGCCCGGCTCGATCCGGAAGTAGATCACGATCGACTTCCGGCCGGTAGATCCACCGTTGACGGTCCCTCCGTGTAGCCCAATCGTGGCGTCGGTTTTCCCCCAGTCGGGAGAGAGGCTCATGGAAGGGAGGTGCGCGCTGATCATGGCTCAGATCTCCACCAGCCGCTCGGTAACGAGTTGTCGATAGAAGGCCATAGTGGAGCGGCCTGCGCCCTCAAGCTGCTGGGCTAGCTCATGGGCCAGGACGACCGCAGAGACGCCAAGCTGCGGGGCACCACCGCTGGCGAAGAGCCTGATTGCCTCCCGGAGGGCCCGGACATCGTTAGGGGGACGATGAGCATCGGCCCGTATCCTTCAAGCAGGTGCGGGACGTTTCCTGAGCGGCTGGCGATGATGGGCACACCGCTGATGAGCGCCTGGGCTGCCGAGAGAGAGTACGGCTCTCCATGTGCCCCCGCGTGGATTGTGGGGTGGAGGACCAAGTCGACCTGATCGAGCGCGCCCCAGCTCTCCGCGAGGCTGTAGTGGATCATTCGAATGCGGTCCTCTGCCTGCCACGGCTCCATGCGCGAGAGCAACTCCGGGCTGAGTCCTGTTGGCCAGATCAGGTGCTTCGTCCCGGCATGTAGGAAAGACAGGTCGCCCAATACATCGCTCCAACAGCACAGGCAAAGCCGGAACATAGACAAGGCCGGGTCAACGCCCCAAAAATCCCGCTGAAGCGCGTCCGGCTATCCGGTTTCGAGCCAGCGGGTAAACCGCACTTGGTCTACCTCTGGCATGGGCCAGTTCGAGGGCTTCACCCAAATGACGGTTCCGCGCCCACAGATGCGTTGACCTTCGTACATGCGCAGCTCATCTCCAGGACCTACCTCTTTCCAAGCCGGCAGGCCGCCAAAGAACAGAGGCACGATCACGGCGCGAACCGTTTCCCCAGGATGAATGTCCTCCCGGGAGAAGCCCAATACCGGTGCAGCCGTCTGTTCGCCGTCGGGCCAGCCGGGAAGACCCCAATTCGGGCGGTAATTGAACCTCGTCTCGACAGCGGAGCCACCTAACAGAGGCATTCGCCTACCGCCATTTGCCGTCGGCGCAAAACTTAGGTCAATCCCAATCACCACCGCGGCACACGACGGATGATGCCATGCCACCGCCGAAGACGCCGAAATCGATTGCTGACAGGGCAGGACATGGCGTTGAATGTGCCTTATGGTCGACTGGGTTCTAATCTCCAACCTCGGCACCGCTCTCGGCACGACGGTGCTCGCCGTCGCAACGTTCATTTCCACGAGATCGGCCAACCGGTCGGCGCGGCTGGCCGAGCGCGCCCTGCTGAACGGTTTGCGCCCCATCCTGCTGCCCTCCAACTGGTCGGACGCCCCGCAGAAGGTGCGGTTCATGGAAGGCAAGTGGATGGTGGTGCACGGGGGCCACGCCGCCCTAGAAATGGCCGACGACGCCGTATACCTGTTGATGTCTGTTCGCAACGCCGGTGCAGGGGTGGCGGTCCTGCACGGCTGGCACCTGCCTCCGGACGCCAGGGCGCCGCTGTCTCGGGTCGAGGAGTTCCACCGGCTGACCCGCGACATCTACGTGCCGGCCAACGACGCCGGGTTCTGCCAGGTCGCTATCCGGGACCCGGAGTCGGCCGACTACCGTAACGCAACCGAGGGAGCGGCCGGTGACGGCTTCGCTGTCGACGTGCTCTACGGAGACGCCGAAGGCTCGCAGCGTGTTGTCTCTCGCTTTTTCATTACTCCAGGACCTGCCGGCCTTGGCCATGAAGGCTCGCCGAGTGGCTGCTGATGGTCTCCCGTCACTGGAACCTGGACCTGCCCGCGCCGCGCGGCTGAGAACAGAATCCGGGGGATAAGTGCGCGGTTTCCACCCGGCCTGTCGAGAGGCTGGGGCGCTGGTCGTATTTGCTGTTGTACTGCCAGGTAACGTTCATGTCCTGCCCGGTGCCGCGGATGTGGAACAGCCGGCCGGTGAGGCGTTGTGATCTGCGCCTCGCGCGGATAGGCGGGGGTGCACCGTCTGCGGCAAGGGGCACGTCGTCCCCAGCCTCGCCCGTCAATGCGAGCGATGGCATGGGGACGTCGGGCTCAATCCTGAAGGGAATCATCCTGCAGACGTACCGGCCCGCCGGACTCCCCCGGTACGCGTCCGACCCCACCAAGTGAGAACCAGGAAACCATCATGACTGCCATCTACACCCGGGACGTGTTCACCGCCCTCGACGGCTTCGGCTCGTACAACGCCCACGGCGACTGGGGTGGTTACTGGGGCAAACAAGGTCCCGAGTTCCTGGATCGCCGCGCCGCGCAGTACGGCGAGGAACTGCGGCTGGTCCTCGGAGCGAAATAGCAGCGGAGAGTCATCTGCGTTGACAGGTGCCCGAAGGTTGCTTTCGTAGCGGCCGGGGTGGGTGCTGCCGAGGACGACGGCGATGCGGAGCTCGGACATTGACTTGCTCCTTGGGGTGGTGCGTTCTGTAGGTGAGGTCGAGAATGGTTGGGAGAAGCAGAGATCCAGCGGCGCGAGGAGGCAACGAGATGGACGGCATAGCCGATCGGCCGGGGATCCGCGAGTACGCGGCGGACGGGATTGTGGTGACCTGGGAACCGGGACGATGCGAGCACGCCGCCGAGTGCGTCCGCGGGCTGCCGCGAGTCTTCGACCGCGACCGTCGGCCGTGGATCGATGCCACGGGGGCGGCGGTCGATGAGATCGTGACTGTGATCGATCGCTGCCCGAGCTTCGCGCTGGGCTACCGGACCGGCGACGGCCGGAAGCGCACCGCACCAGCCGCCTGAGGGCCGCGGTCAGACGCGGCGGCGGGTACCGATCGTCATGGACCCGAGCCAGACGAGTCCGGCGATCAGGTGCATCGTCGCGAGTGTCCACCCGGTGGCAGGCTGCGGCGCGAAGAGGACGGGCACAGGTATCGTTGCGATGGCGACCGCGAGCCCTGCCCATGCCAGGACGGTCCGCAGCCTTCTATTCCTGCGGGCGAGAAGCCAGGTCGGGATGCTGGCGAGCACCAGCGGGAGGACGGTCGTGGTCAGGACTGTGACGAGGGTGACCGAGGCCGTCGTTCCCGCCATGACGACGGTCATGTCCGCGCCGGCAGCGTTGCCGATTCGGAAGACGACGGCGTTGGCGACGGCGGCGACCGCGGTTGCGATGAGGCCGCGCCTCCAGATTGGCGGTGCGATGGTGTGGACGGGGGCGGTGCCGGTGGTCATGGCATTTCTCCTGTGGTTGGCATTTTGTTCTGTCCCGTTCGCTCAGTCGCCGAGATGCCAGCCAGACGCGGCCAGCCATCCGGGCAGGTCGAGGAGGTCGGGGACGAGCGCGCGGGATGCTTCGAAGTCGGCCTGAAAAGCGGGAGTGTCGGTGAGCCATCGGTACATCGCGACCATGTCGCCGAACGCGGCGACCGACTCAAGCGGCAGCGCCTCGTAACGGGCGGGAAGGTCGGCATATCCGCCGATGGCCTCCGCGATCTGGGATCCGGTGAGTGAGTCGCCCGCGATCTCTACGCTCGCGCCTTCGACGCTCGCGCCGCCGAGCAGGATCGCCGCGGCGGCGATGCCAATGTCCCGGACGGCCACGATCTGAAGCGGAACATCACCGGGCATCGCCATCCGGACGACGACCACGGCGTTCTCAACGTTGGTGGAGTACCTCGCCAGGTTGTCCATGAACAACACCGGACGCAGGAAAGTGTGATGGATGCCGAGGGCCTCGATTCGCTCCTCGACCCGGCGCTTACTCTCGAAGTGCGGCACCCCGGACTCCCGTTCCGCCCCACCCACGGAGCTGAACACCAGATGCGGCACTCCGGCGCGCGCCGCGGCGTCCGCGATCGAGATTCCCGTGGCGGTCTCGTGCTCTGTGCCGCCGGGCAGAGGCGTGGTCATCGCGAACGCTGCATCCACGTCGGCGAAGAGCGCGTCCAATGACGCCGCGTCACCGGCATCGCCGGCCACGAGCTCGACGCCGCGGTCCGCGAGTGCGACGGCTGCAGACTTGCCCGCGTCGCGGACCAGTGCGCGGACGCGGGCACCGCGCTCGAGTAGTGCGTTCACGACGCAGCTCGCTGAGCCCCAGCCAACCGCTACACGGTGGACTGCTGACTTAGACGAGAAACACACTTTCGAGGTCCTGAATCACATGCAGCAAGGACGTCTCCGGGCTCATTCCCTCACACCTGCCACGGCGGGAAAGAAGCCACCAACGTACTAAATGAGATGGGTCGCTGCTGTGCCACAAAGATGTCCACAGATAGGCCGGAACGCGCGTCATTCCGGGGATTTTGGTACCCACCTCCTATATCAACTTTGGTGGTACGGAGTTCTTGCGGCCACGCCGGAGACCGCTGTTAGATGGGTCCATTCGCCGGTCTATTACTGGCATCCGACTTCCTGCCATTCGTTACCTGGTCGCATAGAACGCCACGGCCGACGACGCAGCAACATTCAGCGAATCAACGCCGTTCATCATCGGAATCGTCACTCGGGCATCCAGCAATTGATCGGTCTCAGGCTTCAGCCCGTCGCCTTCGGTTCCGAAAACCAGCACAAGGTTTTGATGATCTTGGGCCACCAGCTCATCAAGAGTGATGGCTCCCTCCCCCAGAGACATGCCCGCTACGAAGTAGCCCGCCTCTTTCAGCTGTTCGATACTGGCCGGCCACGATTCGATCCGCGTCCACGGCACCTGGAACACTGTTCCCATGCTGACCCTGATCGAGCGACGGTACAGCGGGTCAGCGCATTGCGGTGTGACTAGCACAGCATCGACCCCGATCGCCGCTGCCGACCTGAACACAGCTCCAACATTCGTATGATCGGTAAGATTTTCCAGGATCGCGATCCTGGAACGCCCTCGCGCACGAACGCGATCGGACTCTTGTACTTTGCAATCACCCACGTTCGTGTGGTCGACCACGTCCTCCAACACAGCCACACGGTGCGCGCCGGCGAGGAGTTCTTCAAGGGGCACCGGGGCCGGGCGATGCATCGCTGCCATTGCACCTCTGTGTAAATGGAACCCCGTGATTTCTTCAAGCAGGGAGGCCTTGCCGATGTAGACCGGGACCTCGGGGAATTGTTGGAATACGTCGTCGAGGTCCTCCAGCCACTTTTCCGCCAGGAAGAAGGAGCGGGGCCGATGCCCGGCCGCGAGGGCACGCCGAAGCACTCGGGATGACTCGGCAATGTACATGCCCTCCGCCGGCTCGCGGAGCTTGCGGAGATGCACATCCGTGAGTTGCGTGTAGTCAGCAACGCGCGGATCGTCGGCGGTTTCGAGGTAGTGGAAGGTCACCGGGTTCCTATTTCAGCAAGTTGGCGATCATGAAGCCGAGTGCCACGATGCCGAGCGCGAAAATCACAATGCGGAGGGCGAGAGGTTTCAAGCGCCGCCCCACTTTGGAGCCCACAAGACCCCCGATCAACGAACTGACGGCGATGATCGCGACGACCGGCCACTCGATCCGGCCGAAGGCGAACAAGAGGTAGGAGCACGCAGCCACCACGTTGACGGCCAACACCAGGATGTTCTTCATGGCGTTCGCGTTCTGGATGGTGCCCGTCATGAAAACACCCAGAATGCCGACCAACAGGATGCCTTGGGCAGCTACGAAATAGCCACCGTAGATTCCGGCGAGCAACACCAGCACAACGAGGATAACCGTGTGCCGCTTATCGTGGATGGCGTGCTCCGGGTTGCCCGCCCGGTCCTGGACCCACCGCTGGAGTCTGGGTTGGAAGAGCACCATGAGCAGCGCCACCACGATCAGGATGGGAGCGACGTAGTAGAAGACCTTCTCCGGGAGGTGCAGCAGCAGCCAAGCGCCGGTGATTGCGCCCAGCACCGAAGCGGGCAGCAGCCGCAACAGTTGCCGGCCCCTGCCCCTGAGTTCGTGCCTGTAGCCCCATGCCCCTGTGGCGCTGCCTGCAACAAGACCCATGGCGTTGCTGATGGTCGCCGTGACAGGCGCGTAGCCCAGGGCGATGAGAACCGGGAACGTCACCAGTGTGCCCGAGCCGACCACGCTGTTGATGGTTCCGGCCCACAAGCCCGCGAAAAAGATCAGGATGCCGCTAAGGATCTCCACTGTTTCTAGGTGCCCGTGCCTAGCGGCGGGCGGTGGCCGTGTAGCGGCCGGAGTTCTCCGTCACGTCCAAGGCCAGGCCGAAGGTGTTGCTGAGGTGCTCTGCGGTCAGGACCTCCTCGATGGGTCCTGCGGCCACCACGCCGCCATCGCGGAGCAGCATGGCGTGGGTGAATCCCGGAGGAACTTCTTCAAGGTGGTGCGTCACGAGAACCATGGCGGGAGCGTCCTCGTCGCGGGCGAGCTCGCCGAGTTTGTGGACGAGCTCTTCGCGTCCGCCGAGGTCCAAGCCGGCGGCCGGCTCGTCCAAGAGGAGCAGCTCAGGATCGGTCATGAGGGCCCGGGCGATCTGCACGCGCTTGCGCTCGCCTTCGGAAAGCGAAGAGAAGGACCGGTTCAGCAGCGGCCCCATGCCCCATTCGTTGAGGAGGCCGAAGGCCCGGCGCTCGTCGTCGCGCTCGTATCCCTCGCGCCAGCGGCCGGTCACGCCGTAGGCAGCGGTGACCACAACGTTCAGCACGTTTTCTTGTTCCGGGATCTGGGTGGCCAGGGCCGCGGAGGAAAGGCCAATGCGCGGACGGAGCTCAAAGACATCCACCCGGCCCAGGGTCTCGTCAAGGATCCCGGCTTTCCCACTGGTGGGATGCATCCGGGCGGCGGCGATCTGGAGGAGAGTGGTCTTGCCGGCACCGTTAGGGCCAAGGATGACCCAGCGTTCGCCTTCATTGACCTGCCAGTCAACCTTGTCCAGCAGGGTCTTGGTACCTCGGACAACGCTGACGGAAGCCAATTCCAGAACATCACTCATAGGAGTAGACACTAGGACAAAAACGGGGGCGATGGATAACCGAAACTTCGGTCACACTGTTCGCACGCAGGATTGAATGAAACAGGAATTCGGGCGGCGGTTCCGGGCTGGCTAAGATTGCAGCCATGAGTTCGAACTTGACCGCGGTCAGCTATGGCGTGAATTTGTCCCTTTCGGAGCTCGAACACCTGCGCAAGGTGCTGTCCGGCTCGGGGGCTTCCTTCACGTCCGAGACGCATTCGGGTGACGAGCGCTTTGCGGTGTACACCATTGGCTTGGCCGTTGACGGGGCTACTGCCGCCGACTTGTCCGGCATCCGGCGCCAGGTGGCAGATGCCGCGGCTCCCGGCATGGACACCGCAATCGTGGCCGACGCCCTGCGTGATGCCTCCCGCAAGCTGCTGATCATGGACGTCGATTCCACCCTGATCCAGCAGGAAGTCATCGAACTGCTTGCTGCACACGCCGGCAAGCGCGAGGAAGTAGCCGCCGTCACTGAGGCCGCGATGCGTGGCGAACTGGACTTCGCGCAGAGTCTGCATGCCCGGGTGGCAGTGCTAGCAGGCCTGCCGGCCGCCGTCGTCGACGCCGTCCGTGCCGAGGTGCGCTTGAGCGAGGGGGCAGCGGAACTCGTCGCTGCGTTCAAAGCCGCGGGCCATGCGGTGGCGGTGGTGTCAGGCGGCTTCAATCAGATCCTGAAGCCTATCGCCGAGGAACTCGGGCTGGACTACTGGATCGCAAATGAACTCGAGATCGTTGGCGGCGTCCTGACGGGCAAGGTCATCGGCGACGTCATCGACCGCGCAGCCAAGGAGAAATACCTTCGCGAGTGGGCGGCCGCCGAGGGGATCGACCTGGAGCACACCATCGCCGTGGGCGACGGCGCGAACGACCTCGACATGCTGGGCGCAGCGGGCATCGGTGTCGCGTTCAACGCGAAGCCTGCCGTCCGGGCGGTCGCCGATGCCGCCATCAACATGCCCTACCTTGACGCGGTCCGGCATATCGCCGGCGTGTGAGCTGAACTCACGTGCGACGAAGAAGCGGCCGGGACATTGTCCCAGCCGCTTCTTCGTGTTTGAAAGCTATCAGGCGATTTTGCCGAAGTAGTCGGCGCCGCCAACATACTCGGTGTGGCCGCTCTCGACGTCGGCAGTCACCATTTTGGCGACCTCGGCGGCGAATTCCTCGACGGAGTACAGCTTGCCGGCCTCGGCGCGGCGGGCCTCAATGGCACCCGGGTTGGAGCGGTCAAGCAAGGTGGCCGTTACAGTGCCCTCGATCATGTCGCCGGAAACGACAACGAGGGAGATGCCTTTGTCGGCCAGATTCGGGAGCAGTTCGCGCAATGCGTCTTCACCGGCGCGCTTGCTACGGGCGACCGGCTCGTACTCGGGCATTGTGGGCACGGTCTCAACGAAATGTGCCTGGTGACTGGTGACGAAGACCACACGGGAACCTTCCGGCATCAGCGGAACTGCTGCGTTGAGCATGTTGATCTGGGCGTCACGGTTCAACTTGAGGGCGTAGTCCTCTTCCATGCCGGATTCCATGCCGCCGGAAGCGTTGAGCACCAGAACGTTCAGCGAACCGAACTCCTCCATGGCGGCGCTGGCAAGCGACTGGACACCTTCCTGGGTGGTCAGGTCCGCGCCGACGGCGACAGCACGGCCACCGGCTGCTTGGATCTGGCCCACTACCTTGTTGGCCCGGGGGGCCTTCTGCCGGTAGTTGACGACGACAGCAGCGCCCTCGCCGGCCAGGATTTTGGCTACTTCAGCGCCGATGCCGCGTGAAGAACCGGTGACGATTGCCGTCTTGTTGTCCAGCAGTCCCATTCGTGCTCCTTTTGTTCAAAACATCCAAGTTTTATTAGTCCTGAGTCAATCATGCCAGCGGGCTTCCTCATTCCGTCTGTGGTTTTCCCACAAGAACCAGTGGACGTGTTTTGCGCTTTCGCCAACACGCCCTGCCGCCCCAAGGAAGGACCTAGTGGCCCATCCCCAAGCCGCCGTCCACGGGGATGACAGCACCGGAAATGTATGCGGCTTCGTCACTGGCAATCCAGCGGACCACGTTGGCCACCTCGGAAGCCTCGGCAAAGCGGCCGGCCGGAACACTCGCCAAATACGCCTTCTGGGTGTCTTCGGGAAGCTCGGCGGTCATGTCCGTATTGATGAAACCCGGTGCAACCACGTTTGCCGTGATGCCACGGCTGCCAAGTTCCCGGGTGAGGGAACGGGCGATGCCCACCATGCCCGCCTTCGAGGCCGAGTAGTTGATCTGTCCCGGGGCGCCGTAGAGGCCCGACACGGAGGAGATCAGCACAACCCGGCCCTTGCGCATGCGGATCATGCCCTTCGAGGCCCGCTTGATGACCCTGAAGGCACCCGTGAGGTTGGTGTCGATGACAGAAGTGAAGTCGTCCTCGCTCATGCGCAAAAGGAGCGTGTCCTTGGTGATGCCGGCGTTGGCTACCAAAACCTCCACCGGCCCGTGGGCAGCCTCGACTTCCTTGAACGCGGCGTCAAGCGAGGCCTCGTCGGTCACATCGGCCTTGACGCCAAGGATGCCCTCGGGAAGGGGGGTTTCGCTGCGGTACGTCACGGCGACTTTGTCGCCGTTGGCGAGGAATGACTCTGCGATAGCCAGGCCGATGCCGCGGTTTCCGCCCGTGATGAGGACACTGCGGGCGGTTGATACTGCTTCAGACATACTGCTCTCCAGAGTTCCGCGGCACCACTGTGCCGCTTGAAAGTGGGTGATTTCCTGCATCGATCTTAGCCGCCGGCAGCCCCTGGCCGCGGGTAGCTGCGCACGGCGCGGTTTGGGAGGCCCGTTCCGGAGTGAGAGAATTGAGGGGAGCCGTTGGAGCGTGATGAATCAGCCGTGACAAGAGATAGCAGTCCCCTGCAGGCGCCCGGGGACCCGGACGCCGTTTCAGGTGACCCCGTGGTGCACAGCATTACCGATGCCGCCTCTGCCCATTCGGACGATATGCGCGAACGAATGATCAAGTATGCGGTGGCCATGGGTATCCGCATGGTGTGCATCATCCTCATTTTCGTGGTTGATGGCTGGTTCAAGATCATCGCCGTTGCCGGGGCCGTGTTCTTGCCTTGGATCGCCGTTGTGATCGCCAATGGCAGCGACAAGGCCGAAATCCACAGCGATGCTTTATTGGATTACGTGCCGGCGGTCGAGCTGGAAGCGTCACCTGAGACAGAATCGGAGTCGCCCGCGGCGACTGTGACGGTGTTGGAAGGTGAACTGATCGACGACGACGCCACGCACCAGGACGATTCCCGCCCGGAAACGGAAGGCATCGTCGGCAGCGGCAAGCTCAAATATCCGCATAGCGGGGAAGAACAGGCGGCTTCATGAACATCTTCACAATGGGCGGCCTTGGCTTGGAGAATGAGCAGCAAGCCGGTCATCGCGGGTCACTCGCCGCGGTGTGCTCGCGCAAGGCCTGCCGGGCAGAGGCCACGTGGCAGCTCTTGTGGAACAACCCGCGCATCCATACTCCCGATCGCCGCAAGGTGTGGCTTTCCTGCCAGGATCACCGGGAATGGCTGGAGGACTACCTGCAGACCCGCGGCCTGTGGAAAGAGACGATACCCTTCGAGAAGACCACAGACCCAGGCGAGGCCCGCTGAATGTACCGCTTTCTTTTTTCCAGCAAGTGGCTGGGCTACTTCGTTCTGGCCGTGATCTTTGCTGCGGGCTGCGTTTTCCTGGGTCGTTGGCAAATGGATCGCCGAGCCGAAACGTTGGCGGAAATCAACCGTGTTGTCAGTAACTATTCGGCCACTCCCCTTCCCTTCTCCGCCGCCAAGGCGGAGTTCCTGTCCTTGGACCCGGAGCGGGAATGGACACAGGTTGAGCTGCGCGGAAGCTATGACGTGTCGGGCCAACGCGTTGTCCGTAACCGGCCTCTCAACGGCCAGCCCGGATATGAGGTAGTGGCCCCGTTCCGTTTGACGAGCGGCGAAGCCGTGGTGGTTGATCGCGGTTGGCTGCCCATCGGAAACAAGACTCCCGGCCACCCTGACAGCATCCCGGCCCCGCCGGCCGGCGAGGTCACCGTCGTCGCGCGTTTGAAGGCCTCGGAACCGAAGCTGGACCGCGGCGCCGTCGACGGCCAACTGGCATCCATCGATCTGCCTTCCTACGCCGCAGAACTCGGCTACCCCGTCTTGACCGGGGCCTATGGGCAGCTGGCCACGGAATCGCCTGCTGTCCAGCCAATGCCCGCACCGTTCCCCAAGCCGGCCACGGACGAGGGTACCCACCTGTCCTATTCCCTGCAGTGGTTTGCCTTCGGCGTGCTGATGTTCGTCGGGTTTGGCTATGCGGCCAGGCAACAGGCGCGCAATGCCCGGATTGATGCCGAAGACGAGGAAGAAGAAATCAGTGCGATGCCTCGTCGCAAGGCCCCCGCGCCACGGAAGTCAAAGCGGCCAACGGCCGAAGAAGAGGAAGACGCGATCCTGGATGCACAAGGCTACTGAGGCGATCCCCTCCCCCGTCCTGAACGTGAAGTTCGCGTTGACCGCTGCTGGTGCCCAGGACACGGTGCGCACTTTCGACGACGGCGTCCCGACGGCGGCCGCCGCGGCTTCCCTGCTGGGCTGCGATGTCGCGGCGATCGCCAACAGCTTGGTCTTCGAGCTCGACGGCGCGCCCCTGCTGATTCTCGCGAGCGGAGCCGCGAAGGTGGACACAGCCTTGGTCGCGGCAACCTTGGGTACGGCCAGGATCCGCCGCGCGAGCCCGGACTTCGTCTTGGAACACACGGGCCAGGCCGTGGGTGGCGTGGCTCCCGTCGGCCACCCGCAGCCCATACGCACCATCCTCGACATATCCCTTCAGGTGCATCCGCTCCTTTGGGCAGGTGCGGGCGACCATAACTCGATGTTTTCCATCAGCTACAGCGAGCTCCAACGGATTACGGCCGCGCAGCCGTTGCAGGTCCGCTGAATTGCAGGTTCGCTGAGCCACTGATCCGCTGGGCGGTTGATCCGATGGCGCCTGGGGCTAGGCTGGTGGGCATGGCTGAATACACGTACGTCACGTACATCGAAGGAACCCCGGACCGGATCTGGACGGCGCTAACGGATGCCGCCCAGACAGCTGAATACTGGGGCCACGCCAATGTCTCGGACTGGAAAGCAGGTTCACGCTGGGAGCACCAGCGCACGGATGGTTCCGGTACCGCGGACGTCGTAGGCACGGTCCTGGAGGCAACGCCGCCCCTGCGGCTCGTGAACACCTGGGAAGATCCGACGGTTCCCGAAGTTGGGAAGCCGGACGTGGTCACGTTCACCATTGAGTCACATGACGGCATCGCCAGGCTTACCGTCCACCACAGGAACATCGCCGACGACGAGCAGCTAGCCATTGCGAGCCGAGGTTGGTCGGCGGTCCTGTCCAATCTGAAGAGCTACATCGAACTCGGCCGGCCCCTTGCTTCCGTGCCGTGGGAAATGCCCTGAGGCGGTCCCTTAAGCGCGGGTAATCCTAAGCGAGGGTGATGAGGTCCAAGTAGTCTTCGTTCCAGTGGTCCTCGACGCCGTCCGGGAGCAGGACCACGCGTTCCGGGTTCAGCGCTGCCACAGCGCCTTCGTCGTGGCTGACAAGCACGACGGCGCCTGAATAGTTTCGCAGGGCGCCCAGGATCTCAGCGCGGCTGGCGGGGTCAAGGTTGTTGGTGGGCTCGTCCAGAAGCAGCACGTTCGCGCTCGAGGCCACAATCGTGGCGAGGGCCAGTCGCGTCTTCTCACCGCCGGAAAGCACGCCGGCCGGCTTGTCGACGTCGTCGCCCGAGAACAGGAACGAGCCGAGGATCCCGCGGACCTCAGCGTCCTTCATGTCCGGGGCGGACGAACGCATGTTCTCCAGGACAGTGCGGTCGTGGTCAAGGGTTTCGTGCTCCTGGGCGTAGTAGCCCACCTTGAGGCCATGGCCCGGGACGATTTCGCCGGTGTCCGGTTTGTCGACTCCAGCAAGCATGCGCAGGAGGGTGGTCTTGCCCGCACCGTTGAGGCCCAGGATGACCACCTTGGAACCGCGGTCGATTGCGAGGTCAACGTCCGTGAAGATTTCCAGGGAGCCGTAGGACTTGCTCAAGCCCTCAGCGGTGAGCGGAGTCTTGCCGCAGGGAGCGGGATCCGGGAACCGCAGGGCTGCCACGCGGTCATGCTCACGGACTGCTTCCAGGCCGCCAAGCAGCCGCTCGGCACGCTTTGCCATGTTCTGCGCTGCCACGGCCTTTGTGGCCTTGGCGCGCATTTTGTTGGCCTGGTCCATGAGGACCTGGGCCTTCTTCTCGGCATTGGCGCGCTCGCGCTTGCGGGCACGTTCGTCAGTTTCACGCTGTTGCAGGTAGCGCTTCCAGCCCATGTTATAGAAATCGATCTGGGCCCGGTTGGCGTCCAGGTGGTAGACCTTGTTCACTGTGGCCTCGAGGAGCTCCACGTCGTGGCTGATCACAATCAGCCCGCCCTGGTGGCCCTTCAGGAAGTCACGGAGCCACGTGATGGAGTCGGCATCGAGGTGGTTGGTGGGTTCGTCCAGGAGGAGGGTTTCGGCGTCCGAGTAGAGGATCCGGGCCAGCTCCACGCGGCGGCGCTGGCCACCGGAGAGTGTCTTGAGCGGCTGGTTGAGGAGGCGCTCGGGGAGAGCCAGGTTGGAGGAAATAGCCGCGGCTTCGGCCTCGGCGGCGTATCCGCCTCCTGCGAGGAACTCGGTTTCCAGGCGATCATAGCGGTTCATGGCCTTGCGCTGGACGGTGGCGTCATCGCTGGACATGTCCGTTTGTGCCTGTTTCAGCTTGCCCACCACCACGTCGAGGCCGCGGGCGGAAAGGATCCGGTCGCGCGCGAGCTGTTCCATGTCCGGGGTCCGCGGATCCTGGGGCAAGTAGCCAATCTCACCACTGCGGGCAACCTTTCCTGCCGCGGGCAGTCCCTCGCCGGCCAGGACGCGCGTGAGAGTGGTCTTGCCCGCACCGTTCCGGCCGACCAGGCCGATCTTGTCCCCCTTGTCCACGCGGAAGCTGACCTGATCCATGAGCAGGCGGGCGCCAGCGCGCAGTTCGAGTTCCTGGACGGTAATCAATTCGGGGGATGCCTTTCAACGGGGAACACCCGCGGCACCGGAGGTCACGGCGCAGCTGAGGTGGAGGGGGCCGAACAAACGGCCTTTTCGATTCTACCGCCCGCCGGGTCCCACGCTCGCCAGGGCGAAGGCCGGCCGCGCATGACCCCGGAGTGGTAAGCACCCTTGCTACTACTTTTGGCGCGTGGTTAGGTGAAGGTAGGACCCAGTGGGGAGCGCCGGCATTCCGGGGCTCCGAAGATGGGTCCGATTGGGCGATTTCGAGGGAGGCTCTCGATGAGCAGTGCAACAGGATCCGATGGCAAGCACGTCCGAGCCGACCGCGGCCAGGATGTAAACCCGGACGCCGTCGAACTAAGGCGTGACGGCGTTGACGATGTACGCGGAGTTGACGATCTACGTGGAAGTCACCCTGGCTACGTTGACGACACGAGCAGCTATCCAGTTGTTCCCGCCGCTTCCGACCCAAGCGCCGCCACCCGTGAGACCGTTATTGCCCGCGAAAAGGAACGCTTCGGCGGAATCAAGATTGGCTCCGCCTTCTTCGGCTGGCTGACCGCCACGGGGATGGCCGTGCTACTAGTGGCCCTCCTCGCAGCGGCGGGGATCGCCGTTGGACTTGCAAACAACGCAAACGTCAGTGACGCGGTGAATCTAGGGTCATCGCAGACTGTAGGGATCGCAGGGATCATCGCGCTCTTGGTGATCCTGTTCGTCTCCTATTATTGCGGCGGCTACGTTGCCGGACGAATGGCCCGGTTCAACGGCGTCAGGCAGGGGTTCATGGTCTGGCTTTGGGCAATTATTGTGGCCGTCCTGGTGGCATTGCTGGGCTGGGTCGCGGGACAGCGGTTCAATATCCTCGCCAACGTGAACAGCTTCCCGAGGATTCCCGTGAATGAGGGACAGCTGGGCATAACCGGCATCATCGCCGCCGTCGTCGTGGCAGCGGTGACCCTCGTCGCTGCTGTACTGGGCGGACTGGCCGGCATGCACTACCACCGCAAGGTGGACCGCGCGGGCTTCACCCCGACGGAAGAGCAAGTGGAGGCTTAGCCAAAAGCGGCTATGGCTGCAAACAGCGCCGTCCTTTGTACCTTGGCCCCAAGGCCGTGCAGCGCTGCTCGTGGACACCCTACAAAATGCCGTATCCGGCTGCTCTGTAGTGTCGGTTTCAGGGGATTCATTCCGCCCCAGGCATCAGACAGGACACACCATGAGCAGCACTGAAACCGCGGCCACGCGACGAACCTCCCCCCGTACCCGCTGGACGTCTACTGACATCGGCCTCATCGCGGTATTTGCGGCCCTGGTGGCCGCTTCCACCATGATCCCAGGCATTCCGGTTGGGGCCCTGGGTGTCCCGATCACACTGCAGACCCTTGCCGTCTTGTTGACCGGCCTTGTGCTCGGCAGCGGCCGGGCCTTTGCCGCCGTCGGGCTCTATACCCTGCTGGGTTTCGCCGGACTGCCGATCTTCAGCGGAGGCCGCAGCGGACTCGGCATCTTGGCGACACCATCAGCCGGCTACATCATCGCTTTCCCGCTGGCTGCCGCTGCTGCCGGCTGGCTCGCGGCCCGCGTGATTCGCAAGACCGTCAAGTACCGTGCAGTGCTCCTGTTCGCCGCAGCCATGGTCAGCACCATCGTCCTCATCCACGGCCTCGGCGTGCTTGGCTTCATGGTCAATGGCAAGTTCGACTTCGCCAAGGCATTCCTGGCCGATCTGCCTTACTACCCCGGCGATACCATCAAGAACGTCCTTGCCGCGATCATCGCCGTCGCCCTCCACAAGGCATTCCCGGACATCCTGGTCCGCCGCGTCAAATAGAGCGGGAACAACCAGTACATGAACACCATCATTCTGAGCGAAGTCTCCGTGCGTGTGGCCGTCGATGGCAGCGCCTCGCCCAAGACCTTGCTGCAGGACATCTCGTTGGAACTTACCGAGCAGAGGATCGCTGTCATTGGCGCCAATGGCTCGGGAAAATCCACCTTGCTGCGCTTGCTCAACGGGTTGGTGGCTCCGAGCGAAGGTGCTGTGACCGTCAACGGCGCCGACAGCACGGGAGACGTTCGCCACGTCCGAAGCCAAGTGGGTTTCGTCTTCACCGATCCTTTGTCGCAGCTTGTCATGCCGACGGGCCGGGAAGATGTTGAACTGTCATTGCGGCGTTCCATCAAGAACTCCAAGGAGCGCGCGGCCCGGGCCGAAGCTGTCCTGGACCGGTTCGGCCTCCTGAAGCTCGCCGATCAGAGCATCTACGAACTCTCTGGCGGAGAACGGCAGCTGCTGGCCCTCGCCGCCGTCCTCGCGGTGAATCCCGTTGTCTTGGTTCTCGATGAGCCATCAACGCTGCTGGACCTCCGTAATCGGGAGTTGCTCCGGCGCACGCTTGCGGGCCTCGAGCAGCAAATCATCATGTCCACCCACGATCTCGACCTCGCGCTGGAAGCGGAGCGCGCCCTGGTGGTGGACGGCGGACGGATAGTATTCGACGGCGGAGCAGCCGACGCCGTCGAACACTACCGCGCGCTGTGCACCGAGGCGGTCGCGCCAGCGGAACCCGAATCCCTCCACGGCAAGGTGCGGGCGACGTGACGGGCCGCGGGATCCTGATCCCCAACTATGTGCGGGGTGAGTCGATCGTCCACCGTACGCCGCTGTGGCTGAAGTTCCTGCTGGTCGCGGGCTGCGGCTTGGCATCGTTCCTGATTGTCGACTGGCTCGTCTCTGCGGTGGTCCTGGCCGTGATGTGCGGGCTCTTCCTCTTGAGCGGTGCGGGGTTCAAACGGCTCCTGCATTCCGTGTGGCTTGTGACGCCCATCCTTCTTGTTATCGGCGCCTTCCAATGGTGGCAGTTGGGCGGCCCTGTCGCTGCGCGGATCGTCCTCAATGTGCTCGTCTGCGTCGTCGCGGCGTCCGTACTCACGGCCACGACTCCGGTGCAGGCGTTGCTGGACGGAGTAGTGGCACTGTCCAAGCCGTTCAAGCGTTTCGGGGCAGACCCGGAGCGCTTTGCGCTGACCATAGCCATCATGCTGCGCAGCCTTCCGTTCATCGCCGGCGCATTCTCCGATGTCCGTGACTCGGCCCGCGCGCGGGGGCTGGAACGCAATCCCCGCGCCCTGGTCCTTCCCGTGTTCATCACCACGGTGGCTTATGCGCGGCAGACCGGCGATGCCCTGGCGGCACGCGGCCTGGGCGACGCGGAGGTCTAGTCGCCCTGCAGAAGGGCGTACCGGAACGCCGCCGCCGTACCCATTCCACCCGCAATGCTGATCATCGCCAGCGCCAAGCTCTCCCCGCCTGGCCGCTCTTCGGCAATCCTGCGGGCTTGCGTCAGAAGTCGCGTGACCAAAACGGCCCCGGACGCACCATAGCCGTGCCCCAGAGCCAGGGCCCCGCCGTCGAGGTTCGCGCGCTCCGAATCCACTCCTAGAGCATCAAGGCAGGCGAGGGTCTGTGAGGCAAATGCCTCGTTGAATTCCACCAGGTCGAGTTTCTCCGGCTCAATCTCAAGCCCCGCCAGCAATCGTTTGGCCGCTACCGAAGCCCCGATACCCAGCAGTTCCGGGTCCACCCCTGCGGTATCGCACCCCAGCACGAGCAGGCCGTCGGCGGCGCCAAGTTGCCGGGCCCGCTGCAGTGAAGTGATCACGACGGCGGAGGCCGCGTCAGCGTCGAAGCACGAGTTTCCGGCCGTTACAGTGCCGCCCGGTACGAACGCAGCCGGAAAGCGCGCCATGAGTCCGGCCCTCAGTGATGCCCGGGGGCCGTCGTCGACTTGGACTACGGCACCCCCCGCTTCCAAGGGAACAATTTCCGGGACGAACGCGCCGGCTACGCTGGCCGCGAAGGCGCGCTGATGGCTGCGCAAGGCGAAATCGTCCTGCCGCTCGCGGCTGATGCCACACTCCCGCGCCACGTTCTCGGCAGCCACGCCCATATCCGGGTCCCCGAACTCGGGCGGCACAAAAGTGGCGCGCGTGTAGAAGTCCGGCTCGCCGTCGGGATCCGGATTCTGCCTAGCGCGCAGTGGTGCGGTGCTGATGCTCTCCACTCCCCCGGCCAAATAGACTCCGTTGCCGCCGGCGGCCACGAGCCGCGACGCCAAGGCGATAGCATCGAGCCCGGAACCACACTGCCTGTCCACGGTCAGTCCGGGAACCTCCACCGGGAGTCCCGCTTGCAGGGCGGCGTAGCGGGCCAGGTTGCCGCCACCGCCTACCGCATTGCCGATCACGACGTCGCTAACGTCCGAGGCGGAAACACCCGTTGACGTCAGAAGTGAACGCAGGACCGGCGCCAGGAGATCCTCGGCCCGGAGCGACTTCAGTTGTCCGTTGGCACGGCAGACCGGCGTCCGCAAGGCGGCAATGATCACGGGCTGGCGGGAGGGACCCAGGCCCATGCCCGGTTCGCGGCTAAGCAAGGGGTTTTGCCCGGGCATCGTTGTTCTTGATCCAGTCCAGCAGGATCTGGCGGCTGACTTTTCCGCGGTCCGTCACGGGCAATTCGGACAGGGTGAAGTACTGCAGGGGCCGCTTGTCCCGGGCGAGCAAACCATCCAGCCCCGTCCTCACCTGCGTGGCCGTCACCGAGCCGTAGGCGGGGAGGATTCCTGCCACGACCCGCTGGCCACGAATGTCGTCGACCATTCCCGCAGCGACGGCTGCAGAAACTCCGGGGACACATGCCAACGCGAGTTCCACCTCGTGTGGATAGACGTTCTTCCCTGACGTGATGATCATGTCCGATCGACGGCCAAGGATATGCAGGACACCGGCATCCATGTAACCCTGGTCCCCCACCGTGTACCAACCGTCAAAGCAGCGCAGCGCCTGCCCGTCGTCGCCCCACAGGTATCCGTTGCTGACCATGCCACTGCGGACACAGATGTTGCCGTCGGCCCCTTCGGGCTGCTCCGCGCCGCCGTCGTCCAGGATCTTGAGTTCGACGCCGGGAAACGGTCCGCCGATGCCAGTGCCCCCGGCGTCGAGAAGCTCCCCTGCAGCAAGGCGCGTTCCGGAAACGAAACTGAGCTCCGAAGCGCCGTAATACTCGAAGATTGCCGCATTCGGCGCCCACCGTCTGGCGGCCTCCAACGTGCGGGCATCCAGCTTCGAGCCCGCGCAGATGATGCTGCGCACCCCCGATGCGTCCACACCTCCGGCGAGTCCGCGCTCGCTCAAGAGGCGCAGCATGGTGGGCGCCAAGACCAGTCGGGTAACGCCGTCGTGGCTGATAGCTGCGTGGGCATCGCCGACGTCGAAGGTCTCCAAGCTATGAAAGGCCGCCCCGGCATAGAGGCACTCGGACAGGGCGTAGAGGTTCAGGCTCGCGGCCAGTGGCCCGGGGGCCAGCGTCTTGTCCTCGGGAGTCAGCCCGAAGAATTCGATGGAGGCCTCAAACGAGACCTGCCACGAGCGCCGTGAACGGGTGAAGGCTTTGGGGACGGCCGTGGTTCCGGAGGTCAGGCCGATCAGGAACGTGGTGTCGGAATGGCCGTCTGCCAGCTCGTCGCCGTCGGCAAGCTCCCGGCCGGTAGCGGACGCTTGGGTGGGCCCGGCTTGCCCAATTCTCTGGGCAACCTCGTCGATCATGGTCTGCGGCCAGAGAGGGTCGAGCACGGCGCAGCACCGCTCGCCCGCCACGGCGGCCGCGTAAGCCACCACGAAGTCCAGGGAATTGGGCTCGGCGAGTACAGTCGTGTCGGCAGTCTCTTTCAGACGCAGGGTCGCGGCGTCTCGAAGGTCAGCCCAGTTGAGCCGTTTGCCGCCCACGACGACGGCGGCGTCGTCAGGGCGTTCATCGGCCCAGAGCTGAAGTTTGTCCAGAAAAGGCATCATTGAATGTTAGCCTCTGGCGTGCCGGCGGGCCCGTCTGTGACGTCTATTGTTGGGACTATGAGCTTCAACGACGGGACGGAACTGGATCCCAGCCAGGTGCAGGACCGACGCGGCGGCATGGGCCGGGGAACAAAGATCGGCGGCGGCATCGGCGGCGGGATCATCGTCCTTCTGGCCGCCTTGTTCGGCATCAACCCGAGCCTGCTGGAAGGTCTCACCGGCCAGCAGCAGCCCCCCGCTGTGAGTCAGGCTTCGGGCGGCACCCAGGAATGCCGCACGGGCGCGGACGCCGACAAACGCCTCGACTGCCGGATTACCGGTACCGTGAACAGCCTCAATGCCTTTTGGCCCGCCTATCTGGCCGACTACAAGGTGAAGTATCCGCAGCCAAAAACCGTGATCTTCAGCGGTGCCACGACCACCGGTTGCGGCCCGGCCTCCACCGAGGTTGGTCCGTTCTACTGCCCCGCAGACACCACGGCCTATTTCGATCCCGGGTTCTTCCAGGAACTCGTGGACCGCTTTGGCTCCTCCGGCGGTCCGCTCGCGCAGGAGTACGTGGTTGCCCACGAGTTCGGCCATCACATCCAGAACATCCTGGGGAACCTGGACAAGGCCCAGGAGGATCCCCAAGGTCCGAAATCCGGTGGCGTGCGGGTGGAGCTTCAGGCCGACTGCTTCGCGGGCCTCTGGGTCAAATACGCCGGTACCACCAAGGACCCGAAAACCGGGCAGCCCTTCCTCGATCCGCTGACAAAGCAGGACATCCAGGACGCCCTGTCCGCTGCCTCGTCGGTGGGAGATGACCGGATCCAGAAGGCGGCCACCGGGAGGGTTTCGCCCGAGTCCTGGACCCACGGTTCAAGCGCCCAGCGGCAAAAGTGGTTCTCGCAGGGTTACAACACCGGCGACATCAACAAGTGCGACACTTTCGGCGTGGCCCAGCCTTAAACGCACTCGACGAGAGTGCGACGGCGGCCGGTCACCTTCCAGGGAAGGTGACCGGCCGCCGTCGCACTCAAAGCAGGCGCTGGGGACTTAGATGTTGAATCCGAGGGCCCGCATCTGGTCTTTGCCGTCGTCGGTGATCCGCTCGGGACCCCATGGCGGCATCCATACCCAGTTGAGGCGCCAGTCGTCAACGATGCCGTCGAGAGATTGGCCGACCTGTTCTTCAAGGACATCCGTCAGGGGACAAGCTGCGGTGGTCAACGTCATGTCGATGAGCAGCGCGCCGTCCTCCTCCGAGTACTTCAGACCGTAGAGCAGCCCAAGGTCCACCACGTTGACACCGAGTTCCGGGTCAATGACATCCTTGAGCGCCTCCTCGACGTCCTCGAGGCTGGTGCGAGCCGCGTTGATTTCGGTCATGGCGGGAGTCCTAACTAGGCCTGTGCTGCTGCGGCAGCGGCAATGGTGGCTGCGCCGGCGCCCGTGGCGTAACGGTCGTAGCCTTCTTCTTCGAGACGGTCGGCCAACTCGGGGCCGCCCTCTTCGACAACCTGGCCATCAACAAACACGTGGACGAAGTCCGGCTTGATGTAGCGCAGGATCCGGGTGTAGTGGGTGATGAGCAAGGTACCCATGTTTCCCGTGGCGTGGGCGCGGTTGACGCCCTCGGAGACGACCTTGAGCGCGTCGACGTCCAGGCCGGAGTCGGTCTCGTCAAGCACGGCGAACTTCGGCTTGAAGAGTTCGAGCTGGAGGATCTCCACGCGCTTCTTCTCGCCGCCGGAGAAGCCTTCGTTGACGTTGCGCTGTGCGAAGTCGGCGTCGATGCGCAGCAGCTGCATGGCCGCCTTGACGTCCTTGGTCCAGGTGCGGAGGGCAGGTGCTTCGCCATCGATTGCCGTTTTGGCGGTGCGCAGGAAGTTGGTCATGGTGACACCCGGAACCTCTACGGGGTACTGCATGGCCAGGAAGACGCCTGCACGGGCACGCTGGTCAACGCTCATGGCCAATACGTCTTCGCCGTCGAGCGTGATGGTGCCCCTCGTGACGTTGTAACGCGGGTGGCCGGCAATGGTAGACGCCAGGGTGGACTTGCCCGAACCGTTGGGGCCCATGATTGCGTGGGTCTCGCCGGTCTTGATGGTCAGGCTGACGCCCTTCAGGATCTCTTTGGTGCCCTGCTCCGTCTCGATGCTGACGTGCAGGTCCTTGATCTCAAGAGTAGACATGCTCTTCTTTCTTTCGTAAGTCTTTAGGCACTTGGCGCTCAGTAGTTCTGTACTGAGGCGCCGTTCACAACGTTGGTCACGTCCACATAGACGTCGTCACCGTCGAGGGTGACGGCGAAGACGGGGACGGGGTCATAGGCAGGGAGCTGCAAGGGCTGTCCGGTGCGGAGATCGAACTGGGAGCCGTGGCCCCAGCATTCGATCGCGCAGCCTTCGATTTCACCCTCGGCCAGCGAAATGTCCGCATGCGAGCAAGTGTCGCCGATGGCGTGGATCTCGCCCATCGAGTCCTTGACGATGGCCACGGGGTAGTCATCGATCAGGATGCGCAGCGCCTGCTTGACCTGGATATCGTTGGCGTTGCATACCAGTTCGCCTTGTGGCTGATCGCTCATAATCTGTTTTCCCTGCTTGGCTTGTATTAGTTGTCGCTCGCGGCGAGCTCACGCTCAACAGCGTCGGTGAGGCGCTCTTCGAGGGCCGGTACCTTGATCTGCTGGATGATCTCGTTGAGGAAGCCACGGACCACCAAACGGCGGGCGACGTCTTCCGGGATGCCGCGTGCCATGAGGTAGAACAAGTGTTCGTCATCGAAACGACCGGTGGCGCTGGCGTGGCCGGCACCCTCGATCAGGCCGGTTTCGATCTCGAGGTTCGGCACGGAATCCGCGCGTGCACCGTCCGTGAGGACCAGGTTGCGGTTGGCCTCGTAAGAGTCGGTGCCTTCTGCTTCCTTGCGGATCAGGACGTCTCCCACCCACACCGTGTGTGCGTTGCGGCCCTGCAGGGCACCCTTGTACAGCACCCGGGACTTGCAGTTGGCTACGGCGTGGTCAACGAAAAGCCGCTGTTCGAGGTGCTGCCCGGCGTCGGCGAAGTACAAGCCGAACATCTCGACGTCGGCGCCCGGCGCTGTGAAGCGGGTGGACGGCGTCACTCGGACAACGTCGCCGCCGAGGCTGACAACGATGTGCTTGAACTTCGCATCGCGGCCGATCTTGGCCTGCTGCGAGGAGGCATGCACGGCGTCGTCGTTCCATTCCTGGAGCGAAATTACCGTGAGCTCCGCGCCGTCCTCCACGAGGATTTCAACGTTCTCGGACACGACAGCGCTGCCCTGGTGGTCAAGAACGACCACAGCCTTGGAGAATCGCTCCGCCACGATCACGATGTGCTGGGCGGAAGCTTCAGTGGAGGTGCCGGTCAGCAGGACGGACACTTCGCCGTCGAGCTGGAGCTCGGCCGGCACCGTGATGACAGTGGCCTCGGTGAAGTTCTCCCAAGCGTTGGCGGACACGCGGTCCTCCGGGATGGCGGCCAAACCGATGCGGCGGTCTTCCCGGCCTACGGTTTCGACGACGACGCCATCCGGAGCCGTAACAGCCACAGACGGTGCCGAACCGGAGAGGACCTCGTTGTGAAGACCGCGAAGCCGCTTGAGCGGGGTGAACCGCCAGTCTTCTTCCAGGCCGGTGAGGGGCTTGAAGTCAGCCAGCTTGTACGAGGTCAGTCGACCTGCACGCGAGCTGTCCGGAATTCCAACCCCGCCACCGTGGGAGTGGCTCTTCGCCGAGGCTCCGGCAAGCGGACCGGCCGACGGCGCCTGTTCCGACGTCGTGGAGGTGTTGGTTCCAGTGTTGACCGGCGAGAGATTCTCGCCCTCCTCGGTGAAGCCGTTGATAAATGGCTGTGCCGACGGCGCGCCGATGCGGGCCTTTTCAGTAGTGATTTCAGTCATTGCTAACCGACGGATCCTTCCATCTGCAGTTCAATCAGGCGGTTGAGTTCAAGGGCGTATTCCATGGGCAACTCACGGGCAATCGGCTCAATGAAGCCGCGCACGATCATGGCCATGGCCTCGTCCTCGGGCATACCGCGTGACATCAGATAGAAGAGTTGCTCCTCACTGACTCGGGAAACGGTGGCCTCGTGACCCATCACCACGTCATCCTCGCGGATGTCGATATAGGGATAGGTGTCGGAACGGGAAATGGTGTCAACCAACAAAGCGTCGCAACGCACGGTGTTGGCGGAGTGCTTGGCGCCTTCGCGGACCTGGACCAGGCCGCGGTACGCTGCACGTCCGCCGCCGCGGGCCACGGACTTGGAGATGATGGAGCTCTTGGTGTTCGGCGCGATGTGGACCATCTTGGAACCGGTGTCCTGGTGCTGGCCTTCGCCGGCGAACGCGATGGACAGCGTCTCACCCTTGGCGTGCTCGCCGACCAGGTACACAGCCGGATACTTCATGGTCACCTTGGAGCCGATGTTGCCATCGATCCATTCCATGGTGGCGCCTTCTTCGCAGATGGCGCGCTTGGTGACCAGG
The DNA here is from genome assembly GCF_044358315.1 of Arthrobacter sp. FW306-04-A. Classification (GTDB taxonomy): domain Bacteria; phylum Actinomycetota; class Actinomycetes; order Actinomycetales; family Micrococcaceae; genus Arthrobacter. The sequence goes on from NZ_CP084559.1 coordinate 2,466,173, forward strand.
TTGTACACGTTGGTGGACCAGTTCTGGATGGTCGTGTAACGGACGCGGGCGCCCTTCTTCACGATGATTTCCACCACGGCGGAGTGCAGCGAGTCCGACGTGTAGATCGGAGCGGTGCAGCCTTCGATGTAGTGGACGTAGGAGTCCTCGTCCGCGATGATCAGGGTGCGCTCGAATTGACCCATGTTCTCGGTGTTGATGCGGAAGTAGGCCTGCAGCGGGATGTCTACGTGGACGCCCTTGGGGACGTACACGAAGGAACCGCCGGACCACACGGCCGTGTTCAGCGACGCGAACTTGTTGTCGCCCACCGGAATGATGGTGCCGAAGTACTCCTGGAAGATCTCCGGGTGCTCGCGGAGCGCGGTGTCGGTGTCCAGGAAGATAACGCCCTGCGCTTCCAGGTCCTCGCGGATCTGGTGGTACACCACCTCGGACTCGTACTGCGCGGCCACGCCGGACACGAGGCGGCTGCGCTCAGCTTCCGGGATACCCAGCTTCTCGTAGGTGTTGCGGATGTCCTCGGGGAGGTCTTCCCACGTGGCAGCCTGCTTCTCCGTGGAGCGCACGAAGTACTTGATGTTGTCGAAGTCGATGCCCGAGAGGTCCGCACCCCAGGTGGGCATGGGCTTGCGGTCGAAGTACTTCAAGCCCTTCAGGCGCAGATCCAGCATCCATTGCGGCTCGCTCTTCTTAGCCGAAATGTCGCGGACTACCTCTTCGTTGAGACCACGGCGTGCGTTGGCGCCGACGTCGTTCTTGTCAGCCCATCCGTACTCGTAGTTGCCAATACCGTGCAGCTCGGGATTCTTCTCCAGAATCTCCGAGATCACAGCACCGTCAGCTAGCGCTTTCTCTGCTGTTCCTTCAGCTAATTGACCCGTCATCACGGCCTTTCTTACTGATTGTTGGATTCGACATGGGGCGTGGCCCGCAGCTTGGGAAACCCGAGGGCCTCCTTTGCGGCTGGCCTGCCGGTAGGAATGTGGGTTGTGCAGACGTGTCCGCCCTGCGCGAGGGTGGAGAGCCTGCGGACGTCGACGCCGACCAAACGCGAAAACAGTTCGGTCTCTGTGTCGCAAAAAACGGGAAATTCAGCGGCGAGTTGCTGGATGGGGCAGTGTCCCTGGCACAGCTGGACACTGGAGAGAGAAGCCGGCAAGGGTGCCTTGGTCTCAACCGAGGCAGCTGATGCAACGTAGCCGTCCCGGCTTAGTGCCCTGGACAGCGCCAAAGCACGCGCTGCGATATCGGATCCTGCCCGGTCTACTTCGGGTGCATAGCGCTGCTCCATCTCGGCAAAGCGCTCTACTGCATAGTCCCTGACAGCTTGTTCGCCCGCAAGGTCCCGCAGGCGCCGTAACGCGGAACTGGCGATATTAAGGTAGTCATCTCCGAGCTTCGACTGGCCCTGGGAGCTGAGGACATAGCGACGGGCGGGACGGCCCGCGCCGGCCCCTGCCTTCGCGACGCGTTTCACCTCGATCACCCCGGCGCGCTGAAGATGGTCCAAGTGTCGGCGGACGGCCGCGGGGGTGAAACCCAACATGTCGCCGAGTTCGGCCGCGCTGACGGGGCCATGCTCCAACACTGCGTTGAGAACACGGTCTCTGGTGCGGTCTTCCGCATCAGCCACACCTGCGGCGGTGTCGCCGGGCATAGGCATGACTGTGCCGTGTCGCATTGCGGGCACAGAAACAGAACTCCTCATGGAATACACAACACAATCATGTCGTAATTTAGTCCATGCATCCAGTAAGGCAAGGCTGGCCTGCAAGACCCCACCCACCGCACCCCTACTACTTCACGTAGAATACTCTGGTGCGATCCCCCGAATCCCCTGTCCTTATCATCGACGGACTCATCAAGGACGTCGGCCCGCTGGCTTCCCTTGACGGCAAGATGCTCCGGGTGGTCAGCGGCCTGTCAATGTTTGCAGAACGCGGTCAGATCACTGCGTTGCTGGGCGCCAATGGCGCAGGAAAAACCACCACCCTCGAATGCGCCCAAGGACTTCAAAAGCGCACCGGCGGCCGCATCGAACTCCTTGGCGAGGACCCGGACACTGCCGGAGCGAACCTTCGTTCACGCGTCGGCGTGATGCTGCAGGACGGGGGCCTGCCGCCGTCGGCCCGTCCCATCCCCTTGCTCCGGCACATTGCCGGCATGTATCAAAGCCCCCTTCCCTTGGACGGTCTCATAGAACGGCTGGGCATCGACACCTTCAGCCGCACCGGCGTCCGCCGCTTGTCCGGAGGGCAGAAGCAACGGCTGTCTCTTGCAGCGGCCCTGATCGGCAATCCCGAAGTCCTGTTCCTCGACGAGCCCAGTGCGGGCCTGGATCCCCAGTCCCGCCAAATCGTCTTTGAACTCATCGCCGAACTGCGGGATGCGGGCATGGGCATCATCCTCACCACACACCTCATGGACGATGCCCAGAGGCTTGCGGACTACGTCTACATCATCGACGCCGGACGCAACGTCGCGGAGGGCACCGTCGCCGATTTGCTGAGCCACGGCCACGAAACCATGGACGGGGTCACCGAACGCACCCTTTTCTTTGATGCGCCTGCTGGCCTCGACATTGCCGCGGCCATCGGTGACGATCTGACCATCACGGAAAGCCGGGCGGGCAGTTACGCGATCGCGGGAACCCTGACCCCGCAACATCTGGCGAAACTCACGGCTTGGTGGGCGGAAAAGGGCATCATGCCGGCGTCTCTTCGCTTGGAGGCACGCAGTTTGGAAGACGTTTTTCTGGACATTTCCGGAAGGGACATCCGATGACCAGCCCATCCCCCGTGCTCAGCACCCCGCACGCCGGACCCGCCCCCTTACTACGCAGGATCCTGCTCCAAGGGCGCTATGAAACCTTGACGATGATCCGGAACGGCGAACAGCTGATCCTCGCGGTGATACTGCCGCTCCTCGCATTGGTGGGGCTTACGGTCACGCCGCTCCTCGATGGGCTCGGCGGTAGCCGCGTGGACATCGCGGTACCCGGGATTCTGGCCCTGTGTGCCATGTCCACGGCATTCACCGGCCAGGGCATCGCCACCGGCTTCGATCGTCGCTACGGTGTGCTCCGTTTCCTCTCCACCACTCCCCTGGGCCGGACCGGCCTCATTGCCGGAAAGATCCTGGCGGTGCTGGCAGTTCTGGTCCTCCAGGTGCTGGTAGTCGGCGCCGTTGCTGCATTGCTCGGTTGGCAGCCACGGCCAGAAGGATGGCTTCCCGGCTTGGGCCTTCTGGTCCTCGGCGCTGCCGCCTTCACGGCTCTCGGACTCCTGGTTGCCGGCACGGTGCGGCCGGAGGCAACGCTCGCCATTACGAACTTGCTCTGGATTCTGTTGGGAGCGCTCGGGGGAATCGTGGTTCCGGCCGAGCGCCTGCCGGTCCTGGCCCAGAACATCGTGCATTTCCTGCCGTCGGGCGCCCTAGGGCAGTCGCTCCGGGACGCTTTCCTGCATGGCGACGTTTCCTTGCCCTACGTCCTTGTCCTGCTGTTGTGGACGGTTGTCCCCGGGGCGGCAGCGGTCCGCTGGTTCAAGTGGAACTAGGCGTTGTGGAACCGAACCCTCAGCCTGAATTGAGATCCGAGAATTGAGAAATCTGTGAGCACGGCTTCCCGCCTCCCGAAATCCATCCAGCAGTTGGCCGCCAAACTGCCCACCGAAGTCGACAGCACCATTCGCAAGCTAGCGGCCCTGTCCCTGATCGGCCAGACGGTCCTGGTGGTTACCGGAGGCGCGGTCCGGCTGACATCCTCCGGTCTCGGCTGCCCAACATGGCCGCGCTGTACCAGCAGTTCCCTCGTCAATACTCCGGAGATGGGCATCCACGGCTTCATCGAATTCGGCAACCGGATGCTGACGTTCGCCCTGGCGGCCGTCGCCGTCCTGATGCTGGTGTACTTGTGGAATCTCCGCAAGGAGCGTCGAGACCTTTTCCTCCTGGCTTTGGGCCTGCTCGCCAGCATTCCGGCACAGGCCATCATCGGCGGCATCACCGTACTGTCCAATCTGAACCCTTGGGTCGTCGGACTGCACTTCCTCGTTTCGATGGCCCTCGTCGTCTTCTCCACGCTCCTGGTCAACCGCGCCTACGGCCGGACCGGCGGTTTCATGATCCGTCCACTGGCCGCGATTCCCGGAACAATGAGCCCCGTCATGACCGCCGTCGCCCTCTTCTCCGCGGTTGCCGTGTGCCTCGGTGTCGTGGTGACTGGCGCCGGCCCCCACGCGGGCGACGCCAACGCCCCTCGCAATGATCTCGACTGGGACCTCTTCTCCCACATCCACGCCGTGCCTGCGTACCTCATCACGGCGGGAGCCCTGTTCGCCGTCTACTTCGTGTTGCGCAAGGGACTCACCGGCCCGTTCCGCACGGCAACGTTCCTGCTGCTTGGCGTCACCGTTCTTCAGGCAATCATCGGTTTCACGCAGTACTACAACGGAATTCCCGCCCTCCTGGTCGGAGCGCACATGTTGGGTGCCGCCCTCCTGATGAGTGCCGCCACGAACGCGGCGGATGTGGCGCGGTTCAGCCCCAAGCTCTGACCCCGGGGCGGTTGCTCGCCTCGCAGCCCAGCCAAAAGGAAGACCCTATTTCACATCATGATGTGAAATAGGGTCTTCCTTTTGCCGCAAAAGCTGCAGGAGGGTTTCGGCTTTTACCCCTAAACGTGAGCGGGCGTTTGGGGAAAAGGCGCCATAGGTGAGCGAGCGTCCTTCGACGGCGGCGACTGCGACCGGGGACGTCAGCCGCCGATGATCGGGGAACCGATGAACGGGTCCACGGCGAGGGCAATGAAGAGCAGGGTCAGGTAGCTAATGGAGCCGTGGAAGACCTTCATGGCTCCCTTGTTCGAAACGTCGCCGCCCTGTGCCCGGCTATAGAGGGCGTGGGATTCATACAGGAACCAGGCACCCGCGAGGACGGCGGCAATGGTGTACACCCAGCCCGCGCGGCCGACAGGCACCAAAAGCAGCGAGCAGGCAACCATGGCCCACGCGTAGAGAACCACCTGGACGGACACCACCTTGGCGCCGGCGATGGCGCCCAGCATGGGAACGTTGGCGTTCCGGTAGTCCTCGCCGTAGCGCATGGACAGCGGCCAGTAGTGCGGCGGAGTCCAAAGGAAGATCACCATGAAGAGCACGACGGCGGGCCATTCGACCGTGTTCGTCACCGCGGCCCAGGCGATAAGCACCGGAAAGCACCCCGCAGCTCCGCCCCACACGATGTTCTGCGCCGTCCGGCGCTTGAGGATCATTGTGTAGATGACAACGTAGAAAACAATCGCACCAAGGCCAAGCCATGCCGAAAGCGGGTTGGCCCCGAACCACAGGATGGCGATCGAGGCAGCCCCAAGGATCCACGCGAAGACAAGCGCTTCGCGTGGAGTGACTTCGCCCGTTACAAGGGGCCGCTTTTCCGTGCGCTGCATCAGCTTGTCGATGTCACGGTCGATGTAACAGTTGAAGACGCCCGCACTGCCGGCCGCGAATGCGCCACCCACCAGCGTGGCGAGAATCAACCCGATGGAGGGGAAGCCGCGCTCGGCGAAGATCATGGTGGGCAGGGTGCTGACCAGCAGCAACTCGATCACGCGGGGTTTTGTCAGTGCCAGATACGCCTTGAACTTACGGGACATTCCACGCTTCCCCGCAGCCGGGGAAGCGTTGAGGGGCGTATCTGTTGTGCTCACGTTGGCAGTCACTCTGTTCTTTGCTCTGGTGTTCTCGCAGCGGCGGCGCCAGTCCATCCGGGCACCTCAAAAACCGGGGCGCAGGGCGAAGCGTGGATTCAATGCGTGCTTTGGACCCCGCTTTGGATGAAAGGCGCACTCGCCGCTGGTGGCCTCCAGATATCATACCGTGGCCTGTCCGACGCCACGGCACCGGCGAACTTTCCTTTGTTTCCGAAAGTTCACCGGCACTTTGACGTCGCGGTGATTCATAAAACGGAATTTGCGTCCATTTTTTGAGATTCCCACCATTTGGGGCCCGGAACCGGGCTAAGCTGTCTGCAGATCAGCTCACGCAGGTTTCCGAGAAAGCGTATTCTCAGATTTGCATGTCTGGATGATAGATCAACGTTTCAATGGTGAACGGCTGGTAGACACTTCGCAGCGGGCGCCATCCTGTGCCCGAGGCTTGCCATGTCCCAACACCCGCCGTCAGCACAGAGAGGGGCTCGGTTTACGTGCCACATTTGGAAGAGCAAGAACTGACTTGGACCAGCCTGGACCAGCGCGCCGTGGACACCGTCCGCGTTTTGGCCGCTGACGCCGTCGAGAAGGTCGGCAACGGTCACCCGGGCACGGCCATGAGCCTTGCACCCGCCGCATACCTTCTCTTCCAGAAGCTGATGCGCCACGACCCGAAGCACCCTGACTGGATCGGCCGCGACCGTTTCGTCCTGTCCCCCGGGCACACATCACTGACCCTGTACATCCAGCTGTTCCTTTCCGGCTACGGCCTGGAGCTGAAGGACCTCGAGGCCCTCCGCACCTGGGGATCACTGACCCCTGGCCACCCGGAATACAAGCACACCGCCGGCGTCGAGATCACCACGGGCCCGCTGGGCCAGGGACTCGCGTCGTCGGTTGGTTTCGCTTACTCGCAGCGCCGCCAACGTGGCCTGTTCGACGCTGACGCGGCCGCGGGCACCAGCCCGTTCGACCACACCATCTGGGTCATTGCGTCCGACGGCGACCTCCAGGAAGGCGTCACCTCGGAGGCTTCCTCCCTGGCCGGCCACCAGGAACTGGGCAACCTCGTGGTCATCTACGACGAGAACCACATCTCCATCGAAGACGACACCGACATCGCCTTCACCGAAGACGTACTCAAGCGCTACGAAGCCTACGGCTGGCACACCCAGCGTGTGGACTGGACCAAGACCGGCGAATACGTCGAAGACGTCCAGGAGCTCTACTCCGCGCTGCTCGCAGCGAAGGCCGAGACCACCAAGCCCTCCATCATTTCGCTGCGCACCATCATCGGCTACCCGGCCCCCAAGAAGCAGAACACCGGCAAGATCCACGGGTCCGCACTCGGTGGCGAGGAAGTAGCAGCACTCAAGGAAATCCTGGGCTTCGACCCCGAGCGTTCCTTCCAGGTTGACGATGACGTTCTGGCACACGCCCGAGCCGTCGTCGAACGCGGCGCAGCCGTCCGCAACGACTGGCAGGGATCCTTCGAGGCATGGCAGACCGCCAACCCGGAGAAGGCCGCACTGCTTGAGCGCATCGAGGCCAAGAAGCTTCCTGTCGAGCTCGACGCCGCGCTGCCGGTGTTCGAGGCAGGCAAGGAAGTTTCCACCCGCGCGGCTTCCGGGAAGGTCCTCAACGCCATCGGCCCGGTTCTTCCGGAACTGTGGGGTGGTTCCGCCGACCTCGCCGAGTCCAACAACACCACGATCGAAGGTTCGCCGTCGTTCATTCCTGCCTCACGCTCCACCGGCGCGTGGAAGGGAAACCCGTACGGCCGGGTGCTGCACTTCGGTATCCGTGAGCACGCCGCCGCGTCGATCGTGAACGGAATCTCGTTGCACGGCCGGACCCGGGCCTTCTCCGGTACGTTCCTGATCTTCAGTGACTACCAGCGTCCCGCGATCCGCCTTGGCGCCCTCATGGGTGTTCCGTCGCTGTACGTCTGGACCCACGACTCCATCGGCCTGGGCGAAGACGGCCCCACCCACCAGCCGGTGGAGCAGCTGTCCACCCTGCGTGCGATCCCGGGCCTGGATGTTGTCCGTCCGGGTGACGCCAACGAGGTTGCCGCAGCATGGAAGACCATGCTCGAGAACCACGAGAACCCTGCAGGCATCGTGCTGACCCGCCAGAACATCCCGACCTACGCACGCGGCGAAGGCGTTGCCGAGGGTGACACCTTCGGCTCCACCGCAGGCGTCGCGAAGGGCGGCTACGTCCTGGCAGAGGCTTCGAAGGACGGCGCCACCGTCCCGGCCGAGGTCGTCCTGATCGGCACCGGTTCCGAAGTCCAGCTCGCCGTGAACGCCCGCGAAGCGCTCCAGGCCGAGGGCATCGCCACCCGCGTTGTCTCCATGCCGTGCGTCGAGTGGTTCAACAAGCAGGACGCCGCGTACCGCGAGTCCGTACTTCCGTCCGCCGTCAAGGCCCGTGTCTCGGTCGAAGCCGGCCTGGCACTGGGCTGGAAGGAATTCGTCGGCGACGCCGGCCGTTCCATCAGCCTTGAGCACTTCGGCGCCTCGGCAGACTACAAGCGCCTCTTCAAGGAGTTCGGCATCACGGCAGAAGCAGTCGCCGCCGCCGCCAAGGACTCCCTCGCGGGTCTCGGTAGCTGAAACGCGCCTGAGACGAATTCGACTGCAACGAATAGATTTTCAAGGAGATAAAAGAAAATGACTACGACTCCCACCCAGCAGCTCTCCGACGCCGGTGTGTCCATCTGGCTTGATGACCTTTCCCGGGAACGCCTGTCCAGCGGCAGCCTGCAGAAGCTCATCGACGAGAAGAACGTCGTCGGTGTCACCACCAACCCGTCGATCTTCCACGCCGCCATCACGTCCGGCAGCGACTACGACGCCGTGATTGCAGAGGAAGCCGCCAAGGGCGCCACGGTTGAAGAGACCGTCTTCGAAATCACCACCACCGACGTCGCAGATGCCTGCGACCTCTTCGCCCCGGTTGCCGCAGCGAGCAAGGGCGTGGACGGCCGCGTCTCCATCGAGGTGGACCCACGCCTGGCGTGGGACACCGAAGGCACCATCGCCGAGGCCAAGCACCTCTACAAGAAGGTCAACAAGGACAACGTCCACATCAAGATCCCGGCGACCCTTGAAGGCCTCGCAGCCATCACGGCAACCCTGGCCGAAGGCATCAGTGTCAACGTGACCCTGATCTTCTCCCTGGAGCGCTACCGCGCTGTCATCAACGCGTTCCAGTCCGGCCTTGAGCTGGCCAAGGAAAACGGCCACGACCTCTCCACGATCCATTCCGTGGCGTCCTTCTTCGTTTCCCGCGTGGACTCCGAGATCGACAAGCGCCTCAATGCCCTGGGCACCGATGAAGCCAAGGCCCTCAAGGGCAAGGCAGGCGTTGCGAACGCCCGCCTGGCCTACCAGGTCTACGAAGAGCTGTTCTCCACCGAGCGTTGGGCAGTCCTGGCCGAGGCCGGCGCGCTGCCGCAGCGTCCGCTGTGGGCCTCCACCGGGGTCAAGGACCCGGCATACCCGGACACCCTGTACGTGACCGAGCTGGTCGCCGCCGGCGTGGTCAACACCATGCCGGAAAAGACCCTCGACGCCACGTTCGACCACGGCGTGGTCACCGGTGACACCGTCTCCGGCACCTACGAGGAAGCAAACAGCGTCCTCAACGCGCTGGAGGGCCTGGGCATCTCCTACAACGACGTCGTCGCAATCCTCGAATCCGAAGGCCTGGACAAGTTTGTCGCCAGCTGGAAGGAACTTCTGGCCGACGTCGAAGGCGCCCTCGCCTCTGCACGGAAGGCTTCCTAACCCACATGAGCACTCTCAGCTACGACGCCAACGGTGCTGCGCAGCAGGCCATCGAACTGCACATCCCGGCACTTGTCGAAGACCGGATTGCCACCAGGATTTTCGCGAAGGACCACACCTTGTGGGGTCCCGATGCAGAGTCCGAATCCGCCATCCGTCTCGGATGGGTGGAGGCGGCAACCGTTTCCCAGCCTTTGGTCGAGGGAATCCTGGAGCTCCGGGATGCCCTCCGGGCCGAAGGCGTCTCCCGCATTGTCCTGTGTGGCATGGGCGGCTCTTCGCTTGCCCCCGAGGTCATTGCCGGCACCGCTGGCGTCGAGCTGACCGTGCTGGACAGCACGGACCCCGAACAGGTCGGCGCTGCCCTCGCGGACCGCCTCGCCGAGACCGCCATCGTGGTCTCCTCCAAGTCGGGTTCCACCGTGGAGACCGACTCCCAGCGACGGGTATTCGAGCAGGCCTTTACCGAGGCCGGCATCGATGCCAAGAGCCGCATCATCATCGTGACCGATCCCGGTTCCCCGCTGGACAAGGCCTCCCGTGAAGCCGGCTACCGTGCCGTCTTCAACGCCGACCCGAACGTCGGCGGCCGCTTTTCGGCGCTGACGGCTTTCGGCTTGGTCCCCAGCGGCCTTGCCGGAGTAGACATCCAGGCATTCCTGGATGAGGCCGAGGAAGCAGCGGAGATCCTCAACGATGACTCACCTGAAAACATCGGGCTCCGGCTTGGTGTTGCGCTTGGCGGAACCACCCCACTGCGCAACAAGGTTGTCATCGTCGAAGACGGTTCCGGTATTGTCGGCTTCGCCGATTGGGCCGAACAGCTCATCGCCGAGTCCACAGGGAAGCTCGGCACCGGCGTTTTGCCGGTTGTGGCAGGTCCGTCCGCACCCGAGGTCAGCGGCGGCGCGGAGGACGTCCTGGTGATCCGCCTCGTCGGCGCGGACTCCGACGTCGAACTCGGCGAAAACGAAGCCGCCATCGCTGGTGGCCTGGCCACCCAGATGTTCGTTTGGGAGTTTGCCACCGCCGTCGCAGGGCGCCTGTTGGGCATCAACCCCTTTGACCAGCCCGACGTCGAGGCGGCCAAGATTGCCGCACGTGGCCTCCTTGACGCACGTCCTGAGCCGACGCCCGCGAACTTCGTGGACGGCGCAATCGAGGTCCGGGGAGGCGCGTGGCTCGGCGACGCGGCAACGGCCGTCGATGCCGTCAAGGCCCTCCTCGCTGAACTCGGCACGGATGGCTACTTGAGCGTCCAGGCGTACTTCGACCGGATCGCGTTCGCGCAGTTGGAAGGCATCCGTGACGAACTCGCAGGTGTCAGCGGCAGGCCTGTGACTTTTGGCTGGGGACCGCGCTTCCTGCACTCCACCGGACAGTTCCACAAGGGCGGACCGGCCATCGGTTCGTTCCTGCAGATTACCGCTTCCGCGACCGGCGACATCGCCATCCCGGAACGCCCGTTCACCTTCGGTCAGCTGATTGCGGCCCAGGCGGCCGGCGATGCCCAGGTTCTGGAGAACCACGGCCGTCCGGTCCTGCGGCTGCACCTCACGGATCGTGGAGCCGGAGTTGCCCAGCTCCAGGAAATCGTCGCCGCACTGGCCGGCCAGGCCAGCGCGCTCGAAAGCTAAGGCACAAACCCAAACATGCCAGAAACTGAAAACGGTTACCGGTCCACCGGAAAGGCAAGCCACCGCAATCCCCTTCGGGATCCCCGCGACCGGCGCCTGAACCGCATCGCAGGGCCCTCGTCGCTGGTGTTCTTCGGAGTCACCGGTGACCTCGCCCGCAAGAAACTCATGCCGGCGGTCTATGACCTCGCCAACCGCGGGCTGTTGCCGCCGAGCTTCGCGCTCGTCGGCTTCGGCCGGCGCGACTGGAGTAATGAGGACTTCGCCAGCGAGGTCAAGGAGAACGTCAAGGCGCACTCCCGTACCCCGTTCGACGACGCCGTCTGGAACCAGTTGTCCGAGGGCATCCGCTTCGTCCAGGGAGAGTTCGACGACGACCAGGCGTTCAAGCGCCTCAGCGCCACGCTCGATGAACTCGACGAGACCCGCGGAACCCGCGGCAATCACGGTTTCTACCTGTCCATTCCGCCCAAGGCCTTCGAGCAGGTCTGCCGCCAGCTGTCCAAGCACGGGCTGGCGCAGGCCGGCGATGGCCAGTGGCGACGTGTGGTCATTGAGAAGCCCTTTGGCCACGACCTTGAGTCCGCGCGAAAGCTCAACGACATCGTCGAGTCCGTCTTCCCGCAGGACGCCGTCTTCCGCATCGACCACTACCTCGGCAAGGAAACGGTCCAGAACATCCTGGCCCTGCGCTTCGCCAACCAGCTGTTCGAACCCCTCTGGAACGCCAACTACGTTGACCACGTCCAGATCACGATGGCCGAGGACATCGGGACCGGCGGTCGCGCCGGATATTACGACGGCGTCGGAGCAGCCCGCGATGTCATCCAGAACCACCTCCTGCAACTGCTCGCCCTAACGGCCATGGAGGAGCCCATTTCCTTCAACGCCGATGACCTGCGTGCCGAGAAGGAAAAGGTTCTGGCAGCGGTCAAACTCCCCGACGATTTGTCCACCCACTCTGCCCGCGGCCAATTTGCCGGCGGTTGGCAGGGCGGCGAGCTGGTGCAGGGCTACCTTGAGGAAGAGGGCATCCCGGCCGATTCCAAGACGGAAACCTACGCGGCCATTCGCCTGGACATCCACACCCGCCGTTGGAGCGGCGTACCGTTCTACCTCCGGGCCGGCAAACGGCTGGGCCGCCGCGTCACGGAAATTGCGGTGGTGTTCAAACGGGCGCCCAACCTGCTCTTCCGCGGCCACGGGGAGGACGACTTCGGCCAAAACGCGGTGGTCATCCGGGTGCAGCCTGATGAAGGCGCCACCATCCGTTTCGGATCCAAGGTTCCCGGCACGCAGATGGAAGTCCGCGACGTCACCATGGACTTCGGATACGGGCACTCGTTCACCGAGTCCAGCCCGGAGGCCTACGAACGCCTCATCCTGGACGTGCTGCTGGGAGAACCTCCGCTCTTCCCCCGGCACCAGGAAGTCGAAGAGTCCTGGAAGATCCTGGACCCCTTCGAAGAATACTGGGCCGGACTCGACGAACAGCCCGAACCCTACGCTCCCGGCAGCTGGGGTCCGGCCTCGGCCGATGAGCTGCTTGCCCGCGACGGACGAACCTGGAGAAGGCCATGATCGTAGATCTTCCCGACACCACCACCTCCAAGATCTCCAAGAAGATCACCTCTCTGCGCGAACAGGGAGGCGTGATCGCCCTCGGACGCGTCCTGACCCTCGTGGTGGTCACCAAGTCGGGTCTCGAGGAAGAAGCCATTGAGGCGGCCAACGAGGCCAGCCGCGAACACCCCTGCCGCATCATCGTGCTTGCGGACGCCGGCAGCGAGGCTCCAAACCGCCTCGACGCCCAGATCCGGGTGGGCGGTGACGCCGGAGCATCCGAGGTGATCGTGCTGCGTGGCTACGGTGAGCTCGCCAAGGAAAGCGAATCCCTCGTCGCGGCACTGCTCCTGCCCGATGCGCCGATCGTGGCCTGGTGGCCGCACGGAGCACCCGAGAATGCGTGCGAGACCTCCATCGGGCGTATCGCGCACCGCCGCATCACGGATTCCGCCAACGAGCCCGACCCCGCGGCGGCCCTGTCCCGGATCCGGAAAACGTACCGGGCAGGCGACACCGATCTCGCTTGGACACGCCTGACCAATTGGCGCCTGCAGCTCGCGGCGGCCCTGGACCAGGTGGACGAATCACCCGTCACGGCAATCGCCGTCGAAGGCGCTTCAGACTCCCCCAGCACACTTTTGCTGGCCGCCTGGCTCACATTGTTCCTCGACGCACCGGTCCAGATTGTCGCGGACCCGGCAGGAACCGGCATCCGCAGGGTACGGCTGAGCCGCGCCACCGGCGACGTCCAGCTGGTCCGTCCAGGCCTCACCATCGCGGAACTGACCCAACCTGGCCAACCCGCCCAGCGGATTTCACTGCCACGGCGCAGCCTGCGGGATTGCCTCGCCGAAGAACTGCGTCGCCTTGATCCGGACGATGTCTTCGGAGAAGTGATTACTATGGGACTGCCCCGAACCAATAGCAAGGAGTGACCGTCCCAGTGAGCGCTGACCCCAGAGTAAGCATCCATCCCAACTCCGCCGTCCTTATGGCCGCGATTGCAGCAAGGCTTATCACCAAGCTGGTGGACGTGCAGGACAAGCACGGCGAAGCCACGGTGGTCCTCACCGGCGGAACGGTGGGCATCGGCACCCTGAAAGCAGTTGCCGACTCACCCGCGGCGCCCGCAGTCGACTGGTCCCGCGTGAACTTCTGGTGGGGTGACGAGCGATTCGTTGGCAAAGACAGCACAGACCGCAACACTGTACAAGCCCGTAGGGCCCTTCTCTCCAGCCTGCCGGTGGATCCCGACCGCGTGCACGAACCGGGTTCGTCGGACGATTTCGCCACCGCAGACGACGCCGCAGCAGACTACGCGGCCCGGCTCAAGGCCGCAGCGGAGGCAGAGCACGCCGCAGATACTTCGGACCACCGGCCGGATGAGGCCAGCGAGCTGCCGCGTTTCGACATCCTGCTGCTGGGCGTGGGCCCGGATGCGCACGTTGCCTCGCTCTTCCCTGAACAAGCGGGTATCCGTGTCCAGGACCGCACAGTGGTGGGTGTCGAGAACTCCCCCAAGCCGCCGCCGTCGCGGATCTCACTGACCCTGCCCGCCATTAACTCCGCCCAGGAGATCTGGATGGTAGTGGCAGGCGAAGACAAGGCCGGGGCCGTGGGCCTGGCCCTCGCAGGCGCCAACCCGGTCCAGGTTCCCGCCTCCGGCCCTCTTGGCCGGTCGAGGACGCTGTGGCTCATCGACGAAAATGCAGCCTCACGCGTCCCCCAGCAGCTCATCCGGAAGGATCCTGCGGGCGCGTAGCCGCTTCAGCGCTCCAGCCAGGACAATCTCCGCTTCCTGGCTGGAGCGTCTTTCTTTAACGTAGTCCAGGTGGCTCTTGAAGATTTCTTCGTCCGCCCGCTCCATCGTCGCCTCGCCTTGTTCGCGGACGGCGACCAGGCCACACTTCGGGCAGTCCCACCGGACCGGAATTTGATCTTCCGGGAGCTTAACGAAAACAAGCCGCGTCTCATGTCCCTTGGCGCACCAATAGGGAACACGAATACGCGGCAAGCTTTCGCCAACTATGGAGTCGGGTTGGTTTCTCGGGGCCGATCCGGCTGTTACACCGGCCCGTGTGCCTCGGAATCCTGAAGAACCATGAACCATCGTCGATCCCTTGAGAGTTCGGCTGCATGGCGGTGTGGGCCATGCAGACTAGTCTAGTGCGGTGAACCAGACGGCGGCAGGGTTCCGGGCAGTTTGCTCCACCCGGAACTCAACCCTGAGAGCTAGGAGTCTCCGCCGGAGGTGAAGCGCATGATGAGGCCAAGGCCGATGATTACGACGCCCCATGTGCAGCCCAGGACAACGGTGAAACGGTTGAGGTTTCGCTCTGCGACGCCCGAAGAGCTCAATCCCGAGCTCATGCCACCGCCAAACATATCGGACAACCCGCCGCCTCGGCCCTTATGCAGGAGTATGAGCAGCGTCAGCAGAAGACTGGTGATGCCCAGCAGGATCTGCAGAATGACTTGAAGAACGTCCACGACGGCCTTTCAGAAGAACGGAAAACGGGAGCGGAACCTTGAACGGACTAAGCCGCGCTGAGGTGGCTCTCGAACCTGACAATGTTAGCAAACTCAGCAGGGTCGAGGCTCGCTCCACCCACCAGGAGGCCGTCGACGTCGGAACCGGCCATGATCGCTGCTGCATTGTTGGCCTTCACCGAGCCACCGTAGAGGAGGCGGGTCTTGGCGGCGACCGAATCATCGAACAACGAAGCGAGCTCGGCACGGATCGCGGCGCACATTTCCTGTGCGTCTTCCGGACCAGCCACTTCGCCCGTGCCAATGGCCCAGACCGGTTCGTAGGCGACAACCAGGTCGCCGGCTTGCTCCGCTGAGAGCCCTTCGACGCCGGCACGCAACTGGGCAAGCGTGTGCTCGACGTGGGTGCCGGCCTGGCGGACCTCAAGGCCCTCCCCGACACACAGGACCGGCGTTACCCCGTGACGGAAGGCAGCTTTGACCTTCGCGTTGAGGACCTGGTCATCCTCGTTGTGGATGGTGCGGCGTTCGCTGTGGCCCACCAAAACGTATGCGCAACCCAGCTTGTTGAGGAACTGGCCGGAGATGTCGCCGGTGTACGCTCCGGAGTCGAACTGTGAGAGGTCCTGGCCGCCGTAAACGACGTCCAGTTCGTCGCCGTGGACGAGAGTCTGCACACCGCGGAGGTCGGTAAACGGCGGGAAGACCGAAACCTCCACCCGGCTGTAGTCGTGCTTGGCGTCAGAGAGGGTCCATGCCAGCTTCTGCAGCAAGGTGATGCCCTGGACGTGGTCCATGTTCATCTTCCAGTTGCCGGCAATGAAGGGCTTGCGGATGAAGTTTCCGTTGGCAGAAGTTGTCACGTGTGCTCCAAAGATGCGTTGAGATAGGGAAGCCGGCGGGGCGCTTTCCTTCCAGAAAGGCGCCCCGCCGGCCGTGTAGTCTTAGCGGTCCAGCACGCCCAGGCCAGGAAGATCCTTGCCTTCAAGGTATTCAAGGCTGGCGCCGCCGCCGGTGGAAATGTGTCCGAACTGGGAGTCCTCAAAACCGAGGGTCCGGACGGCCGCGGCGGAGTCGCCGCCGCCCACCACGGTAAATGCCGGCGTCTCGGTCAAAGCCTGGGCAATGGCACGGGTCCCGCCCGAGAAGGCTTCGAATTCAAAGACGCCCATCGGGCCGTTCCAGAACACGGTCTTGGCGGCCTTGATCTGCTCGGCGAAAGCCGCTGCGGATACCGGCCCGATGTCCAGGCCAATGCCTGAGGCCCCGAACGAGCTGTCCTCGATCGCGTCCGCGGCGACCACTTCGTGCTCAGCGTCAGCGGCGAAGCGGCTGGCCACCACGACGTCGGTGGGGATGACGAAAGCGGTACCGGCGTCGGAAGCGCGCTTGAGGTAGTCCTGAACCACGGGGATCTGGTCAGCTTCGAGCAAGCTCCCTGCAACCTTGTGACCAACCGCTGCGAGGAAGGTGAAGAGCATTCCGCCACCGACGAGGATGGTGTCAGCCTTGCCCAGGAGGTTGTCGATCACTGCGAGCTTGTCCGAGACCTTGGAGCCGCCGAGAACCACGACGTACGGGCGCTGGGTATCCGTGGTGAGTTTGCGAAGAACCTCCACCTCGGTGTGCACGAGGTCCCCCTGGTAGGAAGGAAGCTTCGTGGCGACGTCGTAAACGCTGGCGTGCTTGCGGTGGACGGCACCAAAGGCGTCATCAACGAAGGCACCCTTGTCACCGGTGAGTGCTACGAGTTCATCGGCGAAAGCGCCGCGCTCGGCGTCGTCCTTGCTGGTCTCGCGGGCGTCGAAGCGGACGTTCTCGAGAACCAGGACGTCACTGTCCTCGAGTGCCCCGGCCAGCTCCTTGGCGGACTCACCCACGGTGTCTTCCGCGAGCCGGACCTTGAATGGAGCGAGCTCCGAAAGCCGCTCTACAGCGGGCTTGAGCGAATACTTGGCCTCGGGAGCACCCTTGGGGCGTCCCAGGTGGGCCGTAACGAGCACGCGGGCACCGGCGTCCGAGAGCTTTTCGATGACCGGGAGGGAGGCCTTAATGCGGCCGTCGTCGGTCACTGTAGAGCCGTCGAGCGGCACATTCAGGTCACTTCTGACGAGAATGTACCGCCCGCGGACACCTTCAGCGATCAGTTCGTTGAGGGTGTGAGATGTCATGTGTCTACCCTAGCCCAGCTTGGATGCGACAAGCTCCGTGAGGTCAACGAGGCGGTTGGAGTAGCCCCATTCGTTGTCATACCAGGAAACAACCTTGACCTGGTTGCCGATGACCTTGGTGAGGCCGGAGTCGAAGATCGAAGAAGAGGGATCGCCGACGATGTCCGAAGAGACGATCGGATCTGCCGTGTAGCTGAGGATGCCCTTGAACTGCTCGGTCTCGGAAGCTGCCTTGAGTGCTGCGTTGACTTCCTCAACGGTCACTTCGCGGGAAACCGTGACGGTCAAGTCCGTGGCTGAACCGGTCGGGACCGGGACGCGGATGGCGTAGCCGTCAAGCTTGCCCTTCAGCTCCGGAAGGACGAGCCCGATCGCCTTGGCAGCACCCGTGGAGGTGGGAACCATGTTGATCGCTGCGGCGCGGGCACGGCGGAGGTCGCTGTGGGGGCCGTCCTGCAGGTTCTGGTCTGCCGTGTAGGCGTGGATCGTGGTCATGAGGCCGCGCTCGATGCCGAAGGCGTCGTTGACGACCTTGGCCAGCGGGCCGAGGCAGTTGGTGGTGCAGGATGCGTTGGAGATGATGTGGTGTGCTGCGGGGTCGTAGAGCTCATGGTTGACACCCATGACGATGGTGATGTCTTCGTCCGAAGCAGGAGCGGAAATCAGGACCTTCTTGGCACCTGCATCGATGTGCTTCTGTGCCGCGGCAGCCTTGGTGAAGAAGCCGGTGGACTCGATGACGATATCGACGCCCAGTTCGCCCCAGGGGAGGTTCGCAGGATCGCGCTCTGCAAGGACCTTGATGATGTTGCCGTCAACAATGAGGTTGCCCTCCTTGACTTCAACGGACTCGGTCAGGCGACCGCCGACGGAGTCGTACTTCAAAAGGTGGGCAAGTGCCTCGGGACTCGTGAGGTCGTTGACCGCAACAATTTCGAGGTCGGCACCCTGGGCGAGTGCTGCGCGGAAGTAGTTGCGGCCGATGCGGCCAAAGCCGTTGATACCAATACGGGTGGTCACTATTTCAGTCTCCTTGGTGCTCTTGCAAGCACACCTAGTGAGTCGGATCTTGATTCCAACTAACAATTCCCGCACATCATTGGGCAGAAGTGATTATCAGATCGGAGGGCGACCAGCCACGTTGCTGAAGGCTAACCGCCTTCCGTGACCCATCTTACGTTTAACTACGTCTGCCCCCGCAACTGCGGGGGCAGACAATCCGGTATTTGGGCGAAATTCACCTGAATGTGAAGTTTGTTACATTCCCGTGTATTCCGCGTCACTCACCGATTCGGGACGGAGTTCCCTAGAGAACGATCAGCCCGGTCGCGTTTGCGCGGGCTGCCTCGAAGCGCTTCGCGACGTCGGCCCAGTTGACGATGTTCCAGAACGCCTTGACGTAGTCAGCCTTGACGTTGACGTAGTCCAGGTAGAAAGCGTGCTCCCACATGTCCAGCATGAGCAGAGGCGTCGTGCCGACTGCGACATTGCCCTGCTGGTCGTAGAGCTGCTCGATAAGGAGGTTGCCACCGATGGGCTCGTAGGCGAGGAAGCCCCAGCCGGATCCCTGGAGGCCAAGTGCAGCTGCCGAGAACTGGGCACGGAACGCATCGAAGGAGCCGAAGGCGTCGTCAATCGCTGCCGCCAGCTCGCCCTCGGGCTTGTCGCCGCCGTCCGGGGAGATGTTGTTCCAGAACACGGAGTGGTTGATGTGGCCGCCGGTGTGGAACGCGAGGTCTTTGGAAAGGCGGTTGATGTTGGCGAAATCGCCCTTGTCGCGGGCCTCTGCCAACTGGGCCAGGGCGTTGTTGGCGCCGGCTACATAGGCAGCGTGGTGCTTGCTGTGGTGCAGCTCCATGATCTTCGCCGAAATGTGCGGCTCAAGTGCTGCGTAGTCGTAGCCGAGCTCGGGCAGTACGTACTCTGTCACGAAATCCTCCAATGTAGTGGACCGGGGTCCGGTTGGTAACTCTCGTTTTGTTCATCCGATCGGCGAACCGGCCGGAAATCTACACCCTGACGATTCTAGGGCGGGCGCTTTATTCGTCCATCATTTCGGGGGTCACATTTGCCTCGGTACCGGGGATGCCCAGGTCTCCAGCCCGCTTGTCCGCCATGGCCAACAGCCGGCGGATCCGCCCCGCGATCGCGTCCTTGGTCATGGGCGGATCAGCGAGCCGGCCCAGTTCATCCAGGCTGGCCTGCTTGTGCGCCACCCGGAGCTCACCGGCGTACTTGAGATGGTCGGGTACGTCGTCGCCGAGGATTTCCAGGGCCCTGTCCACCCGGGCACCGGCGGCGACGGCCGCCTGGGCCGAGCGGCGAAGGTTGGCGTCGTCGAAGTTCGCAAGGCGGTTGGCGGTCGCCCGTACTTCCTTCCGCATGCGGCGTTCCTCCCACACCATGAGAGCGTCATGGGCGCCCATCCGGGTGAGCAACGCGGCGATGGTGTCGCCGTCGCGAATGACCACGCGATCCACGCCACGCACTTCCCTCGCCTTGGCCTGGATTCCGAGGCGACGGCCGGCTCCGACCAGGGCAAGCGCGGACTCCGGACCGGGGCAGGTGACTTCGAGCGAGGAGGACCTGCCCGGTTCGGTAAGCGAACCGTGTGCCAGGAAAGCTCCACGCCAGACCGCTTCGGCGTCGGACGCCGAACCATTGACTACGGCGGACGGCAACCCGCGGACAGGCCGTCCACGGCCGTCCAGGAGGCCCGTCTGACGAGCCAAGGCCTCGCCGTCGCGCACTACACGCACCACATAGCGGCTACCGCGCCGGAGGCCGCTGCCGGAGACGACGATGATCTCGCTCTGGTGCCCATAGACTTCGGCGATCGCGGCGCGAAGTCGCCGGGCCGTGGAGGCGAGGTCGACCTCTGCCTCGATCACGATGCGCCCCGAAATGATGTGCAATCCGCCGGCAAAACGCAGCATGGCGGAGACCTCGGCCTTGCGGACGGAAGACTTCTTGATGTCCAGCCGGGAAAGTTCTTCCTTGACCGATGCGGTCAGTGCCATCGCATGTTCCTAACTATTCCCGAAGATATCGTGATACGCCGATGCCAGACGCAGCGGGTCGTGGACTGGACGGCGGCTCGACGCCCCCACTTTACCCAAGACCACCTCTGCACCGATCATTCCGGCAGCGCGCTCGAATTCCTTGTGGTCCGATATGGACGAGGGATCGGCGAGGACTACGTCCACGCTGAACTCCGGCGCGTAGTGGCGCAGGGCGTCCAGATGGTCCGCGGCGGACATCCCGGAAGTTTCCTTGGTGTCCATGGCGAGGTTCATGGTGAGGCATCGTTTAGCCGGGGTGTCACACAAGGCTTGGCGCATCTCGGGCAACAGCAAGTGGGGCAGGACAGAGGTGTACCAGGAGCCGGGGCCGAGAATGATCCAGTCTGCGAGCTCGATGGCGGTGAGCGCCTCGATGCATGCCCTGGCGTCTTCCGGCCGAAGCCGGACGTTTTCGAGGGATCCGGCAACGGCGCATTTGGCCTGGCCCTTGACGGTCTGGAACTCGTACCCGCCTCCGAGCAAAGGCACCCGGACGTCCCCCTCGATGTTCAGTGGCTGCGTGGACATCGGCAGGACCTGACCGCGGGCACCCAGGAGGGCACCTGCCCATTTCAGTCCCGCCACGGCGTCGCCCAGCAGCTCCCAGAGGGTAACAATGAGCAGGTTTCCCATGGCGTGGTTGTCCAAGGAACCTTGCCGAC
Source organism: Arthrobacter sp. FW306-04-A (assembly GCF_044358315.1). GTDB lineage: Bacteria > Actinomycetota > Actinomycetes > Actinomycetales > Micrococcaceae > Arthrobacter. Next base: position 2,487,271 of record NZ_CP084559.1, read on the forward strand.
CGCTCGGAGTCTTGAAGCGGTGCTGCATGACGTCCCGCCACGTGCGCCCCCAATCCGTGTCATCGCAGAGGGCGCTCAGCGCCATCCGAAGATCGCCGGGCGGAAGGACACCGTACTCTTCCCGCAGCCGCCCGGACGATCCGCCGTCGTCCGCAACGGTCACAATCGCTGTGAGCTCGGAGGTCAACAGCCTCAACGCAGAGAGTGATGCGGAGAGTCCGTGTCCGCCGCCCAGCGCAACAACAGTGGGGCCCTTGGAAGGCTGGCTGCCTGGCGTCCCCTTGGGCGGGACAAGCGGCAGGGGTCCGGTCAGAACCCCCATTATTCGCGACCCAGATCACGGTGGCTCGTGGTCACGGTGACCCGGGGGTACTGGGCCAGCCGTTTGGAAAGTTCGACGGCGACCGCGACTGAACGGTGCTTGCCGCCTGTGCAGCCGACCGCAATGGTGGCGTAGTGCTTGTTTTCCGTCCGGTAGCCGTCGAGGACAGGCTCCAAGGCAAGGACGTAGCGATCAACGAAGTCCTTGACGCCGTCGGCCCCCAGTACATAGTCGCTGACATCTGCGTCGAGTCCAGTGTGCGGGCGCAATTTCGGGACCCAATGCGGGTTGGGGATGAAGCGTGCATCGGCCACGAAGTTGGCGTCCACCGGCAGACCATATTTGAAGCCGAAGCTCATGACGTTCAAGCGCAGCGCCACGGGTCCAGTGTCGCTGAAGAGCTCGGTGATGGCGGTCGCCAGGCCGTGCACGTTGTACGTGCTCGTGTCCAGGACCACATCTGCAGATTCCCGGAGTTCCTTCAGGACATCGCGCTCTGCGGCGATACCGTCCAGGATCCGGCCACCGCCCTGGAGCGGATGCGGGCGGCGGCCTTGTTCAAAGCGCCGGACCAGGACGTTGTCGCTCGCATCGAGGAAGAGAACCCGGAACGTGATTCCGCTCGCACTGAGTGCGCCGAGGGCCGTCCTGATATCGGTGAAGAGTCCCTTGCTGCGGACGTCCACGACGACGGCCAGCTTGGGGATCGACTGGGGTGCGTGCGAGACGATTTCGGCGAGCGTCCCCAACATCTGCGGAGGGAGGTTTTCGACGACATACCAGCCGTGGTCCTCCAAGGCGTCCGAGGCGGTGCTGCGGCCTGCTCCGGACATGCCAGTCACCACCAGCAGTTCCGCTTCGACAGGCTTGACGGGAATAAGGCCGTCCTGCTCCGCGTCGGATCCCGCTGTTGACTCTGACATCAAGTGTCCCCGTTTCTGAGATGTTCCAAAAGCCGGACCGCCTTGAGGAGCGGTCCGTTTATTACCCTAGCTAATATTCAAGGATTTCGCCGGTGGTCATGTTCACTGCCGGGGCGGCCTCTTCGGAGGCGCCGGCCCCCGCCAGGTGGCTGACGACGGCTTCTGCCAATGCCGGGCCGATTCCCTTCGCTGCGGTCAGCTCGCTTGCCGTGGCGGCCTTGATCTTCTTGAGCGAACCGAAATGTGCCACGAGCGCCTTCCGTTTGGCTTCACCGAGGCCGGGAACGCCGTCGAGCGCGGACACGGTCATGGCTTTTCCGCGCTTCTGCCGGTGGAAAGTGATGGCGAAGCGGTGGGCTTCGTCGCGGATGCGCTGGAGCAAGTAGAGCCCTTGCGAAGTGCGGGGCAGAATCACAGGGAAATCGCTGTCCGGGAGCCAGACTTCTTCGAGCCGCTTGGCCAGGCCCACGACGTAGACGTCGTCGATCCCCAGTTCCGCGAGGGCCCGCGCGGCCGCATTCACTTGGGGTTGCCCGCCGTCGACGACGACGAGGTTGGGCGGATAGGCGAACCTCGCCTTTGTCACGGCGCCGGCAGCATCCTCCGACGGCGCCAGCTCCGCCGGGTTGGGGACTTCCCCGCTCTTGGGAAGCTGGGCGGACTTGTCCTGAAGGTAGTGACGGAAGCGTCGCGTGAGGACGTCATGCATCGCCGCGGTGTCGTCAGTTGCGGCTGCACCGGTGATGGAGAATTTCCGGTAGTCGGCCTTCTTGGGGAGGCCATCTTCCACAACCACCATGGACGCGACCACATTGGTGCCCTGCACATGGGATATGTCGTAGCACTCGATCCGAAGGAGCGGCACGGGAAGCTCGAGCGCCTCCTGCAACTCCTGGAGCGCTTGCGAGCGGACGGTGATGTCCCCTGCCCTCCGGACTTTGTGGAGCTTCAGCGCCTGCTCCGCGTTTTCGCGGACAGTGGACATGAGGGCGGCCTTGTCGCCACGCTGCGGCACGCGGATATCCACTTTGGCGCCCCGGAGGCCGCCGAGCCATTCAAGCAACTCGTGATGGTTGGACGGAATCTCCGGGACCAGGACTTCGCGAGGAATGCGCCCCTGGTTGTCGCTGTCCTCTCCATAAACCTGCTGCAGGAGGTGCTCGATAAGCTCCGGCGTGGTGGCGTCTTCGACCTTTTCGACGACCCAACCCCGCTGGCCGCGCACCCGGCCGCCCCTGACGTGGAAGACCTGCACGGAAGCCTCGAGGTCGTCGTCGTGCAGGGCGAAGATATCTGCGTCTGTGTCCTCGGAAAGGACCACGGCATTGCGTTCGAACACTTTGCGCAGCGCTGCGATGTCGTCGCGGACTCGCGCCGCCCGTTCGTAGTCGAGTTCGGCTACGGCAGCTGCCATGTCTTTCTCAAGGCGCCGGATGAACTTGCCGGCCTCGCCGCCCATGAACGAGCAGAAGTCTTCGGCAATGGCGCGGTGCTCCTCGGGCGTGACACGGCCTACACACGGTGCCGAGCATTTGTCGATGTAACCCAGCAGGCATGGCCGGCCACTGGCCTGCGCGCGCTTAAGCACACCGGCGCTGCAGCTCCGCACCGGAAAGACCCTGAGCAAGGTGTCCATGGTTTCACGGATGGCACCGGCCGTGTACGGCCCGAAGTAGCGGGTGCCTTTACGGCGCTCGCCGCGCATAACCTGGACCCTGGGGAGCTTCTCCCCCATGCTCACGGCAAGGTACGGGTAGGTCTTGTCATCGCGGAACACGACGTTGAAGCGCGGCTTGAATTCCTTGATCCACGTGTATTCGAGCTGGAGGGACTCAAGCTCGCTGCCCACAACGGTCCATTCAACGCTGCTCGCGGCGTGCACCATGGCGTAAGTCTTCGGCAGCAACCCTGCCGGGTTGGCGAAATAGGAGTTCAGCCGGGACCGGAGGTTTTTCGCCTTGCCCACATAGATGACGCGGCCGTGTGGATCCCGGAACCGGTAGACGCCGGGGGTGGTAGGGATTTCTCCCGTCTGGGGGCGATAACTCGCTGGATCTGCCACAGATCCAGTCTAGTAAGGGAAAGACGCTACCCAGTACGCACCGGCCAGCCTCGCGGAGCTACTCCGCAGTCTTGCTCTGGTTGTAACTCGTGGAACGTTCCTGGCCGCTCAATGCCGCAATGGCATCCATGATCTTGTCCGTCACTTCGCGGCGGGCAGGCAGGGAATGGTCCGGACCTGTTTTCTCGAAGTACAACGGCTCGCCCACCTTCATGGTGAAGTGCTGCGGACGGACGGTGTTACGGTCCACAGGCTGCAATTTGTCCGTGCCAATCAGGCCCACCGGCACGACGGGCGCGCCCGTCGTCAAAGCAAGCCAGCCGACGCCTGTGCGCCCACGGTAGAGCAGGCCGTCACGCGAACGGGTTCCCTCCGGATAGATACCGATGCCCCTGCCGTTCTCAAGGATGTCCAGCAGGGTCTTGAGCGCTTGCACACTGGCCGCTTGTTCTCCGCGCTCCACCGGAATGGATCCAACAGCCTGGAAGAACGCTTTCATGGCGCGGCCTTTGAAGCCTTTAGTGGTGAAGTACTCGGCCTTGGCAAAGAATCCCACCGGGCGGGGCATCAAAGCTTGGACAATGACGCTGTCCAGAAAAGACAAATGGTTCGGGGCCACAATGAATGGCCCCTCCTTGGGTACGTTTTCCAGCCCAATGACCGTAGGACGGCAGGTGCTGGAAATCAGTCCGCGAGTGGTCCAGCGGATGACATCAAAGGCTTCCATCGTTCTGCACCTCGCTCAGGGCCGCCGCACGGACGGCGTCAAGTTCTTCGATCTTCTTCAGCAGCTGCGCAGTGGAGTCCACGACGGCGACAGCTCCCGCTTCCCGAAGCTCGCCGTCGGGCGCAAATCCCCAGCTGACTCCGATGCAGTCAAGTCCATTGGCCATGGCACCGGCAACGTCCTGGTGGCGATCCCCCACCATCACTGCGGGCTGCGAATGCAACGTCGCCAGCGCAGCACCAACGATTTCCACCTTGCCGGGGGCCGTGTTTGCGGCCATTGATTCATCGTCCGAGGCACCGCAGATGGACGCAAAAAAATCAGCAATACCGTGGTGCTCCAGCACAACGCGCGCCAGGCCCTGGGGTTTCTGCGTGGCCACAGCGACCTGACGCCGCGACTCCGCGAAGAACTCGAGGAGCTCACGGATGCCTGGATAGAGCTGGCTTTGCCCAATTCCCACAGATCGGTAGTAGCTGCGGTAAAGCCCAATGACTTCGTCGACTCTTCCCGCGGGAACCCCGGCGATGTGCTCCAGGGAATCGCTGAGCTTGGGTCCGACCATGGACTCAAGCACGGGCTGGCCCGGCACGGGGAAGCCAATTTCGCGCAGGGCCGCGGCGATGCCGCCGGTTATGCCACCTGCAGGATCGACAAGGGTGCCGTCCAGATCAAAGATTACGGGCACCATTGTTTGAGTCACCGGGTTAGTTTCTCACGAGTTGAGGCGTGCCTGAAACTCACATGCCGGCCAGGGAATACTCCGGCAGCCGCCGAAATATTCCCTGGTGGTAGCCGCCGCACTAACCCAGAATCTCCGCAAGGAAGGAAGCGGTATGGCTTTCCGTGGACTTGGCTACCTGTTCAGGTGTGCCTGTTGCCACGATGCGTCCACCGCCTGAACCGCCGTTGGGGCCAAGGTCCACAATCCAGTCGGCCGACTTGATGACGTCAAGGTTGTGTTCAATGGTGATGACCGTGTTCCCCTTGTCCACCAAGCCCTGCAGCACCATGAGCAACTTACGGATGTCCTCGAAGTGCAGGCCCGTGGTGGGTTCGTCCAAGACGTAGACGCTGCGTCCGTTCGACCGCTTTTGGAGCTCCGAGGCCAGCTTCACGCGCTGCGCTTCGCCACCGGACAGTGTGGTGGCCGGCTGCCCAAGCCGGACGTAGCCGAGACCGACGTCGACGAGAGTGTTCAAGTGCCGGGCGATGGGCGTGAACGCCGCAAAGAACTCGGCGCCTTCCTCGATGGGCATGTTGAGGACGTCCGCGATGGTCTTGCCCTTGTAGTGGACTTCAAGGGTCTCCCGGTTGTAGCGGGCACCATGGCACACTTCACACGGGACATAGACATCCGGCAGGAAGTTCATCTCGATCTTCAGCGTGCCGTCACCGGAGCAGGCCTCGCAGCGGCCGCCCTTGACGTTGAATGAGAAGCGGCCTGGCTGGTAACCGCGCACTTTGGCTTCGGTGGTTTCCGCGAAGAGCTTCCGGATGTTGTCGAAGACGCCGGTGTAGGTGGCGGGGTTGGAACGCGGTGTCCGGCCGATGGGGCTCTGGTCAACGTGGACCACCTTGTCGAGGTGCTCCAGGCCCGCTACCGAGCGATGCCGGCCTGCAACCTGCTTGGCGCCGTTGAGCTTGTTCGCGAGCACCTTGTAGAGGATCTCGTTTACCAGGGTGGACTTCCCCGAGCCACTGACGCCGGTCACGGCCGTGAAAAGGCCCAGCGGGAAGGTGGCGTCAACGTTGTTCAGGTTGTTTTCGCGCGCGCCGATGACTTTGAGCTCACGCTTCTTGTCGTACTTGCGTCGCTTCGGCGGGATGTCGATCTTGCGTCGTCCGGACAGGTAGTCGCCGGTCAGCGAGTTCGTGTTTTCCAGGAGCTCCTTGTACGAACCGGAATGCACCACTTGGCCACCGTGCTCGCCGGCGCCAGGTCCGATGTCCACTACCCAGTCGGCTTCCTGAATGGTGTCTTCGTCGTGTTCGACGACAATCAGCGTATTGCCGAGATCGCGCAACCGCGTCAGCGTCTCGATGAGGCGCCGGTTGTCCTTCTGGTGCAGCCCGATGGACGGCTCGTCCAGCACATAGAGGACTCCCACCAAGCCAGAGCCGATTTGCGTAGCGAGCCGGATGCGCTGGGCTTCACCGCCGGACAGGGTCCCGGACGGCCGTTCGAGATTCAGGTATTCGAGCCCCACATCGAGCAGGAACGTCAGTCGTGCCTGGATCTCCTTGAGAACCTGATGCGCGATCTGGGCCTCGCGGTCGGTGAGCGTGAGGCTGCCGAGGAAGTCGGCGCAATCGCGCATCGGAAGGGCCGATACTTCGGCGATGGACTTGCCGTTGATCAGCACGGAGAGCGACGCCGGGTTAAGCCGGGCACCGTTGCATGCGGGGCAAGGAACCTGCCGCATGTACTCCTCGTAGCGGTCGCGTGCCCAGTCGGAGTCCGTTTCGCCGTGCTTGCGGTGAACGTACTGGATGGCGCCTTCGAAGCCGGTGCTGTACTTGCGCTCCCGGCCAAACCGATTGCGGTACTGGACGACCACCTTGTGGTCCTTCCCATGCAGCACCGTCTGCCGAACTTCCTGCGGCAGCTTCTCCCAGGGGGTGTCCATGGAGAAATCGAGCTCCAAGGCGAGGCCCTCCAAGAGCCGGTTCCAGTACTCCGTGGTGGCTGTACCCAACGACCATGGCGCTATGGCCCCCTGGCCCAATGAAAGCTCGGGGTTGGGGACCACGAGTTCTTCATCGACCTCCAGCTTGGTGCCGATGCCGCTGCAGGCCGCACATGCGCCGAAAGGGTTGTTGAAGGAGAAGGAACGGGGCTCGATCTCGTCGATGGCCAACGGGTGCTCGTTGGGGCAGGCAAGGTTCTCGGAAAACGCCCGGATCCGCGCCGGGTCTTCGGCGTCAAGATCGACGAATTCGACCAGCACACGGCCTTCCGCAAGGCCGAGCGCCGTTTCGATCGAATCGGTCAACCGTTGGCTGATTCCTTCCTTGACCACCAACCGGTCCACGACTACTTCGATGGAGTGCTTGAATTGTTTGCCGAGCTTGGGCGGATCGCTCAGTTGGACGAGTTCGCTGTCCACCCGGGCACGTGAGTAGCCCTTGGCGGTGAGCTCCTTGAAGAGCTCCACGAATTCGCCCTTGCGTCCGCGGACTACGGGAGCCAGGATCTGGAAGCGTGTGCCTGACTCGAGTTCCAGCAGTTGGTCGACGATCTGCTGCGGAGTCTGCCTTGTGATGGGCTCATGGCATACCGGGCAATGCGGCCTGCCGACACGGGCCCAGAGGAGGCGCATGTAGTCGTAGATTTCGGTGATGGTGCCCACCGTGGAACGCGGGTTCTTGCTGGTGGACTTCTGATCGATGGAGACTGCCGGGGAAAGGCCCTCGATGAAGTCGACATCCGGTTTGTCCACCTGGCCCAGGAACTGGCGGGCATAGGCCGACAATGATTCGACGTACCGGCGCTGGCCCTCGGCGAAGATCGTGTCGAAAGCCAAGGACGACTTGCCTGAACCCGACAAGCCGGTGAAGACGATCATGGCATCGCGGGGAAGGTCGAGATCCACGTTGCGGAGGTTGTGTTCACGCGCTCCCTTGACCACGAGCCGGGACAGATCATGTCTCACGGGCGTGGCAGGCTGCGGCGCGGAAACGCTTGCGAGGGATTCGACGGCGGGGACTTCAGCTACGGCTTTAGGCACCCACTAATGCTAATCGAAAACTTCTTCGAATTTCCATGCGGGCTCCCGCAGGCTACTGACGGGTATCAATCCGCGTCATAGGCGGCCGCCAGGAGCTGTACTGCCTCGGCGAAACTTGCGCCTTGCGCCTTGGCCGCGGCCGAGTAGTTCGCCGCGACGGCAGCCAACGCGCTCCAACGGTCGTCCCGGGCGCACACCACTGTTCCGTTCCGGCCGCGGGTTGCCACCACTCCGGCCGCTTCAAGTTCCTTATACGCGCGGGCCACGGTGTGGGGTGCAACATCCAGCTCGCCGGCCAGGCTGCGCACCGCTGGAAGCTTGGTCCCTACAGGGAGGGTGCCGGCGTCAGCCAGCTCGATAATGCGGAGCCGAAGCTGCTCATACAAGGCCACGGTGCTCGACTGGTTGGGTCTCCACGAACCGGGAAACTCGATCGAGCCGCTCACGAGGCTTCCCTCTCCCCTTGGACGGCGCGGTGCTTGGCGATCCGTGCCGGCGTCGCGGCCAACTCGCCGTCTCCGACCGCAAATTGTGCGTCGTGCAATCGGGCATAGTGCCCGCCAAGCTCCAGCAGCGAATGATGGGTGCCGTGTTCAACGATCCGTCCGTGGTCCATGACGAGAATTAGATCAGCGTCGCGGATGGTGGACAAGCGGTGAGCGATGACGAAGGACGTCTTGTTGCTCCGCAATCTGTGCATCGCCTGGCGGATGAGGACTTCCGTGCGGGTATCTACCGAGCTTGTGGCTTCGTCCAGGATCAGGATGGGGCGGCCGGAGAGCCGTGCACGGGCGATGCTGAGCAATTGCCTCTGCCCCTGGCTAAGCGGTTCCCCTCCGTTGCTGAGCATGGTGGAATACCCGTTCGGCAGCGAGCGGACAAAATGGTCCACGTAGCTTGCTTCGGCAGCGGCCACGATGTCAGCGTCGCTGGCACCTGGACGTCCGTATTCGATGTTCTCCCGGATAGTGCCTGTGAAAATCCACGGATCTTGGAGAACCACGCCGAAGTTGCGGCGGAGGGCATCGCGTCCCATGTCCGCAATGTCCGCGCCGTCAATGGTGATCTTCCCCGAGGCGAGTTCATGGAAACGCATGAGGAGGCTGATCAGCGTGGTCTTCCCCGCGCCGGTGTGTCCCACAATGGCCACCGTTTGTCCCGGCTCCACACGGAATGACAGGTCCTCGATCAGTGGCGCATCGGCGCGGTAGCTGAAAGCAATGTGTTCAAAGGAAACCCTTCCCGACGGGAGATCGAACTGCGCATCGGGCTGCCTGCCGGACTCCGTCACCGAACCGGCGCCGGTGCGCACGCCAGTCCCGATCTCCGTCGACAATTCCGGTTCGTCCAGCAACTCGAAGACCCTGCTGGCGGAAACCGCGCACGATTGCAGGATCTGGGCCATGCCGCCGATCTGGCCCAACGGCTGGCTAAAGAGCCGGTTGAATTGTATGAACGCCTGGATCCCGCCGATACTCATCGCGCCGGCAAGGAACTGGAGTGCCCCCACAATCGCAACCCCCACATAGCTGGCGTTCGAGACGAAAGCCATGAGCGGCATCAGCAGCCCGGATGCGAACTGTGCCTTGGAACTGGCGGAATATAATCCGTCGTTGTGGGTAGCGAAGCGGGCGGCCATCGCAGACTGCGCGCCGAAAAGCTTGATGGTTTCGTGGCCGGTTGCCGTCTCCTCCACCAGGGAGTTGACGTCTCCCGTAGCCTCCCACTGCCGGACGAAGTACTTCTGCGAGCGCCGGGTCACCACAACCGATGCGAGGGCAGATACCGGCACAGCCAACAAGGACACGAGGGCCAGCAAGGGTGAAAGCAGCAGCATCATCCCCAGGGATCCGACGACCATCAACGCTGAGGTCAGGAGTTGCGGAAGGAGCTGGTTGAGGGTTTGTGCCACGTTGTCGAGGTCGTTGGTGGCACGGCTCAGGACATCTCCCCGGGAGCGGCCGTCGTAGAAGGCCACGGGAAGCCGATGCAATTTCGCTTCCACCGCTTCCCGGAGGTCGTGCGCGAGCCGCTGCACCGCGAGGGCGTTGAGCCGGCCCTGGGCCCAGCTGAGCAGCGAGGCAACCGCGTACATGGATGCGGCCACGAGCAACAGCAAGACAAAGCGCTCGCTGTTGAACGGGCCGCCGAAGACGGCGACTGCGATGACGTCGGTCGCGTCGCCCAGTATCTTGGGGGCCGCGACGTTGAGCGTGGCAAAACCGCAGATGCACAGAATCGCGGCGGACATGACTCCCCGGGCGGGCTTCAGCAAGCCCGCGAGGCGGAGAAGTGACCGCGCCGGCTTCTCAGTGCGGGCGCGGTATGCGCTATCGCCGCTCACGCGGCTTCTTCCGTTTCGAGCTGGGACGCCACGATCTCCCGGTAGGTCTCCGAGGACACAAGGAGTTCCTCGTGGGTTCCCTTTGCCACCAGACGGCCCTGGTCGATGAGGAGTATCTGGTCCGCCGACACCACGGTATTGACCCTCTGGGCGACGATGATGACGGTTGCCTCCCGCAGTTCGGTTTCGAGTGCTGCCCGGAGCCTTGCCTCGGTCACCGTGTCCAGCGCCGAGAAACTGTCGTCAAACAAATAAACCGATGCGGGGCGGAGCAATGCGCGGGCAATGCACAGGCGCTGCCGCTGGCCGCCGGAGAGACCGGCGCCGCTCTGGGACAGGGTGGTTTCCAGACCTTGGGGCAGTCGAGCCACGAAATCTTCAGCCTGGGCCGTCTCAAGGGCTTGCCACAATTGGGAATCCGTTGCTGACGGCAGCGAAAGGCGCAGGTTTTCCGCGATGGTTCCACGGAACAGCCACGTCTCTTGGGGCACGACGGCGAGCCGGCTGCGCAAGGCACCCAGGGGAACCGTGGCGATGTCCTGGCCATCCAGCGAGATGCTTCCGCTTGTCGCCTCAAGGAGCCTTGGCACAAGGCTGACGATAGTTGACTTGCCGCTTCCGGTGGAGCCGATCACCGCCGTCGTGGTTCCCGGGGCCGCTTCGAAAGAGATGCCTTCCAACACCGGCGCCTCAGCTCCCGGATAGGCGAAGGAGACGTTGTTGAAGCTCAAGCCCCCCGTCCGCTCAGGACCACCCGTCCTCCAGCCGGCCGGGTTTCCCGGCTGGGCCAGTTCGGATTCAGTGTTGAGCACTTCGGTGACTCGTTCAGCGCTGACGGACGCACGGGGAGCCGTGCTCAGCACATACATGGCCATCATGATCGCGAGGAGGATTTGCATGATGTAGGCGATGAATGCGGTGAGCGCACCCAATTTCATGTCGCCGTCGATGATGCGGTGGCCACCAAGCCAGACCACCCCCGCTGAAGACAGGTTGACGACGATCATGACGAGCGGAAGCATGGCCGCGACAATCCGGGCAGAACGGAGATTGTTGTTTGTCAGGGCGTCATTGGCAGCCTCGAACCGCCTCATCTCAAATGGTTGGCGGACAAAGGCCCTGATGACTGCGGTACCCAGGATCTGTTCGCGGAGCACGCTGTTGATCCGGTCCACCAAGCCCTGGCCCTCGCGGTACAGCGGTACGAGCTTGCGCACGATCAAGAGCATGATGATCAGCAGCACGGGAATGATCGCAAAAACGATCCACGACAGGGCCGCGTCCTGTTCGACTGCCAGAATGACACCGCCGATGCCCATGACCGGCGCTGCCACCAGCATGCTGAACACTAGCACCGCAATGTTCTGCAGCTGCAGGACGTCATTGGTGGTCCTGACGACGAGGCTGGCGGGCCCGAAGGCCGTCACGTCCTGGTCCGGCAGGGAATGGATCTTGTCGAAAAGGTCCTGCCGCAGCCCCCTGCCAAACTTCATGGCGACGATGGCACCAAGGTAGCCGGCTAGCAATGCTGCAAGCACCTGGACGACTGTGAGGAGCAGCATCCAACCGCCTAGTCGCAGTATCACTTCGCTGTTCCCGGCAACGAGGCCGTCGTCGACGATCTTGGCGTTGAAGGTGGGCAGGAGGAGGGTGGCTCCGATCTGGACCAGTTGCAGTAAAACTATGGCCAGTACGTGGGTCTTGTAGGGGGCTAGGCGCTGCAGCAGCAAGGATGCCAGCACTTTGCCTCCAATCGTTGGTCACCGGAGCGGCGAATTCCAGACGATGCCGCCCCGCGATGGCCTTGTCATTGTAGTTCAGATCACACTCGGAATCGGTGCAATTCCAGCACTTCCGGAGCCAGGAATCGCTCCCTCTTAGCCACGCTTTCGGGCCACTGCGAAAATTCTGCGGAAGGGAAACACGGTCCCGTGCCGGTCCGTCGGATACGCCTCGCGCAGCATGGCCGCGTACTGGTTTTCGAAAGCGTCCGCTTCGCCCTCGGGAAGGGCGGCGAGCACAGGACGGAGGCCGGTCCCCCGCGCCCAGTGCAGCACGGGGTCGGGTCCTGGCAGAAGTTGCTGGTAGGTGGTTTCCCAGGCGTCGGCGTCGCATCCGGCGTCGAGCATGATCCGGAGATAGTCGGTTGGTTCCCCGACGGCGTCGTCGTGACGCAGCACACCGGACAATCTTCCGGACCATTCCGGCGAACCGGCCAGCTCGCGCATGAGCGCGTGGGAGGGGGCACCGAAGTTTCCCGGGACCTGCAGGGCAAACCACGCACCGGGCTTCAGCGCTTCCAGCCACCTGGCGAGCATGGCCAGGTGTCCGGGGACCCATTGCAGCGCTGCGTTGCTGACCACGACGTCGGTGTCCACTTCCGGTGTCCACTCGGCGATGTCGGCGCGCTCGAACGAAAGACCAGGCCGGGCGGCAGCGAGGAGTCCGGCTTTCGCCAGCATCTCGGCAGAAGAGTCCAGCCCGACGACGGCGGCACCGGGCCAGCGCGTCGCGAGGTTCTCCGTCAGGTTCCCCGGACCGCAGCCCAGATCCACCACGTGCCGCGGATCCTCCGCCAGGATTCTCGAGGTCAGGTCAAAAAACGGGCGGTCGCGGTGATTGCCGAACTCGACGTACTTGGCTGGATCCCATTTCACTGCTGTCCCGATCGTCCGTATCAGTGGTCTGTTGCTCTCCACACTAAGCTGGAAGGCAATGAAACTTCTTGAGCAGCTTCCCGGAACCTCCGACGCCGGATCGGGCAACAGACGCGTTGACCCGGACGAAATCTACACACGCTTCGTTGAGTGGACGGAGAGCCGCGGGCTGCAGTTGTACCCTGCCCAGGATGAAGCCATCATGGAACTCGCGTCCGGCTGCAATGTCATCCTGGCTACCCCCACCGGCTCCGGAAAGTCGCTGGTAGCCATCGCGGCGCATTTCGAGGCCATGTCCCGGGGAATGCGCAGCTACTACACCGCCCCCATCAAGGCCTTGGTCTCCGAGAAGTTCTTCGCCCTCTGCGAGATCTTCGGGGCGGAGAACGTCGGCATGATCACGGGTGACTCGGGAGTCAACCAGGACGCCCCCATCGTCTGCTGCACCGCCGAAATCCTCGCCAACATCGCCCTGCGCGAAGGCAAGGGAGCCGAACTCGGCACGGTCATCATGGACGAGTTCCACTTCTACTCAGATCCCCAGCGGGGTTGGGCCTGGCAGGTGCCCCTCCTGGAGCTCCCGCAGGCCCAGTTCCTCTTGATGTCAGCCACGTTAGGGGACGTCAGCCGCTTCGAAACCGGTCTGACCGAACTCACCGGGCGTTCCACCACCACCGTCAGCTCAGCCGAACGCCCCATCCCCCTGCATTACTACTTCCAGGAAACTCCGGTCCATGAAACCCTCGAGGAACTCCTGAGCACCAAGCAGGTTCCCGTTTATGTGGTGCATTTCAGCCAGGTCGAGGCGATCGAACGCGCCCAAAACCTCATGAGCATCAACATGTGCACCCGCGAGGAGAAGGACAAGATTGCCGAGCTCATTGCCGGCTTCAGGTTCGCGGCCGGCTTCGGCAAGACCCTGAACCGGCTGGTCCGCCACGGCATCGGCGTCCATCACGCGGGCATGCTGCCCAAGTACCGGCGGCTCGTGGAGCAATTGGCACAGGCAGGACTCCTGAAGGTCATCTGCGGTACCGACACGCTCGGCGTGGGAATCAACGTTCCCATCCGCACCGTTCTCTTGACTGCCCTGAGCAAGTACGACGGCGTCCGCACGCGTTTGCTGAACTCCCGCGAGTTCCATCAGATTGCCGGCCGCGCGGGCCGGGCAGGCTATGACACTGCCGGAACGGTTGTGGTGCAGGCTCCCGAACACGTGGTGGAGAACGCGAAGGCGATGGCCAAGGCGACCGCGAAATTCGGTGACGACCAGAAGAAGCTGCGGCAAGTGGTGCGAAAGAAGCCGCCCGAGGGCTTCGTCTCCTGGGGGCAACCCACCTTCACGCGTTTGGTGGAGTCGGTCCCGGACCCGTTGACCTCGAGTTTCACGGTGACGCATGCGATGTTGCTCAACTTGATGGAACGTCCTGGCGACCCATTCGCCGCCACGCGCCGCCTCCTCACCGAAAACCACGAGGCACGATCCGCCCAGCTGCAGCTCATGAAGAAAGCCCTGGGTATCTACCGCGAGCTCTTGGCCGCAGGAGTGGTGGAACGCATTCCCGAAACCGAGCAGGAGAAGGAAGGCCGTTCCGTTCGCCTGACCGTCCACCTGCAAGCCAACTTCGCCCTGAATCAACCGCTTTCGCCGTTTGCGCTTGCGGCGCTGGAACTCCTCGACCCGGAGTCGCCGTCGTACGCTTTGGACGTTGTGTCCGTGATCGAAGCAACCCTTGAAAAGCCCCGCCAGATCCTCTCTGCGCAGCAGAAGAAGGCCCGCGGCGAGGCAATTGCCGCGATGAAAGCCGACGGCATTGATTATGACCAGCGCATGGCGATGCTCGAAGCGGTCAGCTACCCGCAGCCCCTCGCGGAGATCCTGGGCGAGGCTTTCGACGTCTACCGCAAGGCCGCTCCATGGGTGGGCGACTTTGAACTCGCGCCCAAGTCGGTGGTACGCGATATGTATGAGCGCGCCATGAACTTCGGTGAGTTCGTCCAGTTCTATGGGCTGGCCCGCTCCGAGGGCATTGTGTTGCGGTATTTGGCAGACGGCTTCAAGGCGTTGCGCCAAACGGTCCCGCAGGACGCCCTCCGCGAAGACCTCGAGGACCTCATCGCCTGGCTGGGCGAACTGGTCCGCCAAGTCGACTCCAGCCTGCTGGACGAATGGGAGGAGCTCACGTCCGGCGCGGCCCCCACGCCGCACGACGCCCCTCCTCCCCTGCCGCCATCCCTCACGTCCAACATCCGCGCCTTCCGGGTCATGGTCCGCAACGAAATGTTCCGGCGCGTTGAGCTGTTCGCGGACGAGGATGCCGCCGCTTTGGGCGAGCTCGACGCCGGCAGCGGCTGGGATGCGGAACACTGGGAAGACGTCCTGGACGTCTATTTCGACGAACACGACGACATCGGGACCGGCCCCGACGCACGCGGCCCGGGCCTCCTTATGATCACCGAGGAACCTGGCATCTGGCGTGTGCGGCAGATCTTCGACGACCCTGCCCGCAACCATGATTGGGGCATTTCCGCCGAAGTGGACCTGGAAGCCTCGGACGAGAGCGGCACCGCCGTGGTCAAGGTGACCGCGGTCAACCGCCTCTAGGCTCCTAGTAAGCTCGAATCATGAGTGTTATCCGCCCTGCCACCGTGTCCGATGTCCCCGCGATCCTGCAGATGATCCACGAGCTTGCGGTCTACGAAAAAGAGCCCGACGCCGTGAAAAACACGCCGGAAATGCTGACCGCTGCCTTGTTCGGCGAGAATCCGCGGGTGTTTGCCCACATGGCCGAAAACGCGGCCGGAGACGTCCAGGGCTTCGCCTTGTGGTTCCTGAACTACTCGACGTGGGAAGGTGTCCACGGCATCTACCTTGAGGACCTTTACGTCACGCCTGATGCGCGCGGCGAGGGCCACGGCAAGGCGCTCCTGCAGCATCTGGCCGCCACCGCCGTCGAACGCGGTTACGCAAGGGTGGAGTGGAGCGTCCTGGACTGGAACGAACCGTCCATTGACTTCTATCGCAGCCTGGGCGCCGTGCCCATGGACGGCTGGTCCACCTTCCGGCTTGCCGGAGAAGCCCTGGGTGCCTTTGGCAGCGATGACAAGGTCTTGACGCGTGGCTGAGCGCATGGCTGGGCAAGCGGCGCACACCATCCGGGCACGTCACGAATTCCGGGGTGTCCGGACCACCGAGCATTTCTTCACGGTGCCCCTCGACCACTGGCCTTCCGAGAGCGAAGCTCCCGGCGGTGGCGCCGCCGAGACGATCACCGTCTTCGCCCGGGAGTTCGTCTCCGCCGAGCACCCGGCTGAAGACGCGGCGCGGCTGCCGTGGTTGCTCTACCTCCAGGGCGGACCGGGCGGACGCGGCACGCGGACTACGTCCTTGTCCGGCTGGATGAAGGCTGCCGCAAGGAGCTTCCGCATCCTGATGCTCGACCAGCGCGGCACCGGCCTGTCCACGCCGGCGGACCGCAACACGCTCCCGCTTCGGGGCGATGCCGCGGCTCAGGCAGACTACCTGGCGCACTTCCGGGCAGACTCGATCGTGGCCGACGCCGAACTCATCCGGAAAACCTTGGGCTCGGAGCCGTGGACTGTCCTTGGCCAGAGCTTCGGTGGTTTCTGTGCACTGACATACCTTTCCTTCGCTCCGGAAGGCCTTCGCGAAGTGCTCATCACGGGAGGGCTTGCGCCGTTGGAGGGCCCGGCCGAGCGCGTCTACCGGGCCACTTTCCAACGGGTCGCGGAACGGAACGCCGAGTACTTCGCCTGGTATCCGGAGGACCGCGAAGTAGTGACCCGGATCGCGCGGCATCTGGACGCCACGAAGGAGCGGCTGCCCAGTGGAGAACGCCTGACCGCGGAGCGCTTCCAAATGGTGGGATCGTTCCTGGGCGGGAACACCCGCGTGGATGCCCTCCACACCCTCCTGGAGGACGCCTTTGTGCCCTCCGCGGATGGAGATCGGCTTTCTGACTCCTTCCTGGAGCAAGTCCATGGACTCGTATCCCGGGCATCGAATCCCCTGTACGCGGTCCTGCACGAGGCCATCTACGGCCAAGAGCAAGCCACGGACTGGGCGGCTTGGCGCGTGCTCGCGGAATTCCCGGAGTTCCAGCCCGAGGCCGCGGAGCCGCTCCTGACAGGTGAAATGGTCTACCCCTGGTATTTCGAACAGGATCCGGCCTTGGTGCCGTTGCAGGACGCGGCCGCCCGCTTGGCCGGCAAGCAGGACTGGAAACCCCTCTACGATGTGGCCCGGCTGGGCGCGAACACGGTACCCGTGGCGGCTGCGGTGTATCGCGACGACATCTATGTGGACTTCCAGCTATCCATGGAGACCGCAGCCGCTGTGCGCGGACTGCAGGCCTGGACCACCGGTGACTTCCATCACGATGGTATCGGCGAAGACGGGGAAGGAATCTTCAACCGTCTCTTGGGGATGGTGCGCGGCAAGAGCTGAACCCCGGCCACCGTGGTGACCGGGGTTCCGTTATGGTCCGCCGTGCTTGGCAGCGACGGGCGTTAGTGGCCGGAGACTCTGTTCATGCTCTTGCGGGAATCTTCCTCGAGCCGGGCGTCCAGCTTGGACTTGTTGGCGGCCGGACTCAGGAGGCTCGCGACAACCGCCACCACGATGGTGCCGATGATGACTGCCAAGGACACATAGGTGGGGATCTCGGGAGCCCATTCAACATGGTGTCCGCCGTTGATGAAGGGCAGTTCGTTGACGTGCATTGCGTGCAGCACGAGCTTGACGCCGATGAACCCAAGGATGACCGACAGTGCGTGCTTAAGGTAAACCAAGCGGTTCATGAGGCCGCCGAGCAAGAAGTACAGCTGGCGCAGGCCCATGAGGGCGAAGATGTTGGCAGTGAAGACAATGAACGCGCTCTGGGTCAACCCGAAGATGGCCGGAATGGAGTCCACGGCGAACAGGAGGTCCGTCATGCCGATGGTCACGAAGACGATCAGCATGGGGGTGAAGAGCTTCTTGCCGCCAACCGTGGTGCGCAGCTTGCCGCCGTCGAACTTTTCCGACATCGGGACGATCTTGCGGATGCGGGCAATAAGGGGATTCTCGGAAGTTTCTTCTTCGTCTTCGCCGTCGTCCGTGGCCTGCTTCCAGGCCGTCCACAGCAAGAACGCGCCGAAGATGTAGAAGACCCAGCTGAACTGCTCGATCACCACCGCGCCGAGGGCGATGAAGATGCCGCGCAGGACCAGGGCAATGATGATGCCTACCATCAGCACCTCTTGCTGGTACTTACGGGGCACCGAGAAGCGCGCCATGATGATGATGAAGACGAAGAGGTTGTCGATACTCAGGCTGTATTCAGTCACCCAACCGGCGATGAACTGGCTGCCCTGCTCGGGACCGGCAAAGGCGAACATCGCTCCGGCGAACACCAAAGCGAGGGTGACGTAGAAAGCGACCCACAGGCCTGCTTCCTTCATGGAGGGTTCATGCGGGCGCTTGACGACCAAGAGGAGGTCTACAAGGAGGATGATTCCGAGAACGACGAATGAGCCGATCTCAAACCAGGCGGGGAGTTGCATCAAGATGCCTTTCGCAGGTACGCCAAAACGGCGTAAGTCTCTCCGACCTGCCTGCGTCTGCGTGCCTGAAGCCAAACAACGCATATACGACGGCGATCCGCTAGGCCCGGCGAGGCGTCTATGCCTTGCGTGTTGACGGACGTAGCGCTTGGGATACTCCCCTACGTAGGCTCAACTTTACCCTAGGCGTGCCCGGCGGACTGCATCTGGCGGAGTTCGCGCTTGAGTTCACCGACTTCGTCACGGATCCGGGCAGCGATCTCAAACTGCAGTTCGGCGGCAGCCGCGTGCATCTGCTCCGTCAACTGTTCGATCAGTCCCACCAAGTCTTCCGCCGGGGCCGCGGCCAGGCCGTCTTGCCGGACCTTCGTGGCGCCCTTTCCCTTTCCGGTCCGGCCGCTCTTGCTGGTCGCCGCAAGAAGCTCACGGGTATCGGCGTCTTCGCGGGCAAGTTGGTCAGTGATGTCAGCGATCTTCTTGCGCAGCGGCTGGGGGTCGACACCATTGTCGGTGTTGTATTTGACCTGGATTTCGCGGCGACGGTTGGTTTCCTCGATGGCCTTGGCCATCGAGTCGGTGATCCGGTCGGCGTACATGTGGACCTGTCCCGAGACGTTTCGGGCGGCGCGGCCGATGGTCTGAATCAGCGAAGTGGCAGAACGCAGGAAGCCTTCCTTGTCGGCGTCGAGGATGCTGACAAGTGACACCTCAGGGAGGTCGAGGCCCTCGCGGAGCAGGTTGATGCCCACCAGGACGTCGAAGCTGCCCATGCGGAGTTCGCGGAGCAATTCAACGCGCCGAAGGGTGTCGACGTCGGAGTGCAGGTATTGAACCTTGACCCCGTGACCCAGGAGGTAGTCGGTGAGGTCCTCGGCCATGCGCTTGGTCAGCGTGGTGACCAGGACGCGCTCGTCACGCTCCACGCGGGTCCTGATCTCGCCGAGGAGGTCGTCGATCTGGCCCTTGGTCGGCTTCACGATCACTTCGGGATCGATCAGTCCGGTCGGGCGAATGATCTGCTGGACGAAACCGTCAGCCTTGCCGAGCTCATACTTGCCGGGGGTCGCGGAAAGATAGACGGTCTGGCCCACGCGCTCCAGGAATTCATCCCATTTGAGCGGCCTGTTGTCCATGGCGGAAGGTAGCCGGAAGCCATGGTCCACGAGCGTGCGCTTACGCGACATGTCGCCCTCGTACATGGCGCCGATCTGTGGAACCGTCACGTGGGATTCGTCGATGACCAGAAGGAAGTCGTCCGGGAAGTAGTCGATGAGGCAGTGCGGAGCCGTGCCGGAGCCGCGTCCATCGATGTGGCGTGAATAGTTCTCGATCCCGTTGCAGAAACCCATTTGCTGCATCATCTCGAGGTCGTAAGTGGTGCGCATGCGCAGCCTCTGGGCCTCCACCAGTT
This sequence comes from Arthrobacter sp. FW306-04-A, assembly GCF_044358315.1. GTDB lineage: Bacteria > Actinomycetota > Actinomycetes > Actinomycetales > Micrococcaceae > Arthrobacter. The sequence goes on from NZ_CP084559.1 coordinate 2,507,013, forward strand.
TGTTCTGGCCTTCGAGGACCTTGAGCCGCGCCGCGAGCTCTTCTTCGATGGCGGTGATGGCGCGGGACATGCGCTCAGGCCCGGCAACGTAGTGCGAAGCCGGGAAGATGTACATCTCGGTTTCCTCACGGATGACATCGCCCGTGACCGGATGCAAGGTGTAAATGTTCTCGATCTCGTCGCCGAAGAACTCGATGCGCAGGGCCAGCTCTTCGTACATGGGGATGATTTCCACGGTGTCTCCGCGGACCCGGAAAGTGCCGCGGTGGAAGTCCATGTCGTTTCGGGTGTACTGCATCGAGACGAATTTGCGCAGGAGATGGTCCCGGTTCATCTCGGCGCCCTTGGTGAGCGTGACCATCCCGGCGATGTATTCCTCGGGGGTACCGAGGCCGTAGATGCAGGACACGGTAGCCACAACGATGACATCCCTGCGGGTCAGCAGCGCGTTGGTGGCCGAGTGCCGCAGCCGCTCGACTTCCTCATTCACGGAGGAGTCCTTTTCGATGAAGGTATCCGTCTGTGGAACGTAGGCTTCGGGCTGGTAGTAGTCGTAGTACGACACGAAGTACTCGACTGCGTTGTTGGGCAGCAGCTCCCGGAACTCGTTCGCGAGCTGCGCGGCGAGGGTCTTGTTCTGGACCATCACCAAGGTGGGCCTCTGGACCTGTTCGATCAACCAGGCGGTGGTGGCACTCTTGCCCGTACCGGTGGCGCCGAGCAGCACGACGTCTTTTTCGCCATTGTTGATCCGCTCGGTCAGCTCCCCGATGGCTGCCGGCTGGTCACCTGCCGGCTTGAATTCGCTAATGACCTCAAAGGGCGCGACAACACGGTTGATCTCCTGGGCAAGACTCATGAATCCAATGTACCCCCGCCCGCGGACAGGTACTGTCCGCGTTTTCTAGCCCCGCGCGACGGAGTACGACGGCGGCTGCCACCCGCTGCTCTCCGCCCAAGCATCCATGAGTGGCCAGGCAACTTCGGTAAACCATGGCTCCTTGGCCTCCGCATACGCAAGCGTCCGGCGGTCTCCTGCGTGCACCTCGGCGAGCTCCTGTTTCATGTCCGCATACATCTTCACGGCAACGGGGTTGGCACGGAGCCAATCCCGGAACAACAACGCATAGCGCCAGCCCGGGCTTCCAAGGACCCGGACATGGACGTTGGCGGCCCTTCCAGGGTCCGCGTTGCAGTGGAAGCGTTTTTGCCAAGCCGAGGGATCCAGGTACGGCGGCTTGGGTGTGTCGCGCGCAGAAGCCTCCCGCAAGGGGAAACCGGCCGCGCCCAACGCCGGAGCTATCCGATCCGCCACTTCGAGCGAGGCCACGGTGACTTGCAGATCGACGATGTCTTTGGCCGGAAGCCCGGGTACGGCGGTTGAACCGATATGGTCAGCGCACAGCACTTCCGGAGATGCTTTCCGGATCCTGGCAAGCAGCCGTTCGGCCTGCAGCGGCCAATTGGGGTCAGGTGCGGACAATACGGGCCCGCCTGATCGTGGCGCCGGGCGGCCCGCCGCAAGATTACGGGCGAACGGTGCCAAACGCTCTTGCCACAGACGGTCCACGAGCGCCGTGACGTCTTCGATGCTTCCGGAGTTGTCCACCACGATGTCCGCTGCCGCCAACCGTTCGTCCCTGCCGGCCTGGGCAGCCATCCGGGACACGGCGTCCTCGACCGTCATGCCACGGATCTCCGTCATACGCCGGGTGCGTTCCTCGTCGGGCGCGTCAACCACCAGCACAAGGTGAAAGTTGCTCCCCTGCCCGGTTTCGACCAGCAGCGGAATGTCCTGGACCACGACGTCTCCAGGACTTGCCGTGGCGAGCATCGTACCGGCCCGTTCCCTGACGAGGGGATGGATGATCGCGTTGAGCGCCTCCCGGCGATCCGGCTGGGCGAACACAATCGCCCCGAGGCGTGACCGGTCAAGGCGCCCATCGGCGTCGACGATGTCTTCACCAAACTCAGCCACGACGTGGGCAAGGCCGGGGGTACCCGGCTCAACCACCTCGCGGGCCAGCGCGTCGGCGTCGATCAAGACAGCGCCCAACTCCCTCAGCCTGGCGGACACTAGTGATTTGCCGGAGGCGATCCCCCCGGTAAGTCCAATCTTCAACACCCCTCCACACTAGACTGGGTCGGTGGCAGATCAGGACGAAAGCCGGGCGACGGCGTACACGACCTTGGCGCTTGGTGACGATTTCCGCCACGAACTCGAGATCAAGCGTTCGCGCTTCATCACCGTAATGCGCCGCACTTCCAACGAAGACGCCGCGCGCGCCTTGGTCGCCGAACTGCGGAAGGAATTCCATGATGCCCGGCACCATTGCTCCGCTTTTGTCCTCGGTCCGGATCGCGTCATCCAGCGTTCCAACGACGACGGCGAACCCTCCGGAACAGCAGGCATCCCGATGCTCGAAGCACTCATCAAACGGGAAACACTGCCCGGGGTGACCGACCTCAGCGACGTCAGTGCCGTCGTCGTACGCTATTTCGGCGGGATCCTCCTGGGCGCCGGCGGGCTGGTCCGTGCTTACTCCGAATCAGTCTCGGCTGCGCTGGACTCCGCTCCCCTGGTTCAGCGACGCCGCCTGCGGATTTGCGCCGTCGCTGTGGGCCACCACGCTGCCGGAAGGTTGGAGAACGATCTGCGCTCGGCAGGCTACGTCATGGCTGAAACAAGCTATGAGCCCACGGCGACCGTCCTGCGCTTGGCGCTGCCCGACGAGCCAACGGCAATCGCCGACGCCGGCGAACGGCTGGCCGCCATGACCGGCGGTACATCGGGACTCCAATTACTGGGGACAGAATGGGCCGACGTCCCGGATTGAGCTCGCAACCACGGGGACATGCCCTCCCCTGATCGCCACCACTGGACATAATGGGTATATGTCCAGTCCTTGATGCGAAGGCGGGGCATGTCCAGTAGGGCCTTGGGCTAAGGAATACTGGACATGCCCTCCCCTATCCGCCACCACTGGACATAATGGGTATATGTCCGGTCCTTGATGCGAAGGCGGGGCATGTCCCTCGGAACGCGCTGAAGAATTCCCTTTGCGCGGCAAACGAGCGCGTCGCCAAAGAAAACCGGGATTCCCGGATTAAAGAAAGCGGCTCCTGCGATTCGTACTGAATCGCAGGAGCCGCTTTCATTCCGGCCCGGAAATCCGGACCAGTGGCAATTAGTTGCCGGTCAGCTTCTCGCGCAAAGCGGCGAGGGCCTCGTCGGATGCCAGGGTGCCCGCGGTGGACTCAGTGGCAGCCGGCTCGGAGGAGTAGCTGGTAGTGCCGGAGTCGCTCTCGCCGGAAACGGCAGCAGCGGCGTCGTCAGCCGCGTGCTGGGAAACCTGCTTCTTGTGAGCTTCCCAACGTGCCTGGGCGTCAGCGTACTGCTGCTCCCAAGCGGCGCGCTGCGTCTCGTAGCCCTCGAGCCATTCGTTCGACTCGGGGTCGAAGCCTTCGGGGTACTTGTAGTTGCCCTCTTCGTCGTACTCAGCGGCCATGCCATACAGAGCCGGGTCGAACTCGGTGCTGTCAGCGTCAACGCCCTCGTTAGCCTGCTTGAGGGAGAGGGAGATGCGGCGGCGCTCGAGGTCGATGTCGATGACCTTGACGAAGAGCTCGTCGCCAACGGAGACGACCTGCTCAGCAAGCTCAACGTGGCGGACCGCCAGCTCGGAGATGTGAACCAGACCCTCGATGCCATCCTCAACGCGGACGAAGGCACCGAACGGAACCAGCTTGGTGACCTTACCCGGAACAACCTGGCCGAGGGCGTGGGTGCGGGCGAAGGTCTGCCACGGGTCTTCCTGCGTGGCCTTGAGGGACAGGGACACGCGCTCGCGGTCCAGATCCACTTCGAGAACCTCGACGGTGACTTCCTGGCCAACCTCGACAACCTCGGACGGGTGGTCGATGTGCTTCCAAGACAGCTCGGAAACGTGAACCAGACCGTCTACGCCGCCCAGGTCCACGAATGCACCGAAGTTGACGATGGAGGAAACGACGCCGGGACGGACCTGGCCCTTTTCCAGCTTGTTGAGGAACGTGGAGCGGACCTCGGACTGGGTCTGCTCGAGCCATGCGCGGCGGGAAAGAACGACGTTGTTGCGGTTCTTGTCCAGCTCGATGATCTTGGCTTCGATCTGCTGACCGATGTACGGAGCGAGGTCGCGGACGCGGCGCATCTCGACGAGGGATGCGGGCAGGAAGCCACGCAGACCGATGTCGAGGATAAGACCACCCTTGACAACCTCGATGACGGTACCGGTGACGACACCGTCTTCTTCCTTGACCTTCTCGATGTCGCCCCAGGCACGCTCGTACTGAGCACGCTTCTTGGAGAGGATCAGACGGCCTTCTTTGTCTTCCTTGGTGAGCACCAGGGCTTCGACCTGATCGCCAACGGAGACGACGTCCCCGGGGTCAACGTCGTGCTTGATGGAAAGCTCGCGGGAAGGGATGACACCTTCGGTCTTGTAACCGATGTCGAGCAGAACTTCGTCGCGGTCGACCTTGACGACGATACCTTCGACGAGGTCTCCGTCGTTGAAGTACTTGATGGTGGCGTCGACAGCTGCGAGGAAGTCCTCAGCGGTACCAATGTCGTTGATCGCGACTACGGGGGTACCGGGCTTCTCGGTGGAGGTGATGGTCATGTAGTAGGGGCTCCGTTGTGGATAGAGTATCGGTCAGGCAAACCGCCCGCTTTCCGTTCCCGGTCCGCAGGACACGGCAAAACGCCGGGTCATCCTGAATTGTGGATTGTAAATTTACGCGCACGTAGTACGCGCCCGTTTATTCTAGTCGTTCGCCACAAGGAGGGTCAAAGCGGCAGCGTGTCACCAAGCCGCGCGAACGTCACGCCGCGGTCCAGTAAACGGGGCAAAGCGCGTTCATAGCCCTCCGCGGTGCCGCCGGCAGGTTGGTTGAAGTGTGAGATCACAACCTGTCCTGCGCCCTGCCCGGCACCGATCTTGCCCACCTCCGCCGCCACGGTGGGGGCAGGGAATGTCGCACCGCCGTCGCCGTTCACCGTAAAGTTCACCGGAACCAGGCCAAGGGCGTGGGTGATCGACGCGGCAACATCGTCGTAGTAAGCCGTCCCCGGCCGGAAAAAGCGCGGCGCTTTTCCCAAAAGCTGCTCCATGACTTCCTGGTTGCCCATGATTTCGTCGTACACCTCGCCCACGTTGGACGTACCCGCGATGCCGTAGGCGGAACGCCCGCTGACGGAAAGCGGTTGGTGCCGGAACCCGTGGTTGCCCAGCTCGAACAAAGGATCGGCCGCGAGTTCAGCGGCCAGTCCGGGGTTGGCCTTGATCCAGCGACCGTTGACGAACAGGGTGGCGGGAATGTTGAGCCTGCGCAGTGTCTTCAGCAAGCGTTGATCGCATTCTGTTCCCCGGGGTCCGCCGCAGGCATCAAAGGTCAAAACCGCATGAGTGGACGCCGTCTTCGTCACGACGCCAGCGACGCCGAGCCCCCATTCAACGGGCTTGCGTGCTGAGAATTCTGCAACGATCTGTGACTTCGACGGCAGCGCCGGCCGCGTTTCGGGCACGACCGGGCGGGGGCCGGCCACCTCCACGCCCGGCGTTGAAACCGGAGCCGGACGAGGGGCAGGGGTGGCATCGGGCTGTTGGGCGCACGCACCCAGGCCGGCCACGGCTAGTCCGGCGGCAGCCAGCAACAATGACCGCCTGCCGGGCAGCACTGATTCGCCGGTGGAGTCAACACCGGGTTGGAATTCCCCCATGGAATCCTTCTTCTGTCGTAGATCCTGCGGGTGGGATTTCTGCCTAGAAATGCGTCAGGCAGTGGGCGGGGCGTTCGACGGCGAACATCTGCTGGGCAGCCAATGTTGCGCCCGGCGTGTGCTCGCGGATCCGGCCTGCCGAAGCCAAGGTTACCGGACTGACGGCACCCAAATAGACAGACCCCAGATCCGTGACGTCCATGCTCAAGTCCGGGCTCGAGTCTTGTCTCCCGCCGCTGGCGTCACTGACGGTGACGACACCGCCGTCGGAAGCCAATTCCCACGTGCCGTCCGCAAAACCGAGCGCGTCCCGGATCTCCAGCACCAAACGGCCATCGGCGCCATAGCGGCGAGCTGACAAGGCCGCAGGAGCATCCAGGACGCGCAACCACAACATGTCCCGATAGTCGGACGACGTGACGCAGCGACCGTCGACGAGCGCCCATGCGAGGGGGTCTTCAATGGGAGCTTCAGGCCAGGAGACCTGTTCGACGAGATCGATGCTGCCCAGGAACTGCCACAGTTCCAAGTACCCGGAGTCCGTTGCGGCAACGAGGTCCACGATTTCCATGGTGTAAGGCTTGGAGTCCCAGCCTGCGAACTTATAGGAGACGTAGCCGTCAATGGTGCCGTCCGGTCCATAGTGGAGGGCACACTTGATGGCTTTGTCCTCCGTGCCGTCGCGTTTCATGGCTCCGGAGACGTGATGGCGATAGGAGTCCTGCCGCACGATGGACCCCGGTGTCCCCTGGTGAGCGCGCTTGAAAACCTCGGGAGCGAGTTCAAGAAGGACCCTCGGGTCTGCGATTTCCACCCGGCCAACGGGTTCGTGGCGGATGCGGAATTTCGGACCGGTGTCCACCTTGATGCTCCGCTCGAAGGTTGCGACACCAAACCCGAAGCGGCCGTAGATGGATGCCTCGGAAGCCGTCAGGGCCGCCATGGCGAAGCCATCGTCCTTGGCCGCGGCAAGATCGGCGGTCATCATCCCCCGCAAGAGGCCGTGGCGCCGATGCGTTCCGCGGACGCTGACAGCGGTGATCTGGCGCGTCCGCAGTTCCTGCCCAAAGCCAATATTCAGCTTGTTTTCCAGCGTTCCGAACGTTGCCACCGGAAAGCCCGGGTTGAGCGCATGCAACGGGGGTTCATCGTTGACGTAGACGCCTGTCAGTTCACGATTGTCCGCTTGGTACATCGCGAGGATCTTGTCAAGGACCTCATCGCTTCGCTGCTCGTCATGAAATCCAAACCCGACGGCCTGGAGCCAATCACGTGCCTGTCCGTAGTCCGGGTTCTCCTTGCCTACGGAACGAAAGCGCTTGACGTTGTATTTTTCGTTTGTTTCCTTGGGATCAGCCACGTCCCGAGCCTATCCAGACAGCACGGGGCACGCCACCGTAGCGGCGGCGTGCCCCGTGCAGTCCCTCAAGAACCCGTGGACTTCCCCCCCGGCTAGTGCCCGGCGTCGTACCAGCTGGAGCCGACCCCGACCTGAACGTCCAGCGGTACCGTGAGCTGGGCTGCTGTCCCCATTTGTTCGGTCACGAGCTTTTCGACCGCTTCGCGTTCGCCGTGCGCCACTTCGAGGACGAGTTCGTCATGGACCTGCAGAAGCATCCGGGACTTTAGCCCCTGGCTGGTCAACTCGGCTGAAACTCCGAGCATGGCCCGCTTCATGAGATCTGCCGCCGAACCCTGGATCGGCGAGTTCAGTGCAATGCGTTCGGCGATCTCGCGGTGCTGGCGATCCGTGCTGGTCAGGTCCGGAAGATAGCGACGGCGGCCTTCGATCGTGGAGGTATAGCCATCGATCCTGGCCTGCTCCACCACGCCACGAAGGTAGTCGCGTACTGCGCCGAAACGGTCGAAGTAGTCCTTCATGAGGGTCCGGGCCTCGTCCACGGAGATTTCAAGCTGCTTGGACAGCCCGAAAGAGGTCAGCCCGTAGGCCAAGCCGTAGGACATGGCCTTGACCTTGGAGCGCATGGCACTGGTGACGTCTTCGGGTGCCACGTTGAAGATGTGCGAGCCCACGTAGCGGTGCAGGTCCTCGCCTTCCTTGTAGGCCTGGATGAGCCCCTCGTCGCCGGACAGATGCGCCATGATACGCATTTCAATCTGTGAATAGTCGGCCGACAACAGGCATTCGTAGCCCTCGCTGACGACGAATATTCCGCGGACGCGCCTGCCTTCCTCACTGCGCACCGGGATGTTTTGCAGATTGGGGTTGTTCGACGAGATGCGTCCCGTGGCCGCGACGTTTTGTGCGTAGGTCGTGTGGATACGGCCGTCTTCCGCCACCGATTTCTTGAGCGTCTCCAGCATCTGGGCAAGTTTGGAGGATTCCCGGTGGGCCATGAGTTGCACAAGGAACTCGTGGCCGGTCTTCTCCAGGAGCGCCTTCAATGAGGCGGCGTCGGTGGTGTAGCCAGACTTGATCTTCTTGGTCTTGGGCAAGCCAAGTTCTTCGAAGAGAACAGTCTGAAGCTGCTTCGGCGACCCGAGATTGACCTCGTGGCCGATAGCGGCAAACGCCTGCTCCTGGGCATTGTCGATCACTTTGGCGAGGTCGGCGAGCTGTTCGTTCAGACGGTCCATCGAGATGGAAATGCCGGAGAGTTCCATCTGGGCCAACACCCGTGCGACCGGCAGCTCAAGCGTGGTCAGGAGCGCTTCAGCCTTGCGCTCGGCCAACTCGCCTTCGAAGTGCTTGCTCAGCGTGTGCACGACGGCGGCCTGCTGGACGAGCGCGGTGGCCGCGGCCCCGTCCGGTCCGTCACCGAGTTCCAGTTCCAGCTGGCCTGTTTGTGCCGCGGCCGTAGTGAGCGTGATTTTCAGGTGGTGCTGTGCGAGCTCGGGGAGTTCGTAGCTGCGGCGGTCCGGCTGGATCAGGTACCCCGAGATGGCGGTGTCATCCACCACGCCCTCAAGGCCCAGTCCGCGGTTATGCAGGGCCTTGAGGGCGTCCTTGAACTCGTGCATGACCTTGGCTTCTTCGGGGTCTTGAAGCCACTTGGCCAGGACTGCCTCGGCCGCGGCGTCGAGCGACGGAAGATCGATGAAAGCAGCACCGTTGGCGCGCACGATGGCGAGGGCATCGGCGTCGTCACCAATCCGTCCGGGGACCAGCTGCACGGCGACGGCGGCACGGATCCCCGCACCGGCAGCGAAGAACTCCTCCAGGGCGGCGGCGTCATCCAGGACTTTGTAGGCAGGGGCGTCGATGGTCTCCGGCGCCGCTCCGGCGGTGTCGTCTCCATAGAGCGCGAACAGCCGGGTGCGGAGCGTCCTGAATTCAAGGGTGTCGAACAGCGTCTCGACCTCTTGTCGGTTGGGACGCGGCTCCTCGAGGTCGGCGAGTGTAACAGGGAGCTGGAGATCGCTCAGGAGTTGGTTGAGGCGGCGGTTGCGCTTGACGGCGTCGATGTTTTCCCGGAGGGCTCCGCCCACCTTGCCGCCGATCGAATCCAAATTCTCCAGGATCCCGTCCAGGCCGCCGTAAAGATTGATCCACTTGGCAGCGGTCTTGGGGCCGACACCTGGTACGCCCGCGAGGTTGTCGGCAGACTCCCCCACCAGTGCGGCGAGATCGGAGTAGCGGGAAGGCGGAACGAAGTACTTCTCTTCGATCGCCGCTGCGTCCATGCGGGGAATGTTGGAAACGCCCTGTTTCGGGTACAGGACGAAGACGTTGTCCGTGATGAGCTGGAACGCGTCACGGTCCCCCGACACAAGGAGGACTTCGAAGCCGGCGGCGTCGCCCTGGGCCGCGAGTGTGGCGAGGATGTCATCCGCCTCGTATCCGGGCATCTTGATGGTCCTGATGCCCCAGGCCTCCATGACCTGGTCGATGAGATCGATTTGCCCGCGGAATTCCGGTGGGGTTTCGTTGCGGCCACCCTTGTATTCGCTGTACTCAGCCTTGCGGAACGTGGTGTCGTCGGAGACATCGAAGGCAACTGCCACATGGGTGGGCTTTTGGTCCTTGATGAGGTTGATCAGCATCGAGGTGAAGCCATGCACAGCATTGGTGTGCTGGCCCGAGGACGTGGCGAAGTTCTCTGCCGGCAAAGCATAGAATGCCCGGAATGCCATGGAGTGCCCATCCAGGACCAGAAGCCGGGACCGTCCACCCGCCACTGTGCCGGCAGGGGTTGCTGAAGGGTCTGGTGCCGTTGCGGTGACAGTAGCCACAGGCGCTGACGTTTCGGTTGGAACTGAGTCCGGTTTGGTTGTTTCGCTCACAGGTGCCAGCCTAGTTGCCATGATGGACAATTTCACGCCGGGCCGGTTCACTGACGAACTCAACGCAGCTGGCGTTCCGCAGGAGCTGCATGGTTGGCTTTCGCGCTATGGGGTGGGATCGCTCGTGACGAAGATGGGCATCAAGTTCCTTGAACTGAGCCCCGAACGGACCGTCGCCACCATGCCGGTGGAAGGGAACACCCAAGTTGCTGGCATCCTCCATGGCGGAGCCCACGTGGTTCTCGCCGAGACCTTGGGCTCCTTCTCGGCGGCCTTGCATGCGGGAGCCGGACGCCATGTGGTGGGAATCGAGGTGGGTGCAACCCATCACCGCTCAGTAGCAAGCGGCCTGGTCACCGGCACATGCACGGCCATCCACCTTGGCAGCACACTCGCCACACACGAAATTGTCATGACTGACGAACACGGGCGCCGGCTTTCAACGGCCCGGATCACCAACATGATCCGGGAGAACAGGCCCCACTGAGCCAGCACGCCGCGCATCGGCCCCCGGGGATCACCGCGCCCGCGCGGGGAACCGGTAACGCAGCTCCACTGCCGCTGCACCAAGGGTGCGGGACGAGACCAGTTCAAGCGGCGCCGTCGTGCTCTCCACGGGAAGCAAGCGCTTACCGGAGCCCAAGGCGACCGGGATAAGCGTGACAATCATCTCGTCCAACAGTCCTTCCTTGGCGAATTGGGCAACCAGGTTTCCGCCGCCAACCAGCCACACGTTCTTGTCGCCGGCGTCCGCAAGCAGGTCCGGGGCGAATTCCTGGACCTCACCACGCACGAACGTGACGTCCGCACCGGCCGGCGCGGCATATTCGTGGTGGGTGAAGACCCAGCATGGGATGCCCGGGTAAGGCCATTTCCCGGGTTCATGTTCCATGAGCCAGCGATACGTCTGGCCACCCATCACAATGCAGCCGATGCCGGCCATGAAGTCTTCGTAGCTTTCGGTGACGCCCTCGGCCTCTTCGAACTGGAGCAGCCAGCCGAGATCGTCTTCATTGGTGGCTATGAACCCGTCAAGAGAGGATGCCACGTAATACTGGAAATCCGACATGGCCTTACCCTACTCATTCAGCCGATGGGTTCCCATACTCCACGCGGACGCTCGAATCATCGCGCAGCACGACGACGCGGCCTTCCTTCAGCGTCCAGCCATCGTTGAGTAGGAAGATCCGTCCCCCGCTCACCACGAGCAGCCGGAGCCCCGTGTATCGGTACAGCGGCTCGGCCGCGGTCCCGGCAGTTTCCTCGTGGACATTGGGGGCGGTAACCGCCAGCCGTTCCTTGCTGTAGACGACGGCGGTGGGCAAGAGTTGGGAGCGTTCCTGGTAGTCGACGGCGGCTCCGCGCCCCAGTGCCTGGGCGTAGTCGGACGTGCCCCAGAACAGGAGGAGCGTGACAAGCACAAAGATGAAAGAACGTTCCAGCGCGCGGGGTGTCACGGTGAGGCCGCGCCCAGAGCCCGCAGTGGCCCGACGGCGCAGGCTCATTCCCCAGGTTCCCAGCAACAGGCCGCCCGCGATCATGTACGGCAGGTAGAGGAGAATCCGCTCCGGCTGCGAAATGGTGAGTATCCACATGACGGCGGCGAAAAGGAAGCCGAGCACCAGCAGCGCCGTCGCGGTCCTTCGAATGGCGGGCCGGAAGCGCTGGTCCGCGAGCAGCTTGTCCACACCGCGGTCCGCCATGAGCCAGAGGAACCCGATTATGGCCAACCAGGCAAGCGGGCGGAACAGCGACTGGATGCTGCGCAGGATGAAGTCCTGGACGGTGTAGCCAAAGAGGCTCACGTCCAGGCCCATGGATTTTGCTTGCGCATCCGTGCGCGCCCAACCGAAATAGACAAGCAGCGCCGTGGCTACGGTCAACGGCGGCCCGATCACCGAGAGCACGTCAAGCGTCCGCTGCCAGCGGGACTCGACCAGGACCACATCCTGGTTGTTGGATTCCTTCTTGGCGGATTCGTCGCTCACCGAGAGGCCGTGCCGCTTGGCGATGGTTTGGTCGGTCCGACTGTCGACGATGGTCCGGCAGTGGAGCCTGCCGACGATCCGACTGTGTCGTCGTAGAAGAATTGGACCGCGCCGTCCACTTCCAGCGTGTCGGTGATGGTCACGGTGAAGGAGTTCTTGGCTGTGGCCGCCGGCGTCTTGAAATAGACCGGCGAGTAGTCGCCGGCGCTGCGGGTCTCGACTCCGGAATCGACACCGTCGATCTTCAACGAGCCCACCCGGACGTAGTAGCCGTCCAGGCGCACCCAGGTCCCACCCGTGCGCGGTCCGCTGGGTCGTTGCAGGCCGGGAACAGGATTGAGGTTTTCATCAACCACCGTGAGGCCACTCAGATGGCGGGGGCACGATTCGCCCACCCCCGGCTGAAGGGGAACGGTCGATGTGGGGTTGCTCGCGTGGTAGTCCACCACGCCCCGTACCACCGAGACGATAGCCAACTCGAGGCAGCGGTTCGGGGGAACCTTCGGCATTGCCGCCGTGGCAACTGCCGCGGCTTGCCACGACTGACCTGTGTTGGCACGCAGCGCGTCGCAGACCGCGGCAGCGGCCAGCCACACGTCCTTGAAGGTGGTGCCGTCGACGCCGGCGCGCAGGTTATCGCAGTCTTTTCCCTGGGCGTAGAGGTACATCCGCCCTTCCTGGGGATCGTTGGGACCGATCGGCCCGATCGGCACCCACCGGACCACAGGAGCCGCCGCCGGCGGCGGCGGAACGTCCGGGCCCGCAGGACCCCCGGGAGGCGCAACGGTGGGTTCGACGACGGCGGTCGATGTGGGCGCCGGGGCAGGGGATCGCGCGGAAGCGGAGTCTTGAGCGGGGGCCGAATCTTGTGAAGGACCGGCGCAACCGCCCAGCATGGCGAAAATAGCAGGAAGGAGCAGGAATCCGAGGATTCGGTTCCGGGTCCGGTAGTTCATTTCAGCCCCCACCTGCCGAAGGCGGCGTATTGGCCCCTCCCAAGGGATCAATCAGCGTGCGCAGCTACACAGCCGATTATTCTCCCGAATGGACTTGACTGCCAGAGCTTGCGTTCCCGCGGTGAGCCTACTTGGTGAAATACGGGACGATCAGATAGATCCCGAAAAGCACGGCGATTCCGCAGGAAGCGAAACACAGATAAGCGAGGGACCGAACGATTGCCGGCGATTTCTGCCGGGCGTCGCCCGCGATGGCCGTGAGGCGAACCCCGAGCGAATACAGCACTACCAAGAGCATGGCCGCCACCAGGGTTGCCCCGGCTACCTGCACCAGATCCAACCACTTCATGCCTGGATATCCTTACTCATGCTCTGGGCGAGACTTCGTTTTTTGGCGTCCTTCTTGCGGAAGCGGACTGCTGTGCCGGCTTCTTCGACTTCGACGGCGTTGTGGTGGCCCACGTGCGACTTCCTCGAGTAAATGAACATGTAGACGACGACGGCGGTGCCCACGACTGCCGCGATAACCACGCCGACGGTGCCGACGCCAACAAGCAATGCCGTTAGGGCGCCCACGATGGCAGCGGCCGGGAGGGTGAAGAGCCAGCCGGTGGCGATACGCCCCACGGTTCCCCAACGCACTGTTGTGCCTTTACGTCCGAGCCCCGAGCCGATGACCGAGCCGGAGGCGACCTGGGTGGTGGACAGCGCGAAACCCAGATGGGAGGAAGCGAGGATGGCCGAAGCAGTGCTGGCTTCCGCGGCGAAGCCCTGGGCCGGTTTGACTTCGGTGAGGCCGGATCCCATGGTCCGGATGATGCGCCACCCTCCGGCGTAGGTTCCGATGGCGATGGCAAGTGCGCAGGCCCCGATGACCCAGAGCTGCGGACCGCTGCCGGCCCGCTGGGTTCCGGCGGCAATGAGAACCAGGGTGATGATGCCCATGGTCTTCTGCGCATCGTTGGTGCCGTGGGCCAGCGCGACCAGGCTTGAGGTGAAGATCTGTCCGGTACGGAATCCACCGCGCTTCTGGGTCAGCTTGTCACCGGTTTCGGGGTCGTGCCGGGATGTCAGGGCGTAGGCGAGCCTCGTGCAGAGATAGGCCACGGCACCGGCAAGCAGGGGTGAGAAGATGGCCGGAAGAATGACCTTTTGCAGCACGGTATCGAAATTGACCGCGTGGAATCCGATTCCAACGATCGCCGCCCCGATGAGCCCGCCGAAGAGGGCGTGGGAAGAGCTTGAGGGCAGCCCCTTGAGCCAAGTGAACATGTTCCAGAGAATGGCCCCCATCAGGCCGGCGAAAACGATCTCCGGCGTGATGTGGATGCCGTCTGTGCCCTCACGGATGAGACCTCCGGAAATGGTCTTCGCCACCTCGGTCGAGAGGAACGCGCCCACGAGGTTAAGCACAGCGGCAAGGGCAACCGCCGTCTTGGGCTTGATGGCGCCGGTTGCGATAGGGGTAGCCATTGCGTTCGCAGTGTCGTGGAACCCGTTGGTGAAGTCAAAAAATAAGGCCAGCGCTATGACAAGCGCGACCATGAAGGTGATTTCCACCTGGTGCCCAATCTGCAGAGTCGACGATGCGCAGTTCCACTTCCCCGGGCCTGCCGTGCACAGCACTGTTCAGCAACCGTTCATCTGACTGCACTGGCGGAATTAACAATGGCGGGCGTGAAACCTTAAGAATCCTACGTGCCATGGCCAGCATGGCCAAACATCGATTCAGCCGAGGAATCGCCGAACAGCCTCGATATCGCTCCGTGACAGGCCGCGCCGCGGATCCGGTGAGATCCAAAGCACACGGTCGCCAAGGAATTCCGCCCAAGAGCGGGCTGCAGCCTCGTGGGCCAACTGATCATCCATCCACACGAAGCGTTCGGCTCCGGACTCTTGGACGTCCTTTTGCAAAACGTCCAGTTTCCACCAATCGGCGGTCTGGTCCCAGCCGTCACTGGTCAAAACGGGCCAATGTTCACCGTGGAGACCAATTGCCGGACACAGGAACTCAGGGGCGAGCCGCTGCCATGTGGTCAGCCAGACAAACCTCGCTGCGGGGTGCGTGGCCAGCGCGTTGAGCTCATCAACCAGTTCGGCGGCATAAACGACGTCCAGTATTCCGGCGTCGGCGATTTTCCATTCAGTACCCCAATCGGTGAAGCCCATGGGACCAAAGGGGTTCACGACGCCGTCGACGTCCAGATACAGCGTAACGATGCTCACTGGCCCCCCTCCCGGACTCGGCAATAAGCCCAGCGTAAGACACAAGAGCGCCGACCGCGCGGCCCCGACCAAAGGGACATTCGCAGAAAATTCACTATCTTGACGTCCGTCATAGAAATGATACGCTCGATGCATGGAAAACCGCACCGGCCACTCCGCCCAAAGCATCAGGCCCATCGAGGATTCGGTCCGCACCGACTTCAGCCAGGCCATGTCCTACGGCGGGTACCTGGACCTCGACCGCCTCCTAAGCGCCCAGCACCCGCTGAGCACACCGGAACACCATGACGAATTGCTGTTCATCATCCAGCACCAAACCAGCGAACTGTGGCTCAAGCTCGTCCTGCACGAACTCCTTGAAGCCCGCCGGCTCCTTGATGCGGACAACCTTGGCAAGGCCCTCAAATGCATCGCACGCGTCAAGGCGATACAGCGGACCATGACCGAGCAGTGGTCCGTCCTGGGCACGCTGACTCCGCGTGAGTACTCCGAATTCCGGCGCTTCCTGGGCAGTTCCTCGGGCTTCCAGTCCCATCAGTACCGCGGCGTTGAGTTCATCCTGGGCAACAAGAACCGCGACATGCTCCGGGTCTTCGAAAGTGATCCGGCAGCTCACAGCCAGCTCAGCGCGCTCCTCGAACAGCCGACTCTGTACGATGCCTTCCTCGCGGTACTGGCACGGGCCGGCTACGCCGTCCCCGCCGAAATCCTGGAACGTGACAAGAGCCAACCGTGGACGTTCCAAAAAGACCTTGTCCCGGTCTTCCAGGAGATCTACGAATCCGAAGCCACGCCGTGGGGTTTCTACGAGGCGTGCGAAGACCTCGTAGACATCGAGGACAATTTCCACGCTTGGCGCTTCCGCCACTTGCGCACGGTGCAACGAACCATCGGATTCAAGGTGGGGACGGGCGGCTCCTCCGGGGTCGACTTCCTCAAGCGGGCACTCGACCTGACATTTTTCCCGGAGCTTTACGCCGTACGCACCGAGATCGGCAACTGAGCCCCCAAGCAAGACCTCAATCAACACGTCCAGCAACCGCAACAGAAATTTCTTCAGGAGAGACATGAACAGCGTGCAGCAAACCCAACGGCCAACGTCGGGCGAACTCGACGCCGCCGATCCCCTCGCCGAACAGCGTGAGGCCTTTTACGCCCCCGAGGAGGGGCAACTCGCCGCTTATCTCGACGGGAATTCGCTCGGGCGCCCTCTCAAGGCCACGTCGGCGAAGCTGGCTTCATTCGTCCAGGACGCGTGGGGCAGCCGCCTTATCCGAGGCTGGGACGAACAGTGGATGGACGAGCCCACCCGGGTCGGCGACCGGATAGGCGCCGTCACGCTGGGCGCGGCCGCCGGCCAGGTCACGGTAGGCGATTCCACCTCCGTCATGCTCTACAAGCTCATCCGTGCCGCAGTGGACGCCCAACCGGGCCGCGATGAGATCGTGGTTGATCGCGACAACTTCCCCACCGACCGCTTCATCATCGAAGGCATCGCGGCGGAAAGGGGCGCCACCATCAAGTGGGTCGCCTCCAACCCGGCCAGCGGCGTCCGGACCACAGACCTTAAGGGGCTGCTCAGCGAGCGGACCGCCGTGGCCGTCCTAAGCCACGTGGCGTACCGTTCCGGCTTCCTCGCAGACGCGGAGGCGATCACCACGCTGGTCAAGGACTCCGGTGCGCTCATGCTTTGGGACCTGTGCCACTCAGTAGGCTCGGTGCCTCTCGAACTGGACGCGTGGGGTGTCGACCTTGCAGTGGGTTGCACGTACAAGTACCTCAACGGCGGCCCAGGCTCCCCCGCCTTCGCCTATGTCAACGCGGCGCAGCAAGACCGCTTGCAGCAGCCCATTTGGGGGTGGATGGGTGCCGACAGCCCTTTCGGCATGACGGAAAGCTACACGCCCGCCAAGGGGATCCGGCGCTTCATCACCGGCACTCCGCCCGTTCTCGCCATGCAGCCACTCAAGGACATGGTGGAGCTCATTGCGTCCGTCGGGATGGACGCTGTGCGGGAGAAATCCATCAGGCTCACTGAATACGCCGTTGCCTTGGCCGAAGACATGCTGGTCCCACTGGGCGCCGAGATTGTCAGCCCGCGCAACATCGCAGAGCGTGGCTCGCACATCACGGTGGACCATCCCCTCTTCGGCGAGGTCACCAAGAAACTCTGGGAGCGGGGGGTCATCCCCGACTTCCGTCCGCCGCACGGACTGCGGATCGGCCTCTCACCGCTCAGTACCAGCTTTGCCGAGGTTGAGCTGGGTGTGACCGCCATCCGGGACGCCCTCGCCGAGCTCTTGTGAGTGCTGTCCTTGACGACATGGACTCCCGGCCCGGGAGCACCACGTCGTTGCTGCGCACGGTCATCGGCTTGTACCTGCGCGATGCCGGCGGATGGATGTCCACCAGGCACATCATCGCCCTCATGGAGGCCCTCGGGGTCTCCGCGGCTGTGACCCGGACGGCCTTGTCGCGGTTGAAAAAGAAGGAAATCGTGTTCCCCCGGCAGTGCCAGGGTGTTCCCGGCTTCGCCATCACCGACGGCGCTGCGGCCATGCTTGCCCGCGGCGACCGCCGGATCTACAACCCCCGGCTGATGTCGTCAACGGACCGTTGGTGCCTCGTGTCCTTTTCCATCCCGGAAACAGAACGGGAAAAGCGGCACCAATTGCGGCGCAGGCTCCACTGGATCGGCTGCGGCACGGTGGCGGCGGGGCTGTGGATCTGCCCGGATTCCCTGCGCGAGGAGGTGGAGGAGATCCTGGAGGACCTCGAGTTGCGCGGCATGGCCACCGTGTTCGTCACTGATGCTCCCCTGGTTGGCGGCAGCCTCCGCGATGCCGTCTCCGTTTGGTGGGATCTCGACGCAGTGGCGGAACTGCATCGCGACTTCATCCGGCATCATGGTTCGGCGGCCGACGGCGGCAGTTCGGGTAACGGTCCCGACGGCGGCTCAGGCGATGCTCACCAGCTGATGGGAACCTCTCCCGAGGCGTCGGCCGAAACCTTCGCCGGCTATGTCCGATGCATCGACCGTTGGCGGATCATTCCGTATCTGGACCCAGGGCTGCCGGCTGAATTCCTGCCGGAGGATTGGCCCGGCATGGCGGGAATCGCCTTGTTCGAGCGCCTCGGGGCCGCCTATTCACGGCCGAGCGCGGACTTCGTACGAAGGACTCTGGCGTCATAGGAGGCTGGAACCCGTGATCACCCACAGCACCAGGAGTAGTCTGGAAACATGAACTTCCCCGATGGTGGATGGTTCGCGAGGTTGCCATGACCCGCTCCTGGTTGCGTTGGTTGCCGGCCGCGATGGTTCCGGTAGCCCTTGCCGCGGCAGCCCTGGCTGGTTCCTACCAGGCGGGCGCTGCGACGAGCCTGCCGCACAAGACGGCCGCGGAAGTCATCGCCATGATCGGCCGCTCCGAGGTCCGTGCTTTGTCCGGTACGCTTCAGCAGAATTCCGAACTGGGACTCCCCCAGCTCCCCTCCACTGGACCTGCCGCTACCCAGGGCCCTGCTTCCGTGATTGAACTCTTGAGCGGTTCGCACACGGCCCGGGTCTACGTGGACGGCCCCTCCAAAGCCAGGTTCCAGGTGATGGACATGCTCGCCGAGCGGGATCTCGTCCGCAATGGCAGCGATCTCTGGCTCTACAACTCGGCCGACAACAGCGCGGCGCATATGACACTGCCTGCGCCGCCCAAGACCGGCAGCCCTGCCCCGCACGCAACACCAACTCCCGGAGTGGCCACACCTGACGTCGTCGCGCAACACTTCCTCGCCGCGGTCCAGCCCAGCACGGAAGTGACCGTGGGCGACGGAACCACGGTGGCCGGACACACGGCCTACCAGTTGGTGATCAAACCACGCAGCACCGGAACTCTCGTCGACTCCGTGACGATCGCCGTCGACTCCGCCTCCGGCCTGCCGCTCGGGGTCGATGTGCGGGCACGGGGCCAGTCCGCGGCGGCCGTTTCGCTTGCCTTCACTGACGTGAACCTGTCCGCTCCCGACGCCGGCCTGTTCAGTTTCACTCCACCTCGCGGTGCCGCCGTGGAAGAGAAGGCAACTCCACAACTGCGTGCGCTGCCCGGGAAGGCCGGCCAGGCACCGCAGACGAAGGCAACAGCCGGCCGGCCCACGATCACGGGCAGCGGCTGGGACGCAGTGATCGGCTTGCCGGCAGGCACAGTGCCCGCTGATGTCCGGGCTGCTCCGTTGATGGCCCAGCTCACCCAGGCGGTTCCGGGCGGGCGCGCGCTGACTACCAGCCTGGTGTCTGTTCTGATGCTCGACGACGGCCGCGTCTTCGCGGGAATGGTGCCACTTGAGCGGCTGCAAGCTGCAGCCGCCCCGCAATGACGGAGGCATCCCCGCCAGCTGAACTGGCGATAGAAACACGGGGCCTCAGCAAGCAGTTCGGCCACCGGGCCGCGGTCGACGGAATCGACCTAGCAGTTCCCCGCGGATCCGTCTTTGGCTTCCTCGGCCCCAATGGTTCCGGCAAGACCACCACTATCCGTTTGCTGCTTGGCCTGGCGTCCGCCTCAAGCGGCAACATCCGGGTCCTTGGCGGGGAAATGCCACGCCAACTGGCAGCAATCCTGCCCCATGTTGGCTCCTTAGTGGAGGGGCCGGCTTTCTACCCCTTCCTGTCCGGGGCCGCGAACCTTCGGCGACTGGACAGCGCCGATCTGCATGCCTCCCCGTCAACCCGTGCGGCACGGGTTGACGAAGCACTCGAACGGGTGGGGCTGTCCCATGCCGCAGGCAAGAAAGTCCGCGCCTACTCCCTCGGGATGAAGCAGCGCCTCGGGATCGCACATGCCCTGCTGCGGCCGCGGGAACTGCTTGTCCTGGATGAACCCACCAACGGCCTGGATCCACAGGGCACCAGGGAGGTACGTAGCTTGGTCCGCTCCCTCGCCGCCGGAGGCACCACGGTGTTCGTTTCCAGCCATCTCCTCGCGGAGGTGGAGCAGATGTGCACCCATGTGGGCGTCATGAGCGTCGGTAAACTCGTGGCACAAGGAACCCTGCGGGAACTCCGGGCCGGAGGGAAGGCCACCATCCGGCTCCACACGCCTGATGTTGAGGCCGCCGTCCGTGTCCTCTCAAGGCTCGGCCTACAGTCGGAACTGTCAGTTCCGTCCCCCGGCTCGTCCGGTCCCGATGGCCAGAGTCTTGTCAGTACCGGTTCACCGGGGCACGATGTGGCGCCCGAGGCGATCGTGGCGGCCCTCGTCGCGGACGGCGTCCGGGTCCGCGGCTTTGGCGTGGAGAACGCAAGCCTGGAGGAGCGCTTCGTCTCCCTCACCGGAGAGGGCTTCGACATTGCTGGCTGAACGCGGGACTGAACCCATGACTGCCGCGCCCAAGGGCCGGCCGTCAAGCTCGCGGTCCCTCATGGCCTCGGAGCTCTCGGTACTGTTCAGGCGGCTGCGGACGTGGGCCATGCTGCTGGCGCTCGCAGCCATTCCCATTCTCATTGCCGCGGCGGTCAAACTGAGCTCACACCCCGTGGCTCCGGGCCGGGGTCCACCTTTCCTGGATCGAATCACCCAAAACGGGCTTTTCGTCGGCGTGACAGCGCTGGTGGTTTCGGTGCCATTGTTCCTGCCCCTCACTATCGGGGTCGTAGCAGGCGACACGATTGCTGGAGAAGCGAACCTGGGGACGCTCAGGTACTTGCTCGTCGCCCCCGCGGGACGCGTCCGCCTCTTGCTGATCAAATACACGGCCGCCGCCGTGTTCTGCTTGGCAGCGACCCTGACGGTCGCCGCCGCCGGTGCTCTGGCCGGGGTGGTACTGTTCCCGGTGGGCCCCGTCACGCTGCTCTCGGGCGACACTATCGGCGTCGGCGAGTCCGTAGTGCGTTCCTTGCTGATTGCTGCCTATGTAGCCGTATCGCTGCTGGGGCTTTCCGCTATCGGGCTGGCGATTTCCACCTTTACGGACATTCCCGTCGGTGCAATGGCGGCCACCATCGTGCTGTCCGTGGTGTCGCAAGTGGCCGACAATCTGCCGCAACTGGAATGGCTGCATCCTTGGTTGTTCAGCCACTACTGGTTGGGCTTCGCCGATCTCCTGCGCCAACCCATCTCATGGGTGAGCTTCGGAGACAACGCCTTGCTGCAAGCGGGTTACATTCTGGCAGCAGGGGCGTTGGCCTATGGCAAGTTCACGAGCAAGGATGTCCTGTCCTGAAGTACGGCCTGCCCGTAAGCTCTTGGCATGGCAAGATTCTTCGATGTTCACCCGCAGGACCCCCAACCACGCGCAATTGCCCAGGTGGTGAACATCCTGAAGTCGGGCGGACTGATCGCCTACCCCACCGATTCCTGCTACGCACTCGGCGCGCAAATTGGCAACAGGGAAGCCCTCGAGCGGATCCGCTCGATCCGCCAGCTGGATGGCAAACACCATTTCACTTTGGTCTGCAAGGACTTCGCGCAGCTCGGACAATTCGTCATGATCGACAACGATGTGTTCCGAAGCATCAAGGCTGTCACGCCGGGAAGCTACACATTCATCCTTCCTGCCACCAAGGAAGTGCCGCGCCGCCTCCTGCACCCCAAGAAAAAGACGGTAGGCGTGCGTATTCCAAACCACAACTTCGTCCAGGCGCTGCTGGCCGAACTAGGTGAACCGCTCCTTTCCAGCACCTTGTTGCTCCCCGACGAGGAGGAGCCATTGACCCAGGGTTGGGAAATCAAGGAACGCTTGGACAACCTGGTGGAAGCCGTGATCGATTCCGGGGACACTGGAGCAGAGCCCACAACCGTGGTGGACTTCTCAAGCGGCACAGCGGAAGTGGTCAGGCGCGGCACCGGCGATCCCTCCCGTTTCGAATGAGCGTCGACGAAACCCGGATCGCCATCGACGTCGATGGCGCACCGATCTCCGGCATCTACACCCGGCCTGCCAAATCATTCGCGACCCTAGTGCTCGCCCACGGAGCGGGAGCGGGAATGGAGCATCCCTTCCTGGGCGGCCTCGCACGCGCATTGAACGACGACGGCGTAGCGACCTTGCGATTCAACTTCCCCTACCGGGAAGCCGGCAAGAGGTTCCCCGACCGGCCACCTGCGGCGATCGCGGCGTGGCGGGCCGTCATGGTGGAAGCGGCGTCCCGTTCAGAGGGCGAGCCGCTGTGGGCGGCAGGTAAGTCCTTCGGTGGTCGCATGGCGTCGATGGCAGTGGCCGAAGGCATGCCCGCGGCTGGACTCGTCTACCTCGGCTACCCCCTGCACCCGCCTGGGAAACCGGAGAAGCTGCGTGACGAGCACCTCTACGGGCTCACCCTGCCGATGCTTTTCCTGCAGGGCACTCGAGACACCTTCGCGACGCCCGAGTTGCTAGAAGGCGTAGTGTCCCGGATAGGCCCGACGGCCACCATCGAGTGGTGGGACGGCGGCGACCATTCCTTCGATCGCGTCGGAGTCAAAAAGAGCGCGGCGGATGTAGGTGCCTCATTGGCAGGCCCGGTATCAGCGTTCCTTCGTAAGAACCGCTGAGCCCGATGCGGGTCCTCAAGACTTCACTGGATATTAGGCTTTCGCCGAGGCAACGGCTATGCCGGGCGGCAGCGGCTCATGCCGCAGGTACTCCCGGCGGAAACGGCCACTGCCGGCGGTCAGTCCCCGCAACACGATCGCGTACCGCAGCAATTCCTGTTCCGGAACTTCGGCGCTGATTTCAGTACTTTCCCCGCCCACGGACGTCGTACCGGTGACACGCCCGCGGCGGGAGGACAGATCACTCATGACGGCGCCCACGTGATCGTCTGCCACAAGGACAGTAACGGCCGAAATCGGCTCCAGGAGTTGAATGCTGCTGGCCGCAGCGGCCTCCCGCAATGCCAACGCGCCAGCGGCTTGGAAAGCCGCGTCCGAGGAATCGACACTGTGCGTCTTGCCGCCCACCAGGGTAACCCTGATGTCGACTACCGGGAAGCCTGCCCGCACCCCTTTGTTCATTTGGGCCCGGACACCTTTCTCGACCGAAACAACGTAAGTGCCGGGGATGACTCCGCCGACAATCCTGTCGACGAATTCGAAACCGGCCCCGCGTTCAAGGGGTTCCACTTCGATATCGCAGATCGCATATTGTCCGTGGCCTCCCGATTGCTTGACATACCGCCCGTGTCCGGCTGCCTGGGCGGCGAAGGTCTCCCTGAGCGGGGTGATGACCTCCACCGTTTGCAGCTTCACCCCTTGCTCGCGCAACCTGTCGAGGACCGCCTCCGAGTGCGCCTCTCCCATGCACCACAAGACCAGCTGGTGGGTTTCGGCGTTCCGCTCCACCCTCAGGGTCGGATCGCCTGCCGCGACTTTGGCCAGGCTCTTGGACAGCGCATCCTCGTCGCCGTGAGAGGCCGCTTCGATCGCGACAGGCATCAGCGGCTCCGGCATATCCCAGGTTTCCACGAGCAGCGGCGCCTCGCGGGCGGAAACGGTGTCTCCCGTCTCGGCGCTCGCCACCTTCGCGAGTGCGCAAATGTCCCCCGCCACCGCGAACGGCACCGGCCGGAGGGTGGACCCCAACGGGGAGTAAAGATGCGTGATCCGCTCGTCGCTGTCGTGGTCGGGATGGCCCCGTTCCGCCAGGCCGTGCCCGCCCACGTGCACGGCAGAGTCCTCGCGAAGTGTCCCCGAGAAAAGCCGCACAAGGCAAACGCGCCCCAGGAACGAGTCAACGGTAGTCCGTACCACTTCGCCAAGGAGCGGACCGTCCGGATCGCACGTCAGGGGTTCCACGGGTGTCCCACCCAAGTCGGTTACCGTAGGCAGAGTCCGCTCAGTTGGCGGCGGAAATGCCCGGGTCAGCACCTCCAACAGTTCGGCCGTGCCGACGCCGGTCGCAGAGGACGTTGCCAGCACCGGGAAGAACGTCCCCCGGACGATTGCGGTCTCCAAGTCCTCCACGAGGGTGTCGACGGGGACGTCTTCGCCGCCAAGGTACCGGTCCATCAGCGTCTCATCCTCGCTCTCCGAGATGATGCCCTCGATAAGCTCGCCCCGGGCAGCGTCCGAGCCGGCCAGTTCCTCCCCAGCCGCAGGACGTACTGCGGGACGCGGATTCCCGGGGGTGTATTCAGACACCGAACCTGAAAGAAGCCCGAGCAATCCCGTGACGGCGTCACCATGGCGGACCGGTAAATGGAGGGGCAGGACCGAATCACCGAAGGATCTGCGGCATTCAGCGAGGACGGCATCATAGTTCGCTCGTGGATGGTCAAGACGGCTTATCACTACGGCCCGGGGCATGCCGACGCGCTCGCATTCGCTCCACAACGCGGTGGTCCCGGCGTCGACCCCGTCAACGGCCGACACGACGAACAACGCCGCATCCGCCGCACGCAGCCCCGCACGCAACTCGCCCATGAAATCGGCGTAGCCCGGGGTGTCGAGAAGGTTCACTTTGACGTCGTCGAATACGAGGGGTGCTGCCGAAAGTCCGATGGAACGCTGCTGGTGGATGGCCGTCGCTTCCGAGTCACTCACGGTGGTGCCTTCGACGATCGAACCCATGCGGGTTACGACGCCGGCGGCGTAGAGGAGGGACTCAAGCAGCATCGTTTTCCCAGCACCCGAGCGACCGATCAAGACCACGTTGCGGATATTCTCGGGACGATCGGCTGATGTTGCCGAAGCGTCCGCGCGCCGAAGATCGGGGTTGGTCCGGTTCGACCCCTTCGTCGCACTGCCTGAGCCTTTCACCGACATGAGCACCTCCTGGAGTAGAAGCCGAATCCCCCGCGTCCCTTGCTAACCGATTCCACACCCTTGACCCGCGCACGGCAAGAGGAAAGCCAACTCACGGTGCTGAAACCGCGCGTGCAAAAGGCTAGGAGAGCATGCCCCACACCAAGCGAACGGAAAGGGCGGCGCTTGCGGCAATGACTACCGCGAATGTCACGAGCCACAGCAACGACGGCACCCCGGTGGAACGGGCCAGGATGTAGGCGTCCGACGACGCCAGCCGATCCCGACGCTGAGTGTGGACCGATGCGACCTTGAACCAATCCCGCACGGCTCCTACTTCCAAGGCTATTCCGAGCCCCAACACCACATGGCTGACCGTTGAGGGATTGGCGAACATGACAAGCAGCTGGGCAATCGCCGCGCTGAGCAGCGCAACGAAGATTCCGGTGAAATTCCGCAGGAAGATGAGCGCGACCAGCAGCATCAACGCCCCGATGGACATGGCCGCTCCCGATCGCCCTGCGAACACAGACCAGATGAGCGCTACGCCCACCACTGCGGGACTCGGATACCCCCAGAACCCGGACCAGGCCGCTCCGAACTTGCCCCGCCCACTGCTGAGGAGTTCTCCCGAGTGGTCGAGCCCAATCTTGAGCCCGTGAACAATCCGGCCCGTCATGAGGGCGGCGAACGCGTGTCCGAGTTCATGCACGAACGTCACATAAAGGCCAAACCAACGCCACGTGGCCCGCGGGATACTCAGCACGACGGCCGCAGCCACGATGCCCAAGACAACGGGCGTCGAGAGGTTTGGGGCCTCCGGGGTGGTGAATCCCCGCACCACGGCTTGCCACCAGTCGTTGGCCAGGTCAGCGGGACGCAATTCCATGTTCATCACCGTGGCATCCTAAAGAAGAAGCCTGTGAATGCCTCTCAGTCAGCCTCAGCCAGGCCACCTCACCCCGGGTCACGTCCTGTGCTTGGTCTTTGCCGTAGCAGGCGCCGTCCACGGGTCTTCAGGCCAGGGATGCTTTGGATAGCGGCCGCGCATCTCCGCACGGACCTGGGCGTAAGGGCCGGACCAGAAGGAAGCCAGGTCGTCCGTCACGGCCAACGGTCGCCTGGCCGGGGAAAGCAGGTGGAAGAGCACCGGCACCCGCCCGCCTGCCAAGCGGGGCGTCTCAGCCCAGCCGAAACACTCCTGCAGCTTGACGGCCACCACCGGCCGGCCGCCGTCGTCCGCGGCGTCCGGATAGTCGATCCTCACCCGCGAACCGCTCGGCACGTCAAGCCATTCCGGTGCCAGATCACCGAGGCGTGCCGCCGCGGGCCACGGCAACAGCCGCTGTAACGGTTCGGCCAGGTTGATGCCGTTCGTGGCGGCGCCTCCGGCTAACGCTTCCAGCTCCGGTGCCAGCCACTTATCCAGACTGGCCAGCAACGCCGGTTCGGAAACGTCCGGCCAGGGATCACCCAATTCCCGGCGCAGCAAGGCCAGGCGCCGGCGTAGCGCATCCGCCGCCGTCGACCATCCGATCGTCCCCAAGCCGTCCTTCGCCAAGGCGCGGGCTACGGCAATCCGCCCCTCCTCCACGGAGGGCCGCACCGGCGTCGACGAAAGCACGATCGCTCCCAATCGCCGTTCCTGCCGGGCCGCAACGCGGCCTTGCTTGAATTCTGCTTCCACAGTGTCGCTCAGGAGGTGGCTGGCGGCAGCCTGCGCCGAGTCCGCTGCCAGGGGCGCGGCGGAACGGATGACCGCGCCGGTCCCTGCCGCATCCCGGCCCTCAGCGCGGGACACTTCGGCCACTGCGAGCCATTGGTGGCCGGCCAGCGGACTGCCTGCCGGCAGCCCGGCGCGTGTCCCGGAAGTCAGCAGGTACCGTTCAGGTCCGGAGCCCGGAACGCGACGGGCCACACGGTCCGGGAACGCAAGGGCGACCACGAACCCGAGCGCTTCCGCAGGGCTCGCCGGAGAGGTCAGGCTCGCCCGTGAAGACAGGGAGGGTACGACGCCGGAGCTCTCCTGGCGTGCAATCGCCTCCATGCGCCGGACATCCTCTGCCCAACGTGCGGCCGCGGGATCCTTGCCAGACCGGAGCGAGACCAGGAGGCGGGTCAGATCAGCTCCGGGAGGGCGCTGATCCCCCGCGACGAGTGCAACGGCCTCAGCCGCCTCGCGACGCCCGACGACGGCGGCGCCATCGAGCAGTGCGCGGGCCAGGCGCGGATCGGCGGGAACCCTTGCCAGCGTCTTTCCCACGTCCGTCGCAAGTCCATCCGGGGAAATCGCGCCGAGTTCCCGGAGCACTTCCACCGCATCATCCATCGCTGCTTGGGGTGGCGTGTCTGGAAGGGCCAGTCCCCGGCCACGTGGCGATCCCCAACAGGCCAGGACCAGGGCGGCGCCCGTCAGGTCCGCGGACGCAATTTCCGGGGTGGGGTGGGCCGGTGCCGCACCAAACGCCTTTTGCTCGTAGCAGCGGACCACTCGACCGGGCCCCTGGCGTGCCGCGCGTCCGGCACGCTGTTCCGCGGACGCGCGGGAACAGGAGACGGTAACCAAGCCGGACATTCCGCGGTTGGAGTCGCGCCGCAACTCGCGGGATAGCCCCGCGTCGATGACAAGCCGGACTCCCGGAACAGTCAGGGAGGATTCGGCCAATGCGGTCGACACGATGATCCGGGGAGGTCCGCCAGGTTCCCGCCCGGAAACTGCCCGGTCTTGTTCAGCCGGGCTTGCCTGTCCGTGAAGCTCCAACACCTCCGCGCCCGGTACCCTTGCAGCGAGGCGGGCGCGCAGCCGGGAAGCGACGTAGGACACCTCCCATGCACCGGGGACAAACACGAGAGCGTCGATGTCGGGGCCGGCCGCGAGCGTTTCGGCGTACGACGCCCCAGCCGTATCCGCCACATGGTCCAGGAAAGCGCGGGCCACCCCGCGTGCATCCAAGCGCGGCACGGCCGCGGGTGCCCAGTCCACCTCCAAAGGGTGCAGCGCGGAAGCGCAGTTAACGACGGGAGCCGGCCCGCCGCCGTCGTGCTCTCCAGTTCCGTCCTTCCCGACGGCCGCACCCCCAATCAGCGCGGCGAACCGTGGCGCGTCCAAGGTTGCCGACATTGCCACAAGGGCGAGGTCTTCGCGCAACCCACGGACCTCGATGAGCATGCCCAGCAGCAGGTCTGTCTCCAAGCCGCGTTCGTGAACCTCGTCGAGGATCACCGCATTGATGCTCTCAATCCCCGGATCCGCAAGCAGCCGCCGCAAGAGGATTCCAGGGGTGACGAACTCGATGAGGGTTCCCGGACCCGTCTTGCTTTCTCCCCGGACGGTGTATCCGACGCGGTCACCCAGGCGGCTGCCATCGAGGGCGGCGAGGCGGCGTGCGGCCGAGCGCGCAGCAACCCGGCGTGGCTGGGTCACCACCACGCGGGGGCGTTCATCCCCGTTGGCGGAGCCGGCCGCGATATTGGCAAGCAGGGGCGGAACAAGCGTCGTCTTGCCGGTTCCTGGAGGGGCTTGTACGACGGCGGTTCCAGCCGCCCCGTTTGCCCCAAGCGCTTCGGCGAGTTCTCCCAACGAGTCCGCGAAAACGAGTCCTGCCCCGATCGCGCCAAGGTCAAAGAGGCTGTAGGCAGGCGCGGCGTTCCGCGGGACGAGTGGGGAATTCACTCCTCCATTGTGCATACATGCGGAACCGAGCCTGAAAGGTGGACTGCTTGCCGAATCGGGAGGACGATTAAAGGGCAGTCGCTAGAAGGAGGTCAGTGATGTGCTACGGGTACTACAAGGATTTCCAGCGGGACACCAGGAAAGATGCCTCACGGGAATCCGAGGAACGTCCTGAACCCAAGGTGGACGCGAAGGACTTCACGTTCTGGGCCTTCCCACGCCGCCACCGTGAGTTCACGAACGATCCGGAACCGGTAATCGACCGGACCCGCGAGAGGGTCTAGCCCAAAAAGTGAAAGGAATGTCCTGGATGGGGCGTTCCTTTCATTACGGCGGCATCTCGGCTCTTGTTTCAGCTGAACTGCAACTCCCCGAAGTCTCACCGCCATGAATTCAACAGCGCCTAGGAACGGAGCCTGAGGTGGCTATGACGGCGGACTCCATCACCCTTCTCATTCTGCTCATTGTCGTAGCGGTCATCTGGTTCGCGATGGCCGTCCACATCGTCACGCAATACGAACGCGGAGTCCTGTTCAGGCTGGGAAGGGTCCAGCGTGTCAGGCTACCCGGCCTCGTCGTCATCATCCCGTTCGTTGACCGGCTGAGGAAGGTCTCCCTGCGGATCGTCACCGTGCCCATCCAGTCCCAAGGCATCATCACCCGGGACAACGTCAGCGTGGACATTTCCGCCGTTGCCTATTTCCGGGTAGTGGACGCCATCAAGTCCGTCATCGCGATTGAAAACATCCACGCGGCCATCGACCAAATCGCCCAAACCACGCTCCGAAAAGTTGTGGGGCAACACACCTTGGACGAAACGCTCGCGGAAACGGACGTGATCAACGCCAATATTCGCCAGATCCTGGACGGGCTGACCTTGGAATGGGGCGTCGAGGTGACATTGGTGGAGTTGAAGGACATTCAACTGCCGGACAGCATGAAGCGCGCCATGGCCCGCCAGGCGGAAGCTGAGCGCGAGAAGCGCGCCAAGATCATCGCCGCAGAAGGCGAATCCCTCGCCGCAGCCGCACTGGGCAGGGCCTCCGACACCATGATGGCCCACCCCTTGGCGCTGCAGTTGCGTAACCTCCAGACCATGGTGGAACTCGGCGTAGACAAGAACACCACGGTGGTCTTCCCGGCTCCGTTGATGAGCACCATCAACGAACTCGGAGCATTCCTTGCCCGGGAAGCGGCCTCGGCGAAAGCGGTTCAACCGCCCACAGTGGACGACGCATCAGCGTCGGCCAGAACCGAGGTAGCAGCGCCGGGCATGAGCCGGTAGAACGCTGACGCACTCAAGGCGGGCAACGACACCCTGTCGGCACAGGAGACCGGTCAGGCCGTGACGTCTACAGAAGTGTCGTCCGCTTTATACACGGCTTCGGCTACATCTTCCCGGAGGTGGTAGTCCCTGGCTTCGACCGGGTACAGGGAACCACTGACCACGTAATAGCCACGTCCTTCCCCTGGCCCGCCAGCCGCGGAGTCTATGGCGGCTATCAGTTGTGGTTCCAAGGGCTGTTCGCTGCCGAGTTCCCGCAATCTAGCGAGATCCTGGGCCTCCAGGCGACTGATCAAACCCGGAATATCGCACATCTAAAACACCGTCCTGTTCGGTCCGTGGGAAAGGTTCGCGCCGTCGCCCCAGCCGTAGGTGCGTGCCAAGAACAGTAAGCCCGGGAATCGTGTGTGGCAAGGGTCCAATCAGGCCGTTCCACTAAATGGACGCCGCTTGCTGCGGCCTGTGGTTTCATGCTGCGTTCTTGGTTCCGTTGCCTACTGTTCAGTAACGGTCTGCAACATGGAACCGGTGAGTTCACCATGCAAAGCCCATTCGGGCGAAAATGTCCCCTTCTCCGCAACCCGGCGCGGTTTTCTTGCCGCCGCTCTGACAGGCGCAGCTTTGACCTTGGCGCCGGTGTCCTTCGCGGCAGCCGCTACCGGAACCAGCAAGACCAAGACGATCACGGGCCATCTGGACCCGGGCGCCGCAGACTTCGTGTATTTGCCGATCGAGGTCCCGGCCGGCGTCAACAAGATCAGCGTCTCGTACACCTACAACAAGCCCCAGGTGTCCCCTGGACTTCTCGGGAACGCGTGCGACATCGGAATTTTCGATGAGAAGGGCACGGACATCGCCGGCAAGGGCTTCCGTGGCTGGTCGGGCGGTTTCCGCACGGAATTCAGCATCAGCGCCGGCGAGACGACGCCCGGCTACCTGCCTGGACCCGTGGGTAAGGGCACCTGGAACGTTGTTCTCGGCCCGTACCAGGTGGCCGAACAGGGCCTTGACTACACCGTGAATGTCACGCTCGAGTATGGACCGGACGGCACGCCCTTCAAACCCCAGTATCCGGCGCAGCAGATCGCCGGGCGCGGCGCAGGCTGGTATCGCGGCGATGCGCACCTGCACACGGTCTACTCCGATGGAAAGCGCACCCCCGAAGAGGTGGCAGCGGGCGCCCGCGCCGCGCGGCTCGACTTCATGATCTCCACGGACCACAACACACCTGCGTCGCACGGCGTCTGGGGACCGCTCGCGGGCAATGACCTGCTCATCCTCACCGGTGAGGAAGTCACCACGCGCAACGGTCACTACCTCGCCCTCGGACTGGAGCCCGGCGAGTGGATCGACTGGCGCTACCGGGCCCGCGACAAAGGATTCGAGAAGGAAGCCCAGCGGATCCACGCCTCCGGCGGGATTGTTGTCCCGGCGCACCCGTATTGCCCCTACGTCGCCTGCCGCTGGAAGTTCGGGTATGACGACGCCGATGCGGTCGAAGTGTGGACGGGCCCGTGGACCCTGGACGACGAGTACTCTGTCAACACCTGGGACTCGATGCTGGCCCACTCGGCGCGTACAGGCGGGCGATGGCTTCCAGCCATGGGCAACAGCGACGCACACAGCGTCCCTCAGGTCATCGGTTGGCCCCACAACGTGGTCAACGCCGCCGCATTGTCCCGCGATGCATTGCTGGACGGCATCCGCAATGGCCGGAACTGGATCGCCGAGTCCGCGGACGTCTCGGTGGACTTCAAGGTGACATCCGGAGGCAAGAGCGCGACGGTCGGCGATCGTCTCGACGTCGCGGCAGACGCTCCGGTCACGGTGACGGCGAAGATCGCAGGGGTGCCGAACGGCGTCGTGCGCTTCATCACGGATGAAGGGCAGACCCAGCAGGTCACGCTTCCCGCGTCGGGCCAGGGCACGAGCACGTGGCTCACCACCCCTCAGCTCGCGGCGTATGTGCGCGTCGAAGTCCGGCACCCGAAGACCGACGGTACGTCGGGCAGCGGTACTGAGATGGGCGCGACCCTCCCGCTCGGCCCCATGGCAGCGTTGACCAACCCGATCTTCCTCGGTAAGAGCTAGTCCCGAACAGGTCCGATTCTGAGGGAGTCCCTGCCAGTACCCCTACCAGCAGGGACTCCCTCACATCGGAAATCTCCTGTTGGATGGATAGGGTCGCTCTGAAACCCAGAGCCAACCGGTCCATGGGCCGTCGCGCCTGACACCGCGAACACCGATCCTCCGTCCATAAACAGGAGAAACATGCTTACCGTGAATGCTTACGCCGCCCCGTCCGCGGGCGAGTCCCTCATCCCGACCACCATTGAGCGCCGCGATGTCGGCGCCCACGACGTGCTGATCGAGATCAAATACGCAGGCATCTGCCATTCAGACATCCACACCGTCCGCGGCGACTGGGGACCGCAGTCCTACCCTCTCGCCCCCGGCCACGAAATCGCCGGTACTGTCACCGAAGTCGGCGCCGAAGTCACCCGCCACAAGGTCGGCGACCGGGTAGGCGTAGGCTGCATGGTCAACTCCTGCGGCGAATGCGGGAACTGCCGCAAGGGCGAGGAGCAATACTGCCTCAAGGGCATGACCGGGACCTATGGCGCCGTCGACCGCGACGGAACGATCACCCAGGGCGGATACTCCACCCACGTTGTGGTGACCGAGGACTTCGTCGTACGGATCCCCGAAGGAATAGAGCTCGACGCCGCCGCTCCGCTGCTGTGCGCAGGGATCACCACCTACTCGCCGCTTCGGCACTGGGGCGCCGGTCCCGGCAAGAAGGTCGCTGTGGTCGGACTCGGCGGGCTGGGCCACATGGCCGTCAAGCTCGCACACGCCATGGGCGCCGACGTCACGGTGTTGTCCCAGTCCTTGAAGAAGATGGAAGACGGCCTGCGCTTGGGCGCAGACCAGTACTACGCCACGAGCGACCCGGCAACGTTTGAATCGCTCGCCGGCACTTTCGACCTGATCATCAACACCGTCAGCGCCCCGATCGACATCAGCTCCTACCTTCAGTTGCTGGCCCTCGACGGCGCCTTGGTGAACGTGGGCGCACCCGCGGAGCCGCTCCCGGTCAACGTGTTCTCGCTCATTACCGGACGTCGCTCTTTCGCCGGATCCGCGATCGGCGGCATCCGCGAGACCCAGGAAATGCTCGACTTCTGCGCCGAGCATGGACTCGGTGCCGAGATCGAGGTCATCCCGGCAGACAAGATCAATGACGCCTACGAGCGCGTGCTCGCGTCCGACGTGCGGTACCGCTTCGTCATCGATACGTCCACACTGGGCTAGGCCTGATTCGTCCCTCCCGATTGTCCCTGCGAGGCACTTGCATTGTCGCTCCGGCCGCATGCTTGTGCCTCGTGGGGACGTTTGCTGCCGGCGAGTATCCCTTGGCTACGGGAGTCCGCACCAACGATGATGTCCCCATGAAGGCAACTCGATGAACAAGAACCGGCTCGAGGCATTCAGTGACGGCGTCCTCGCGATCGTCATCACCATCATGGTGCTCGAACTGCGGATTCCCGCGGAACCAACCTGGACTGGCCTGCTGAGTGTCCTTCCGACATTCCTTAGCTACCTGCTCAGCTTCGTCTACGTGGGGATCTATTGGAACAATCACCACCACATGATCCACTTGGCGGATCGGGTCAATGGCGGAATTCTCTGGGCAAACCTGCACCTGTTGTTCTGGATTTCGCTCTTCCCGTTCAGCACCCGATGGATGGATGAATCGGGCTTCATGGAGGTCCCCGTGCTCGCCTACGGGTTCAACCTACTCAGCGCGGCCATTGCCTACTTCATCCTGCAGCAGTCGCTGGTCCGGCAGCAGGGGCGGCAAGGAGCGCTCGCTCGGGCGCTCGGCCGGGACTGGAAGGGGAAGACGTCGCCCCTCATCTACTTGGCTGGTCTTGGCCTCTGCTTCCTGCATCCATTGCTCGCCGTCGCCGCTTACACGGTAGTTGCGCTGATCTGGCTGGTTCCGGACCGCCGCGTTGAACACTTTGTCATCCGCGCACACCAAGACTGACCCGCGTGGTAGGAACGCGTACAAAGTGCATCTTGGACCAAGTGGCGCTTCGCACGGACTCGCCGCGCTACCTCAGACCCGGCGGGAGCGGCGTTCAAGCAGCAGCGTATCCCGCCATTGGCCGGCCAGGGGCCCCGCGTTCATGCGCGCGATGCGTTCACGGCGGCCAACGATGGTGAAGCCATTCGCTTGGTGAAGGCGGATGCTGGCCTGGTTTTCGGGGAAAATGCTGGATTGGATGGTCCAGATGCCATGCCGTTCGGTCGACTCAGCCAGGGCTTGCAAGAGCAGGCTTCCGATGCCCCGCCCGCGCGCAGACCCGGCGACATAGACGGAGTGTTCGACGACGCCGGCATAAGCCGGGCGGGCCGACACCGCGGAAACGGCCGTCCACCCCAACACCCGACCGGATACTTCGGCTACGAAGCGGTGATCCGGAAGGCGGCTTGTGTTGAAATGCTCCCACTCCGGGGCGGCCACCTCAAAGGTGGCCTGCCCGGTCTCGATGCCCTCGGTAAAGATCGCACGGACCTCGGGCCAATCCTCAGGACTCATGGGCCGGATCAGGACGGCTCCGGCTTCGCTAGACATCCACCTATTATGCACTTTGATTTACGAGCCCTTGATTGAAGTCCCCGTCCTTGTTGCACTTGTCTATGGAACCCGCTGGATCCGGGGTCCGCAGACACTACTTCGTCCCCGCCGCCGTCCCCTCCGCCAAGTTGACACATCAGGAGCCCCCAATGAGCAAAGAACAGTTGATCATCATCGGATCCGGCCCTGCCGGATACACCGCGGCAATCTACGCAGCCCGGGCGGGCCTGAATCCCTTGGTCCTTGCCGGATCCGTCACCGCCGGCGGCGCGTTGATGAACACCACCGAAGTGGAGAATTTCCCCGGCTTTCCCGGCGGCATCCAGGGACCCGAGCTTATGGAGGGCCTCCAGGAGCAGGCCGAGCGGTTCGGCGCCAGGATAGTGTTCGACGACGTCACTGAGGTCCAGCTGGCCGGGCACCTCAAGCGCGTGGTCACCGGGTCACGCGATACCCACAAGGCACTGGCCGTGATCCTCGCGACCGGCTCCGCCTACAAGGAGCTTGGCTTGCCGGAGGAGAAGAGACTCAGTGGGCATGGCGTTTCCTGGTGCGCCACCTGCGATGGCTTCTTCTTCCGCGAGCAGGACATTGTGGTGGTGGGCGGCGGCGATTCGGCCATGGAAGAAGCAACGTTCTTGACCCGATTCGCGAAGACCGTGACCGTCGTCGTCCGCAGGGAAGAGCTCCGAGCCTCCCGGATCATGGCCCAGCGGGCCAAGGACAATCCGAAAATCCACTTCGCCTGGAACTCGGCGATCACCGCCATCCACGGCGACGCCAAGGTCACCGGCGTGACCCTGGCTGACACCCGCACCGGTGAAACACGCGAACATGCGGCCACAGGCATATTCGTGGCCATTGGACATGTCCCTCGGACGGACCTTGTTGCAGGTCAGGTGGATCTCGACGCCGAAGGCTACATCAAGGTTGACTCCCCCGCCACGGTCACCAGCCTTTCCGGGGTCTTTGCCTGCGGTGACGCGGTGGACCACCGCTACCGCCAAGCCATTACGGCCGCCGGCACAGGCTGCGCGGCCGCACTGGATGCCGAGCGGTACCTCGCCGCACTTGAGGATGCTGACAGCATCGCCACCGCCCTCGTCGAGGAACCCACGCACGCGTGAGTAGTGCGTTTCTCAAGCCATACCTAAAAACCACTTTTCGGTACGCCTAACTTAACGGTATCCTCATCATGTTCGTGTCCCCGATGTTGAGGAAACCATGGCTACCACTCTTGCGGTGCAACCGGCCGGCAAGCCCCGGTGGCGGCCCCGCCTACTTTTGTTGGGACCGGCTTTCGTGGCCGCGATCGCCTACGTGGATCCGGGAAACGTCGCGGCTAATCTGACTGCCGGTGCCAACTATGGCTACTTGCTCGTTTGGGTCTTGGTTGCAGCGAACATCATGGCGGTCTTGGTGCAATACCAGTCTGCGAAACTCGGTTTGGCCACGGGCCACAGCCTTCCCGAACTCCTCGGCATGCGGCTGGGAACACACCGCCGCAGGCTGTATTGGGTCCAGGCGGAAGTTGTTGCCGGGGCTACTGACATGGCTGAAGTCATTGGCGGCGCCGTCGCACTCAACCTCCTCTTCGGGCTGCCGCTTCTCATGGGAGGCGTCATCATCGGGCTGGCATCCATGATGCTCCTGGCGCTCCAGTCGTCACGGGGCCAAAAGTCCTTCGAATACGCCATCATGATGCTCTTGGCGGTCATCGCCGTCGGTTTCGTTTCGGGGCTCTTCGTCAGTCCGCCCGAGACCGGAGGGGTGTTGGCAGGTTTGGTACCGCGCTTCGAGGGCACGGACACAGTCCTCCTCGCCGCCAGCATGCTAGGTGCCACCGTGATGCCGCACGCCATCTACCTACATTCCGCCCTGGCCCGTGACAGGCATGGCTTCTCTCAAGATCCGGCGGTGCGGACAAAACTCATCAGGGCAACCCGGGTGGATGTCGCAGCGGCGTTGATGCTGGCGGGGGTTGTGAACATTGCCATGCTCCTTTTGGCCGCCTCCAGCCTGCGGGGTGTCGAAGGGACTGACACCATCGCAGGAGCCCATGCCGCAGTCACCGCGGCGCTTGGTCCAATCATCGGCGTAGCTTTCGGCGTAGGCCTGCTGGCCTCGGGCCTGGCCTCGACGTCCGTTGGATGCTATGCCGGGGCAACGGTGATGGGGGGCCTCCTCAAGATCCGCGTGCCCCTCCTGACCCGCCGGATGGTCACATTGATCCCGGCCTTGATCATTCTCGGAGCGGGAATTGAACCCACCCTGGCACTCGTATTAAGCCAGGTCCTGCTCAGCTTCGGCATTCCCTTTGCCTTGATTCCGCTGATTCGGCTCACTGGCAAACGCGAGGTCATGGGCATCCACACTGATTCAACTGCATTGAAGATTGCCGGGTGGACCAGCGCGGCACTCATCGTGGGCCTCAACTGTGTCCTCATCGTCCTGACAATCACGGGGCACTCCTAGGCGTTCCCGGCAGCCGCGATTGCGCCGTGCACTTCGGGGAGGACCCCAGGACTTAGGCTGGGTCTGAGCGCCGAAGGAGAACCCCCATGAGCAACCCCCGGGCCCTGGCCCGTCGGCTGGGCACCTTTGACGCGGTCGTGATTGGTTTGGGCTCCATGATCGGCGCCGGCGTATTCGCGGCCTTCACTCCCGCCGCTTCCGCCGCAGGATCAGGACTGCTGATTGGGCTCGTGGTCGCGGCCGCGGTGGCATTCTGCAACGCGACGTCTTCCGCCCAGCTCGCCGCCGCATACCCGACGTCGGGCGGAACCTATATTTACGGGCGCGAGCGGCTGGGACCGTGGTCGGGATACTTGGCCGGGTGGGGATTCGTGATCGGTAAGACCGCCAGCGCCGCTGCCATGGCGATGACCTTCGCTGCCTATGCCGCCCCCGCAGGGTGGGAGCGTCCTGTGGCGATCGCCGCCGTCGTCGTCCTTGCCGCCGTGAACTATCACGGCGTGACGCGCACGGCCGGCCTGACCCGCATTCTGGTACTCGCCGTACTGGCGGCCCTCGCCATTGCCGTGGCAGCGTGCTGGGGTGGCTCTGCCCCCGCGTCGGCCAAGATTCTTGGGGACGGGCTGCTTGCACACGGCTGGTACGGGATCCTCCAGTCCGCCGGGCTGCTCTTCTTCGCCTTCGCGGGCTATGCGAGGATCGCGACCATGGGAGAGGAGGTCCGCGACCCCCGGCGCTCAATCCCGCGCGCCATCGGGATCTCATTGGGCATCACAGTCATTCTTTACGCCATCATTGCGGTGACCCTTCTCGCAGCCCTCGGCCCGGACGGCGTGGCAGGTACACCAACACCGCTCACTGCCGCCGTCGGAAACGGAATTTTGTCATGGGCCGTCCCCGTGGTCCGCGTGGGAGCCGCCGTCGCCGCCCTGGGTGCCTTGCTGGCACTCATCGCCGGTTTGGGCCGGACCACGCTGGCCATGGCCCGGCACCATGATCTACCCCATTGGCTCGCCGCCGTCCATCCGCGCTATCGCGTCCCGCACAGGGCCGAAGCCGCACTGGCCGCTGTGATCTGCCTTGTTGTCGCCGTCGCCGATGTGCGCGGTGCGATCGGTTTCTCCTCGTTCGGCGTGCTCATCTACTATTTGGTCGCCAATATTGCCGCGTTCACCCAGCCGCCCGCAGACCGGCGATACCCCAAAGCGCTCCAAGTGTTCGGGGCCTTGGCTTGCGTGGTCCTGGTAGCCACCCTCCCCCCGCTATCGGCGGGCGTCGGCGTGCTCATGTTCGCCGTCGGCATCGCCCTGCGGGCGGTCAGGCTCAATCGATAGCGTCAAGAACGAGCGCCCGATGCCGGCCCTGCAGATGCTGCGGCGAGGCGTTCCTTCGGAGGCACTCGCTTGGGCGCCCGCCCAGCCAACACAATGACAAGCAAGGCCAGGACAGTGAGTGCAGCGCAGGCCGCGAAGACGCCTTGATAGCCGAGCGCCGTCGTCGAACCGAAAGCGATGATCGGGCCGGAGACGATAGCGCCGAGGCGCCGGGTGTTCGTGTACAAGCCCGAGGCCAAGCCCGGACGGGGAATCAGGCGCTGGAACAACGTCAACCCTACGCCCGCCACAATCCCAAAGAACCAGGCGTTCAAAACCTGGATCGCGATCAGGGTGGCGGGGTTGGAAACAAAGGCCATAGCCGCGTAATAAGTGATTCCGGCGATGCATCCGGAGACAATGAGCGCCCGGCTCGAGAAGCGGCGGGCCAGCCGTCCGATCAGGAAGAGCGCGGGGATCTCAAGTGCAGCCGAGACGCCCAGCGCGATGCCCGCCCAGATGACATCCACGCCGAGTCCCTGGGTCACAAACAGACCCATGATGGACACCGCAGCGCTATTGGTGGCTTGCAGCGCGATAAAGCCCAGGACGACGGCGGCGACCCCCGTTTTTGAGAACAGTTGCCCGTCGTCGGGGTCGTCGCTCTTGAGTCGGGCCTCAACAGTAGCGGCCCGCCGTCGGGAAATCATGGCGGCGGTCGTGGCGACATTGAGGACTGCCACCGCCCCGAGCGCGAGAAGGATGGCTCGATTGCCCAGAGCACCCATGATGAACGTCGCCAGCGGCGGCCCTGCCACCCAGGCGAAGGAGACAATCGCGCGGGTGTTCATGACGTCCGCGGCTCCGGCACCTGAGTGTTTCAGGTGGGCGAACAGGAGTGAGCTGCCCACCCCGGCTGGCCCTCCTAGGACGATCAAGCCTACGACGGCGAGCGGCAGCGAAGTGCTCACCGCCAGGAGGGCGGACAAGGCCAGGGTCAGGATGCCGCAAGCCAACAGGGGTCGCAGATAGTCCTTTGCGCGGTCTGCGTAGGCCGGCACGAGGAGGGAGGCTACGAAACCGCCTGCATTGTAGACGGCAAGAACCCAGCCCACCTGGGCGGGAGTGGCATCGAAAAGGGCCACCAGCAGGAGTGCCAGCGCGGGGTTAAGGAAGGCGAACTGGAGCCCCCACAAAAGCGCCGCAGATGGGACGAGCAAACGCTTCATGCTTTCATTCCGGTGATCCACGCACTCAACCCTAGAGTCCTTGCAGCCCGCGAGGGAGGCACTGCCGGTACCTGTATCGGCAAGTCTCCCGGCTGGTCAGGGCCGATTTCGGCAACATGCCCGATCAGATCGGGTCCGCGAAACGGCTTCGACAAAACCCGAATCAGGGGTGGACGGCGGGAGGCGCACAGAGCAGGATTGAGCCATGAGCACCCATGACGCACTTCTGAAGCAGGCCAGCATCACCGCCACGGAAGCCACGCTGGTGGCCAAGTTCGAGATCGAGGGCAACATCCCTGGTTCCGGCGCCTTTGTTGTGGGCCTGGTCGCGGCGACTCCGGATTATTCCTCTCAACGAAGATTGGGCATCGAGTTCATGAACGGGGAGGCGATCGCGTTCTTCTCCTTTAACCACGACCAAAGCGCCGAAGAAAACTACGACCTCAAGGGCGTTGAGCACTCCGGGAATACCATCACGGGCCATTTCCCCCTCTCTGCAATCAATGGTCTTGGCAAGGGACATGTCATGACCGCCTTCAGTGAAGCTGACGGCCGCGAGTTCCAGTCCGGCGTCGCGGTCGAAGAGTCACTTTAGGACGGGACTGCTACTGTCCTACGGAACCGCGCGTCGATTTCATCTCTTCGGCTGCGCTTGTCGATGCGTCGCGCCGCTTATGTGTCCTGAACACCTGGCTGCACGGTGACCGTCTGAGCCAGCCCTCCTTTGCGTGTCATGTGACACATGCGCGCGGAGGAATAGTGCCCGCCG
This sequence comes from Arthrobacter sp. FW306-04-A, assembly GCF_044358315.1. Lineage (GTDB taxonomy): Bacteria > Actinomycetota > Actinomycetes > Actinomycetales > Micrococcaceae > Arthrobacter. The sequence continues at coordinate 2,547,297 of NZ_CP084559.1, forward strand.
GGTTACCGTTGACGCGAGTAGTTCCAATAAAGACGACAGGAGAAATCCGTGGACTTCACCCCCGAATCCGGCACCATCACCATGTTCTCGACCACTTGGTGCGGCTATTGCAACCGCCTCAAGAAGCAGCTGGACGCCAAGGGCATCGGCTACAAGGAGATCAACATCGAAGAGGTCGAGGGCACTGCCGAACTCGTGGAGAAGCTGAACGGCGGCAACCAGACGGTCCCCACCGTCCTGTTCCCGGACGGCACCGCGGCCACGAACCCCTCGGCAGCCGAGGTCGAGTCCCGGCTCGCCGCCTGATTTGCCCCGTCTTCGCGCGAACTGGCAGCAGACACCCCCAAAAACGGGCAAAGTCATCTGCTGCCAGTTCGCGGGGCGCTCATCTTCCGGCTTTCCGATTTCGTAGCGCACTACGCAACATGCCGCGCAAAGCGCAACAACCCTAGTCACGGATCCAGCCCCTGTGATAGACAGTTTGAGATCAGACTCGGACACGACGTCCGCGGTCCACGAACCTCACAGGGGAGTTTTCCATGGTCCACGCAGTCAAAGGGGCAATTGTCCGCTCGAAGGGCGCGCCCGTAACCCTCGAAACAATCCTCGTCCCGGACCCGGGCCCGGGCGAAGCGTTGGTGGACATTCTGACCAGCGGCGTGTGCCACACAGACCTGCATTACAAGTTGGGCGGCATCAGCGACGATTTCCCCTTCCTCCTCGGCCATGAGGCAACCGGCGTTGTGAGCGCCGTCGGTCCGGACGTCACGGACATCGTTCCCGGAGACCGCGTGATCCTGAACTGGCGGGCAGTCTGCGGCAATTGCCGCGCCTGCAACCGTGGTCAGTCACAATACTGCTTCAACACGCACAACGCCACGCAGAAAATGACGCTCGAGGACGGCACCGTCCTCTCCCCCGCGCTCGGCATCGGCGCCTTCGCCGAGAAGACCCTCGTTGCCGCCGGGCAATGTACCAAAGTCGACCCCGACGCCGATGCTGCCGCCGTCGGCCTGCTGGGCTGCGGCGTGATGGCCGGGCTGGGCGCCGCGATCAACACCGGCGGCGTCAAGCGCGGCGATTCGGTGGCCGTTATCGGCTGCGGCGGCGTGGGCGTGGCCGCCATCGCGGGGGCTGCCCTGGCCGGTGCCACCACCATTATTGCCGTGGACATTGACGCCAAGAAGCTGGACCGGGCACGCGAGCTCGGTGCCACGCACGTGGTGGACTCCTCGCAAGGAGACCCGGTTGAACAGATCCGCGAACTCACCGGCGGTTTTGGCGCGGACGTGGTGATCGACGCCGTCGGACGCCCCGAAACGTACAAGCAAGCCTTCTATGCCCGCGACCTCGCCGGCACGGTGGTGCTGGTGGGCGTTCCTACGCCGGAAATGACGCTCGAACTCCCGCTGCTGGACGTCTTCGGCCGGGGCGGTTCCCTGAAATCCTCGTGGTACGGCGACTGCTTGCCTTCCCGCGATTTCCCCATGCTCGTCAGCCTCTACCGCCAGGGCAAGCTCGATCTCGACGCCTTCGTCACGGAGCGGATCGGCATCGCCGATATCGAGGACGCTTTCGACAAGATGCACTCGGGATCAGTCCTTCGATCGGTGGTCGAACTGTGACGAATGAATCGCTGACCAACGAAACCAAGACTGTCCGCGTTGAGCGCGTAGTCACGTCCGGTACATTCTCGCTGGACGGCGGCACGTGGGATGTGGACAACAACGTGTGGATCGTTGGAGACGACGCCGAGTGCATCGTGATCGATCCCGCGCACCAACCGGCCGCCATCACGGCGGCGATCGGTGACCGCACGGTCAAAGCCATCCTCCTCACCCATGGCCACGACGACCACATCCGCTCCGCTGGAGCTTTCCGGGACATCGTCCACGCGCCGGTCCACTTGCACCGAGACGACTGGATGCTCTGGAAGGCGGTTTACCCTGATGCCGATCCCGACGCCGACATCAACGACGGCGAGATCTTTGAGGTCGCAGGGACCCGGCTAAGGGCCATCCACACACCAGGTCACTCCCCCGGTTCCGTGTCCTTCCATCTGGAAAGCGAAGGAACCCTTTTCAGTGGCGACACACTGTTCCAGGGCGGACCGGGAGCCACCGGGCGTTCCTATAGCGATTTCCCCACGATCATCGACTCAATCCGCTCCAAGATCCTGACGTTGCCGGAAGATACCCTGGTGTTGACCGGCCACGGTGACGCCACCACCGTTGGAGCCGAGGCGCCCCAGCTTGGGGAATGGATCGCGCGGGGGCACTAGGCGCGTCGCCCCGTGTGGGAACGCTAGTGGGCGCTGGCGCCGAAGTCCGGTGGTGCGGCTGGTTCCAGGCGCACCACCACAGACTTGGAGGCCGGCGTATTGCTGCCTTCGGCGGTTGAATCCAACGGGACCAGGACATTCGCCTCCGGGTAGTAGGCCGTCACGCATCCACGGGCTGTGGGGTACGCGATCAACCGCAACTGGCGCAGAACCCTGTCCACGCCGTCGTCGGCCTCGCTGTGGACGTCCACATAGCCGCCGTCGGCGAGGCCCAGATCGGCCAGGTCGTCACGGTGGGCAAAAAGCACAAGGCGGCCCTTCTTCACGCCCCGGTAGCGGTCGTTCATGCTGTAGGTGGTCGTGTTGAATTGGTCGTGGGCGCGGACTGTCTGGAGCAGCAGGCGCCCCGGCGGGACCTGGATTGTCTCAAGGTCATTGACGGTGAAAATTGCCTTCCCTGTGGCGGTGGGAAACTTCCGTTCGTCCCTTGGACCATGCGGCAGGACGAAACCGTCGCGGTTCCGTGCCTTCTGGTTGAAGTTCTCGAAACCCGGCACCACGTGGGAAATGTGCTCACGAATGGAATCGTAATTTCTTTCGAAACCCGGCCAGTCAACGGGAACTCGGTCGCCGAGTACCGCGCGGGCCATGCGGCAGACGATCGCCACTTCGGACAGGACCTTGTCGGAGATCGGTTCCAGCCTGCCCGCCGAACGGTGAACGGCGCAGACTGTGTCTTCTACAGTGACAAACTGCTCGCCGCTGGCCTGGCGGTCTATTTCCGTCCGGCCCATCGTCGGCAGGATCAGCGCCTGCTCTCCCACCACGGCGTGGGAACGGTTGAGCTTCGTGGAAATCTGGACGGACAACCGGGTCTTGCGGACCGCGGCTTCAGCCGCGGTGGTGTCCGACATCGCGTGGACCAGGTTTCCACCGAGCGCGACGAGTACCTTGATCCGCCCGTCCCGCATGCCTCGGATGCTGTCCACGGAATCGGCGCCGGGCTGCCGCGGTGGGTTGAACCCGAATTCGCGCTGCAGGGCGTTGAGGAACGGCTCGGGCATCTTCTCCCAAATGCCCATGGTGCGGTCGCCTTGGACGTTGCTGTGGCCCCGGATCGGTGACGGGCCGGCGCCGGGTTTGCCGATGTTTCCCCGGAGCAAGAGCAGGTTGACGATTTCCTTGATGGTTGCCACGGCCTTCTTGTGCTGCGTCAAGCCCATGGCCCAAGTGATGATGACTTTTTCGGCACGCAGGTAGCGGGAAGCAAGCTCGTCGATTTCCGCGGTCCTCAGGCCCGTTGCGGCAAGGACGTCCCGTTCCTCCAAGGATGCAACGTGTGCTTTGAACTCTGCGAGCCCCTGGCAGTGCTCCTCGATGAACGCGTGGTCCAGGACGGCCCCGGGTGCCGCTTCTTCTGCTTCCACGACCCGCTTGGAAACAGCCTGCAGCAACGCCATATCCCCTGCGAGACGGATCTGCATGAACTGGTCTGCCAGGTCCGTTCCTTTGCCTACCAGGCCGCGGGGACGTTGCGGGTTCTTGAAGTTGATGAGCCCGGCCTCCGGAAGCGGGTTCACGGCGACAATGCTGGCACCTGCGAGCTTGGCCTCTTCCAGGGCCGTGAGCATCCTGGGATGGCAGGTCCCTGGATTCTGGCCCATGATGATGATCAAATCCGCCTTGGCGAAGTCGGTATAGGTGACCGCGGACTTGCCCACGCCCAGCGTCTCGCCGAGGGCCAGTCCAGTGGACTCATGGCACATGTTGGAGCAATCGGGCAGGTTGTTGGTCCCGAAGGCACGCACGAAGAGCTGGTAGACAAACGCGGCTTCGTTGCTCGTCCGTCCGCTCGTGTAGAACGTGGCCTCATCCGGCGAATCCAGCGCGTTCAGTTCACGGGCCACAATCCGGAACGCATTGTCCCAGCTGATGGGACGGTAGTGGCCCGCACCTGCCGGTTTGTAGACGGGTTCCACCAGCCGGCCCTGCTGTCCCAGCCAGTATTCCGAGCGCTGGGCGAGGGATTCGACGTCGTTCCCGTCCCAGAAATCGGACGGAACTTTGAGCGGATCTGCCTCCCACCCGACGGCCTTGGCACCGTTTTCGCAGAACTCGGCCAGCTTCCGCTCTGGAGGATCGGGCCACGCGCAACTCATGCAGTCGAAGCCGTCTTTCTGGTTCAACGCGCGCAGGGACTTCCACATGCGGGACGGGCCCATTTGACCCAACGAATGCGGCAACGATTCAACCAGGCTGGGCAGGCCCGCGGCCGATCGTTTGGGCGGACCGACTGTGAGCTCCGCGTCGGAATCGTGGACAACGGGCGGCTTCTTGTCCATTGCTCTACCTCGCTTCAGGAGGGCGGCACATCCCGGGTCCGGGTGGAAGGCAGCGCCCGGGACCACGTGGTTGTGGCCTCAAGCGTAGTCCTGGCGGTATCGGTCTACAACGGCGTACGGGTGCTCGACATCGGGAGCAGGCTCTGGAAATCGCCGTCGATCAGTTCCGCGTACTCTGCGTAAGCCCCGACGACGCCGTCTACCACAGTGGGTACGTCCAGCTGCGGCAGGAGGTCGTTGGCGGCCCCGGCGGTGGCAGGGTCCCATTCCAAGCCGAGGGCTTCATAACTGGCTGTGAGGACTTCGCGGATGGGCGCCGAGTTCTCGACGACGATCACCGAGCTGAACAGCCATCCCCCGGAGACTACCCTCTGGGCGGTGCCGATCAGCTTGATCTGGTGTGCCGGAAAATCCGGGTCCAAGCCGTGGACGCTGAACTCACCCGGGCAATACTCGCCCGGAATCTCCCCGACGGCGGCTTGCACGCCTACGCGACGGAGTGCGCCCGCGAGGAGCCCGCCAAAGAATGAAAAACGGGCCTTGGCTCCGGCAATGGCGTCTGCGTGGGGCTCAACGTGGTCTATCACCAAGGTGCCGCGATGGTAGGCCGCAGCCCTTCCCCCTGCCTTGCGGATCAGTGGTTCGAACCCCAGGTCCCGGCAAGCCTCGGATGCGGCTTGGAATCCTGGCAATTTGGCGTCGCGTTGCCCGAACGCCACCGTGGGGCGGGGCCGGTACAAGCGGAGCGTTGGCGCCAACTGCCCCCGTCGGGCCCGGTTCAGGAGCTCGATCCCGAAATCCAGGTCGTCAGCGACGCCGAGCGATTCTTCCTGCCGCACTACCGTCAGCGTGTGGTGCGCTTCGGCGGATTCCTCGGCCATCAGCCCTTCCTCAGGGTGAGGATCTGCTCCGCGCGGCCGAAAGGGCCGCTGATGTCGTGGAGCACCGTGGAGGTGAGGCCGATGCCGTCATTCCCGAAGGAGACCATGTTGTCCAAGCCCAGCCATTCCCCCGCGGGTTCACGGTACATGTGGACTTGGAGATCGAGGTTGGGGAAGACGTAGCTGTTCTTCCCGGGTGAAACGCGGGCGGCGATGCCGTTGGCAGTGTCCACGAGTCCCACGAGCCTCGCGAGATCGCGGCTGTCGGCCGCATCAGTCAGCGGGTGCTCGGTTCGGATCCAGACTTTGCCCGAGCCTGCCCGGTGTCCTTCCGCGATCCGCATTTCCAGGGACCGGATGTAGCCGCCGGGCCACACGTTCGAACCGTCCCAGGGTTTGCATTCATCCGGGGCCGGCATGGCCACGTCTTCTATCGCGGCCACTGCACTCGTGTCGCTGGTGGCCATCCGCCAGGCGGTGGCCCGGATGGCCACGCGGCCTGCCGCCGCGAGTTCCGCCTGGATCAGTTCAATCGTCCGGCCGGGGCGGAGCGTGCTGGTGGTGATCTCGAACTCGCCGCCCGGGATCAGTCCCAGGATTTCGTAGCTGAGGCGCGCCATGCGGACGTCGTCGCGGGGCTCATGGCGGAGCAAGGCATCAGCCAGGATCCCCGAGGCCGGCGCCATGTGCTGCTCGTGCGGATTCCACGCGCCCTGGGCGTGAATCGTGGAGCGAAACCGCCCATCTCCGAGCGATTCGTAGTAGAAGTCGCCTTCCGCAAGGTCCGGAAGTTCAATACTCAACGCCTGCCCTTTCGCCGGTCCGGTAGTGGAACTCAGACCACTGTATCGTCTGCGCCACAGCCGTCCGACGTCGACGGCAAATGACCAAGCAGACAGCAAGCCCGGCAAGGGCGCGGGCCAGGAGGACTGCCCCCAAAGGGGAAGTCTTACCTTATCTCACCCGTGAAGACGGACGATCCGGGGTTAGGTTGCCCTTCCCGTGTGGTCGACGGTGAAGTCGCCACCCGGATACAAAATGGTCTCGTGCCCGTCGTCAAAGCGAACGAAGTACGGCGGCGCGCCATTGGCACCGCGGACTTCTATAATCTCGCCATGCCGGTCGGATGCCCCGACGGTTCTGCCATGAATGATGATCCGATCTCCCTGGGCTGCTTCCACAGGAACCACCTCCCAGGATCAGATTACGAGTGTTGGGCTGCCGTGGGAACAGCTTGCAGGTGGCCCATCCAATTAGCCGGGCGGTGGCAGGTCGCAGCTCATGAATTGTCAGTCCTCTCCCATACGTTTGACGAAATTGTCGCCGAACCACATCGACGTACATGGTCGCCATAAAAGAGGGATCGCCAGTGCAAAGTCAAGAACTGAGACCGGAACAAACCGCGACGTCGGCGGCAGCAGCGGCGTCGTTCGCGGCTCCGCCGGCGCGCACCTCGATGCCGGACTGGTACCCCGAGCTGCTCGCAAGTGTCTCCAAGGAAGTCAGCACGGGACGTTCACGGGCCATCTCCGCAGCCAACAGGGCGTTGCTCGCCTCCTATTGGTCCATCGGCCGGCAACTGGCACAACGGGAATCCGAGCAAGGCTGGGGCTCGAAAGTCGTCACCCGACTATCGGCGGACATACAATCCCGGTTTCCTGGTTCGAAGGGATTCTCGCCAAGGAACCTTCGCTACATGAAGACTTTCGCGCAAGCTTGGCCGGAGTTCCCAATGTTGCAAGCGCCGCTTGCAACATTGCCCTGGTACCACCAGATCGCACTGCTTGAGAAGCTCGACGACGCCGCGACCCGCCTCTGGTACGCAGCGGCCGCCGTCGAACACGGATGGTCGCGCAACGTTCTTGCCCATCAGATTGAAACCCGCCTCCATGAGCGCTCCGGGCAAGCGATTACCAACTTCAAGGCCACCATGATGCCGGCGGACTCGGACCTTGCTCAACAAGCCACCAGGGACCCATACGTTTTCGACTTCGTCGCGATGACTGACCGCCGGAGCGAGCGGGAACTGGAGCTTCAACTCGTGCAGCATGTGGAGAAGTTCCTCCTGGAACTGGGCCAAGGTTTCGCCTTCGTCGGCGAGCAAGTCCGGTTGGAGATCAACGGCGATGAGTTCTTCGCCGATCTCCTCTTCTATCACTTGAAGCTCCGTTGCTATGTTGTGATCGAGCTCAAGGCCGTGAAGTTCGAACCCGGATTTGTCGGCCAGCTAGGCATGTACATGTCCGCCGTGGACGATCTGCTGGCGCATCCCGATGACAAGCCGACCATCGGCCTCCTGCTCTGCAAGGAGAAGAACAATGTGGTGGCCGAGTACGCGCTGCGGGGAATCAACCTGCCCATCGGTGTCTCGGAATGGCAAAGCAAAATCATTGAATCGTTGCCAGAGGAGCTCGCTTCAAGCCTGCCGAGCATCGAGCTCCTCGAGGCGGAACTGGCTGACGAACCGATCCCACACTGACCACGTCGGTCAAAACACTGGCGCAGGCGCTCGGGTAAACGGGTCAGGCGACTGACGAGGGGAATTGCAGCTCTGGCCGGCGCTTGGAAACCTCGGCCAGCACGGCGGAAATCGCCTCCCTGATAACCTCCGCTTCACCGCCCGCTTGAGCGGCGTCGAGCCCCGTCGTGGCGTGGCGTACAAAAGCGTCCCAGTCGCCTCCGCCGGCACGGAGCTCCCTCAGCGGTGACATCAGGGCGGCGCGGCACAGCCACTCGTCACGCTCCCGCACCCAACGATCCAGAACGCTGCCCGCCCGCGCCCTGGCCTGCCCTTCCAGCCCGGCAATCAAAGGTCCGATCACGTCTACCGCTAGCGGATCGACCAGTTCGCGCAGCCTTCCTTCACGGACAAAACCCTCAAGACGCGTCAGGTCGGTATTCGTCAGCAGATGGACGTTGGACTGCAGCAAGACGATTGCCGCGAACCGGCGCTCGAAAATGGCAGGCTCCCACAATTCCGAGCTCAAGGCGGTGACCTCATCATGCGTGAGTTGCGCGTAGCGGCGGAGGGTGTCGCGGACCGTTCCACGGATGGCACCGATCGAGGTTCCGTAGTAGCGGAGCCCTTTTCCCAGGCGCGTCTGCGCCTCCTCTGCACGGATCCAAGAGCTCTCACGGCGTAGCGCCTCATCGATGAACTCACCCGGGTCACTCATGCGAACATTCTTTCGCAATAGTGTCTGGTCAGACGTACTCACCGAACCACGAAAGCGTGTCCTGCCAGGCTGCAGTGGCCTGGGTTTGGTTGTAACGCTGGCTCGTGTCGTTGTGGAAGGCGTGGTCGACGCCGGGATAGACAGTGAGCTTGTGGCGAACCTCGGTGGCTGCGAGCGCATCCCGAAGTGCAGGCATTGCGCCGGTGATGCGCTGGTCGAGTTCGGCATAGACGCCAAAGACGGCCGGTTTGATGGACGGAACCTTTTCCAGGTCGGGTGCGGGGCCATAGAAAGCCGCTGTGGCTTTCAGTCGGGGTATCCCGGTCGCGGCCTGCCAGGTGATGCCGCCGCCGAAGCAGTAGCCGTTCATCGCGATCCGCTCGCCGTCCACGAAATCCAATGACCGGAGGTAGTCGAAACCCGCGGAAAAGTCTGAAACGTGTCGCTCGGCCCCTGCCCGCGTCAGCGCTCCGGGGACGGCGTCGGCATCCAGGCTCGGCGTACCTCCCTCCCGGCTCAGGAGATCCGGCGCCAAGGCGACATATCCGGCCCTGGCAAAACGGCGCGCCACGTCCTGGATATGCGGGGTAAGTCCGCGGTTCTCGTGGCAGACGAGCACCGCCGGCCCCGCATCGGCCCCCTCAGGCCTGGCGAGGTAGGCGCTGATCTCGGTCCCGGCGGCGGGGAACCGTACGGTGGCCGTCACCAAGCCGGACGCGCCTTCCGGGACGGAGAGCGGACTCTTCGCCCCCGGAACTAGCCCTCCGGCTACCCCGCCTGAGTCCGCGTCCCCCGGCAGCCGGTCTGACGAAGCCCTGGGACTTGGCATCGGGTCCGTGGTACGCGGGATTTCGTCGGTTGTACAGCCGAGCTGCAGCATCGCTGAAGAAGCCGCGGCCATGCTCCCGGTAATGAAGGCCACCCGACGAACGAACGCACCGTGGGACATGTCTCCGGCACGGTAGTCGTCGAAGAATTCCTCGACTAGGTACTTCTCAAATTTGCCAAGCTGCGTCACGAAAGGCCTCCTGAGTTTGCCGCATATCTTCCTCCCAAGACCTTCACCCGGCAAGGGCACTACGCCGCGCGCAAGATGATGGGTGTAGCCGCCAAGTAATGAGACACTCAGTTCCATGCGTGAATTTGTGGTTCTCGGCACCGCCTCCCAGGTCCCGACCAGGACCCGCAACCACAACGGATATGTGCTCCATTGGGATGGCGAGGGCTTGCTCTTCGACCCCGGAGAAGGTACGCAGCGGCAGATGATCCAGGCTGGTGTCTCGGCCAGCCAGATCACGCGTATCTGTGTTACCCATGTCCACGGCGACCACTGTTTCGGGCTGCCGGGCGTGCTTTCGCGCATGGCCCTGGACCGTGTGGAGCGTCCAATCCACTTGCACTATCCCGCGTCCGGCGAGGACATGATCCGCGCCCTCGTGGCCGTTGCCAGTCCCGGGATCGACCTTCGGCTTCATCCGCACGGGGGCGCCGGGCCTATCGCCGCAGGAGTAGAGGTGCGCCCGCTACTCCATCGAATCGAGACATGCGGCTATAGGGTTGTCGAGCCCGACGGCCGCAGCCTCCTGCCGGAGCGGCTTGCGGCGGCCGGGATTACCGGATCGGATGTCAGCCTCCTGCAGCAGGACGGGAGTCTGGGCGGCGTGCGCTTGGAAGACGTGAGCGTGCCTAGGCCCGGACAGCGCTTCGCCTTCGTGATGGACACGGCGCCATGCGCAGGCGCTGAGGAACTTGCCGAGGGTGCCGACCTTCTCGTGGCTGAGTCCACTTTCAGCGACGACGACGGCGACCTCGCCGCGCAATACCGCCACCTCACCGCTGGGCAGGCGGGGGCGTTGGCTGCCACCGCCGAAGCGGGCATGCTCATTCTTACCCACTTCTCGTCACGTTACACGGACGTCAGCCTGCTCGAGGAGCAGGCACGGACGCGGTCCGGCGGGGCCGTCGTCGTGGCCGCAAACGACCTGGACCGGATCCCCTTCCCGAAGCGGCAGCGGTGGATGTGAAAAGCGCGGGCAAAGCAGATCTTCGGCACCGCTGAGGGAACCGGGCTGCGACGTACGGCGGCTCGCGACGGCGTCGGAAGTACATGGCAATTTTGTGATGCTTTCGGGTCGGTTCCCGGATAATCTGTCCGTGGGGAGGGCCACACCGGCACACCCAGGCGTCCGCGGATGTGGGCGGGCTTGTCATCTATTCAGCTCTGGGGGCCGAAATGACAAACGAAATGCGGCCACTGGATCGCGTCGGCTCTTATATGGGCCTCGTTGAGGCAGTACCCGACGCATTGCTGGTGATCGACGAGGACGGGCAGATCACGTTCGGCAATGCCTACACAGAGCAACTCTTCGGCTATTCGCGTAGCCAACTGCTTGGAAAGCACTATGAAATGCTGCTTCCGGCGCGGTTCAAGGGCCGCGGTGGCACCATCCGAGACCTCTTTGCCGGCAATCCGGGCATACGCCGGGCGGGGACTGAACTGAAACTGTTCGGCCGTAACCGTGACGGCAGCGAGTTTCCCATTGAGGTCAGCTTCGCTCCCCTCGGCGTCGGACCCGGCATGCAGCTCGTCGCCTCCATCCGCGAAGTAAGTGACCGCGGCCGCGTTGAGGCGGAACTCCGTGATGCACTCTCTTTACTCAGTGCCACCCTGGAGTCCACAGCGGACGGCATTCTGGTTGTCGCGGCAGACGGGACAATTGCGGGCGCGAACGAGCGGTTCGCCGTACTGTGGGGCATCCCCGCGGACCTCCTGGAGTCCCACGACGACGGCAGGCTGTTGGCTTTCGTCCTGGATCAGCTCACGGATCCCGACGGCTTCATAGGCAAGGTCCAGGAACTCTACGCCGATCCAGGGGCGGAGAGCCTGGATATGTTGGAATTCCGTGACGGGCGGACGTTTGAGCGGTATTCCCGGCCCCAACTGGTCGGGGATGAGATCGTGGGACGGGTCTGGAGTTTCCGCGACGTTACTTCCCGCCAGCTCGCCCGGGACCAGGCGCGGGAGGCGCTCGCCCAAGTGGAGGGTCTGGCCGCCATCGTTGAGTCCTCGGCTGACGCGATCATTGGTATGACTCCCGAGGGCCGCATCGCCAGCTGGAACCCTGGTGCCGAAAAGCTTTACGGATACACTGCCGCTGAGGCGACCGGGCAGAACGTCCGGCTCCTCATTCCGGACCACCTCCAGGCGGAGGACGAGGTGCTGGCCGCTGTCCTGAATGGCGGACAGCCCCGTAGCTTCGAGACAGACCGGGTGCGAAAGGACGGGTCCATCGTGCCCGTGTCCTTGACGGTCTCCCCGATCCGCGGCGAACACGGAGTCATCGGAATTGCGACCATCGGACAGGACATCACCGCGCGGCGGGCCGCTGAAGCCGAGTTACGGGCTGCCCGGGAGGCTGCCTTGGAATCGAGCAGGTTGAAGTCCGAGTTCCTGGCGACGGTGAGCCACGAGATCCGCACACCTATGAACGGAGTCATGGGCCTGACTACGCTTCTGCTGGACACACCTTTGGATGAAGCGCAACGGAAGTACGCCGAAGGGGTTCAGACGGCTGCCGGAGCCTTGTTGACCCTGATTAACGACATCCTCGATTTCTCGAAGTTGGAAGCTGGGAAAATCGACCTGGACATCACCTCCTTCGATCCGCAGTACCTGATGGAGGAAGTTGCAGCGCTCCTGGCCGAAGCCGCACAGGGCAAAGGCCTGGAACTCATCGCGTACTGCCATCCCGATGTTCCCGCACAGCTAGCCGGTGATGCAGGCCGGATCCGGCAGATCCTGCTGAACCTGGCTTCGAACGCCGTAAAGTTCACCGCGTCCGGTGAGGTCGCGATCCGGGTGAACGTCGCGGACCAGGACGGAAGAACCGCGCTAGTGCGGTTCGAGGTCAGTGATACCGGTATCGGTATCGATACCGCGGATCATCTGCGCTTGTTCGATTCGTTCTCCCAAGCGGACGCCTCCACCACGCGTCGGTACGGTGGAACCGGGCTGGGATTGGCCATATGCCGGCGTCTGACGGAAGTGATGGGCGGGGATATCGGTGTGACCAGTACCCCGGGAGAGGGAAGCACGTTCTGGTTCTCTATCCGATTGCCGCTAGCTAAGGAACGCGGGCGCCTTGCCGCAGCTCCGGTCCCGGGCCTGCTGACGGGCCTGCGTGTGCTGGTGGTCGACGACAATGCCACCAATAGGTTCGTGTTGGAATCGCAGTTGAACACGTGGGGACTGCGGCCGGACGCGGTGGCCGACGCGCACACAGCCCTCGACCGGTCACGGACGGCAGCCGCCGCCGGGCAACCCTTCGACGTCGCAGTGCTGGACATGTGCATGCCGGACATGGACGGCCTCGAGCTTGCTCACGCACTCCACAGCGATCCCGCGCTGCGGGGAGTCCGCCTCATGATGCTGACGTCCGCGTCCCAGGTATCCAAGGCCGATATGACTGAGGCGGGAATCAGCGAATGGCTCACGAAACCCGTACGCGGCTCCGAACTCTACGACCGTCTTATGCGACTGGTGGCGGGCAACCCGGCGAGCGAGCCAGCGTCCTCACCGGCGCGGCCTCCGATGCCGGACAGGCCTTCCCGGGGCCGGATCCTTGTGGTGGAGGACAATGAAGTCAACCAGCTCGTCGCCTGCGAAATGGTTGCCAAACTCGGCTACCAAGCAGAGGTGGTTGCCGATGGCGCCGAGGCTGTCTCCGCTATCGCCGCCCACTCCTATGCGGCTGTGCTCATGGATTGCCACATGCCCGTCATGGACGGCTTCGAAGCCACCCGGAGCATTCGGGCACAGGAGAGCCGCTCCGGGCGCCTGCCCATCATCGCCATGACCGCCGGAGCCCAGGACGAAGACCGAGAGCGCTGCCTGTCTGCCGGCATGGACGACTACCTCAGCAAACCAGTCAACCTGGTTGCCCTGGATGAAGCCCTGAAGCGGTGGGTTCCCCGCGGGGTAACCCCCGAAGCCGAAGCGCCGGCTGTTGATCCGGAACGCCTCGCGGTTCTTCGTGAATTGGGTCCGGGGGACGGGAGTGGTCTCTTGCCCGCAGCTGCCGGAGCCTTCCGGCGCGGCGTCCCCACCAGCGTCGCCGCCCTTCAGCAGGCATTGGAGGATGGCGGCGGGGCCGCACTCGAACAAGCCGCCCACACACTCAAGGGCGCCGCCGCCAGCATCGGGGCCACCGGTGCTGCATCCCTGTGCCAGGAATTGGAGGATCTGGGGCGCAAGAACCGTGGCCAATCCGGTACCGAGCTGCTGGCCCGGCTTCTTGCCGAGCTGGCACGGGTGGACAAAGAGTTGGGGAACGCGTTGCATACGTAGGGCTGCCCGCGTGTTTGGCCGGCTGTACCTGGAAAACGAGTAGGCGGCACTCGTGCCTCAGAGCCGGGAAAGATGTTGAATTAATACAGGAACACATCCGCGGCTTGAGACAGACAGGCCGGCCCTCCGGGACCGGCGTTGGACGGGGCCGACGGCGGGAGGGTCCCTGGAGCCCGGGGCTCGGGGCTCTCTACCCCAGACGCCGCCGGCCCCCCATTTTGTGGGAAGGCTCCGTCCGCCGCCCGGGCGCCGGTCAGGTGTCTGCCCATCGGCACCCATCCCGGCGACGGCCCCCAAATTGTCGGTGCCTCCTGCGATGCTGTGGGTATGGATCGAGGGACAGCTTGGAGCGCGGACAACAGCGCAGACAGCAGGGCGGCCGTGGAGGCCGTTGCCGCGTCCGTTGCCGTGCTGACCGCCTTCACCCAGGACGCTGATTCCTCCGAAAGCACCGATCCGCTCAGGACTCTGGCCGATGATTGCCTGGACGGCCTGGCCGAAGTGGCCCGGTTGGAAGCCAGGACCGCCGCGCTGAAGGCGACGCTCGCCGCGGACTACGTTCACGCAGCCAGGTCCCTGGCGTCACCGGCGTCCTCACCGCAGGACCGCACCGCCCAGGAGCTAGCCCTGATCGCCGAGGTCGCCTGTGTCCTGACCGTCAGCGAACGGACCGCCGGGGCCTTCCTGTCCGAATGCCAGGCCCTGACCACCGCGCTGCCGCTGACCCTGACGGCCCTTGGGTCCGGGACGATCTCCTGGCAGCACGCCCGGATCATCGTCGAAGAAACCGGCGGCCTGGACCCCGCCGCGGCAGCCGCCCTCGAGGCCCACTTCCTGGACCCCCACGCGCCGAACCCCGCCCGGGGGTGCCCGGACGGGGACCTCGTCCCGTCCCGGTTCCGGGCCAAGGCACGCACCTGGCGCGAACGCCACCACCCCGTCGGCATCGAAGAACGCCACGCCCAACGAGCCGGGGACCGGCGGGTCGACTACCTCCCGGATCGTGACGGCATGGCATGGCTCTCCGCCCACCTCCCCGCAGACACCGCTGCCGGGATCTGGGCACGGATCACCGCCGCCGCCCGCGCCCTCCAAGGCCCGGACGAGTCCCGGACCCTCGCCCAGCTCCGCGCCGACACCACCGCCACCTGGCTCCTCACCAACACCACCACCGGAATGCCCGACGGGACGCTCACCGGCGGCACGGCCACCGGCGGCACGGCCACCGGCGGCACGGGAGCGGGCGGGGCCGGAGCGGGGCGGGCAGGGTGCGTCCCGTCCCCGGGGGCGCAGGTCCTGATCACCGCCCCGGTGCTGTCCCTTCTGGGCGCCACGGACGAACCGGCCATGCTGGACGGGTACGGGCCGATCCCGCCGTCCATGGCCCGCCGCCTGATCACCGACGGCGCCGACTCCTTCCACCACGTCCTGACCGACCCCCGCGACGGCGCCCCGCTGGAAATCGGACGGACCAGCTACCGCCTCACCAAGGCCCAGCGTCAATGGCTTAGGCTCCGCGACGGCAAGTGCCCCTTCCCCGGCTGCAACAACCACTCCCTGGACAACGACGCCGACCACCTCCTGGCCTGGGCCGACGGAGGCACCACCGGCATCTCCAACCTGGGCCAGCCCTGCCCCAAACACCACCGCCTCAAACACCGGAGCGGATGGAAACCCACCCCGGCCGGCAAGGACCATCCCCCGGGATGGATATCACCGTCACAACGGCACTACCCCGGCGAACACCAGGACTGGGAACCACCCCGCTGGCCACACCACCCACCGATCACGGACACGGACAGGAACACCGACACCCGACCGGACCAAGAGCCGCCCGCACACCCCGAACCGCAACTGCCCCCGGATCCCTTCCCGGACTGGCACTCCTTCACGGCCGCACACCCCTGGCCCGCCGCCGACGACACCGACGATCCGGGCGAGTCGGCTCTCATGAGCGACCCCTTCCCCGAATGCGGCGCGATCCAAAGCGCCCGATCGACTAACACCCCGTGAAAGAGACGCAGGTTCCACGCCTCCAGATGCTCCTATGAGGGCGCAGGGTGGCCACGCCTCAGTTCTGGGCGACGATGACACAGCGGACGAGAACAACGGTCAGACGTGATTCTTAGGGCTCTTCGACTACGGCACAAGAAAGCTGGCCGGCATGTCCGCATGAACGAACGGACAAACCGGCCAGCTTGACCTCAATCTGATGCGGGACGAGTTGCAGCTAGCAGCCGCCGCCCTAGAACTCCCAGTCCTCATCCTCAGTATTTACAGCCTTGCCAATCACATAGCTCGAACCCGAGCCCGAGAAGAAGTCGTGGTTCTCATCAGCATTAGGTGACAGGGCCGACAGGATGGCCGGGTTCACGTCGGTGACGGAAGCCGGGAACATGGCCTCGTAGCCGAGGTTCATGAGGGCCTTGTTGGCGTTGTAGTGCAGGAACTTCTTGACGTCCTCGGCCAGGCCGACGCCGTCGTAAAGGTCGTGGGTGTACTGGACTTCGTTTTCGTACAGCTCGAACAGCAGCTCGAACGTGTAGTCCTTGATTTCCTGGCGCCGTTCCTCGGAGACCTTTTCCAGGCCCTTCTGGAACTTGTAGCCGATGTAGTAACCGTGCACGGCTTCGTCGCGGATGATCAGTCGGATGAGGTCTGCCGTGTTCGTCAGCTTGGCACGGGAAGACCAATACATCGGAAGGTAGAAGCCGGAGTAGAACAGGAACGATTCCAGCAGCGTGGAAGCGACCTTGCGCTTGAGGGGATCGTCGCCCCGGTAGTAGTCCATGACGATCTGGGCCTTCTTCTGCAGGTTCTCATTCTCGAGGGACCAGCGGAAGGCGTCGTCAATCTCCTTGGTGGAGCACAGGGTCGAGAAAATCGACGAGTAGGACTTCGCGTGCACCGACTCCATGAAGGCGATGTTGGTGTACACGGCCTCTTCATGCGGGGTGATGGCATCCGGAATCAGGGACACGGCGCCTACGGTGCCCTGGATGGTGTCCAACAGGGTCAGGCCCGTGAAGACGCGCATGGTGAGCTGCTGCTCGTCCGGGGTCAGGGTGTGCCAGGACTGGACGTCGTTGGACAGCGGCACCTTCTCCGGCAGCCAGAAGTTGTTGACCAGGCGGTTCCAGACCTCCACGTCCTTGTCATCCTGGATGCGGTTCCAGTTGATCGCTTCGACGTGGCTAAGCAGCTTGACCTTCTCGGTCATTTCGTCCCCTTAACGTATGTGTTCTTTAAGGTAAGCGTACGACGCCGGGCGCTCACCCGGCGTCGTGCTCTTCAGTTTTGAGGCGCGGCGGCTGCCGCAAATAAACAACCGTTATCAGTTACAGCATGCAGGAAACGCAGCCCTCAACTTCGGTCCCTTCCAGCGCGAGCTGGCGGAGGCGAATGTAGTAGAGCGTCTTGATGCCCTTGCGCCATGCGTAGATCTGCGCCTTGTTGATGTCACGCGTGGTGGCGGTGTCCTTGAAGAACAGGGTCAGGGACAGGCCCTGGTCCACATGCTGCGTGGCGGCCGCGTAGGTGTCGATGATCTTCTCGTAGCCGATCTCGTAGGCGTCCTGGTAGTACTCCAGGTTGTCGTTGTCGAGGTACGGAGCCGGGTAGTAGACGCGGCCGATCTTGCCTTCCTTGCGGATTTCGATCTTGGCGGCCACCGGGTGGATCGACGATGTCGAGTTGTTGATGTAGCTGATGGAACCCGTGGGCGGTACGGCCTGCAGGTTCTGGTTGTAGATGCCGTGCTCCATGACCGAGGCCTTCAGCTCACGCCAGTCATCCTGGGTGGGGATGTGGATGCCGGCGAAGAGCTCGCGAACGCGCTCAGTTTCCGGGGCCCATTCCTGCTCGGTGTACTTGTTGAAGAACTCGCCGCTTGCGTACGTGGAGTTCTCGAAGCCCCCGAAGGACTGGCCGGTCTCGATGGCCAACCGGTTCGAGGCACGCAGTGCATGGAACAGCACCGTGTAGAAGTAGATGTTGGTGAAGTCCAGGCCCTCTTCGGAACCGTAGTGGACATGCTCGCGGGCAAGGTAGCCGTGCAGGTTCATTTGGCCAAGGCCAATTGCGTGGCTCTGGGCGTTGCCCTGCGCGATGGACGGCACCGAGTTGATGTAGGACATGTCCGACACCGCGCTGAGGGCACGGATGGACGTCTCGATCGACAGGCCGAAGTCCGGGGAATCCATGGTCTTGGCGATGTTCATCGAACCAAGGTTGCAGGAGATGTCCTTGCCGACCGTCTCGTAGCTAAGGTCCTCGGCGTAGATGGACGGCGTGGAAACCTGCAGGATCTCCGAGCACAGGTTGCTCATGGTGATCTTGCCGGCGATCGGGTTGGCCCGGTTCACGGTGTCCTCGAACATGATGTACGGGTAGCCGGACTCGAACTGGATCTCCGCAAGGGTCTGGAAGAACTCGCGGGCGCTGATCTTGGTCTTCTTGATCCGGGAGTCGTCCACCATCTCGTAGTACTTCTCGGTGACCGAGATGTCGGAGAACGGGACGCCGTAGACGCGTTCGACGTCGTACGGGGAGAAGAGGTACATGTCCTCGTTCTTCTTGGCCAGCTCGAACGTGATGTCCGGGACCACGACGCCGAGGGACAGCGTCTTGATGCGGATCTTCTCGTCGGCGTTTTCACGCTTGGTGTCCAGGAAGCGGTAGATGTCCGGGTGGTGGGCGTGCAGGTACACGGCACCCGCACCCTGGCGGGCACCGAGCTGGTTGGCGTAGGAGAAGCTGTCTTCGAGGAGCTTCATGACCGGGATGACGCCCGAGGACTGGTTCTCGATCTGCTTGATCGGGGCGCCGTGCTCACGGATGTTGGTCAGCGAGAGGGCCACGCCGCCGCCGCGCTTGGATAGCTGCAGCGCCGAGTTGATGCCGCGGGCGATCGATTCCATGTTGTCTTCGATGCGCAACAGAAAGCAGGAGACCAATTCGCCGCGCTGGGCCTTGCCGGCGTTGAGGAAGGTGGGCGTGGCGGGCTGGAAACGGCCGTCGATGATTTCATCGACAAGGCGGCTGGCAAGTTCCTCGTTGCCGCGGGCAAGGTGCAAGGCGACCATGCAAACGCGGTCCTCGTAGCGCTCCAGGAAACGCTTGCCGTCGAACGTCTTCAGCGTGTAGGAGGTGTAGAACTTGAAGGCGCCAAGGAAAGTCTCGAAGCGGAACTTCTTCTTGTAGGCGCGGTTGAACAAGTCACGGATGAAGTTCATCGTGTACTGATCGAGCGTCTCGCGCTCGTAGTACTGGTTCTTGACCAGGTAGTCCAGCTTCTCTTCCAGGTCGTGGAAGAAAACGGTGTTGTTGTTCACGTGCTGCAGGAAGTACTGGTGCGCGGCCTCACGGTCGGCGTCGAACTGGATTTCTCCGTTCGGACCGTAGAGGTTCAACATGGCGTTGAGCTCATGGTAGCCAAGGCCCTTGTAGGCCTCCGGCAATGGCTTCTTGACCTTGGCGGCGTCCATAGCGCCCTTGGTTACTTCTGTATCTGCGACAGTCGTGTCCAAAACTTTTCCAATCCTTGATTGACCCGGTCAACATCTTCCGGAGTCCCCATGAGTTCGAATCGATAAAGAAGCGGAACCCGGCATTTGGTGGCGATGATGTCTCCCGCCATGCAGTAGTTTTCCGCGAAGTTGGTGTTTCCTGCTCCGATTACGCCGCGGATCAGTTCCCTGTTCTGCGGGTTGTTCAGAAACCTGATGACTTGCTTGGGCACCGATCCTTCGCCATTCGTACCGCCATAGGTGGGCAGCACAAGGACGAAGGGTTCCAGTGCGAGCAGCGGCGCGTCCTTGGCATGGAGCGGGATGCGTGCCGCGTCGACGCCGAGCTTCTGGACGAAGCGCTTGGTGTTCTCAGATGTGGAGGAAAAGTAGATCAGGTGACTCCGCGTGCTGACAGCCTCAGCCGTTGCTTGAGCAAGTGCTGTTGCCAGCGCTGCCATGGGAGTCACCTCGACTACATTGGAATACTTTGTTGTTGTGGCGGAGTCCTGAAAAACTAGGCCACAGAAGCGGCAGCCAGTGCCAGCTCTTCGATCTTGTCCGGACGGAATCCTGACCAGTGGTCCCGCTCGGTCACCACGACGGGAGCCTGCATGTATCCAAGGGCCTTCAGGCGCTCGAGGGCCTCGGCATCCTGGGAGATGTCAACGCTCTGGTAGGCGATGCCCTTCTTGTCGAGTGCACGGTACGTTGCGTTGCACTGAACACAGGCCGGTTTCGTGTAAACCGTAACAGTCATGATCCCTGTCCCCTTTGTTGAAGTCTTTGCTCTTCGTATTGGCAGGCCCCGACCGGAACTGGTTCCGACTCCGATGCTGGCCCACTGGCCGCCAAGGCAGCCAAACGCTCTATTCATGTCTTGTGCTGGTTTCCCGCTCAATCCGTAAATCGATACTACATGTAGTGCAAGCGCCTCAGCGGAACCCCAAGATGATGTATTACAAGTATGTCATTTTACGCACCGGTAGTCCACAGGCAAAGGGGGTAAAAATGTCCGTGAATCCGCCAAATCCGGAGACGTAATCCACACCCTGTGGACTACTTAGCCACATTTAATCGTCCGCGTGTCGCGTGGATCCCGGCGTGTCGCGGCATCCTGCAAACCCTGTTTCATGAGTCGCCCGCCACACTCCAAAGGGCCAGGCAGGCACAGCAACAGCAGGAGCGGAGACGGAATTCACACAGCTATGCTGGCTGGGCACGGATTTCGGCCGGCATCGAGCCTAAGGATCACTGATGGTCAACCTTCTCCACCTGCGGACGCTGCTTGAGGTCACCCGACTTGGCTCCTTCGCGGCCGCCGCCACGCGGCTCGGCTATACCGCGTCGGCCGTATCCCAACAGATGGCAGCGCTGGAACGGGACACCGGCGTCGAACTCTTCCACCGTTCCGCACGCAGTGTGGTTCCCACCGAAGCCGCCCTCACCATGGTGCGCCATGCGTCCAAGGTCCTCACCGACGTCGAGACCCTGTTGGCGGCCGCATCGCGGAGCACGGACTCCCCCGCCCAGGAACTGCGGCTTGGCATCTTCCCGAGCCTGGCCACCTACGTGCTGCCGGACATCCTGCGGAACCCGCGCTGGAACAAACTTGGCATCGAACTGCGCGTGTGGGTGGCCGAGCCTGCCCAGACCATCCAAGGCCTACGCAGCGGCGGCGAACTGGATCTGGCGCTCGTATACCAGGTGGGCCAGTCCGGGCTCGCGTGGCCACACACCTTGGAACGGCAGTGGATCGGCGACGACGACTTCCGGGTGGTGCTCCCCGCGTCCTGGGGTATCCGGGAAGAAGCCGAAATGCAGGCCTCGCAACTCTCCGACATGCCTTGGATCATCCACCACCCGGGCACCAGCGACGCCGTCGTGATCGAACGGCTGTTTGCCAGCTGCAATCTGCACCCGCGCGTCGTCGCCTACAGCGACGACTTCCACGCCAGCCTCGAGATGGCTGCCGCGGGCCTCGGCGCCGCGCTGGTACCGGAACTGGCACTGCGGCACCGGCCTCCCGGCGTCGTGGTTCTGGACGTGCCGGACATCCGGCTTGCCCGCAACGTGTTCGCCCTGCTCATCAACGAAAAGCGCACCGCGCAAGTGCAGCTTTTCACGGAACTGCTGGCCGACACGCTTCGCGGGAGCACTGCAGCAGTCCGGGCCGGCGCCACCGCGACTACGCCCAAAGTGACCCAAAAGTCAACGCCCAAACCACGCGCCTGAAATCTTCCAAGATGCTGGAACACGCCGCTTGTTTGGGACTATCTTGAAGACATGAGCAAGGTAGCGAGCAAACATTTTGGGGAAATCGAGCTCAACCACGGGCGGGAGCACTGTTACGTGGCTTCGCACGAGCTCGCCGGAAATCCCCTCGAACTGGACTTGAACGTCACGGCACATGACCACTTCGACGAGAAGGCACTCCACAAGGTGGACTACCGCCTGGGCTACCTCCCCGAGTTGGTGGACCAGGTCCGGGACATGATTGCCGAGGAGCTGGACCAGGACGGCACCAACTCCCAGCAGTTCCTCCACTTCCACTCCACGCAGCTCAAGGAAGAGCAGCTGGAGGCGGTGTTCGGCGTCCGAGACAAGGCGCAGCTCACCAAAGACGTCTTCCTCAAGGCCCTCAAGCTTGGCCATGTGGCGATCTACCCGGGCCAACCAGAGCGCTACTTCGTCCTCGATTTCACCTTGGGCTCGCACTTCACCGACGAACTCCTGGTGGTCGCGGCAGACGAGGACGGCGTAGTGGACGACGAAATCCTCTGGGAGTCCTGAGAATCGGTTCCAACCGATGATTAACAACGACGGCGGCCGGTCACCTTTCGAGGCGACCGGCCGCTTTCGTATGTACTACGTGGGCTTTACTTGGCTGCTGCTTCCAGCAGTCCGGCGCGGACCGTCTTGGTGGCCTTGACCAGGTTGCGCAGGGACTCTTCGGTCTCGGCGTAGCCACGGGTCTTCAGGCCGCAGTCCGGGTTGACCCAGAGCTGGCGCGACGGAACGTGCTTGACGGCGGTGGACAGCAGCTCGGTGACTTCGACCTCGCCCGGGACGCGCGGCGAGTGGATGTCGTAGACGCCCGGACCAACGCCACGGCCGAAGTGGTGTGCCTCGAGGTCGTGGACAACCTCCATGCGGGAGCGGGCTGCCTCGATGGAGGTGACATCGGCGTCAAGGCCGTCGATCGCGTCGATGATGACGCCGAACTCCGAGTAGCAGAGGTGGGTGTGGATCTGGGTGGCGTCGGCAGCACCGGCGGTGGCCAGGCGGAAGGAGTCAACAGACCACTTCAGGTAGGCGGCGTGGTCGGCCTTGCGCAGCGGAAGGAGTTCGCGCAGTGCGGGCTCGTCCACCTGGATGACCTTGATGCCTGCGGCTTCGAGGTCGGCGATCTCGTCACGCAGAGCCAGGCCCACCTGGTTGGCGGTCTCGCCCAGCGGTTGGTCGTCGCGGACGAAGGACCAGGCCAGGATGGTGACGGGACCGGTGAGCATGCCCTTCATGGGCTTGCTGGTCAGGGACTGTGCGTATTCGGCCCAGGCAACCGTGATGGGAGCCGAGCGCGTGACATCGCCCCAAAGGATGGACGGACGGGTGCAGCGGGAGCCGTAGGACTGGACCCAGCCGTGGACAGTGACGTCGAAGCCTTCGAGGTTCTCTGCGAAGTACTGGACCATGTCGTTGCGCTCGGGCTCGCCGTGCACCAGGACGTCGTAGCCGAGCTCTTCCTGCAGGTCGACGACGCGCTTGATCTCGTCCTTCATCAGCTGCTCGTACTGCTCGTTGCTCAGCTCGCCCTTGTTGTTGCGGGCGCGGGCCGAGCGGATTTCCGAGGTCTGCGGGAAGGATCCGATGGTGGTGGTGGGCAGCGGCGGCAAGTGCAGCGCTGCTTCCTGGGCGGCTTCGCGGACCGGGTACTGGGAGCGGTTGAAGTCGGCCTCGGTGAGGGCTGCGGTGCGGGCACGGACGTCGGCGCGCTGGACGCCTTCGGCGGTGGCGCGGGAGGCGATCACGGCGGAAGCTTCATCGATGGCGGCCTTCGCGGAGGCCGGGTTGGCCAGGTAGTCCGCAAGGGTCTTGACCTCGACGGCCTTCTGGTCAGCGAACGCAAGCCAGCTGCGCAGCTGCACGGAGAGCTTGGTCTCCTCGGCGGTGTCGTGCGGAACGTGCTGGGTGGAGGTGGAAGTGCTGACGGCAAGCTTGCCGGCTGCTGCCTTCAGCTCGTCCAGCTTTGCGGCCGAGACGGCGAGGTCGTTGCGCCAGATGTTGTGGCCGTCGACGACACCGGCAACCAGGGTCTTGTTGCCCAGGCCGGCCAGGGCTGCTGCGGAGGGGACCGTGCCCTTGAAGACGTCGATGTGCAGGGCGTCGATGTTGGTGGCGGCAAGAGTGCCGAGCTGGCCGTCGAGTGAGCCGTACGGGGTGGAGACGAAGAGCTGCGGGCGCGCTGCGGCACCCGAGAGGACCTCGTAGGCACGGGCTACGGCAGCCTGGATTTCCGAGGCCGGGGTGTCCTGGTCAACAACCAGGGCGGGCTCGTCCAACTGGATCCAGCTGGCGCCGGCGGCGGCCAGCTTGCCGAGCAGTTCAACGTAGACCGGGAGGATGTCCTCAAGGCGGGACAGCGGAGCGAAGCCTGCCGGGGCGTCGTCCGAAGCCTTGGACAGGAGCAGGTAGGTCACCGGGCCGACGATGTACGGACGGGTCTCGATGCCGTTGGCCAGCGCGAACTCGAATTCCTCGACGATGCGGTTGGACGCGAGCTTGAAGTCAGTCTCCGGCCCGATTTCCGGGACGAGGTAGTGGTAGTTGGTGTCGAACCACTTGGTCATTTCCAGCGGCTGCTGTTCCTTGTTACCGCGGGCCAGGGTGAAGTAACCATCGATATCGAGCTGGCCTTCTGCGTTGAGCAGCTGGCCGAAACGGGCCGGGACAGCGCCCAGGTGTGCGGTGGCGTCGAGCACCTGGTCGTAGAAGGAGAAGGTGCCCGGAACGGCGGCGGCTTCGTTGAGGCCCAGTTCCTGGAGTCGCTTGGCAATGGTCAGCTGGATGTCCTTGGCAGCGGCGTCAAGGGCAGCAGCGTCGATCTTGCCTGCCCAGTAGGCTTCAACGGCCTTCTTGAGTTCGCGACGGCGGCCGATGCGCGGGTAGCCGAGGAGGGAGGCTGCGGGGAATTGGGTGGCGTTCTGCTCAGTCATTCGAATTTCCTTCAAGAAGTTGGTGGAAAAGGTTTGTTGTCTTTGGGGCCGCGTTGTAGCCGGGTTCAGCTGACGAGTTCCTGGCGCCGGGCGATGGCGCTGAGCCGGCTGGCGGGGCGCGCCGGCCGGGGCAGGGCAAGCTTGTCCAGCACGTCCAGGGCACAGGTGTGCTCGTTGAACGTGTAGAGGTGGATGCCCGGTGCGCCGGCCTGGAGGGCTGCGTTGGCCAGGTCCACCGTGGCGCGGACTCCGATCTTGCGCCGTTCGGCGTCGGTGTCCGCGGCAGCGAGGCGTTCGATGAGTTCCGGTGCCGGTTCGACGCCGGTCAGCTCGCCGAGGCGCTTGAGCCGGCGAAGGCTCGTCAACGGCATGACCCCTGGAATGATCGGGATGGTGACTCCCGCCCGCCGGGCACGCGAGATCAGGTCAGCATACTGCTCGGTGTGGAAGAAGACCTGCGTGATGGCGAAGTCGGCGCCGGAGCGCTGCTTCGCGAGCAGCACCTCGACGTCGTGCTCCATGCTCGGGGACTCGGGGTGCCGGGTGGGGTAGGCAGCTACCCCGACCGCGATCTTGCCTGCGCACAGCAGGGCCGAACGTCGCTGTTCCACGCGGCGGATCAGTTCGATCAGATCCTGGGCGTAACGCAACGAACCGCTGACCGGCTTGCCGCTGTCCTTGGGCAGGTCGCCGCGCAAGGCAAGGATGCCGCGCACGCCGTTGTCCAGGAGTTCGCCAATGATCTCAGCCAGCTCCTGCGGGGTGTTTCCGACGCAGGTCAAGTGGGCCAGCGGCCGGAGGGTGGTTTCAAGCAGCAGCCGGTTGATGAGTTCGACGGCGGTGTCGCGGTTGGAGCCGCTGGCGCCATAGGTAACGGAGACGAAGTCGGGATCCGTGGCCTCAAGCTCGCCGATGGTGGTCCACAGCGATTCGGCAGCCGCTGGAGAACGGGGCGGGAAAAGTTCGTAGGACAACGCGACGGGAGCAGCGCCGGTCAAGTTTGGATGGGTGTCGATGAGGCTTGGTGGTGACATTTGCGTCCTTGGCTGTGTGTCAGCGGGCCCGCATCCAGGGACTTGAAAACCAGGGCCTTGGACTGCAGAATCGGTGAATTGAGTTTGGGAATACACGCAACGAACTCCAGCAGGGCGCAGCCGCGACTGTTACGCCTGTAATGAAGTTGTCCGTGTGCAAATGTCAGGCCCACATGGGGGCACCCACACCCTCCTGCCTGCCTTCGAGAGGCAGATCCGGCGGAGGATCGCTGACACGTTACCGCGGTAACTTGACTACGACTCTAGATCGGGGCTCCGGGCGCCACAAATCGTCCACCGAATTAAGACGCAGTTTTACGCTACGTTTCGCCCGATTTCTGAAGATTGTTCGCTTGGACTTTCGGCGTGGCTTGAGCGGCAAGGAGTACGCCACGGAGAACCCCGTCCTGTAGCCCTCCCCATGACGGTCCGGCAGGACTATTCTTTTGCCATGATTCAGCTTCCAGCCAGTTATCAGGAATACCTCGATGGCAAGGATGAGCGGTTCATCCAGACCATTCGCCCCATTTTGATGCAATCCGCCGCCGACAAGCTTCACGGTGTCCGTGTCCTCTATAACCCAGGGCTGACCGGCCATCAGGCCCACCTCGATGATTCCATACCGTACGGCACCATCGTGGAGGACATCGACTAGCACGGGGCGACGCGGACCGCGGGCGGTCCAGTGCGTGGCTTGGGCCTTGGCTGTGGGCTGCTCAGCCCTTCATCGCCCCGGAGATTGCAAACGCGCTGCCCGAGCCCCGTGCCACCACGGCGTAAAGGACGAGCACAGGGACCGAATACAGGATGGAGAACGCGGCGAGCTCCCCGTAGGCGATGGCTCCATGCTGGCCGAAGAAGCTGAAAACGGAAACCGCGGCTGGCTGCTTGGCGGTGGAGAGCAACAGGATGAACGGGACGAAGAAGTTCCCCCAGGCCTGGATGAAGACGAAGATGAACACCACGCCCAGCCCTTGCCGCATCAGGGGCAGGACGATTCTCCGCAGGGTGGCCAGTCCCGAGGCGCCGTCCATCCAGGCAGCTTCCTCCAATTCCAGTGGCACGGAGTCCATGAAGTTCTTGGTCATCCAGATGGCCATGGGCAAAGTGGTGGTTGCCATGAAGAAGATCGTCGCCGGCATCGAGTCCAGCAATTGCAACTGCACGAACAAGCCATAGACCGGCACCATGATTGCCGTGACCGGGAGCGACGTACCGAACAGAATCGCATACAGGAACGGCTTGTTGAATCGCGACTGGTACCGGGACAGCGGATAGGCCGCGAGTACCGCAGCCGCCAGGTTCACGACGGCGGTACCAGCCGACAGCAGGAAGCTGTTCACGAGCGGCAGGAACAACAGCTCAGGAGTCAGCACAGCGGCAAAGTTGGCGAACGACGGCGATTGCGGCCATCGCGTCTGGTATCCGGCGTGCGGATCAACGGAGGCTAGAAGCAGCCACGCAAGGGGCAGCACAAAGCACAGGCCGATCACGGCCAAAGCAGCATTGGCAGCCAACCGGACACGGGGCCGCCCCCCGGCCACCGCCGTCGGGCGCCTTTCGGTAAACCACGGCTCACTGCGCAGGGATGTCACGGGTTGGCCCTGCGGAGGAGCCTGACGTACACCGTTCCGAAAACCATGCCGATCAGGATCAACACCGAAGCGATCGCGGTGCCGTAACCGATATCTCCGAGCTTGAAGGCTTCCTGGTACGCGAGCACCGGCAAGGTGGTGCTCGCGTTGGAGGGGCCACCCGCCGTCATCACCCAGATGAGGGTGAAGACCGCCAGCGTCTGGAGGGTGATCAGCATGAGGTTGGTGGCAATGCTTCCGCGAATGATAGGCAGGGTGATGAAGGCGAGCCGCTGCCACCCCCGGGCGCCGTCCATGAGGGCGGCTTCGGAAATGTCGCGCGGGACCTGGGCGAGGGCCGCCCGGTAGACCAGCATGGAAAACGCCGTGCCCCGCCAGACATTGGCCAGGCTGATAGCGGCCATGGGGAAGGCATACAGCCAATTGGCACCGTGAACGCCAAGCATTCCCAAGAGCTGGTTGAGCGTGCCGTCCTGGCTGAAGTACGCATACGCCGCGAAGGCGGCAACGATCTCCGGCAACACCCACGAAGCGACCACCGCGGTGCCCACGAGCGACGCCGTGGCACCCCCGGATTTGGTCATCAGAAGGGCGATGACCAGGCCCAGGGCGTTCTGTCCAAGTATCGCGGACACAGCCACGAAAACCACTGTCAGCCATGCAGAGAGCGGAAAGACGGAATCCGTCAGCATCCGCGCGTAGTTGTCCAGGCCGATCCATTGAGGGTTCAAGGCGGCCTTGCCGGACAATGCGGCGTTGGTGAAGGAGGCGTAAAAGGACCACGCCACGGGTGCCAGCATGAAGAGGACCAACAGCAGGATTGACGGCACTACCGGCAGCAAGCGGAACCGGCGACGCAGAGAGCCGCGATGTAGGGAATCAGGGACTGCCATGCGTCATTTCTGCATGACCTTGGCGTCGCCGACCAGCTTCTTGACCGAAGCGTCGTATTCAGCTGCCGCCTCCGCCGGGCCCTGTTTGCCGGTGATAACCGCCTCGGTGGCTTGCTGGACTGCGAGGGAAATCTTCGGGTAGTCAGCAGTCGCCGGGCGATAGTGCGTCACACCCACCAGATCGGAAACCTCCTTCACAAACGGGTTGGCGGCCTGGTAACCGGGATCCGAAGCGACATCGGTGCGGACGGCGATCTGCGAATTGTTGACGTCGAAGGCGAGCGCGTTTTTCTTGTTCACGGCAGTGGCCAGGAACTTGAAAGCCAAGTCCGGGCTCTTGGTCTTCGCACCGACGGCGAGCGTCCACCCGCCGGACATGCTCACGCCGCCCGGATCCTTCCCCAACTGGGTGGGAAACTTGGCTACGGCCATATCCTGCGCATAGCCGGCCCACTCGTAGGAGCCTCCTTTTTGCCAAAACGACGGCGCGTACGAGCCTTCCACCGTGGCACCCATTTTGCCCTGCGGCAGCCACTCACCAAAGACCTTCTTCCACACATTCGAATCGAGTGCGTCCGCCGGCGTCACGGCGAGTTTCTCGTCGTACAGGGTCTTCAGGAACTGGAGCGAATCGGTGAATCCCTTGGATCCCACCACCCACTTTTTGTCGTTTTCCGAATACAACGAGCTTCCCGTTCCATAAAGGAGTTCGTAGAAGCTCTGCATGACCGTTCCCTCACCGGTGCCTTTTCCGGCGTACATGCTGAAGGGAATCACGCTCGGATCCGCGGCCTTCATTTTGCGGGCCGCAGCGAGGATGTCATCCCAGGTTTTCGGCTGCCAAGGCAACGGTATGCCGGCCTTCTGGAGGACTGTCTTGTTGTACCAGATCGCCCTGGTGTCGGTGCCGAGCGGGACGGCATAGATACTGCCGTCGTCACCGCGTCCTGCGGCTTTGGCGCTCTCATTGAATTTGGACCACTCGTCCCAGTTGGCCAGTTGCGAGTCGAGTTTCATCAGGTATCCGGCATCGACGTCCGAACGGACCTTGAATGTGTCCTCGTAGAAGACGTCCGGTGCTGTGTCCGGAGACCGCTGGGCCAGCGCGAGCTTGGTGCCGTAGTCGTCGTCGTTGGCTTGGATAGGCTGCAGGTCCACGGTGACGCCCGCGTTGGCGGCTTCGAATTCCTGTTTGGCGTCTTTGAAGACCTTGTCAAGGGCGGTGAAAGAGTCCGTCTTTTGATAGACGATCTTGATGGTCTGTTTTTCATTGGCTTGCGGTTGGGTGGAACAGGCGGCCGAGGCCAAAAGGCCCACTATGCCGAGCATTGCTGCTCCGATCCGGGCTGGGCGACGCATGACGCTCCGATCTATTCAAGCGGCTGCAGCCCCCACACTTCAGCTGGCCCAGCCTGTTGCCGATATTAATAAACACTGCCCTGCGACGCAGGGCAGCGAAAGGCTTCAGCCTTCCAACAGGAGCCGCTGGGCGCGCGGCGCAAGGGTGTGTTCCAGTACCAGGCAGGCCGCCCCGATGGCCCCGACGTCTTCGCCCACCCCGGTCCCGACAACTTCAATGCCGTGAATACTGTTCGCTGCGCTGTTGGCGGCTAGAAGGGCAGGAATGCGATCCAGATACCGCTCGGACATGCGGCCCCAGAAAGGGCCTCCGAAGACGACGCGTTCGACGTCGAGGGTGTTGGTCACAACCGCGACGGCCCGGGCAACCAACACCGCAGACTTGTCGATAATCGCGATGGCGCGTTCGTCGCCTGAATCCGCGGCATCGCAGAGCCTGGCAAAGCCTTCCTGGACTTCCGGCCCCTCCGTACCCTTACGGCCGCCGTTCAGGACACCCTGCTCTTCGGCCTCGGCCACGAGGACCTGCGGGATGCAGGAGGACTTGACGCACCCACGCAGACCGCAATCGCATGGAGGGCCGTCCGGGTCGACAATGATGTGGCCGATTTCGCCGGCATTGCCTGATGTTCCACGGACCACTTCGTCATTGAGGACGATCCCGCAGCCGATACCGGTACCCATGTACATGAAAATGAAGCTGCCCGTACCGCTTGGTCCGCCCGCCCACGTTTCGGCGACGGCCGCACTGGTCACGTCCTTATCCACGAGGGTCTCCAGTCCGGTGGCTTCAGCGAGGGCGTCCCTCAAGTGCACACGGTCCCACCCCACCATCAGGGGCGGGCCGACCACGGTGCCTTCATCGAGGTCTATGGGTCCTGGCGCCGCGACACCAAGTCCCGCGATCTTTCCCTGATCAACACCGGAGTCTTCGATCAGCGCCTTGATTTCCTCGGCGATGGCGGCGATGACGCGCTGCGGATTGCCGCCGGCAGGAGTGGGGATCCTGGAATGCTTCACAACGTCGCCCACCAGGTCCAGGACCACGGATGTAATGACTGCAGGATCAAGGTGGACGCCCAGCGCATACATTCCGGCGGGGTTCAGGCGCAAGATGGTGCGGGGCTTGCCCGGACCGCTGCCTTCCTTGCCTGCCTCGACAATGAGCCGTTGATCCAGCAGGCGGCGCGAGATGTTCGAGATTGTCTGCGGTGAAAGTCCAACGATCTGGGCCAGTTCCACGCGGCTCAGCCCGCCCGATGAGCGCCTGATTGCGTCGAGAATGACGGTCAGGTTGAAGTCCCCCATTCGGGGCAGATTGGTTCCGCGCCTCGGAGTCGGCTGGCGGATCTCAGTCACGGATTCCCCTAAAATCATTCGAATAATGCTGTTGCATTTGCATCGTACGGCACGTGTGCGTGTCCCGGTATGCCCACACGCTCGTCAGGTGTAATGGACGCGGATATTGCAGATAGGAGGCCCCGGGACATGGCACTCATGCCGCCAGCCGAGCTCGACATCACCGCGGGACTCGTGCGGAGCTTGCTTGAGGAGCAGCTGCCCGCTTTCTCGGACCTTCCGTTGGAGCTAGTGGCCAACGGTTGGGACAACGTCATCTACCGTCTCGGCAAGGATTGGGCCGTTCGCTTGCCCCGACGCGAGGCGGCAGCGCTGTTGGTGCTCCACGAACAGCAGTACCTCCCGACGTTTGCCCGGCGTTCCCCCGTTCCCCTCCCCCGACCTATCCATTCAGGACGTCCGTCCGCCGATTATCCATGGCACTGGAGCGTGACTCCTTGGTTGGAAGGAGTCTCCGCGGCGCTTGTGCCCCAGGCAACCCGGAATGCCGCGGCCGAGGACATGGCCGCGTTCCTCATGGCCATACACCTGCCCGCAGCACCGGACGCCCCAGTCAACCCCTTCCGCGGGGTTCCCCTCGGGACGAGGTCAGGCGCGGTACTGGACCGGCTCAAAGATTCCGGCCGCTATCCGGAAGCCCCGTGCTTGCGGGAGCTTTGGTCTGAAGCCTGCCTGGCCCTGCCGTGGGACGGGCCCGGCCTGTGGCTGCACGGAGACCTTCACCCCGCGAACGTCCTCCTGCGCCCTGACGGGCGGCTCGCGGCTGTCCTCGACTTCGGGGACCTCGGGGCCGGAGACCCGGCGGTCGATCTCGCCGTCGCTTGGTTGATGTTCGACGTCGGTGCGCGGCACCGTTTCATGGCGGCTTTCGGGCCTGCCGTTGATGCGGGCACGTGGAGCCGTGCCCGAGGCTGGGCTGTCTTGTTCGCCACGGCCATGCTCAGTTTTTCGGATGACAACCCGCAGATGTCGGGTATCGGGCACTTCGCCCTGGACCAGTTGCTATCCGAACCGCGCTCACCAAACCCCGCTGACGCCTAACGTTTGATGCTGCGTGTCACGGTGAATTTCGGGTTCCTGCCTATTTCAGTGGTGGGACCAATCAGCCGTTCCAGCGCCGGGCGGTACTGCAAGTGGCTGTTGTAGACAGTCCAGAGTTCACCGCCGGAAGCCAGGACCCGTGCTGCGGCCTCAAACATCTTCGTGGCCGCGCCGGCATGGACGCTGGCACCAAGGTGGAACGGAGGGTTGAGCAAGATGAGGTCTGCACTGCCTGGTTCGAACGCGGACATGGCGTCGTCCTGAACTACGATGACTCGGTCTCCCAACCCGTTGGCCGTCGCGGTGGCTCGGGTGGACGCCACGGCTGCGGCTGATTGGTCTGTCGCAGTAACGCGGGCATTAGGCCGGTTACGTGCGTACATCGTGGCGAGGATTCCTGTCCCGCAGCCGAGGTCCACCGCATGGCGCGCATCGGGAATCCTGTCCAGGAAGCCCAAAAGGAATCGGGTACCGATGTCCAGCTTCGTGCCCGAGAACGCGGCACCGTGGGCACACACCGTAATGCCGAGCTCGGTATTCTGCTCCGAGACCGGGAAGGGTGCCGGACCTGCTGGGCGCTTGGGGCCGCTGGCAAGCAGGACACGCGACTTCCGCTGCGCGAGCTGTGGCTGCACGGACTCAAAGCTGCCCTCAAGGACGGCGTTCATGCCCACGGACATGTGCTTGACGCGTCCACCAGCCAGCACGACTGCGCCCGGCGCTGCAAAGCGCGCTACGGCGTCGGCGATCTCCTCCAGTTCGGCGAGCGCTTTGGGTAACTGCATGATCACCAGTTCGGCGCCGTCGAGCAACCCGGCTCCCAACTCGAACTGTTCGAAGCGGCCGGACAACCCTGACGCATCGGCGTTCCGTTGGAGCGCGAGCCTGCTTACGTAAAGGTCTTGAGTCACACGGATGTGCTCGACGCCGAGGGCCGCCAAAGCGCCCAGGGTCAGGGCTCCGTAGCGGTCGCCGATCACTGCAACGCGTGTCTTCGGGCTACGCACATACCTTGCCGCAGCCTCAAGGAGAAGATGATCGGTGGCGTCGTGCGCTTGCAGGTTCTCGGCCTCGACGTCGGGGAACCGGCGCAGACCGCCAAACAACGCATTAAGGTCCACTGCACGGTTGTCGTTAGGGTCCGTTGGGGTCACGCTGAACTCGAGCCTTCTTTCGCTTCTCGGCTTGCTGGAATGTCCGGCGGCCTCCAGCAATCTATCCCCCGCTGAAAGTCTCGACAACACGGGGGCGGCGGAGGATGGTAGAGATTGCAAGTAACCGACCGTCTGCCTGCTGCTGAAGGGCACGGCACGCGCGCCGCAAGCAGCTCAGGCACATCAGGGTCCGTTGCGGAGAGCGAGCCACGCTGCGGACCTAGAAGACCAGGCTCCCATTCCCCTTGTGAGCAGACCATGACTGTCAACATCGTCACGCAGCTTGAAGTAAAGTCGCACAATTCCCCCGATGAAACCCGCCGTCCGGACAAAACCGTGGTGGAGGTCGTCACTGTCGGTGACTACACCATCGGCCGCCTCACCTTCGAACCAGGCTGGACGTGGGCGGATTGCATCAAACCGGTGGTCCAAACCGATTCCTGCCAGCTCAACCACGTGGGGTACTGCGTCGCCGGCTCCCTCGAAGTCGAGACAGAGGACGGAAAGAAGATCAGCATTTCCAAAGGAGATTCCTACACCGTCCCGCCAGGACACAACGCCTGGGTCGTAGGCGACGAGTCCTTCTCGGCCATCGAGTTTGTCAGCGCAGCGGAATATGGAGTCAAGCCCGAGTAGCAGCCCTCCTCCCTTGAAACCCGCCTGCCGGTGTCCCGGATCCTTAGTCCGGGACACCGGCAGCAGCACACCCGCACCCAGCAATCAAGGAGTCCCCATGCGCAAGGCCTTGCTCATCGTCAGTTCGCTCTTGTTCCTCGACACCATCGTCCAGCTGTACCTCGCCGGATTCGGAACCTTCGGCGGGAAGCTCCTCGGAGACGCATCATTCGACCCGCACACGATCAACGGACAGATCGTCATGCGTTCGCTTGCGCTCCTCGCGATCCTCTTCGCCGCCCTTGCCAAGTCCGGTAAGTCGACCATCTGGCTCACCGTAGGCATCTTCCTGCTCACGTATGTCCAGCTCGCGGTCTTCATTGTCGGGGGCATCCTGACCGGAGGGAGCCGAGAGAATCCCAACCTGCCCGGCGCATGGGCCGTCTCTGTGCACGCCGTCAGCGGGCTGCTGATCATCTTCTCGACATACTGGCTCTTCCTCCGCGCGCGGCGTCTGGACCGAACTGGGAGTGCCGTGATGGCCAAGACCCAGGAGTCCCTCCCGGCGTCGTCCTGACCGCGGGAAAACTGCGGCAATGCCGGCGTCGGCCGTACTTGGGATCGACTTGATCCTTGCCGGGTTGTGCGCGGCTTCGTCGATCGGCGGGCTCGGCGCGTGGTTCGTACGGGCGCGGCCGGCGGCCCCCGTCTGGCTTCCGGCATGGGCCGTCACGGCGAGTGCGTTACTTGGATTGGTGCTCGCCGCCGGCCGAATGGCGGTTCTCCTCACGGGACGGTCAGAGCTCGTCGGCGACCGGGTTCTCGGATGCCTCGCCTTCACTGTGCCCGGCGCGGCGATCGGCGCCGTGGTACTGACACTCACCAGGCGGGCACGCGCCGTCGTCCTCCCCGTGCTGGTGGCGGCAGCGGCGCTCACGACGGCGGGACTCCTGTCTGTCGTCACGCTCGGCACCCCGGCGGGCTGGCTCCCTCTGGCTATTCTGGCTGTGCTCGTAGTCCTCGGAACTGCGTCCGGGACCCTCTGGGCCAGGCATGGCTGGCGGAACCGGGGGACGATCGCCGCCGGTTCCCTGGGAGTGGTTGTGCTCGTTGGAGCCCTCGCGGTTTCATGGATGGACAGCCGGGCCGAGCCGCCGTCGTCGTTCCACGCCATGGGTCACCACGCCGGCACAAGCCCCGTTGCGGAGACCGCCCGCAGCGTGGACGCTCTGCGCGGGCCCGCACCGCTTGGACGGGTGCGCGAGTACACCCTTCATGCGCGCAGCGAACGCGTCACGCTCGACGACGGCACAAACGCCGACGCGCTCACGTTCGGCTCGCTGCCGGGACCCGAACTGCGGGCCAGCCAGGGCGAGACCGTGCGTGTGAGACTCGTGAACGACAATGTGCCGGACGGGGTGACACTCCACTGGCACGGCTACGACGTGCCCAACGCGATGGACGGCGTCCCGGGTGTCACCCAGGACGCGATCATGCCGGGTCAGAGCTTCATCTACGAGTTCCCGGCCGCGCAAGCCGGAACCTACTGGTACCACACCCACCAAAACGCATCCACCGACGAGCCGAAGGGCCTCTATGGAGCGCTCGTCGTCGACCCGCCAGGCGGCTCCGCTCCCGATATCCAGGACATCACGGTGCCCGTGCACACTCTCGGCGGCTCCACGCTTTTCAGCGGGCACGCTGCGGTCTGGACGGAACAGAAAGCCCCCGGATCACGCGTGAAGCTACGGATCATCAACACGGACCAGCTCACCCAGCGATTCAGCCTATCCGGGGTCGCGTTCAGGCTAACGGCGATCGACGGCGGCGACCTTGCCTCAGGCGACGGCCCCGCGGCAGGGGAAATGACCGGGACCGTTCTGCCGCTCGCCGCCGGCGGACGCTACGACGTCGAGTTCACCATGCCCGATCAGCCGGTCCAGCTTGCCCTCGAAGGCGCGCGCACCGGTGGGCTCTCGCTCGTTCCACGGGCAACGCCGTCGGACTCCCCTGTGCCTCCGGTACCTGCACCGCGCTTCGTGCCCGGCCCCGAGCTGGATCTGGCCACCTATGGTGTGCCCGCCGCGCTCCCGACCCCTAGCCCCGATGTGTCGGTTACGTATGTTCTTGACCACCTGATCCGCTTTGTCGACGGAGTGCCCCGCTTCGCGTTCACCGTCAACGGTGCGGTGTATCCCAACATCCCGCCCCTCCTGGTCCAGGACGGCGATCGCGTACTCGTCACCGTGGTGAACCGAAGCGACGACGTCCACCCCATGCACCCCCATGGGCACCACGTGCGCGTGCTATCGATCGACGGGCGTCCGGTCAGCACGGATCTCCGCATGGACAGCATGGAGGTGCGGCCGGGACAGATATGGACAATGCTGCTCACTGCGGACAATCCCGGCATCTGGATGGACCATTGCCACAACCTCGCCCATGCCCGGGACGGAATGATGTTCCACCTTGCCTACGACGGCATCTCGTCGCCCTTTAAACACGATGGCGTCTCACAGAACCGCCCGGAATGATGGACAGGACGCAGAAAAGGGAACCACCCGCTCGGGTGATTCCCTTTCAGTGCTGCAGACTTACTCGATGGTTCGAATAAGGCCACTAGGGTGGAGCTGAGGGGACTCGAACCCCTGACCCCCTGCATGCCATGCAGGTGCGCTACCAGCTGCGCCACAGCCCCGAACTTTGCTTGCCGGGGACTTCCATCCCCGCCGGAGCAACTCGTCAATACTAAACCACAAGGATGTGAGATAGGAAATCGAACGCGGTCCGCTGCGGACAGCCGAGGTGCGGTCGATTACTCGGCCGCACCTCCCCCCATTACTGCCCCTCAGCTGGTTGCGCAAACAACGAGCCGCCGCTTCGAAGTGTAGAGTCAGGATGGTCATTAAACAAACCGTTCAACCGGCTTACGATGTGCCGGGCGTCGGGGAGACTTGATGGGAAGCAGAAAATAGAGCACGTGCGCTGCGAACTCTATGCCGGCCAGGAATGGGATCGGGCTCCCGGAGACCGAAATATCGGCGGTCACAATGGTAGCGTTATGGTTTCGCAGCCCGGTGCCGGGTTTTCGTGAGAGGGCCCCTACGTGTGCCCCTCCGGATCCGATTGCCCTCACCGGTCCCGGGCTCAGTCGGATTCGTGTACTCAAGTATCCCGGATGTAGAAACCCGAGAGGTCTCAAGGCTGATCATGCAACAACGTGCCAAAGCCACCCGAACAGCGGTGATTGAGGGAGCAGCGTCGATCTTTGAAGAGGTCGGATACGGTAATGCGAGCCTCAGCGACGTCACGGAGCGCGCCGCCGTTACCAAAGGCGCGTTGTATTTCCATTTCAAGTCGAAGGAAGACCTGGCGCTGGCTGTCATCGCCGAACAGCACAACATTGTGCGTGTCGCGGGAGAGAGGATTGCCGCGGCCGGGTTGCCGGCACTGGAAACCATGATCTCCATGTGCAGAACATTCGGCCAGCAGTTGCTCGATGAGCCAATTGTACGGGCCGGCATCCGGCTGACGTTCGAGGCCTCAGCATTCAACGGAGATGTCAAAGGCCCCTACCAGGACTGGGTCGCCACCATGGAGATACTGACCCGCCAGGCTCAACAGGAGGGTGACGTGCGGTCCGATATTGATGCCGCAGACTTCGCCCGATACCTGGTTGCGTCCTTCACGGGCGTTCAAATGGTGTCCAACGTGCTGACCGAACGACGTGACGTTCTCAAGCGGATTGAGGACATGTGGCGTTTCATGATGCCGGCCATCGCGCGACGCGCTTGACATACCTACCAGTCGGTTTGTAGTTTTCTTCCTATGGAGATTGGCGACACCGGCAGCACACCAAAGGGCGCGGCCACACGCAGCGAGATCCTTAGGGTTGCGGCGGATGTCTTTGCGCGAAAGGGTTTCGAGCAGACCCGGATGGACGACATCATCCGCGAAGTCGGGCTCACGAAGGGAGCCATCTACTTTCATTTCTCTTCGAAAGCGCTGTTGGCCCAGGCCGTCGTCGACGAGCAAAAGGCACGTTGGCTACGCCGCGTCCAAGAGGAAATTCTCAGCAAGAACAACCCACCTGAGGAATTGCGCACTCTCGGGGAGTTCATGGTCAGAACTGTCCTGAGCGACTCTTCCGCGTGGGGCGTGGTGCACCTTGCCAATCAACTGGCCTCCGTGAAGGGGCATCCCGGCGGCGCCTCTCCCCTCGCCTCATGGGTGGACCTCGTGGCGGGCATCCTTCGACGAGGCCGAGCAAGCGGCGTCTTGACGTTTTCAGGAGATCCCAATGACTCCGCAACGGTCATTGTGGCCGCATTCGATGGACTGAAGTCAGTCACTGACGCCCTCGATCCCCGGGATCTCGACGCCTTCGAACGACGTGCCGGACTTCTCTTGCAACTCCTCGAACGGCAGTTCCTTTCCAGCTAGCAAGGCAACCTAATCCAACAGCTAACGACCCCCACATAACCAAGAAACAAACCGCACAGTCAGTTTATTAGGAGTAAAAATGAACATCTCAGCCAAAACAGCCCTCATCACTGGAGCGTCTACGGGCATCGGCTCAGTCTTTGCCCGAAGGCTGGCCGCCGAGGGCGCGCGCCTGATATTGGTTGCCCGCAGTGAGGACAAGCTTGACGAGCTTGCGCGCGAACTCCGCGAAGACGGCACCGAAGTGACTGTCCTGGCGATGGACCTGAGCCTCCCGGACTCCGCGAAGGAACTCCATCTCGCCACCGAAGCCCTTGGACTCACAGTGGACATCTTGGTCAACAACGCAGGCTTTGGGACGCATGGACAAGTTCTCGATGCCGACGCCGATCGTTTCAGCGAACAGATCCAGCTGAACTGCTCCACCTTGGTCGGAACAACGACGCGATACCTGCCGGGCATGGTCGAGCGCGGCACAGGCGCCGTCATCAATATCGCGAGTACAGCCGCCTTTCAGCCAATACCCCACATGGCCGTTTACGGCGCGACAAAGGCGTTCGTGCTCTCGTTCACCCAGGCACTCTGGGCCGAAACACAAGGCACAGGCGTGAAAGTCCTTGCTGTTTGCCCCGGCGCTACGGACACGCCCTTCTTCGAAATCGCCGGCGAGGCGGCAGCCGCTGGATCCATGCGGACTCCAGGTCAAGTTGTGGAAACCACCCTTTCCGCGATCCGTGCGAACAAGCCGAGCGTTGTGGATGGCCGACTCAACTCCTTCATTGCCCGGGTGGCCGTCAAGCTACTCCCGGAGAAGCTGGTGATCGCAGCGGCGGGACGAGCAGTGCGCCCCGCCAACCAAGCCTCGTAGCTCACGCGGACGAGCTATACAGCCTGGTCCGGTAGCAGTGAACCGCGGGCCGCGCCCACCATGCCTTCCACAGCGCGGGCAAGGTGCGTACCGCGGTCACTGACGCCGTCCCAGCGCACCAGCGCTTGGGCATTCAGGCCGTCAACCATGCCCAGGATCTGCCAGGCGACGGATGGAGCGTCGAAAGTCTCGAACTCACCCGCCGCGATCCCCGCTTCGACAAGACGCTGCACCACTGCCTGCCAGGCGTCCATCTGCTCACGAACGCAGGCTGCGAGCGCCTCGTTCCGACGCCCCAGGGTCCACGCCTCCACCCAGATGGCAGTGACGTCGAGACGGCTGCCATCCATGAGCGTTTCGAGGAGCATCCCGAGCCGCTCCAAGGGAGTGGGCAACCGGTCCAGGAGGACCGAAACCTCCTCGGTCTCCGCCGCCACGATGGTGGCGAAGATGCCTGCCACCAGCGCGTCCACATTGGGTTGGTAATGCGCGACGAGGCCCGAGGCCACCCCCACCCGCGCTGCCACGTTGCGCAGCGTAATGGCGGAAAGCCCTTGCTCAAGCGCTATTTCCTTGGCCGCCTCGGCTATTTCGGCAGCGCGTTCCGCCGGCGTCTTCCGCGCAGCGCGTTTCTGTATGGTGCTTGACATCACACAACAGTCTAAAGTAAGTTTTCGTCTTATTGATCATGCGATCAATAAGAATCGCAAATACCTAGCCACATACCAAGGCAAGGACGCCCTGGCCCTGTGGCTACCAACCTCAAACCACGGAGGAGTCTTCCATGGCCTGGAGAATGCCAGCCGAAACTGAACAGCACGAGCGCACTTGGATGGCGTTCCCCCGCACCGGCCTGACCCTAGGCGACGACGCCGCCTCGGCGGAAGAAGCGTACGCGGCCTGGACCGCCGTCGCGCACGCGGTGTCCGAGTTCGAACCCGTCACCATGGTGGTCGACCCCAGCGAACGCGACCGGGCCAGCCGGATGCTCGCCTCCGGGATCGAACAGCTTGAGGCACCGCTCGACGAATTCTGGATGCGCGACGTCGGACCCACCTTCGTCGTCGACGACGAACGTCCCGGTGTGCTTGGCGCAGTCGACTGGATCTTCAACGGCTGGGGCGCACCTGCCTGGTCAGAGTGGCAAAAGAGCGCCGGGATGGCACGCTTTGTCGCCGAAAAGGCCGGCGCGGAACTGGTCATTTCGCTACTGGTCAACGAGGGCGGCGCCATCCATGTCGACGGCGAGGGCACCGTCCTCGTCACCGAAACCGTCCAGCTGGATCCACACCGAAACCCATACGCAGGTAAGGCACGCGTCGAAGCGGAGCTGTCACGCACGCTCGGCACCGCGCACATTGTATGGGTACCGCGGGGCCTTACCCGTGACTACGAGGACCTCGGCACGCGCGGCCACATCGACATGGTGGCCACACTGCCCTCCGCCGGCCGGGTCCTGCTGCACTCGCAGACCAACCCCGAGCACCCCGATTTCGAGGTCAGCCGCACCCTGCAGCGGTTCTTCGAAACCCAGGAGGATGCTACGGGGAAGCCGTTCGAGATCACCCTGCTTCCCGCGCCTGAGACCCTACGGGACGGGGAAGGCTTCGTTGACTGGAGCTACGTCAACCACCTCGTGGTCAATGGCGGCGTTATTGCGTGCGGCTATGGCGAAGAGCGGGCCGACGCGCTGGCCGCGGAGATCCTGGCGGAGGCCTACCCGGGCCGTCGAGTCGTCACCGTGGACGCCCGGCCAATCCTCGCCCGAGGCGGCGGAATCCACTGCATCACGCAGCAGCAGCCCAGGCTCGACGGGCCGGTGGCACGATGAGCCGCTTCGACGTCGTCGAGGCCTCGATCGCGCAACTGCGGACCGCCCTGGACACCGGCAAAGTCACCAGCGAGGAACTCACCCAAGCCTACCTGGACCGCATCGACGCCTACGACCGCAACGGCATCAAGCTCAACGCCCTCGTCGTCATGAACCCCGAAGCGCTCGCCGACGCCCGCGCCTCAGACAGGCGCCGGGCAAACGGCACCACCCTCGGGTCTCTTGACGGGATCCCCTACACCGCCAAGGACAGCTACCTGGCCAAGGGACTTACGGCTGCCGCC
Organism: Arthrobacter sp. FW306-04-A; assembly: GCF_044358315.1. Lineage (GTDB taxonomy): Bacteria > Actinomycetota > Actinomycetes > Actinomycetales > Micrococcaceae > Arthrobacter. The sequence continues at coordinate 2,588,523 of NZ_CP084559.1, forward strand.
GGCTCCCCCGCGTTCGAACACCTCACCGCTCAACGGGACGCCTTCACCATCGAACGCCTCCGCGCCGCCGGGGCCGTGCTCATCGGCCTGACCAACATGCCGCCCATGGCCAACGGCGGCATGCAACGCGGCGTGTACGGACGCGCCGAAAGCCCTTACAACGCCGACTACCTCACCGCGGCCTTCGGCTCCGGTTCCTCCAACGGCTCCGGAACCGCCACCGCGGCAAGCTTCGGAGCCTTCGGACTGGGCGAGGAAACCTGGTCAAGCGGCCGCGCGCCGGCGTCGAACAATGCCCTTTGCGCGTACACGCCCTCGCGCGGGCTCATTTCCGTGCGCGGCAACTGGCCTCTGGTCCCCACCATGGACGTGGTAGTGCCTCACACCCGGTCCATGGCAGACCTCCTGGAACTGCTCGATGTAATCGTTTCCGACGACGCCGAAGCCCGCGGCGACTTCTGGCGCGATCAGCCGTGGGTGGAGATCCCGGCCGCGTCCCGGGTCCGCCCGGCTTCCTACCCGGCACTGGCACCATTCGACGTCGACGGCGCACGCTCCGCTTTGGAAGGCAAACGCTTCGGGGTGCCGGCCATGTACATCAACGCAGACCCCGGCGCCGGCACTAGCGACAAGCCCGGCATCGGCGGACCCACGGGTCAACGAATCCAGACGCGCGATTCCGTGATGGAACTCTGGGAGGCTGCCCGCCGGGATCTTGAGTCAGCAGGTGCCGAGGTGGTGTTGGTGGACTTCCCTGTGGTTTCAAACTACGAAGGCGACCGCCCCGGCGCACCCACCATCGCCACCCGCGGGCTCGTGAGCCCCGAATACCTGAAACGGGAGATCGTGGACCTCGCCGCGTGGGCATGGGACGACTTCCTCGCGGCAAACGGGGATCCGGCACTCAACAGCCTGGCCGACGTCGACGGCTCCGCGATCTTCCCACACCCCGATGGCTCGCTCCCGGACCGCTACGACGGGTTCGACGACGACATCGCCGACTACCCGGCGCACATCCGTGCACACCGGGTATCCTCCGTCACCGACATCCCCAACCTCGAAGAAGGCCTCCGCGGCCTCGAGGAAACCCGCAGGCTGGACCTGGAGGAATGGATGGATGGTCTGGGTCTGGATGCAGTCATCTTCCCGGCCGCTGCCGACGTCGGACCAGCCGACATGGACACCAACGAAGCCTCGGCCGAACCCGGTTGGCGCAACGGCGTCTGGGTCGCCAACGGCAACCTCGTCCCCCGGCACCTGGGCATCCCCACCGTCACTGTGCCGATGGGCACCATGTCCGATATCGGCATGCCCGTGGGACTCACCTTCGCCGGGCGCGCCTACGACGACACCGCACTCCTAGCCTTGGCCGCAGCCTTCGAAGCAACAGGCGAGCGCCGCACCGCTCCCCCGCGCACACCGCGCCTCGACTGACGGATCAGGTGGACTCGTCGTCGAAAGGAGCCTTTTGCCCGGCGGCCAACCGCACGACCGGCCGGGCAGGGGGCGACGCCGGCGGCTGCGCTTGGACTGGAGTGACAGGATTCGGCGGTGGATCTTCCTCCAAGAGGGCCTCGCGGATGATCCGTCGGGGATCATATTGGCGTGGATCCATTTTGCGCCAGTCGATGTCCTCGAATTCGGGGCCTAGCTCCTGGCGGATCTTTTCCTGCGCGCCAGAGGCCATGCGCCGCAGCTCTCGGATGAGCCGCCCGAGCTTCCTCGCATACTCTGGAAGTTTCGTCGGGCCGAGGACCAAAGCCGCAATGATCAGGAGAAGAACCACCTTCTCGACCGAAATATCGATCATGTCTCCATTCTAAAGCCACCGCGTGGACGTTCCGTGGGCCTCCCGGTCGTCGGTGTCGGGCCCGGCCAAGGTCAGGAAACTTGTCCAGGATTTCCGCGGCGCAAGAGGGTCCAACAGGACTACGATGGTGGCGCCGGGTACTCGGCAGCCGTGGTTCCTTGGGGCTATCCCGAATGAGGATGTGGGTTCATGAGCGAAGCAGCCGTAAACAAGTCAACTCCCACGCGGGCAGCATTGTGCGTGGGAATCAACAATTTCAAGAACCTGCCGCAAAGCAGCTGGCTCCACGGGTGCGTCAACGACGCAAACGACCTCGCTGCGTTGTTGCGGGGGCAGTACGGTTTCGCACCTGACGACGTCACAGTCCTGGTCGATGCCGCAGCGTCAAAGACGGCGGTCCTCGGAGCGTTGACCGGGCTGGTGGAACGCGCGGAAAGCGGTGACCTCGGCCAGATCGTGTTCACCTTTTCCAGCCATGGCACGCAGATCCCGGACACGAATGGTGACGAGGCCGACGGCCTCGACGAGTGCTTCGCGTGCTATGACATCGACAGCGCCGGCGATTCCTGGAACAAGGACACCGTGATTGTCGACGACGAGCTCCACGAGTTGCTGCTTCGACTGCCCGCGTCGGCGCGCATGGACGTTGTCCTGGACACGTGCCACAGCGGGACCGGCCTGCGCGCCTTGGACCTGATCCCGGGGCGGCGCCCACGATTCCTGCCGCCACCGACGCCCGAGGGACTGAGCAGTGTGGAGACCCTCGAGACCACCAAGAAGTCGTCGCTGAAGGAACTGTCCCAGGGCACCAACGGCGCAGACGGCGTGCAGGCGGTGCTCATGGCCGCGTGCCGGGACGACCAGACGGCCACAGATGCGTTCATTGATGGCAGATACAACGGCGCATTCACCTACCATTTCGTCAAGACCCTCAAGTCAGACAGCGCCTTGTCCAGAGCTGAGCTACTCAAGGCTGTCTCGAAAGCCCTCAAAGAGGGCCGGTTCGACCAGGTGGTACAGCTGGAGGCCACTCCGGCCCAAAAGATGGCCAGTTGGGGATCTTGACGCAGGTCTAGGAGATGGCGTAGAACGCGACGGCGAGTCCAGCAGCCATCAGGGCCTCGCGGACCCCTTTCAATCGAGGCACAGCGTGCGATTTACTCTCGGCAGGCATCGCGAATGTACCTAACAGCCACCCTGTGGCCGCGAAGAGCATGAGCAGCGCGCCCATGATGTCAACAAGGATGGTGCCCAGTTCGTGCCCTGGATGATCCGACGAGGATCCGGTTCCGCTCGATGCGGAAAGCAGCACCCAGGCTGAAAGGGCCGCCACCAGTGCGCCGTAGATCGCTGACAGCCGCCCGGTCTCGCCGGACCCCTTCCCTTGGAACACGATTCTCACGGCGAACGAAACGAAGACGACGCCAATCACAACCCCCAATGGCACGACGGCGAGCGGCGCCCATCCGAGCCCTACCATCATCATGGCCGCGGCCAAGACCCCCGCGGCGGCCGCCTCAATCCGGGCAGCGACGCTTTTGGCCCGGAAGATGGCTCCGAAACCCAACACGGCCGCCGCCCCGAAAAGCAGCAACAATCCGCCCACAACAAACCAATTTCGGAACATACCCTGTCAATCCTCCTGCGCACTTCCGGTTGAAGCCCACCCGCAGTCATATCACTTCGGAATGGGAGAATCCTGCGTGTAGTCCGGCTTCCGGACATCCAGGAGCCGGAGAAGCCCCGCGGTCCCTGGACTAAGGCGTGCCGATTATCCCTGGAATGGCAACGCAATGACTCCGGAGCGGACAATGATGGTGCAACCGAGAGCGATGTACACCACTGGGATGACCCAGTTCCCGGCCCGGCGGCAGAGGGCACCGACCTTCGGGTGTGCCGTCAGCCAATAGCCGGCCGCACACCACATTGCCACCATCACCGCGAAAGTCAGTCCTGTGGTGGCCGTAGCAGCAGGTCCCAACGAGCGAAATAGCGGTATGTACACAGAAATATTGTCTCCACCGTTGGCTACCGTCACGGCGACAACCACGGGCAGCGTCAGTGACCAGGGCTTCGGTGGATCTCCGGACGGGCGCACAACCTTGAACAGGGCGTAGCTGCCCAAAACCAGCGGAACCAAGCCGAGGAGACCCACCCACTCCACCGGGACAGGTGCGAGTGCCCAGGCTGCCGCAGCCGCCGCAACCGTCAGTATTCCGATGCCGATGTACTGGCCTATCCAGATTCTCCAGTATCCAGGCGCCCTCCGCGTCCTGGCCGACAGGAAGAGAACCGACAAAACCAAGAGGTCATCAAGGTTTGTCGCAGCAAAGGCTCCAGCCGCTGTCAGTACGGTGCCGCAGAGATTTTCCATCGCTCCAGACACTATCGCGTCGGACTACGGGTCCTTGCTGTAATGGTGCCCAACTGCTCACAGTCCAAGCGTTCGGGGTGGGATCCTGAGCAATTGACTCATTCGAATATATGTTCGAAAATTGAAGCATGTCTTCTCGCCTGACTTCCGCCTCGCCAGCTTTGCCGCGCGATGACTTGCAGGCGAAAATCCACCTTATGCAGGGCAAGCGCGGCAGCGAACGCTCCCTGCCCGTACTCCCCTCACTCAGCCGGCTTCTACCGGGCGGGCTTCGCCCGGGTGCGGCGTATTCCGTACAGGGATCCACGTCACTGGCAATGGCCTTGTTGGCTGGCCCCTCACGCAATGGCTCGTGGTGCGGAGTGGCAGGGCTTCCTGACTTCGGGATCGAGGCGGCAGCAGGTTTCGGCATTGCGCTTGATCGGCTGGTGCTGGTGCCTGACCCGGGGGCTAGCTGGACGCCGGTGATCGCCGCCATGGCGGACGTACTCTCGGTGGTGCTTGCATGCGCCCCGGAAAGGGTCGCACCGGCGGAGGCTGCCCGCTTGGGAGCCAGGCTCCGCGAGCGGAGTTCCGTCCTGATTGTCCTGGGACCATGGCCACAGAGTGAAGCCGTCTTGCAGGTGAATGGATACGAGTGGGCCGGGCTCGGGCAGGGCCATGGACATTTCGCCAAGCAGGAGCTTGAGCTCGAAGTGGCACTCCGGGGCAGTTCCCGCAGGGCATCCGTCGATCTTGCGGACAGCGGTCCGGTAGATCTGTCCAGCCATCGGATTGGAGCATGATGCTGGTACAGGTTGAAACACCGGTACGCGCGCTGGTGACATGGTTCCCGGATTGGCCACTTGTCGCCGCCCGCTTGGCAGATGCCCTGCCCCCGGACGTACCGGCGGCAGTCATCGGCCATGGGGTGATAGCTGCCTGCTCCGCGGAAGCACGGGCAGAAGGAGTCGTCCGGGGCTTGCGGCTGCGGGAAGCCCAGACCCGTTGTACCGGCTTGGTGGTATGCGCCGTTGATCCGGTGCGGGATGCAGGGGAATTCGAACCTGTGCTTTCGTCGCTCGAGGAACGGACTCCTGGTGTGGAAGTACTCCGCCCCGGCCTATGCGCTATCCGGGCCCGGGGCGCCGCCAGATACTACGGCGGTGAGGAAGCGGCCGCTGGCGCTGTACTTGAATCGGCCGACCGCCTCGGAGTGGAAGCCAGGGTGGGGATCGCCGACTCCGTGTTTGCCGCCGAACAGGCAGCCCGGAGCACCAGTGAGCTCTCCCCCCTTCTTGTGCTGCAGCCAGGCTTATCCCGGGATTTCCTAAGTCCATTTCCAGTGGAGGTACTGGGACAGCCGAAGCTGGCTTCCTTGCTCAAACGCCTTGGCATTCTCACTTTGGGGAGTTTCGCGAACCTTCCCGTTGCAGATGTCCGTGCCCGTTTCGGTGCTGCGGGAATCACTGCGCATGCTTTGGCAAGCGGCCAGGATCCTCGCAGGGTGATCCCCCGCACGCCCCCACGGAAACTGGATCAACGGGCGGAGTTCGAACCAGGCCTGGACCGGGTTGACCAACTCGCGTTCCAACTCCGTGCCACTGCCGACACCTTCGTGGCCGGACTCCAGACGGAAGGGTTGGTTTGTACGGAGCTAAGGGTTCTGATCACTGACGAAGCAGGGAGCCGCTCCGAACGTACGTGGGGACACCCCCGCCATTTCACACCCAGCGACGTCGTGGACAGGGTGCGTTGGCAACTTCAGTCGCAGCCCCCCGTAGCCAACAACGGAATGCCCGACGGCGGCACAACCGGCGCCGGGCTATCCTCACCGGTCATCGGGGTGGAGTTCGTCCCCGTCCGGGTGGATTCCATCGCCCATCATGGGCGCGCTCTCTTCGGGGATGGAGCCGAGGAGCAGATCCACCACGGACTCAGCCGCATCCAAAGCATGCTGGGGCATGAAGCCGTAGTAGTGCCTGCGATCTCGGGAGGTCGGTTGTTGGCCGAGCGGCGTCGTTTGGTTCCTTGGGGGGATGCATTGCCCCCGGGAACGGCCGCCTTGGCCTCCAGGCCGTGGCCTGGCAGGATTCCAGACCCGCAGCCCGCCACGGTGTTCGCTTCCCTCATCCCGGTCCTGCTGCTTGATGCAAACAAGGAAAAGGTCCGTACAGACCATCGCGGCGGATTGCTTGCCCCACCAATGTGGTTCTGCCCCGGCGGAGACCCTGCACGACGACGACTCGTGGCTCAGTGGGCCGGCCCCTGGCCGCTAAGACAGAGATGGTGGGACGCCGACCACCGCCTTGAAGCGGACCGGTTCCAGCTTGTGGACGGCAACGGAGAGGCCTGGCTCCTTCTCCTGGACGAGCAAAACTGGTGGGCAGAGGCCCGCTACGACTGAACAGCCGAGTAGGACACCAACTTTAGGCAGGAAGACAAAGTGGCTTGGAACAACCCGTCAATCCCCTGGTCGGAGTTCGAACGCACGCTGTCAGACCGGCGTCGGCCGGACACCCACAAGACCAAAGGGGACGGCGGTGACAGCCCCGCCTGGTCAAGGAAACGCGGGCCTTACCGTCCGGTCCCCCTCGATCCCGCAAGGACCGCATCGCAAGCGGGTGCCGCCGTCGTGCCTTATGCCGAACTGCACGCCCATTCGCATTACAGTTTCCTGGACGGCGCCTCCTCACCCGAGAAATTGGTTGAGGAAGCAGTCCGGCTAGGCCTCCATGCCCTCGCGCTGACCGATCATGACGGCTTCTACGGGATCGTGCGAATGGCGGAAGCCGCCGAAGCCTACGAACTGAAGACAGTGTTCGGCGCTGAGCTGTCACTAGGACTCAGCAAACCCCAGCAGGGCGAAGCCGATCCTGAAGGTGACCATTTGCTCGTCCTGGCACGCAAGGAAGAGGGCTACCACCGGCTGGCAGGAGCGATGACCACCGCACATCTGGCTGCTGATGCGGAAAAGGGCCGCCCCATCTACGATCTCGACACCCTGGCGCACGCCCTCAAAGACCATTGCATGGTGCTGACCGGATGTCGCAAAGGCTCAGTCCGGAGAGCCCTTCTCAGCGATGGCGAGCATGCCGCTGCACGGGAAGTGGATGCGTTGATCGAAAGATTCGGACGAGGAAATGTGGTTGTGGAGCTCTTCGACCACGGGAACCCCCTCGACAGCAGCCATAACGACGCCCTCGTCCGTATTGCCGAGCGTGCGGGCATACCTTTCATCGCCAGCAACGCCGTGCATTATGCGGCTCCGGAGGGATACCCGCTGGCCACAGCCATGGCAGCTGTCCGGGCACGCCGCAGCCTGGAGGAACTGGACGGGTGGTTACCCGCAAACAGTGGTGCCCATCTACGGAGCGGTTCCGAAATGGCGACGAGGTTCGCCCGCTACCCCGGCGCGGTGGAACGGACTGTCGAGATCGCTGACCAGCTTGCGTTCCAGTTACGGGCCGCCCGTCCGAAGCTCCCGAAGCTCGATGTTCCTGCAGGGCACAGTCTTATCACTTGGCTCCGGCACCTTGTCGACGAAGGTATCAGGGAAAAGTACCCGGATGCCGGCCAACGGGTCCATAGCCGGATCGAGCAGGAACTCGCAGTGATCGAGGCGAAAAACTTCCCCGGATATTTCCTGATTGTGTACGACATCGTGCAGTTTGCCCGCTCCCGAGGGATCCTCTGCCAAGGCAGGGGATCCGCGGCGAACTCTGCCGTCTGCTACGCGCTGGGGATCACCGCCGTCGACAGTATTTTCTACAACCTTCCGTTCGAGCGTTTCCTCTCCAGCCTCCGCGAGGAAGAACCGGACATCGACGTCGATTTCGACTCGGACCGGCGCGAAGAAGTCATCCAATACGTCTACGGCAAATACGGACGGTTCAACGCAGCCCAGGTAGCGAACGTCATCAGCTACCGCCCGAAGAACGCTGTCCGCGACATAGCCAAGGCGCTCGGCTATAGCCAGGGCCAGCAGGACGCTTGGTCTAAACGGCTCGATCATTGGGGCGATCTCAGCGAGGGCAAGACCAATAACATCCCCGCCCCGGTCCTGGAGCTTGCTGACCAGATACTGGGCTTCCCCCGCCATCTGGGCATCCATTCCGGCGGAATGGTCCTCACCGAGCGGCCCGTTGGCGAGGTGGTTCCCATCGAGCGTGCCCGGATGGAAAACCGCACGGTTCTGCAATGGGACAAGGACGATTGCGAATGGATGGGCCTGGTCAAATTCGACCTTCTCGGCCTGGGCATGCTTGCCGCCCTGCAGTACTCCTTTGATTTAATCGACAAGCATTTCGGCGAGCGCTGGACCATCGAGGGTATTCCGCGGGAAGAACAGGCTGTCTACGACATGCTCTGCCGGGCCGACTCGATCGGGGTTTTCCAGGTGGAATCACGGGCCCAGATCAGCACTCTGCCACGTCTGAAGCCGAGGAGATTCTACGATCTGGTGGTGGAGATCGCGCTGATCCGCCCGGGTCCCGTCCAGGGTGGCGCCGTCCACCCGTACATCCGACGCCGTGCAGGCAAGGAAGACATCACGTATCTTCATCCGCTGTTGGAGCCGGTCCTTGAACGGACATTGGGTGTCCCTTTGTTCCAGGAGCAGCTCATGCAGATGGCAGTTGCCGTGGGTGGCTGCACTGCCGAGGATGCGGATCTGCTCCGTCGAGCCATGGGCTCCAAACGGGGGCGGGAGAAGATCGAGTCTCTTGAGGCCAAACTCTATGCGGGGATGGCTGCCAACGGGATCAGCAAGGACGACGCCGACGCCATCTATGCCAAGATCCAGGCCTTTGCGAACTTCGGCTTCGCGGAATCCCACTCCTTGAGCTTCGCGGTATTGGTCTACGCAAGCTCGTGGCTGAAGCTGCACTATCCTGGCGCATTCCTCGCGGCCCTGCTCCGGGCACAACCCATGGGCTTTTACTCCCCCCAAACCCTCGTGGCGGATGCCCGCAGGCATGGGGTCCATGTGTTGCGCCCGGATGTCCTCCGTTCCCTTGCCGAGGCAACCTTGGAAGTGCTCGACGAAACCGCTGAGACCGAACTGGGCCAGGTGGGCGGCCTGGATTCCTGCCTGGACTTCCACCAGCCGGAGATTGGCCCCTTCCAGCAGGATCATCCACGCGAGGACCACCTGCACCGCCGGGATGGCTCCCATGCAGTGCGGCTAGGGCTCGACGGCGTTACGTCCATCGGGACTGAGGTGGCGAAGCGGATCGTGGCCGAGCGGGAGGAACATGGCCCCTACCGGGGCATGGCGGATCTGTCGCGCCGAGCAAATCTCAGCGCGGACCAACTGGAGGCACTCGCGTCCGCCGGCGCACTCGATTCGCTAGGGATGAACCGCCGCGAAGCACTGTGGCAAGCCGGCGACGCCGCCCTGGAGCGGGAAGGACAGTTGCCGGGGACGCACGTCGCCATCCAGCCGCCATTGCTGCCCGAGCTCTCACCCCAGGAGAATGTCGCCTACGACATGTGGGCGACAGGCATCAGCACCGATGACCACCCGATGCGGCACGCACGCAATGGGCTGGATTCCAGGGGTGTGCTGCGGGTTGACCGGCTCTCCCAGGTCGAGACCGGCACGCGTGTTGAAGTGGCCGGCGTCGTGACCCACCGCCAACGCCCCCAGACCGCGCAAGGGATCACCTTCGTCAATCTGGAGGATGAGAGCGGCATCCTCAACGTCATCTGCAGCGTTGGCCTCTGGAAGAGACACCGCCGCGTGGCCCGGGAATCATCCGCGCTGATCATCCGGGGTTTCCTCGAACGCTCCCCGGAAGGAGTCACCAACCTCGTGGCGGACAAACTGGAAGCCCTGGTCCTGACTGTGAAGTCCAACTCCCGCGATTTCAGGTAGTTGAAACAATCGTTTCACAAATATCGGAATTGAAATCCGTTTGTTTCAGATCGGAAACACTGCTCCTCTACGTTGGCGTGGTCCCCTGAACTTCGGCCGCGGACTTCTGGTTCCGCATGAGGATTGGCTTCGCCATGAAACTCGACATCAACGCTGCACAGGCAACCGCCATCAAGAAACCGCTGTACAAGTCCCTGTTCTTTCAGATCTTTATCGCCGTCGTCGCCGGAATCCTGATCGGGTATCTCTGGCCGTCTATCGGGGCCGGCCTGCGCCCGCTCGGTGACGGGTTCATCCAGCTCATCAAGATGATCATCGCGCCGCTGATCTTCCTGGTGATCGTCACCGGCATCGCGGCCGTCGGCGATGTCAAGGCCGTAGGCCGCGTGGGCGTCAAGGCCCTCTTGTACTTCACCGGCGCCACGTTGTTTGCCCTGGCCTTCGGCCTCGTGGTCGCCAATATCGTCCAGCCCGGTGCCGGGCTGAACATCGACCCGAACACGCTGAGCCAGGACGCCCTGAAGGCAAAGACCAGCGCCGCGCCGCCCGGCGACGCCGGACAATTCATCCTGGGCATCATCCCGACAAGTGTGATCGGCGCATTCGCCAGCAACAACCTCCTGCAGGTCCTGTGTTTTTCGGTCTTCTTTGGCTCCGCAATCGTGGTGATCGGCAAGGACCGCTGCGCTCCTGTCATGCAACTCCTGGACACCACCCTGGACGTCTTCTTCAAAATCATGGGCTGGGTCATGCGGCTGGCCCCGATCGGCGCCTTGGGTGCCATGGCGTTCATCATTGGCCAATACGGACTGGGCACTCTTGGCACGTATGCCCTGCTCATCGCCGCCTGTTACGGTGCCGCGATCGTGTTCATTGCCCTGCTGTTCCTGATCGCCTGGGGCCTGGTCCGCGTACCGCTGTGGCAGTTCATCAAGTACACCCGCGAGGAATTCCTCCTCGCCCTGGGCACCGCCTCCACGGAATCGGTTCTGCCTCGGATCATGACCAAGTTGACTGACGCTGGCTGCTCCCGTTCCACCGCCGGACTGGTCATCCCCACCGGATACTCCTTCAACCTGGACGGCGCGGCCATCTACCTGTCGATCTCGCTGTTGTTCCTCGCCCAGGCCTTCGGCCACCACCTGGACCTCGGGCAGCAGCTGGCGGCCCTGGGCATCCTGATGCTCACCTCAAAGGGCATGGCAGGAGTGCCGGGGTCGGCCTTCCTGGCACTCTCCGCCACGGCGGGCGCCTTGGGGATCTTCCCCGTGGCCGGCGTCGCGCTCCTGCTGGGAGCCGATCGCCTCATGGACTCCATGCGCGTCGTCGTGAACCTGCTCGGCAACTGTGTGGCGACTTTCGTCGTCGCCAAATGGGAAGGACAGTTCGACCGCGAAGCCATGCTCCGTGCCTTCAACGGAGAGAAGCCCGCAACCGAAGGCGGCCCGGCCAACGCGGGGAACATCGCTGTGCTCGCCGCAGGGACCCGCGGCTAGGGCCGTGTCAGCGCCCCAGGCCAGAATCGGAACCGTCCAGGGATGCCTAGCCGTCGGTGATTTCAACGAGTCGCCATTCGGAAGTGATTGGTGTTGACATTGGGCAGCCCCAAGCGCGGCGAGGATCCTCCGAATGGATAGCATCCCCGCCGCTTTGACAAGCAGCGGGGATGCCCATTCTCAGGCGTTGACGATCAGACCCAGTTCGGCCTTCGAGGCCAGGGATGGATGCTTCGGGAACACGCGGACGGTGTAGCCGAAGGATCCGGAGCGGTTGATCAGGATGGGGCCGGTGAACAGGTGGCGCCCGTTGCCGAGGTCCTCCGTTTCGGTCAACTCGACCAGTGCAACGTCCTCGAGCGTGTCTCCGTCCTGGGCCCGGCCATAGGCCACTTCGACTGACACGTCCTCGGGGGTCAAGTCGTGGAGCGCGATGTAGGCGTTGACCTGCAGGGTGTCGCCGATGTGTGGTTCTTCGGTGACGCCGACGGAATCGACGTGTTCCACGATCAGCTGGGGCCAGGCGCTGCGGATCTTGGTTGTCCAGGCCGCGAGTTCCTTCGCTTCCTTGAAGGAGGCCGTTCCCGCCTGCCTGCCCGCGACAGCGGCCGGACAATAGAGCATGCTGACGTAGTCCTGGAGCATGCGTTCTGCCGAGACCGCGGGGCCGAGGTGGGCCAAGGTGTGCTTGATCATGGAGACCCAGTGCGTCGGGACGGTCTCCGGGCTGGACTGGGAGGGACCCGCGGCGCCGGCATCCGCGGAGACCGTGGAACCGTAGAAGCGCGGGGCCACCTGGGTTTCCAGGAGCTCGTAGAGGGCGGCGGCCTCGATGTCGTCGCGTTCGGAAGGGGACGCGTCGTTGTTGGCGGTGGGGATCGCCCAGCCGTTCTCGCCGTCGTACATCTCGTCCCACCAGCCGTCCAGGACGGACAGGTTCAGGGAACCGTTGATGGCCGCCTTCATGCCCGAGGTCCCGCAGGCCTCCAGGGGCCGGAGCGGGTTGTTCAGCCACACGTCGCAGCCCGGGAACAGGGTGCGGGCCATGGCGATGTCGTAGTTGGGCAGGAACACGATCCGGTGCCGCACGGCGGGGTCGTCGGTGAACTTCACCAGGTCCTGGATCATCTTCTTGCCGGCGTCATCCGCCGGGTGGGACTTGCCGGCGATGACCAGCTGGATGGGGTGCTTGGGGTGCAGCAGCAGCGCCTTGAGGCGGGCGGGATCGCGGAGCATGAGGGTGAGCCGCTTGTAGGTCGGCACGCGCCGGGCGAAGCCGATCGTCAGGACGTCCGGGTCCAGCACGGTGTCGGTCCAGCCCAGTTCCGCATCCGCGGCGCCGCGCTTCTTCCACGAAGCCCTCAGGCGCGTCCGTACGTCCTCCACCAAAGCGGAGCGCAGCTCACGCCGCAGAGCCCAGAGCTCCGCGTCACTCACGTCGTAGATCTTGTCCCAACCGGTGGCATCCACATCGGTGCTGCCAAAGTACTTTGCAGCCAGCCTGCTCATCTTCGGGTCGATCCACGTGGGCACGTGCACGCCGTTGGTGACCGAGGTGATGGGGATTTCGGAGTGGTCAAAGCCGGGCCACAGCCCGGAGAACATCTCGCGGGACACCACCCCGTGCAGCTTGGCCACGCCATTGGCCCGCTGCGCCAGGCGCAGGCCCATGACGGCCATGTTGAACACCGCCGGGTTGCCGCCGTCGTAGTTCTCACGGCCCAGTTCCAGGACCTTGTCCACCGGAACATCCGGCGCCAGGCCGGCTTCGAAAAAGTGCCTGATCTGCACGGCCTCGAAGCGATCGATCCCGGCAGGCACGGGCGTGTGCGTGGTGAACACCGTGGACGCACGCCCCGCGGCCAGGGCCTCGGACCACGTCAGCGGGGCCTCCGAGGACATGAGCTCCTGGATCCGTTCGATGCCCAGGAAACCGGCATGGCCCTCGTTGGTGTGGAACACCTCCGGAGCCGGGGTGCCCGTCAGGCGCTGGTAGACGCGCAGCGCCTTCACCCCGCCCATGCCCAGCAGCAGCTCCTGCTGCAGCCGGTGGTCCCCGCCCCCGCCGTAGAGACGGTCCGTGATCCCGCGCGCCGCGTCATCGTTGGCCGGAACGTTCGAATCCAGCAGCAGGAGCGGAACGCGCCCGACGTCGGCACGCCACACATGCGCCCGCAGCTTGCGGTCACCGGGCAGCGGCAGCGTGATCAGAACCGGCGTGCCGTCTTCCTCGCGCAGCAGGGTCAGCGGCAGTCCGTCAGGGTCCAGCACCGGATACGTTTCCTGCTGCCACGCGTCCCGCGAAAGGGACTGCTTGAAATAACCGGCCTGGTAGAGCAGACCGACGCCGATCAGCGGCACACCCAGGTCCGAAGCGGCCTTCAAATGGTCCCCGGCCAGGATCCCCAGGCCCCCGGAATACTGCGGAAGCACCTCGGTGATACCAAACTCAGGGGAGAAGTAGGCGATGCACGCAGGGGCGTCCGGACCCAGGCCCTGGTACCAGCGCGGCTCGCTCAGGTACCGGTCAAGATCCGCAGCCGCATGCTGGACACGCTCAACGACTGCAGCATCCGCCGCGAGCTCGTGCAATTCCTCGCGGCTGACCAGACCCAAAAAGGTCATCGGGTCATGCTTGCTCTGTTCCCAGGCCTCCGTGTTCAGGGCGGAGAACAGCTCACGCGTCGGCAAATGCCACGACCAACGCAGGTTCTTCGCCAACCGTGCCAACGGCGCAATTGCTTCCGGTAGAACCGTCCGGACGGTGAACCGTCGAATAGCCTTCACTTCTTGCCACCTTCGAACGCGGCCAGGGCCGGTTTGGTCAACGTTTCCATGCTGTGTACCTCCAAGAGGTTGTTCTAATCATCGGGGACAGGTTGGGATAGGGATGGGTGCACCGGGTGCTGTCAGGTGAGGAGGCTTCTACGGCTCCCCCTGAGTTGGGCAAGCGCTTACACGCTTGCGGCGGCACCCTTGGCACCATTGGCGCTCCAGCCTTGAAGCTCAGCAGCAGACGGCGGTCTCCAGGTTCCGTCCCCGCGCTATTCCACGGCCCCCACGGTCCAGGAATACGGGGACGCGGTTGCTCATGGACCCGCTGCAAGAGCCTGGGAATTCCCTTTCCGGGCTGCCTGCCATGGACTGCATCGTCAACACCCGGGACTGGTACCGAATGATTCCAAGCACGAGTTACTTCCTTCGTCTCTGGGAACACTTATCGGAGACCATCCGCCATGTTGTACCAGGAGGAATCTCATCGCCGTTTCGTCGACGCGCCTTGTCGACGCGGGTCGATGGCTCGACAGTAGTTGGCGGCGTAACGGTGTGTCAAATATCACAATCATGATCGGCGAGACCGCGTAATCATGTGCCGTATTTGTGGGTTGCACCCGAGACCGCGCAAGGGTCTTACGACCGGGTAGTGCGTGCCGCTGCGGTGCTTCCTCGTAAGGTCAGCACCGGCTCAGCAAGCCACTGCAGGGCATCCGCGCCCTCAGCCCTGAGACGAGCGGAAAGAAATTGGGCCGCCTCACGACCCATTGCTCTCGGCTCGGCGGACGCAGTCGTCAGCGCGGGCATGAAGCGCTCCGCGGAGCCGGTACTTGTATTGATCGCGACAATGGATAGAAACTCCGGGACGCGCCAACCATGGTTCGCCGCCGCACCCAGAAGGCCTGCAGTTGCCGCTTCATTGATCATCACGAGTGCCGTTGTTTCCGGAGCGCCTTCGAGAATCTGTTCGAAAACGTCGCGACCACCGGCAAGTGAGCTCGCGGCCGGGAACAGCCGCGCGTTGATGCCGCGCCGTGACGCGGCAGCTGCCACGGCATCCCACGAGCGGACCATCGGCCCGTATCCGGCGTCCAGGGACTCCCGCGAATGCGTCACGAGCCCGATTTCCGTGTGCCCCAGGCCCACCAGATGCGCTACGGCGAGCTCGCCCATGGCTTCGAAATCCGCGTCGACAAATGCAAGGCCGTCGGCATCCGTCGGCCGTCCGATCGAGACGAACGGAACACCAGTTTCGATCAGGATCGGAATCCGCTCGTCGAATGACCTCACTTCCATCAGGAGGATTCCATCCACCAGGCCTTGGGCCACGATCCGGTGCATCTCGCCCAGATCGTCAGGGTCCATTGGCCACAGAAGAAGATGGTATCCGTCCGCGCGCGCTTGCTCCGCCGCGCCTTGGACATACTCGAACTCCGTGGTGTTCATGCCTTGCTCCCCGACCGGGAAGATCAAAGAGACGATGCCGGTCCGCTTCCCGGCCAAACCCTGGGCCAGTAAGTTCGGCGTGTAGCCAAGTTCGGACATCGCCTGAAGGATGCGCTCACGCGTTTCGGGCGCTATCGGACGAACACCGCTGAGGGCATAGGACACAGTACTCCGGGAAACGCCAGCAATCCGTGCGACATCGGCCATGGTTACCAAAGACTATCCCCCTACGTTGTCGGCGGCCGGACGGCGATGGGCCAGCGAATGACCTCGATCCGCCGGACGGCGATGCCCACCCATAGTAAACCGTAATCGGTTGGCAAAGTGGTGCAGTCATGCTGAGCCCACTGTTCCATACACTCATCAGCTATGCGAGTACGCGGTCCCGAGGTTGTCTGGCCTACGACGCGAAAGGCCCAGGACACGAAAAAGGGAACCACCCGCTCAGGTGGTTCCCCTTTCCAAAAAATAAGGCCTTACTCGAAACATGAACCACGTCCGCGTTCCAAGCAAGGCCTCCAGGGTGGAGCTGAGGGGACTCGAACCCCTGACCCCCTGCATGCCATGCAGGTGCGCTACCAGCTGCGCCACAGCCCCATATTCTCGCTGCTTCACGAACCGTGACGTGGCTTGAAAATCTCGTCCAGTTTCAGATTCCGCCGAAGCAACTCAAATATCTTAGAACAGCATTTCCGAAAATTCCAAATCGGGCATATTCAGTTGGTTTACGGCTTGGCGCCTAGGATTCCTCGATGGCTGGGGCCTTCGCCGAGGCGTCGTCACCGAGATCCAGATCCACCACCGGGCAGTCTTTCCACAGGCGTTCCAAGGCGTAGAAGACCCGGTCCTCGGTGTGCTGGACGTGCACCACGATGTCAGCGTAGTCAAGAAGGACCCACCGGCCCTCGGAACGTCCTTCGCGGCGTACAGGACGGAGATCCTGCTTGAGCAGCTCTTCCTCGATGCCGTCAACAATGGCGTTGACTTGGCGTTCCGTCGGAGCGGACGCGATCAGGAAGACGTCGGTCAGGGCCAGACGTTCGCTGACGTCCAAGGCGATGATGTCCTCGGCCAGCTTGTCCGCTGCCGCGCGGGCGGCGTGGCGGGCTAAGAGGACGGATTGTTCATGTGCAGTCACGGGACTCCTTGTATGCGGCTTCGAAGATAGATCGAAGCCTGTTTGGTGGCCTAAAGCCTTTTGTTGTCAGCGGGAAAGTCCGCTGGTGATCATGATGATGCCCGCAATCAGGGCGACGACTCCGATGCCGACGAGCCCAAGGACCAGGAGCCGGGCACGCTGGGCCCGTCCGAGTCCCGCCGTCGCGGCGTCGAGCGGTTCAAGTCCGTAAGCCGAACTTGCCGAGATGGGCGGGTGTTCGGCCGGTTCGGCAAACGCTTCGTCACCTGATGCGGAGTCCGACGCCGGGCGCCGGCCTGCCGCTTTAGCGGCGGCTTCCGCACGCGCCAAGACGCCGGCCCGGCCGCGCAAGTTGCGTGGTTTGCCCGGCGCCGACTGCCCGGACTTCAATTTCGGTGCAGGGGAAGTCACAAGAGGGACAAAGGTGGTGCCGGGAGGCTTCATGACGGGACGATCCAGCCCCGGAACCTTAACGAATTCCAAGGGCGTGACCATGGCGAGGTTGCTGGCAGCAGAAGGCTCAACCCGGTCCTGCGCAGCAGGACGGCTATTCTGTTCAGCAAGCTTCTGCTTGGCCATGGCCCTCTTGTTGAGGATCGCCTCGCGTTCAGCCTGGGCGATTTGTTCTGCCAACACCTCAGGATCGGCAGGCTCAACGTCAGCCCCGGAAACCGCGGGTTCGGCGACCGCGATCTTCTGGACTGCCGATTCCATTGCGGCGATGTGCTCAAGCTTGTTGGACTGGTTGCTCACTTGGGCTGCCAGGAGCTCGCGCGCCATCAAGGCCTGCTCCACGGTCATTTCCGGCGCACCCGGAGGCGGCCCTGCCGTAACCCGGACACCACCGTCAGGCAATGTGCCGATGGGGGTGCCGCCGGGTTGCTGCTTGCCGGAAGCCTGGGCTGGGACGCTGGATGTCCTGGGCCCGGATCCGGGTGCTGCGACGATCGGGATCGCCGAGGTACCGGGGGCAACTTCCTCCTGTAGCTGCTGCAGGCGCAACTGACGGCGTGTAGGGGGACCGCCTCGGGAAAGTTGCTGCTCTTTGTCCGCGAGCTCCTTGATGGCACGGAGGGCAGCACGGTCGCGCGCGCGGGCCTGGGATGAACGTTCCGCTGCCGGCTTCGCATCCACCGGGGCATCGGCTACGCGGCGCACCCGATTGACCGAAGCGCCCCCGGGCGCGTGGCTGGCGTCGTCGGAAGAAGCGCTCTCCGCTGCTTCGGGACTGCCGCCGGTTTGTTCCAGGCGTGCGTCCCGGGCTCGTCGAAGGTCACGCCGGCTACGGATGGGGGGCTGTTCCTGGCTCATTCAAAACTCACTCAGTACGTGCTTGGTGGTCTGATCCGGTCATAGCATGCAGGGGCTCCCCCATGCCGGGTTTGCCCGAGTACAGCTTGTATTTTGCGATGTACTGCACCACGCCGTCGGGCACGAGGTACCAGACCGGATTGCCCGCACCCACGCGCGCGCGGCAATCCGTCGAGGAAATCGCCATGGCAGGCACTTCCAGGAGGCTGACGTCCTCCCTGCCCATGCCATCGAGAACGTGGCCGGGCCTGGTGACACCCACAAAGTGCGCCAAGGACCAGAGCTCGTCGACATCCTTCCAGGACAAGATCTGTGCCAAGGCGTCCGCGCCCGTGATGAAGAACAGATCGGCGTCCGGCCGCTGGGTCCGCAGGTCCCGCAGGGTGTCGATAGTGAACGTGGGACCGGGACGGTCCACATCAACACGGCTTACCGTGAAGTTGGGATTCGAAGCCGTAGCGATGACGGTCATCAAGTAACGATGCTCAGCTTCGCTGACCTGCTTGTTCGACTTCTGCCAGGGCTGGCCGGTGGGCACGAAGACCACCTCGTCCAGCCGAAACTTGGCAGCAACCTCACTGGCAGCAACCAAGTGGCCGTGGTGAATGGGATCGAATGTCCCGCCCATCACGCCCAGGCGAAGCCGGCGCCCCGTTTGTTCGAAGGGTTTTGCGGCGGAAATGTTAGTGACCCAGCCCTGGGTGCTTGGCCGGGTGCTGGCGGTGCGGATCCGAGTGCTCGTCGACCGCGTCGTGACGGTTGCCGAGGTTGGTGTAAGAGACAGCCACAAACATCAGAACCAGCAGGATGCTGAAAATGGACACACCGAAAACCCACGGTTCAGCCCACAGCGGTGCAGGTGCCTCGTGTCCGGTTTCGCCCCCTTGAGCGAGAATGGAAATGGCGATCTGCTGAAACTGCATTTTCTCCCCTAGCGGTTCAAAGGATTTCGACGGCGGATCCTCCCACCGTTCAGGACTTCTGTTCTATGTTACAGCGTTGTTAGCCGCGGATCTGGCCTTCACCCTGCACGATCCACTTGGTGGTGGTCAGTTCCGTGAGGCCCATGGGACCCCGAGCATGCAGCTTCTGCGTGGAGATTCCCACCTCGGCGCCCAAGCCGAGCTCGCCGCCGTCAGTGAAACGCGTGGACGCGTTCACGATGACTGCCGCAGAGTCGATATCGGCGATGAACTTCTCAGCGTTGGCCAAGTTGTTCGTCAGAATGGCTTCCGTGTGGCCGGTGGACCACCTGCGGATGTGGGCGACAGCCTCGTCGAGGCTGTCCACCATGGCAACCGCGAGGTCAAGGTCCATGTATTCCGTAGCCCAATCGACGTCGTCGGCGGGAACTGTATCCACGGCGCCGGACAGCGCTGCTTGGATCCGGGAATCGACGTGGAGAGTTACGCCGGCAGAACGCAGTGCGGCAGCGACTGCCGGCAGCACGGTCGATTTCGAGTGAACCAAGAGCGTCTCCACGGTGTTGCAGACGCTGGGACGCTGGGTCTTGGCGTTGAGCAGGATATCGACGGCCATGTCTTCGCTGGCGGACTCGTCGATGAAGATATGGACATTGCCTTCGCCGGTCTCAATAACGGGCACGGAGGAGTTGTTCACCACAGTCTGGATCAGCTCGCGTCCGCCGCGGGGAATCAGCACGTCTACCCGGCCGCGGGCACGCATGAGCACATTGGCGCCCTCGCGGCCGAACTGGTCAACTGTCTGGACCGCGTCGGCCGGAAGGCCGACGGATTCCAGCGCGTCGCGGAGGATGGTCACCAGGGCCGCGTTGGTGTGGGCCGCGGCCGATCCGCCGCGCAGGATCACGGCGTTGCCGCTCTTCAGTGCAAGTCCGGCGATGTCCACGGTCACGTTGGGGCGGGCCTCGTAGATCGCTGCCACCACGCCCATGGGCACGTTGACCTGGCGCAAGCGCAGCCCGTTGGGAAGAGTCTGGCCGCGGACGACGTTGCCCACGGGATCCGGCAAGCCTGCCAGGTTTTCGAGGGCGGCGACGAGGCCGTCGATGCGAGCGGGAGTCAGGGTCAGGCGGTCCAGCAAGGCAGCGGAGGTTCCGTTGCTGCGTCCCGAGTCAACGTCCGTGGCGTTGGCGGCGAGGATTAGCCCCTGCTGTTCCTTGAGGGCGGCACCGATCGCGTGCAGCGCGCGGTCCTTCCAGGCACGGTTCGCCTGGCCCATGCGCCGCGCGGCCTGCCGTGAGCGGTCCGCAATCGAATGCACGGCAGCTTCGACGCGCTCGGGGGTGGGCGGCACAGCTCCCAGCTCCGGAGTTTCCGGCACCTGGACGGCATTGCCGGAAGTCAGGGCGTCGGTCATCGCGGGAGAATCAGGGGTCAGGGCCTCAGTCATTCTCCAAGTTTAGTGGAGCGGGACGGTTGAACCAGTACGAGGTCGTCAACATGAACTACTACGCGGTCATATCCGCGGCCAAGGTCCTTGGCGAGCTCCTTGGTGGAGCGGCCAAGCATGCGGGGAAGCTCTTCGGAGGAATAGTTCACCAGTCCCCTGGCAATCACGGTGCCCTCGGCGGAGATCATCTCCACAGGATCGCCGGCCTCGAATTCCCCGGTCACTGAGGAAATCCCGGCGGGCAGCAGCGAAGTGTGACGGTCGCGCACGGCTTTGACGGCGCCGTCGTCGAGCACCAAACGGCCCCGAACAGAAGCGAGGTGGGCCAGCCACAAGAGGCGGACGGGCTTGCGGTTGCCGTTGATGGCAAACCACGTTCCTACGTCCTCGCCCGCGAGGGCGGCCGCGGCATTGGCCGTGGACGTCACCAGGGCGTGGATGCCGGAGCCTGCCGCGATCGAAGCCGCCTCCACCTTGGTGCTCATGCCACCGGTACCGACGCCGGCTTTGCCTGCCTTGCCGATTGTTACGCCGACGAGGTCCCGGGGACCGGCCACGAGCGGAATGCGCTTGGCGCCGAGCGACGGCGGACCGTCGTAGAGCGCGTCGACGTCGGAAAGCAGGACCAGCGCGTCAGCCCGGACCAGATGCGCCACCAAGGCGGCGAGCCTGTCGTTGTCACCAAAGCGGATTTCATGCGTGGCAACGGTGTCGTTTTCGTTGACGACGGGCACGACGCCGAGGTTCAGCAGGCGGTCCAGCGCCCGGTAGGCGTTGCTGTGCTGTGTGCGCCGCATCAGATCATCCGCAGTCAGCAGGACCTGGCTGACCGTGACGCCGTGCGCGGCAAAAGCCTGCGAGTAGCGCGCCATCAACAGCCCTTGCCCCACACTGGCCGCGGCCTGCTGCGTGGCAAGGTCCTTGGGACGCTTTGCCAGGCCAAGCGGCGCGAGACCTGCCGCAATTGCGCCGGAAGAGACCAGGATGATCTCCGTCCCTGAATTGCGCTTCTCGGCCAATGCGTGGACGAGTGCCGTCAGTGCTTTCTCCGAGATGCCGCCCTTGATGCTGGTCAGCGAGGACGAACCCACCTTCACCACGATCCGTTTGGCGCCAGCCAAGGCGTGGCGCTCAGCGGCGTCGGCGTCTTCAGTCACTTCAGGGACGCGGGCCGCACTAGTCGTCATTTTCGGCTTCCAGGCCGCTTTCCTTCAGGGGCTTGGGTAGACGACGGCCGCTGACGGACTCAGTCCAGATGCCCGCCTTGCGCTCGGCTTCGAGCTCGGCGCGTGCTGCAGCCTTTGCTTCGCGGCGCTCAAGCTGCTCATCGCGCTTCTGCGAACGGGTGGGACGGTCGCCGATGTCCGCAACACGGATATCCGTGCCTCGAGGCGTCGCCAGGAGTTCGGCGCCAGCCATCATGGTGGGCTCCCAGTCGAAGACGACCCCGTCCTCTTCGCCGATCACCACGGTGTCACCCGGAACGGCACCCATCTTGAACAACTCGTTCTCGATGCCGAGTTTGGCAAGGCGATCGGCAAGGTAGCCAATGGCTTCTTCGTTGGTGAAGTCCGTCTGCTTGACCCAGCGGACCGGCTTCTCCCCCAGCACGCGGAAGAGCGGCTCGAGGTTCTTCTCCTCGCGGCGGATCTTGAATCCGGACTCATTGACGCCACGGGGTCGGAGAACGGGCGTTGGGACCTTGGGAGGCGCAGTGGCAACGGCCTTGCGGGCCGCCATGACAATCTCGCCCATGGCGTAGCTCAGCTGGCGCAGGCCTTCATGGCTCGTGGCGGAGACTTCGAAGACGCGGTAGCCGCGCTGTTCCAGTTCGGGACGGACGAACTCGGCCATGTCCCTACCATCAGGCAGGTCTACTTTGTTCAGGACCACAAGCTTGGGGCGTTCGTTCAGGGGAACCACTTCGCCGTCAACGCCGGCGTAGCTCATGTCCACCGCGTATTTGTCAAGCTCTTGCTCGATGATCGCAAGGTCCGAGAGCGGGTCCCTGTCTGCTTCCAGGGTTCCGCAGTCGAGCACGTGCACCAGGGCGGCACAACGCTCTACGTGGCGCAGGAAGTTGTGGCCCAGGCCCTTACCCTCGCTCGCGCCTTCGATCAGCCCGGGAACATCGGCAATGGTGAACCTGACGTCACCGGCCTGAACCACGCCAAGGTTGGGGATCAGGGTGGTGAACGGGTAGTCGGCGATCTTAGGCCGCGCCGCTGACATCGCTGCGACGAGGCTGGACTTACCCGCGGAGGGGAAGCCAACCAGCGCGATGTCTGCGATGGACTTCAATTCCAGGACGATGTCGCTGGAGTCGCCTTCAGTGCCGAGGAGGGCGAAACCGGGAGCCCTGCGTTTCTGCGACGACAACGAAGAGTTACCGAGGCCGCCCAGGCCGCCGGCAGCGGCGATGAACTCGGTGCCTTCACCTACAAGGTCAGCAAGGACAACGCCGTCCTTCGTCTTGACCACGGTGCCGTCCGGGACGGGGAGCACGAGGGTTTCACCGTTCTTGCCGCCGCGCCAGTCTCCCATGCCGGGGCCACCGTTGGTTGCGTGGCGGTGGGGTGCGTGGTGGTAATCAAGCAAAGTCGTGGTCTGGGCATCAACGCGCAGGATGACGTCGCCACCATTACCGCCGTTGCCGCCGTCGGGTCCGCCGAGGGGCTTGAACTTCTCGCGCTTAACAGAGACACAGCCGTGGCCGCCTGTTCCGCCGGATACGTGAAGTACTACCCGGTCTACGAAGGTCGCCACGTGTTTCTCCTCTATGTGGAAATTACTGCTTGAAGTGCGTGTTGCCGGCTGATGCGCCGCCGCCCGCCCTAGTAAATTCTAGTGCGGTTAAAAAGACAGGTGGAGCGGGCCATACGGCCCGCTCCACCCGTTCAGAACGTGTTATTACTCTGCAGCTGCAGCAGCAACGATGTTCACTACGCGACGGCCACGGCGAGTACCGAACTCAACCGCACCCGCCTGCAGGGCGAACAGGGTGTCGTCGCCACCGCGGCCGACACCGGCGCCCGGGTGGAAGTGGGTGCCACGCTGGCGGACGATGATCTCGCCAGCGGAAACGACCTGGCCACCGAAGCGCTTTACGCCAAGGTACTGGGCGTTGGAGTCACGACCGTTGCGAGTGGAGCTCGCGCCTTTTTTATGTGCCATTTGAAATGCCTGCCTTTAAATTCTGGGGAATCTGTTGAAAACCTGAACAGCAACCAGTGGTTACTTGATACCGGTGATCTTGATCTTGGTCAGTTCTTGACGGTGACCCTGGCGCTTCTTGTAGCCGGTCTTGTTCTTGAACTTCTGGATGACGATCTTCGGACCACGGAGGTCTTCGAGGATCTCAGCCGTAACCTTGACCTTGGCCAGGTCCGCAGCGGCGGACGTGACCTTGTCACCGTCCACCAGGAGCAGTGCGGGCAGCTCAAGAGTGCTGCCGGCTCCACCGGGGACGCGGTTCAGGGTTACGTAGTCTCCAACGGAAACCTTTTCTTGGCGGCCGCCTGCGCGGACAATCGCGTACACCACTTGGGCACTCACTTCTCTCGACGTTTATTACTAAATTTGCGTGCGGAACCCCGACCCGAAAACGGGCCTGGTTCACGCTGTGCCTCAACGCCGTGGACTCCGGTACGGAATCCATGAGTCATCCCTCAAACAGTTCCAAGTGAAAGGCTACTTCCAAATGAAAGGTCTCAAGGGGCAAAACCCAAGTGTTGGCGTAAGCACCGAAGATCTAGATTACGCTAGTTTCGCCTTCGGCTGCAAATGAGGCCAGGCCCGGAGGCTGCCACGTGATGGCTGCCACAGACTGGCTATGCCGCCGTCCGGTACCGTGCCCGTCTACCTTACCCTGCCAGCCGGGAAAAGTGCGGATCGTTGGTCCGACACGCTGCGGCTCCCGCCGAAACGGCCTGACCATCCAACTTTCCCGCGTCAGAAACAGGCTCAACCATGCACCCGTGGAGCGTCAAAGAACGCGGTTTCGTAGCGGCAGGACTGGGAGAATGCTTCAATCATCGCCGCCCGCTCCCCAGGGGAAGCTGCCTGCGCGGCAGCATCTGTGATGTCGATCGCTTTGCGGGTAGCCTCGGCAAACGCCTCGTCCGCATAGGTGCGCAGCCAGTCCGCATAAGGGTGTTCCCCCGGGGCTTCCGCCTGAAGATAGCCATGATGGAGCTGCTGTCCCACCTCGGCGTACAACCAGTAGCAAGGCAGGATGGCAGCCAGCAACACGGCATAGGTGCCCGAGGCAGATGCCGCCAACAAGTGGTCCACATAGGCTTTGGTGACGGGGCCCGGTTCTCCGCTTGCCTGGCGTCCGCTGAGCCAGTTCCGATGCAGCAAGGACTCGACTTCAAGGCACATCTGAGAGCCGCGGGCCCAGAAGAGCTGTTCGGTTTCGCTCGGAGCCAAGGCGCTTGCCCGCGCCAGAACCCGCGAATAGCCGTTGAGATACATGGCATCCTGGGCAAGGTAGTAGGTGAACTGTTCTTCACCAAGCGCGCCGGACTGCAGTTCCCTGATGAAGTCCAGTCCGTAGATCGCTTCGAGTTCCGATTGGGCGGCGTCCCACATCCGGGCCGCGAAAACACCCGGTTGGAGGGCGTGCTGGTGCGCGTGGAAGTGGTGGATCGGTCCGTTGCCTTTCCCCACTTTCAGCACCTCGGACTGGGTTAGCGCCTCCTGGAGCCAAGGCTTGACAACGCGCAGTGCTGACTCCCAGTCGCCAAGCCGCGCCTTGGCTGTCGCCATCGCCGAGGACAGGGAACAGCCCGTGCCATGGCTGTTGCGGGTCTCCACCCGCTGGCCAGCGAACTCGACGACGTCCTGGCTCAGGAGTCCCACGGTGTTCACTAGTGCATCCGGGCAGTCGGCTCCCCGTAGATGGCCGCCCTTCACCAAAACGGTGTTTCCGCAGGCGGCAGCCAAGCGTTTGCCCTGCTCCAAGGCATATGCCCAGTCAGTGGCCTCGGGTTCGCCAAGGAGCATGGCCAATTCGGGAAGGTTGGGGGTCACCAAGTCGGCGAGGGGCAGGAGTTCCCGCAGCGCGGTTTCAGCAGACTCCGCCAAGAGCCGGTCGCCGCTCGTGGCGACCATCACCGGGTCCAAAACCACGACGGCGGGGCGCGCCTCAAGGAGCCAGCGGCGGACCTCGTGGATGACAGTCGCGTCACCGAGCATACCGATTTTGACGGCATCAACCGTGATGTCGTCGCTAATGGCATCCAACTGCTGGCGCAAGAACGCCACGGGAGGCACATGGACGGCAGTGACTCCCTGGGTGTTCTGTACGGTGAGCGCCGTGATGACGGCCATGCCGTAGCCGCCGTTGGCCGCAATGCTCTTCAGATCGGCTTGGATCCCGGCACCGCCCGAAGGATCCGAGCCGGCAATGCTGAGGACCCTGGGGATCGGCGGCTGAATGGCCTTGAGAGGGTAGACAGCTGATTGAGCTGAAACAGTCATACGAGACATCCCTTCGCCGGTGCTAACCGGACAGGTTCAACGGGTTTGGTCTCAGCCGGCTTGGTGCGCGGCACCCCGTGTCAGTCCCTTAGCTTAACCCGGATCACACCGCGCCCGCTGAAATGGCCAGCAACGCCGAAGCCCCGGCGGTTTTCACGGGTGCGGAAACGGCCGGGGCTTCGGACAGGGTACTGCGCTTAAAGCTCCGACTTGGGCACGCCGACTCCGAGGATGATCGGTTCCGCTGCCGCCGTCGATTTAGCCGGAGCAGCATCGGGAGCCTTGGCCTCGTGCGCGGCTCCGCCGGAGGCAGGGGCGGCGGACTCGTGGTGCTCCACGTCTGTGGCGTTGGCGGCACCCTGGGCCCGGCTGGCACTACGGTTGCGCCGGCCTCGGCGTGCACGCGAACCTGACTCCGGGGATTCCCCGGTTGCAGCGGCGGGGGTCCCTGCGGGCGCTTCGCGGGCTTCTGTCGCCGTCGTCGCGGTGTCGGGGGCCTCGCCGAGGCCCGCGAACGCCTGTGCCAACAGATCCAAGCTCATGGCAGGTGCGCCACTCCCTGGCTCTTCTTCGTGGTGGACGAAGGGCAACGCCACTTCCTCGCCGCCAAATCGCAGCACAGGCTTCGAACGTTCCTCGCCACTCGAAGCAGCGGCAGGAGCCTGGGCTGGGGCCACGGGGGGCTGCTCCGGGGTTGCTTCCGCCACGTGCCCGCCGGCGAGGGATTCCGCGGCGTGGTGTAGCTCGTCGTCGTGCAGGTGTGCAGCGTGGGCGGCAGCCGCGATGGTGGCGAGGGCAGCGCGGGTTGCCGCCTGGCGATTAGGATCCGTCGATTCAACATGAACCGGAGCCGGAGGGGTCAGCGGGAGCTCAGTAGTCCCTTGCCCGGTACCCCTGCCGCGGCGACGCTTGCGCTGCTCCGGGCGGACGGCCGGCTGTGACTCAGTACGCGGGTGGTGGTGTTCGGCGGCCACCACGTTGGCCCGGCGGTGCTCCACCGGCTCGTCGTGGGTGACAATTCCCCGTCCTGCACACGTCTCACACTGCTCACCGAAGACCTCAAGCAGGCCGGTGCCCATGCGCTTGCGGGTCATCTGGACCAAGCCAAGCGAGGTCACTTCGGCAACCTGGTGCTTGGTGCGGTCCCGGCCGAGGCACTCGACCAGTCGGCGCAACACGAGATCGCGGTTGGATTCCAGGACCATGTCGATGAAGTCGATGACGATGATTCCGCCGATGTCGCGCAAGCGCAGCTGACGGACCACTTCTTCGGCAGCTTCAAGGTTGTTCTTGGTGACGGTTTCCTCGAGGTTGCCACCGCTGCCGGTGAACTTGCCTGTGTTGACGTCAACAACGGTCATGGCCTCGGTGCGGTCGATCACGAGCGAACCGCCGGACGGCAGGAAGACCTTGCGATCCAATGCCTTGTGGATCTGCTCGTCGACGCGCCATGCCGAGAAGATGTCCTGGTCTGAAGTCCATTTCTCAAGGCGGCCCACCAGATCGGGAGCCACGTACGTCACGTAAGCCTCGATGGTGTCCCAGGCTTCATCACCGGAGACAATGAGCTTGGAGAAGTCCTCGTTGAAGACGTCACGGACAACCTTGATGGTGAGGTCGGGTTCGCCGTACAACAGTTCCGGGGCGAGGATCTTGGTGGAGGTGGACTGGCTTTCGATCCCTTCCCACTGGGCCCGCAGGCGGTTGATATCGTGCGTCAGTTCTTCCTCGGAAGCACCTTCAGCCGCGGTGCGGACAATAACACCCGCGTTGTCCGGAAGGCGATCCTTCAGGATCTTTTTCAGGCGGTTGCGCTCGACGTCGGGCAGCTTGCGGGAGATACCGGTCATGGAACCACCGGGCACATACACGAGGTAACGGCCCGGGAGCGAAATCTGGCTCGTCAAGCGCGCACCCTTGTGGCCCACCGGGTCCTTGGTGACCTGTACCAGCACGGAATCGCCGGACTTCAGGGCATTTTCAATGCGGCGCGGTTTGCCTTCCAGGGTGACGGCATCCCAGTTGACTTCACCGGCGTACAGCACGGCGTTGCGGCCGCGTCCGATGTCGACGAATGCGGCTTCCATCGACGGCAGCACATTCTGGACCTTGCCCAGGTAGACGTTGCCGATCAGGGAATCCTGCTGTGTCTTGGACACGAAGTGCTCGGCGAGCACGCCGTCTTCCAGGACACCGATCTGGATCCTGTCGTCGCGCTGGCGAACGATCATCTGGCGGTCCACGGACTCGCGGCGTGCCAGGAATTCGGCTTCGGTGATGACCTGGCGGCGGCGGCCGGTTTCGCGGGACTCGCGGCGGCGCTGCTTCTTGGCCTCAAGGCGAGTGGACCCCTTGACGCTGGTGACGCGGTCGGAGCTGCTGGTGGACTCAACGTGTGCGCGGGGAGCGCGGACACGGGTCACAGTGTTGGGGGGATCGTCGTCTCCGCCGCCCGTCAGCTCCAGGTCCTGGTCGCCACGACGACGGCGCCGACGACGACGGGAGGTCACACCTTCCTCAAGGACTTCCTCGGTACCGGCTTCCACCTCGTCTTCGGATTCCGCGGAAGCTTCTTCCCCCGCGACATCTTCGCGTTCGGTGCCGCGACGCCCACGGCGCCCGCGGCTGCGACGGCGGCGGCGGCTGCCGGCGTCGTCGAGTTCGTTGTCCTCGGAGACTTCCTCGACGTCGGCCTGCGGTTCTTCCTCGACGACGGCAGCTCGGGCAACTGCGCTCAAGTCCGGTGCCTGGAAGATCATGGACGTGACGGAGGCAGGTTCCAGGAACAGCGAAGCGATCGGGCTTGCAGCTGCGGGCTCAGCGGCCGGCTCATCAGTGGTTTCCTCGGGCGCAATCTCCGCAACCAGCGCTTCAACCTCGGCTTCTTCGGCAACCGGCTCTACGGTCTTCGCCCTCGTAGTACGACGACGACGGACCGGCTTTTCCGGGGCCGCTTCAGTGTCTGCCGAAATTTCAGGTGCCACGACGGCGGCAGGCTCTGCTGCCTCGCCACCGGCGGGAGCTTCTTCAGCGAACCCTGGCAGCGGCTCCGGAGTTTCGGCCTTCTTCCGTGTCCGGCTACGCCGGACAGGAGCCTTGGACGCTTCGGCACCTGCGTCTTCGGAAAGCGGCTCCGCAGCGGATGCGGCAGCTCCGACGTCGGGGGTTTCTTCCGCAGCGACCGTCTTCGGCACCGCCTTGCGGCGGGTTCGGGTGGCTTTCTTGGGCGCTTCAGTGGTCTCGGTGGACGCCGCATCTTCGGCGACGGCTACAACTTGCTCGTTATCCATATGTGGTGACGCTCCTGCCCTTGCGCAACCGCCACATCCGGCGCCCAGAGGGGCAAATATTGTCAAAACCCGCAGGCGTTGACAGAAGTCAGTAGTGGTCTTTCCGGTTCGCACCAGCTTGAGGGTGCGGCATTCACGGAAAGCCGGCCTTGATCCAAACCCGTTGTTCTAGTGCCACAACCAGGTGCCGTCCATTGCCACCGCGGGCCTACCGAGGATCAACGGATCCTGGGCATGCCCTGCACGTGAATGGCGGTCTTGCGAACAAGATACCGGACCGGATTCCGCATGTGGATCGGCTTCCGGCCATGTTCATTCTCTCACACGCCCGCGCTCCTGGCAGGAATCACCTCGCGAAAGCTTCCGTGCCGTGGTCCTCTGGACGCCGCATCCAGCCACCGAGGCTAGAATCCTCCCAAGAGCACCCCCGGCCCCGGGCCGGGCTTTCCAGTAAAGGACCGCAAATCATGCCGAGCCCCGCCAGCCCGAACCTGGCCAATGACGACGCCAGCTCCCTCCGGCAGGAGAAAACCCGGAGGGACAACACGGGGAAGAGCCCTGATACGGGAAACACCGCCGACGCGGCGGTGCCGCGCATGGTCCGCGACCGGCCCATTGCATGGCTCCTGCTCATCACCGGTGCCATAGCCTGGCTGGCATCCGGCGCACTCGTCCTCGAGAAATTGCAGGTCCTCATCGACCCGAACCACGCAACGGTCTGCGACGTCAATCCGTGGGTTTCCTGCGGCAGCGTCATGAAGACACCGCAGAGCTCGGTCTTCGGTTTCCCTAACATGTTCATCGGCATCGTTGCCTTTGCCGTGATCATCACCACTGCGATGGCAATCTTTGCGGGGGCCAAGTTCGCCCGCTGGTACTGGATCGGGCTGCAGACCGGCGTGACGCTGGGCTTCATCTTCATCGTTTGGCTGTGGTCGCAGGCTTTGTATGTCATTCACGTCCTGTGCCCGTTCTGCATGGTGGTGTGGGCATGCATGATTCCGCTTTTCGTGTTCGTGACCATCAGGAACGTGGTGCATGGGGTCATTCCAGCGCCCGCCCGCTTGGCCAAGACCCTGGGCGAATCCGGTTGGATCATTTCCGCGCTGCTCTACGTTGCCGTGATTGCGAGCATCTTCTTTGCGTTCATCAACGTCTTCATCGGAACGTCCGGTTACTGAGTCCTTATCCCGTAACTAAGCCATTAACAGCGGAAGGGCCCTTGTCCACTTGAACAAGGGCCCTTCCGCTCTTTGGCTTGACGGGAAACTACGCCCCGAACCAGATCTTTATCTCGCGCTCGGCGGAATCCACCGAGTCGGAACCGTGCACCAGGTTCTGCTGTACGGCGAGACCCCAGTCGCGGCCGAAGTCGCCGCGGATGGTGCCGGGCGCCGCCGTCGTCGGGTCCGTGGTTCCTGCAAGGCAACGGAAGCCCTCGATCACGCGGTGGCCCTCGAAGATGGCAGCGACAACCGGGCCGCTGAGCATGAACTCAACCAGCGGCTCGTAGAACGGCTTGCCGAGGTGCTCTTCGTAGTGCTGCTCCAGCAGCTCGCGGGTGGCGTTGACCTTCTTCAATTCGATCAAGGAGTATCCCTTGGACTCGATGCGGGCGAGGATGCTGCCGCTCAAGTTGCGGGCGACGCCGTCGGGCTTGATCAGTACAAGGGTGCGCTCAATGCTCACAGTTGCTCCAATATGGTGGTGTGTGGGTTTCCCAGCCAGTTTACGGGGTTTGGCTCAAGCGGACTGACCCGTAGCATCTTCCCCGTGCGAGGCGTTCCACTCGGCTTGTTCGCGATCGCGCTTGGCGTTGTCGCGGTCAATCCTCATGCCGGCGCGGATGCCGTACCACCAGCACGCCGCAAACAGGATCCCCACGACGAACATCGTAGGCTCGGCGAATCCAGTAAGGATCAGAACCAGCTGCAATGCCCAGCCAGTTCCGACGCCCCACGGCTTGCTGAGGACAGCACAGGCCAGGACCAGCACCACGCTGAACGTAATGCCGAAGGTCAGGATCAGTGCCGGCGATATTTCTCCACGCTTCAGGCCGAAAACAGCCAAGGTGGCGAAGAACGCGACGAAGGCCTCCAGAAGCAGAACGGTCGAAGCGAACATCACTTTCGTGGAGCGGCGCTTCTTGGGCATCCCGGGCCGCCATTCGCGCTGGGCTTTGGTGAGTTTCGCCATGCTCAGGAACCTGCCTTCCCAAGGAGCATGCGGGCTTCGGCCACCACGGTGATGGAGCCCGTGACAAGTACCCCGCCGGCCAGGTCATCGTTGGCTTCAGCGCGTTCCACGGCCCACTCGATCGCGTCATCCAGTTTCTCGGCAATGTGGACATTGTCCGCACCGAAGCCGAGGTCGACGGCGAGATCGGCCAGTTGCGCGGCCGGGATAGCCCGCGGTGAGCTCGACTGCGTGAAGCAGAACTCCTCTGCCAGTCCGCCCAGGGATTCCTTGAGCTGCCGTAGGATTTCTTCCGCGTCCTTTTCCTTCAGGACCCCGAGGACAACCACCAGCTTGCTGAAGCTGAAGGCCTCTTCAATTGCCTCGGCCGAGACGCGGATCCCATCAGGGTTGTGGGCGGCATCCACGATGATCGTGGGAGCGGTGCGCACCACCTCAAGACGGCCGGGCGACGTGACGTTGCCGAAAGCCTCGCGCAGGAGGTCGCCGTCAAGCTCTTTTTCACCTCCACCGAAGAAGGCCTCCAGGGCCGCGACGGCGACTGCCGCGTTCTCAGCCTGGTGGGCGCCGTGCAAGGGCAGCAGCAGGTCCTCATAGCGGCCCGCGAGGCCCTGGATGGTCAGCACTTGACCTCCAACGGCGACGCTGCGGGACTCGACGCCGAATTCGACGCCTTCGAAGCGGAACGGCACACCAACCTCGCGCGCCTTCTCCAGGAGCACCTGAGCAGCGTCCACAGGCTGGGCCGCGCTGACCAGGAAGCCGCCAGGCTTGATGATCCCGGCCTTCTCACGGGCGATGTCCTCTGTGGTGTCGCCGAGGAGATCGGTGTGGTCGAGCGAAATCGGCGTAACAACGGAAACCTGGCCGTCGCCCACGTTGGTGGCATCCGTGACGCCACCAAGGCCAACTTCAATGACAGCGACATTGACGGGCTGGTCAGCGAAGATCGCGAAGCCAAGAATGGTCAGGCACTCGAAGTACGTGAGCTTGGGCTGGCCATCGGCCTCGAGTTCCTTGTCCACGATCTCGAGGTAAGGCCGGATCTCGTCCCAGATCCGGACGAAGGTCTCATCCGGTACCGGCTCGCCGTCGATGCTGATGCGTTCGGTGACCTTTGACAGGTGCGGGCTGGTGTAGCGGCCGGTGCTCAAGCCATGGGCGCGAAGCCCAGCCTCGATCATGCGAGCGGTGGATGTCTTGCCGTTAGTGCCGGTGATGTGGATGATCGGGAACGCCTTGTTGGGTTCCCCCAGCACGTCCATGGCCCGGTACAGCGGCGCCAGCCGCGGCTCCATCTTGTTTTCCGGGGCGCGGCCCAGGAGTTCGGCGTAGACGCTTTCTACGGAGAATTCGTCGCTCATGTACTAGGCCTCGATCTTTGTAACGGTGATCTGCGGCTCGACGGCGTCGCCGGAGACGACGGGGTCGAGCTTGAGGGACAGGGTTTCGGTCTTGACCAGGTCTTCATTGGCGCGAAGCGCGTCAACAACGTCGTGGACAGCCAGCACGGTGGTGTGGATGCGGTCGCTGACCTTGAGTCCGGCGTCCTTGCGGGCCTGCTGGATGGCACGGACCATGTCGCGCGCCAGGCCTTCGGCAGCAAGTTCCGCGGTGACCTCGGTGTTCAGGACCACGAAGCCGCCACCGGGGAGGACAGCCACAGCCGCGGAGGACCCGTCAGCCGACTCCGCGACGACAGTTTCCAGCGTATACTCCTGCGGTTCCAGTTCGAGGCCGCCCGCCGTGACCACTCCTGCATCGGAAACCGACCAGTCGCCGGACTTGGAGCCCTTGATGGCCTGCTGGACGTTCTTGCCCAGGCGTGGACCTGCCGCGCGGGCATTGACCACGAGTTTCTGCTCGATGCCGAATTCCTCGGGCGACGCCGTGGCGGCGTCCATGAGCCGGACGGAACGCAGGTTCAGTTCATCCGCGACGACGGCGGCGAAGCCCTCCAGCGCATCCGCACCGGGTGCCACCACCGTGAGTTCCTGCAGCGGCAGGCGAACGCGGAGGTTGGCGGCCTTGCGCAGGCTGGAACCGGCGGAGCAGATCTGCTGGACGCGGTCCATGGCTTCCACGAGATCCGGGTTTGCGGGGAACAGCGCGGCCTCGGGCCAATCCGCCAAATGAACGGAGCGGCCACCGGTCAAGCCCCGCCATATCTCCTCGGAAACCAGGGGAAGCAGCGATGCTGAGACGCGGCAGACGGCTTCGAGCGCCGTGTAGAGGGCGTCGAAAGCGTCGGCGTTCTCGTCGAAGAAGCGCTGCCGGCTGCGGCGGACGTACCAGTTGGTGAGCATATCCAGGTAGCTGCGAAGTTCATCGCAGGCTCCGGAAATGTCATATTCGTCCAGGCTGGAAGTGATGTTGCGGACGAGGTCCCCGGTGTTTGCCAGCAGGTACTGGTCCAGGGTGTCCGTGTAGCCGTCGTAGCGCAGTTTGGCGTCATATCCCGAACCGCCGTTGGAGGCGTTCGTGTAAAGCGTGAAGAAGCTGTACACGTTCCACAGCGGCAGGATGACCTGGCGCACGCCGTCGCGGATTCCCTGCTCGGTGACCACGAGGTTGCCGCCGCGCAGGATGGGGCTGGACATCAGGAACCAGCGCATGGCGTCGGAGCCGTCGCGGTCCAGGACCTCGGAGACGTCCGGGTAGTTGCGCAGGCTCTTGGACATCTTCTGCCCATCCGAGCCCAGGACAATGCCATGGCTGATCACGTTGCGGAAAGCGGGCCGGTCGAACAGCGCCGTGGACAGGATGTGCAGCATGTAGAACCAGCCGCGCGTCTGCCCGATGTACTCGACGATGAAGTCGGCAGGGTTGTGGGTGTCGAACCATTCCTCGTTCTGGAACGGATAGTGCACCTGGCCGTAGGGCATGGAGCCCGAATCGAACCAGACGTCCAGGACGTCCTCGACACGGCGCATGGTGGACTGGCCGTCTTCTGGAGAGCGTGGATCGTCCGGGTTGGGCCGGGTGAGTTCGTCGATGAACGGGCGGTGCAGGTCAACCTGTCCATCGTTGTTCATCGGAAGACGGCCAAAATCGGCGTCCATCTCGGCGAGGGAGCCGTAAACGTCGGTGCGCGGGTATTCGGGGTCGTCGGACTGCCACACCGGGATGGGCGAACCCCAGTAACGGTTGCGGCTGATGGACCAGTCGCGGGCGTTGGCCAACCATTTGCCGAACTGCCCGTCCTTGACGTTGCCCGGGATCCAGTTGATCTCCTGGTTCAGTTCTGACATCCGGTCTTTGAACTTGGTGACCTCCACGTACCAGGAGGACACCGCACGGTATATCAAGGGGTTGCGGCAGCGCCAGCAGTGCGGGTAGCTGTGCTCGTAGCTGGCCTGGCGGACCAAGCGTCCACCGGAGCGGAGGGCCTGCGTGATGGGCTTGTTGGCATCGAAGACCTGCAGCCCGGAGATCTCGGCAAGGGGCCCGTGCGCGAACAGGTGGAGGAACTTGGCGCCTTCGTCAACGGAGAGGACCACGGGGATACCCGCGTCCTCACAGACTTTCTGGTCGTCTTCGCCGTAGGCCGGGGCCTGGTGGACGATGCCGGTGCCGTCCGTGGTGGTGACGTAGTCCGCTACGAGGAAGCGCCAGCCGTTCTGCGTGCCATACTTCTCGGTGTCGGAGAAGTAGTCCCACAGCGGCTCGTACTCCAGGCCGGCCAACTCGGTGCCCGTGATGGTGGCGGTGACGGCGGAGGTGGCGGCGGCTACGCCATCGGCACCATCACCGTACCCGAGATCCTTGGCGTAAGTGCCGAGGAGATCGGCGGCCAGCAGGAAGCTGCCCGTCACCGGGGCCTCCGGGGAAGCGGCTTTGATGCCGTTCGGACCGGCCGGAACCACCGCGTAGGAGATGTCAGGCCCGACGGCGAGCGCCAGGTTGGTGGGCAATGTCCAAGGGGTGGTGGTCCAGGCGAGAGCCTGCACACCCTCAAGGGACTTGGAGAGGTCCGACTCCCCCGCCTTGATGGGGAAAGTGACGGTGACGGTCTGGTCCTGGCGGTTTTTGTAGACATCGTCATCCATGCGCAGCTCATGGTTGGACAGCGGGGTCTCATCCTTCCAGCAGTACGGCAGGACCCGGTAGCCGTTGTAGGTGAGGCCCTTCTCGTGGAGCTGCTTGAAGGCCCAGAGGACCGACTCCATATATTCGACGTTGAGTGTCTTGTAGTCGTTGTCGAAGTCCACCCAGCGTGCCTGGCGCGTGACGTAGCTCTTCCATTCGTCTGCGTACTTCATGACGGAGGCGCGGCAGGCGTCGTTGAACTTGTCGATGCCCATGGCTTCGATCTGGGTCTTGTCCGTCATGCCCAGTTGCTTCATGGCTTCGAGTTCGGCGGGCAGACCGTGGGTATCCCAGCCGAAGCGCCGTTCGACGCGCTTGCCGCGCTGGGTTTGGTAGCGGCCTACCAGGTCCTTCGCGTAGCCGGTCAAGAGGTGGCCGTAGTGCGGCAGTCCGTTGGCGAAGGGAGGACCGTCGTAGAACACGAACTCGTTGCTGCCAGGGTGCCCACCGGGAAGATCAGCGCTGCGCTGGTCGATGCTGGCTTGGAAGGTGCCGTCTTCATCCCAGTACTTGAGGATGCGCTCTTCGATCTCCGGGAACTTCACGGAGGCCGACACCCCTGAAGAGGGGCCGGACGGAGCTGTTCCGGACACTGTTGCGGAGGCCTTGGGGTAATACGTCATCTCTTCATCCTGGGTTGAGCCGGTGAACACAAAGTTTCATTCAGGATGCGAGGACGGCGCCAGGCCGTTGTTTCCAACAGCGCCGGTACCGCGGTACCACCTCACTTACCGCCGCTGTCGCTGCTCCTTTGAGGAGGAGCTGTTCCGGCGTCGGCCGCTCATTGCTGCTATGACGGGCTTACCCGTCCGGTTCTACTGACCCATTGGTGCCAGGGGCGTTCTTCCGGAAGCTCGCCGGTGATGTCCGGGTCGAAGCTTGTGCCACAAGTCTAGCGGCAGCGGTGCCGCGAGCTCCACTTGGTGCGCGGAGCGCGTGGCGCCGGGACGCCTTAGCCCTTGCGGATCAACTTGTGGGTGGCAGCCTGTGCCACCGGACGGACGATGATCTCGTCCAGGTTGATGTGGTGCGGCACCGAGACCGCGTACTTGACGACGTCGGCGACGTCCTCCGGTGTGAGCGGCTTCTCGACGCCGGCGTACACCTTGGCTGCCGCAGCGGCATCGCCGAGGCGGTTGAGCGCGAATTCCTCCGTGCGGACGAGGCCAGGCGCCACTTCGATGACGCGGATGTTGTTCTCGGCCTCCTCCAAGCGGAGGGCGCCGGTCATGGCGTGCTGGGCGAACTTTGCCGCGTTGTACCCGCCGCCGCCCTCGTAGGCCGTGAATCCCGCGGTCGACGTCAGGTTCAGAACTGTGCCCTCGCCGTTGGCCCGCAACATCGGGAGGAAAGCCCGGGTCAGCTTCAGGGTGCCGAGAACGTTGACTTGGTACATCCAGTCCCAGTCTTCGGTCTGCGCATTGGCCAGGGTGTCTGCGCCCCGTGCGCCGCCGGCAATGTTGATGAGGGTATCTGCTCCCCCTGCCTCGGTGACCGCAGAGAGCAAGGCCGCGACGTCGTCGTCGTTGGTGATATCCGCGGCGAACGGCACGGCGCCGCTCTCGGCGCCGAGCGCCTCAAGCCGTTCCGCACGGCGGGCGACGGCGAACACCTTCCATCCGTCCGCGGCGAGGGCCCGCACTGTGGCTTCGCCGATTCCCGTGCTGGCGCCGGTCACTACTGCGGTCTTCGTCTGTACTTCCTCAGTCATGGCACCACCCTAACGTGGTTCGCCGGGAGAAACCGCCCGGCCAAGGATGTGGGCGATCAGCGGGGACAGCGGGCCGGAAGAGAAGCCGAACCGCTCACTGTGCAGCACCTGGAAGCCCGCGCCGGCGATTGCCTGAAGGGTGTTGCGGTTGGGATGGCAGCCTCCGGCCACGTGCTGCCAGACCGGAGTGAGCAGATCCTCGACGGCTGCGAGAAGCCTCTTGTCCGAGCGCACGTGCTCGTAGAACGCCAGGGTTCCGCCGGGCCGAAGCACGCGGCGGATCTCCGTCAACGCCGCCGCCTGGTCCGCGACGCTGCAGAGGACAAGACTGACCACGACGGCGTCCGCCTCGCCGTCGGCCGCTGGAATGTTCTCCGCGGTGCCGGGAACAACCCTCACGGGGACAGCAGCGAGCCTTGTCTTCCCCTCAGCAAGGCTTCTGAGGTAGTCGTCGGGTTCAACCCCGAGGACGCTTTCCACAGTGGCCGGGTACAGGCCGAACGACGAGCCCTCGCCGGCACCGACCTCAATGACCCGGCCCCGCAGGCCAGCCAACAGGGTGCGGCGGTGCTCGGTGCCGCCGCGCCTGTTTATCCCGCGAACTGCTCGGGCGTAAGCCCGCGCAAAGCGCGGGTGCTGCGGGTTCATGAGCCCGCCGCCCCGGCGCCGCCCCGCATGAAATCCAACAGCACCCGGGCGTGGTTGATCTCCGGATCCCTGGCGCCGTAGAGCAACGTCACACGCTTCTTGCCGGACGCCAACGCCAGCAACTGGCCCACGGCGGGATTCTGTTCCAGCTCGGCCTCATACTGCTTCTTGAAGTCCGCGAAGCGCTCCTGCATGTGCGCAAATTCCGTTCGTAGTGGCGGCGACGGTGCGATCTCCTTCAGCCAGAGATCCAAGCGGGCGCGTTCCTTGGATACCCCTCGTGGCCAGAGCCGGTCCACTAAAACCCGGTAGCCGTCGTCGTCCTCCGGGTCGTTATAGATGCGCTTGATCACCAAAACATCTTTGAGTTCCGCCATGGAGTGCATGCTAGTGCAAGAACCGGTGCGAGAAGATGAAACAATTGG
This sequence comes from Arthrobacter sp. FW306-04-A, assembly GCF_044358315.1. Taxonomy (GTDB): domain Bacteria; phylum Actinomycetota; class Actinomycetes; order Actinomycetales; family Micrococcaceae; genus Arthrobacter. The sequence continues at coordinate 2,626,946 of NZ_CP084559.1, forward strand.
CCCATGGCTGAATCAACGCAGGGTACAGACACGCCCGCCACCACCCCCATCAACGTTCCCGACAAGCCGGCCCTTGAAGGCCTTGAGGCTGCCCTGACGCGGCGCTGGCTGGACGAGGGAACCTACAAGTTCAACCCGGACACCACCCGGGAGCAGGTCTACTCGATCGACACTCCCCCGCCTACCGCCTCGGGTTCGCTCCACGTGGGCCACATGTTCTCGTTCACGCAGACGGATGTCCAGGCCCGCTACATGCGCATGACCGGCAAGAACGTGTTCTACCCGATGGGCTGGGACGACAACGGCCTGCCCACCGAGCGCCGCGTCCAGAACTACTACGGCGTCCGCTGCGATCCCGCCATTCCGTACAACGCCGACTACCGCCCGCCGGCGGAGCCTGCAAAGAACCAGCGCGATTTCGACGTCGTCTCCCGGCAGAACTTCATCGAACTCTGCGAGGAACTCGCCGTCGAGGACGAGAAGGTCTTCGAGAACCTGTTCCAGACCCTTGGCTTGTCCGTGGACTGGGACCTCACGTACCGCACTATCGATGACACTTCCCGTGCGGTGTCCCAGCGCGCCTTCCTCGCGAACCTGAACGCCGGCGACGCCTACATGGCCGAGGCTCCCACGTTGTGGGACGTGACGTTCCGTACCGCCGTCGCGCAGGCCGAACTGGAGGACCGCGAAGTTGCAGGCGCGTACTACCGCTACCCCTTCTTCAGCTCCGATGGCCAGAAGATCTACGTTGAGACCACGCGGCCGGAACTGCTCGCGGCGTGCGCGGCTCTTGTGGCAAATCCCGACGACGAGCGCTACCAGCCGTTGTTCGGCAAGACCGTCACGTCCCCCCTGTTCGACGTAGAGCTCGAGGTCAAGGCACACCCGCTCGCCAAGGCGGACAAGGGCTCCGGCATCGCCATGGTCTGTACTTTCGGCGACCTCACTGACGTCACCTGGTGGCGCGAACTGCAGTTGCCCACCCGCGCCATCATGGGCCGCGACGGCCGCATCATCGCCGAGACACCTGAGTGGATCACCACCGACGCCGGCAAGGAAGCCTACGCGGCGATTGCCGGCAAGACGGCGTTCTCTGCCAAGGAGGCGGTGGTTGAGCTTCTCATTGCCGCCGATCTGCTGGACGGCGAGCCCAAGAAGATCACGCACCCCGTGAACTTCTTCGAGAAGGGCGACAAGCCCCTTGAAGTTGTCACATCGCGCCAGTGGTACATCCGCAATGGCGGGCGGGACGAGGACCGCCGCGAACGGTTGATCGCTCGCGGACACGAGATCGAGTTCCACCCGTCCTTCATGCGCTCCCGCTACGAAAACTGGATCTCCGGGCTGAACGGTGACTGGCTCGTTTCGCGCCAGCGCTTCTTCGGCGTGCCGATCCCCGTCTGGTACCCGCTGGATGCCCAGGGCAACCCGGACTACGCAAACCCCATCCTGCCGTCCGACGAGTCCCTTCCCGTAGACCCTGCGGCAGACGCGGCTCCCGGCTTCCACGAGTCCCAGCGCGAGCAGCCCAACGGCTTCATCGGTGACGCGGATGTCCTGGATACCTGGGCCACGTCCTCCCTGACACCGCAGATCGTGGGCGGCTGGAGCCGTGACGAGGAACTGTTCGGCAAGGTCTACCCCTTCGACCTCCGCCCCCAAGGCCACGACATCATCCGCACCTGGCTCTTCTCCTCGGCCGTGCGGGCCGACGCCCTCCAGGACAGCGCGCCGTGGAAGCACGCTGCCATTTCGGGCTGGATCCTGGACCCGGACCGCAAGAAGATGTCCAAGTCCAAGGGCAACGTGGTGGTTCCAACCGACGTCCTCAACGAATTCGGTTCCGACGCCGTCCGTTACTGGGCTGCCTCGGCCAAGCTCGGCGCGGACACCGCCTACGAGATCGCCCAGATGAAGATCGGCCGTCGCTTGGCCATCAAGCTGCTCAACGCCTCCAAGTTCGTGCTGAACCTGGGCGCAACCGAGAACTCGGTTGTCGGCGCGGACCTGTCCGTCCTGGGCAACCCCCTGGACCGTGCGCTGCTGGCACAGCTGGCCGACGTGGTGGCCCAGTCCACCAAGGCGTTCGACAACTACGACTACGCACGCGCCCTCCAGATCACGGAATCGTTCTTCTGGCAGTTCACTGACGATTATGTTGAGCTCATCAAGGACCGCGCTTACGGTGCTGCCGGTGAGACGGAGCAGGCCTCCGTGCTCGCTGCCCTCGCCACCACACTGGATACACTGTTGCGCCTGTTCGCGCCGTTCCTGCCCTTCGCCACCGAAGAAGTCTGGAGCTGGTGGCGCGCAGGCTCGGTGCACCGTGCGGCGTGGCCGGCGGCCCTGGAAATCGTCGACGGCGACACCACCATGCTGGGCACCGTTGGCATTGCGCTGAGCGGCATCCGCAAGGCCAAGTCAGAGGCCAAGGTCAAGCAGCGCACCGAAGTTCTCTCCGCCACGATCACTGCGGCAGATTCCTTTGTTGCGCAGCTGGAAGCCGGACTGGGAGATTTGAAAGCTGCAGCCAACGCGCAGGAGATTTCGCTGGTAGCCGCTGACGGAGAACTCACGGTGAGCGACGTGGTCCTGGCACCTGCCGAGGAGCCCGCGCAGGCCTAGTATCGAAGAGCCCGGGAATTTCGGGGTCCGCCGGGAATGTCCGGGTCCGCCGTGAATTTCCGGGCAAAGGGGAAGCCCCATCAGCGTTTAGCCGTTGGTGGGGCTTCGACTTTTCGGCTGTCCGGTGACGTCTTGACAGTCTGGCGGAATCCTCGGACTTTCAGGTCTTCCTACCCCGTCACTGGTAGCTTGCATCCAACTTTGCCGAAGGCTGCGTCAGATGCATATCACTGAATCTTTGGTTTCCGTGTCCCTCTTCTTTCGAAGTGGGTAAGTTCCATTCTTGACCCGCGTCGCAGCCAGCACAAGCCCTCTTCCGGAACTACTGGCATGTAATTCCTGGCGTTCGTGACTGGCCTCCGGGGTTCTGGCAGCTGGGTGCTTTGTGGGACAGTGTTGCTATGCCAGAACTTCCCGAAGTGGCCGGACTAGCCGCCTTCCTGGGCAGGAATCTTCTCGGTGCCGAATTGACGAAGATCCAGATCACCTCCTTTGCGGTGCTCAAGACCGCCGATCCGCCGTATTCGTCCCTGGAGGGTCGGAAAGTCCTCGGAGTGGAGCGCTTCGGCAAGTTCGTCAGTCTCGACGCCGAGGGGATCCATTTCATTTTCCACCTCGCCAAGGCCGGATGGCTGCGCTACACCGAACAGCCGTCGCAGGCCCAGCTACGGATGGGCGGCAGCAATATTGCCGCCAGGCTCAGCTTCACCAAGAGCGATGGCTCAACCCATGTCGGCGTGGATCTGACCGAGGCCGGCACGAAGAAAAGCCTGGCCGTGTACGTGGTGCGAAGCCCAATGGACGTCCCGGGTATCGCAACCCTGGGTCCGGACCCCCTGAGCCCGGAATTCACCGCCGAAACCTTGACCGGGATCCTCACCACAAGCTCTCACCAGATCAAGGGACTGCTCCGCAGCCAGAGTGTCATCGCGGGCATCGGGAACGCCTACAGCGACGAGATCCTCCACGCAGCCAGAATTTCACCGTTCGCGATCGCCAAGTCGCTGGACAGGAATACCACCCAGGTCCTCTATGAGGCCATCGAAAGCGTCCTGGGTGCGGCTGTCGCAGCCGCAACCGGAAAAGCCTCCAACGAGCTCAAGGACGCGAAGCGGAGCACCATGAGGGTGCATGGCAGGGCGGGCCAGCCATGCCCGGTGTGCGGGTCCACGATCCGCGAGGTGTCCTTTGCCGACACCGCTTTGCAGTATTGCCCGAGCTGCCAAACAAACGGAAAGATCCTGGCGGACCGTAGAACGTCCCGCTTCTTGAAATAGCTGCGCAAGGGTTCGCCCAACCGCAACTAGATCAACCGCGAGCCGTTCAACGGCGAGCCGGATTCCGGCCTAGTTGAATTCGGGGCTTTCCGTGCGGCTGCGCTTGAGCTCGAAGAAGTGCGGGTAGCCGGCCAGCGTGACGGTGGCATCCCAGATTCGGCCAGCTTCTTCGCCGCGGGGAATACGGGTCAGGACGGGGCCGAAGAACGCGGTGCCGTTGACCGCGACCACCGGAGTCCCCACGTCCTGGCCCACCAAGGAAATACCGGATTCGTGGCTGGCACGCAGCTGGACGTCGTATTCCTCGGAATCGGCAAAGCGGGCCAACTCGGCGGGCAGGCCGGTTTCAGCCAGGGCCTTGGAGATGACCTGGGCGAAATCCTTGACGCCATCGTGGTGGATGAGTGAACCCATCGCGTCGTACAGCGGCTTGATGTACTCGTTTCCGTGCAGCTCGCGGGCGGCAATGATGACCCGGACCGGTCCCCAGCCAAGCTCCATCTTCTCGGCGTACTCTGCCGGAAGTTCGCGGCCCTCGTTGAGCACGGAAAGGCTCATGACGTTCCAGGTGGTCTCGATGCCGCGGACGTCTTCTACTTCGCCGATCCAGCGGGATGTCACCCAGGCGAAAGGGCACATGGGGTCGAACCAGAAATCAACCTTGTTTGCGGTCTCGGGCACAGGGAACTCCTCGGATAGAACGTACGGGGCGCGGCTAGCCGGAAGAATGTGCGTCCGGCACCAGGTATGCCAACCTCGGGCTAGGCGGACTTATTCCGACGCTTCGCCACGACTTCGTGCGCGATCATCGTGGGCTGGCCCTTCTTGTTCACGGCGTCGGCGGTGATGACAACGCTGGCGATGTCGTCCCTGCTGGGCAGGTCGAACATAACCGGCAGCAGCACTTCCTCCATGATGGCGCGCAGGCCGCGGGCTCCGGTGCCACGTTCAAGGGCTTGGTCCGCAATCGAGTCAAGGGCGTCGTCGTCGAACAAGAGCTCCACCCCGTCCAGCTGGAACATCTTCTGGTACTGCTTGACCAGCGCGTTCTTCGGCTTGGAGAGGATCTGGATGAGCGCCGAGCGGTCAAGGTTGGACACTGTGGTGATCACAGGCAGGCGTCCAATGAATTCAGGAATCAGCCCAAACTTGAGCAGGTCCTCCGGCATCACCTCGCCGTAGCTGTCCACGTTGTCCTTGACCTCGTTGAGCGGGGCCCCGAATCCAATGCCCTTGCGTCCGGACCGCGAACCGATGATGTCCTCGAGTCCGGCAAAGGCGCCGGCCACAATGAACAGCACATTGGTGGTGTCGATCTGGATGAATTCCTGATGTGGGTGCTTACGACCACCCTGCGGTGGAACCGAGGCCACCGTTCCTTCGAGAATCTTCAGGAGTGCCTGCTGTACGCCTTCGCCGGAGACGTCGCGAGTGATGGACGGGTTCTCGCTCTTGCGCGAAATCTTGTCGATCTCGTCGATGTAGATGATGCCCTGTTCGGCCTTCTTGACGTCGTAGTCAGCGGCTTGGATGAGCTTCAGAAGGATGTTTTCTACGTCCTCCCCCACGTATCCGGCTTCAGTCAAGGCGGTGGCGTCAGCGACGGCGAAAGGAACGTTCAAGCGGCGGGCAAGCGTCTGTGCCAGGTAGGTCTTGCCGCAACCGGTGGGGCCGATCAGCAGGATATTGGACTTGGCGATCTCCACGTCCTCGTGGTGTCCGCCTTCGCCCAGCCCGGTCTTCGGCGCGTGACCCGCCTGGATGCGCTTGTAGTGGTTGTAGACCGCGACGGCGAGTGAGCGTTTCGCAGGCTCCTGGCCGATGACGTACTCCTGGAGGAAATCGAAGATTTCCCGCGGCTTGGGCAACTCGAAGCTGCCCAGATCCGACACTTCAGCAAGCTCCTCTTCGATGATCTCATTGCAGAGTTCGATGCACTCGTCGCAGATGTACACGCCGGGCCCGGCAATCAGCTTCCGCACCTGCTTCTGGCTCTTTCCGCAGAAAGAACACTTCAGCAGATCCGTGCTCTCGCCAATCCGAGCCATGTGGGAATCCCTTCGTTTCATGCGGGTGGTGCAGCCCCGTACCTATCCGCCAAGTTCGCAAGATCGCAGCGGGGGCGCCACCATGACAACTTCCACTGTAGGACACAATGGTCTGCTTGGGTTGAAACAGAACGCCGATGCGGTCCATATTTCCTGAACCGCACCGGCGTCGAGTTTTGGCCAGTTACCTGGCGATTGCCTGGGGCTTGATCTTGCGGGAATCAAGCACCTGGTCGATCAATCCGTAGTTCATCGCTTCAGCGGCGGTGAGGATCTTGTCGCGCTCGATGTCATTGTTCACCTGTTCCGGCGTCCGGCCTGAATGCTTGGCCAGCGTATCCTCGAGCCAGGAGCGCATGCGCATGACCTCTGCGGCCTGGATCTCGAGGTCCGAGGCCTGGCCGCCCTGGCCGCCGGACAGCGACGGCTGGTGGATCAGCACACGGGCGTTCGGCAGTGCGAGACGCTTCCCGGCAGTACCTGCCGCGAGCAGCACGGCAGCGGCACTGGCCGCCTGTCCCAGGCAAACAGTCTGGATCTCCGGCCGAATGTACGTCATGGTGTCGTAGATGGCCGTCATGGCCGTGAACGAGCCGCCCGGGGAGTTGATGTACAACGTAATGTCGCGGTCCGGGTCCGTGGACTCGAGTACCAGCAGCTGGGCCATGATGTCGTCGGCGGAAGCGTCGTCAACCTGCACGCCGAGGAAGATGATGCGGTCCTCGAAGAGCTTCGTGTACGGGTCCTGGCGCTTGAAGCCATAGGGCGTGCGCTCTTCGAACTGCGGGAGGACATACCGGCTGGACGGGAGATTACCGGCAGACCATCCAAAGTTGTAGTTCATGTTCATTGCTCCTGATCTGAATGTTTCCTGGTGCCGGTTAGTTCTCTGAGTTCGAGGCGTTGGCCGTTCCGCCACCGCCGGCAACCGAGCCTGCATGTGCGGCGATCTTGTCGAAGAAGCCGTACTCGAGGGCGTCGACGGCGGTGAACCACTTGTCGCGGTCGTTGTCCTTGAGGATGGTATCGACAGTCTGCCCGGTCTGTTCCGCAGTGAGCTCAGCCATGACCTTCTTCATGTGCAGAATCAATTCGGCCTGGATCTTGATGTCCGACGCCGTGCCACCGATGCCACCGGAAGGCTGGTGCATCAGGATGCGGGCGTTGGGCGTGGCGTAACGCTTGCCCTTGGTGCCCGAGGAAAGAAGGAACTGGCCCATGGAGGCCGCCAGTCCGGTGGCAACCGTCACGACGTCGTTCGGGATGAACTGCATGGTGTCGTAAATGGCCATGCCGGCAGTCACGGAGCCACCAGGTGAGTTGATGTACAGGTAGATGTCCTTCTCCGGGTCTTCAGCCGAGAGCAGGAGGAGCTGGGAGCAAATCGCGTTGGCGTTCTCGTCACGGACTTCGGATCCGAGCCAGATGATGCGCTCTTTCAGCAGACGGTTGTAGATGTAGTTGTCTTGGGCCGCTGGATCGACGGTGGCCATCCTGGGGGCCTCTGCGTGCTGTGACATAAGTACTTACCTCTCGCTGGTGACAGGGCCATTGCTGAACTTGCCATCCCTGATCTTCACTACTTGGACACTAACCGTTTTCGATGGCGATTTGTTCTCCCAAATCCCGCTGTTCGCTGACGGCGCACGATTGCGGACGTGCGGCTTTCCGGCACCGACGTGGCTTAAACCAAGCCGCCCCCGGATCAGGCGATCCGGGGGCGGCGAAAGGTGAAACTAGAACTTCACTGCGGCAGGGTCGTCGCTCGGGACGACAGCTGCTTCTTCAGCTTCTTCGACATTCGCGGTCTCTTCGCCAGCGGGCCGCACGAAGTCGCTGAGGTCAACCTTGTTGCCTTCGGAGTCGACAACCTCGGCCTGGCCGAGGACAACTGCGAGGGCCTTGCGGCGGCGGACCTCGGAAACCATCATGGGAACCTGGCCGCTCTGATCGATGATCTGGGCGAACTGGTTCGGGTCCATGCCGTACTGGCTTGCCGTGGTGACGATGTAGTCGATCAGCTCGTTCTGGCTGACGCTCACTTCTTCCTTGTCGGCAATGGCGTCAAGGATGATCTCGTTCTGGAAGGCCCGGGCGGTGTTGGCCTTGACCTCGGCGCGGTGTTCCTCGGTGTCGTGATCGCCTTCACCGTGGGCGTTCTCCGGGTTGAAGTGAGCCTCGAGCTGCTCTTCAACAACGGAATCCGGAACCGGAACCTCGATGAGCTCGACGAGCTTGTCCAGGACCTTGTCGCGGGCTTCGACGCCCTGGCCGACCACCTTGGACTCAGCGGCCTGCTTAGCGAGGTCTTCGCGCAGCTCAGCGAGGGTGTCAAACTCGGATGCCAGCTGGGCGAAGTCGTCGTTTGCCTCGGGAAGCTCGCGCTCCTTCACGGTCTTGACAACAGCCTTGACCTGGGCAGCCTCTCCGGCGTGCTCGCCGCCAACCAGCGTGGTGTCGAAGATTGCTTCTTCATCGGCAGACAGGCCGGTGACGGCCTCGTCGAGGCCTTCGAGCATGGTGCCGGCGCCGACCTGGTAGGACAGCCCGGTAGCGGAGTCGATCTCGGCGCCGTCGATCGTGGCGGTGATGTCGATGGTCAGGAAGTCGCCATCGGCAGCCGGGCGGTCAACCGACTTCAGCGTGCCGAAGCGGCCGCGGAGTTCATCCAGGGCCTTGTCGACGTCCGTGTCGGAGGACTCTGCTGCAGCGACCTCGACCTTGATGCCGGCGTAGTCGGGCAGTTCAACCTCGGGCCGGACATCGATCTCAACCTGGAACTTCAGCTCACCGTCGGTCGAGGACGGGTCCGGAACCTCGGTGATTTCAACCTCGGGACGGCTCAGCGGGCGGAGGCCGGTTTCCTGGACGGCAGCCTGGTACCAGCCATTGAGGCCATCGTTGATGGCGGTCTCCAAGACGTAGCCACGGCCAACGCGCTGGTCCACCAGCTTGGACGGAACCTTGCCCTTGCGGAACCCTGGAACCTGGATCTGCGAAGCAACGGTCTTGTAAGCGGCATCGATGCTCGGCTTCAGTTCCTCAAAGGGAACCTCAACGTTGAGCTTGACCCGCGTGGCGGTGAGGTTCTCGACAGCGCTCTTCACAGTCTAAGTACTCCTGGTTTTGTGGGATGGGGTTCTGCCGCGTCCCGGATCGGGACAGGCACACAGAGTCGGGGTGACAGGATTTGAACCTGCGACTTCCTGCTCCCAAAGCAGGCGCTCTAGCCAAGCTGAGCTACACCCCGTGAATGCACAGGACAGTCTACGGGCATAGCGCCGGAGAATGCACATTTGACACTTGGCCCCTGAATTAGGTTTAGTTATATCCGGCTTCAACAGCCGCCGGAAAGATGCGCGGAACACCTGCAAGGGTGCATGCAGTCTTGCCCGGGGACGTAGCTTAATGGTAAAGCCTCAGTCTTCCAAACTGATTACGCGGGTTCGATTCCCGTCGTCCCCTCCAAAATGAAGGGCCCCTCGCTGAGGGGCCCTTCATGTTTAAGCGCGCTATCTGCGTGATTGTCCCGGCCAGAGGTAGATGCTAGTCCTGGCAGCCGGGACACCAATAGAGCTTGCGCGCACCGATTTCAGCCATCCCCACTGTTTCGCCGCATCGCCGGCACGGCTGGCCCTGGCGCTTGTAGACAAAGTGGGCCTCGCCGTCGAGCGCTCCTGCGTCCCCGCCGCTCCACCAAGCCGGAGGGGTCGTAACAATCCGCCCGTCACGGACGCCGTCGTTCATGGCCGCCACCGTGTCATCCCACAGAAGCCCGGCGGTTTCGTCGTCCAAGGCACCCCCTGTGGTCCACGGATCAACGCCCTGCCGGAACAGCACCTCAGCGCGATAGATGTTTCCGATTCCGGCCACAACGGACTGGTCCATCAGCAGGAGCCCTACGGCGGTCTTGCGCCGCCGGATCCGTCGAATGAACTCGTCGCGGTCCCCTGGAAGGTTATGAAGGGGATCGGGACCAAGCCGCGCAAGGACCGTCGCTGCCTCGGCCTCGGTGATAGCCGCACACGTGGTGGCGCCGCGCAGGTCTGCCCAACCATTCCCTGAGACGAGGCGCACCCGAACGGCCCCCACCGGCTCGGGCGGCCCCGAATAGCCACTTCCTCCGTTTTCTGCGCCCAATCCGGCATCCGGCGAGAAAGTCTCACGCTCGCCGATACGGCGAGGCGCCCCGATGCTCGAGGCCCCGCGGAAGGATTCGTCGCCGCCAAAATTCCAGGCACCATAGAGACCCAGATGGACATGAAGGATCACTCCGTGGTCAAAACGGAGGAAGAGCTGCTTACCGTGTGCGGTCGCTTCCTGCAGCTTGTGTCCGTCCAGAAGCGCGGCACCCGCCGTGAAACGGCCTTGCGGGCTGGAAACTTCCAGCACTCGGCCAGCAAAAACATCCTGGAACTGACGTGCCAGGCGATGGATCGAATGCCCTTCAGGCACTATGCAAGGATTTCGCCGGTGTTTTCATAAGTGGCGATTTTTCCGATCCGGCGGACGTGGCGTTCGTCGTTGCTGAACGGTTCCTCGAGGAAGGCCTCGATCAGTTCGGTGGCTTCCTCGACTGTGTGTTGGCGGCCGCCCACGGCGATCACGTTGGCGTCGTTGTGCTCGCGGGCCAGTTTCGCCGTGGAAAGGTTCCAGGCCAGCGCGGCCCTGACACCCTTGACCTTGTTTGCGGCAATTTGTTCACCGTTGCCGGATCCGCCAAGGACAATGCCCAACGCGTGGACGCCGGCGGTCTGGTCGGCGACCACGGCAGCCGCCGCATTGATGCAGAACGAAGGGTAGTCGTCAAGGGCGTCGTACACCTTGGGTCCGTGGTCAACCACGTCGTAGCCTTTGGCAGTCAAGTGGCTTACCAGGTGGGCGCTGAGCTCCATTCCGGCGTGGTCCGTTGCGATGTGGACGCGGGGTGTGGTCACAGGAAGTCCATTCAGTCTGGCGCGCGAACGCGGCAAGGCCGGGCGCGGCGTTGAGGGATGCGGTTCCTAGGTTACTAGGATCGGGCCGTTGCCCACCTCTTAAGACGAAGCCTGCTGACGCGGCGAACCTCAGTCGCTCAGGGAGCAGGAGGCTGCTCCCCGCGCTGGGCACGGGCCGCGACGCGGTTCAGGATTCCAGCGAGCCGGTCCGCCGTCGCTGAGGTCCCGGCGCTGAAAGCCACCCTGCGGCCACTGACCTGGCGGACGACGACGGCGGGTCCGCTACTCACGAGGATGGCCGTGGCTCCTCCGTGGTGCCGGAGTCCCCAGCCGCCAAAATCGGCGGCCCTGATTTCTTGTGCGGCAGCTCCGGCGATGTCCACGGCGGGCACCGTCAAGACCTTCAGGACTCCGGCCACAAAGACCTGCACTCCGCCACGGTCAGCGCGCACCCGGACGAAGAGGAAGCACGCTCCTATGACGGCGGTTGCAGCGAGCAATGCCCCCAACCACGGGAGCGCAATCGCGATCAACATGGCAGGAAACAGGGTGGCCACGCAGATCATCACGAACACCGAGCTTCTCGCGTGAACCCACAGCAGCATGGAGTCCTCTGCCAGGCCGGGGTCTTCCTTCATGGTTACTTCGGCTTCGAGGGCGGCGTCATCCTCCGGCGTCCAGCGCGGATCAGGCTTGAAAGCCATCATCATGACCACGCCCAGGGGCAAGGCAGCACCGGCACCCAGCGCGAGGACTGTGGCATCAACGTGCGAATTGCGCGCATCGGTGAGGCCCGTTTGTCCCACGAGGCCGGCGGCCAGCACGGAGGTGATGAAGAGTGTCACCATGAGACCCAAGCCCATCATGAACCGGCGCATGATCACCGGCCTGGCGAGCGGAACCGCTTGGATGAAGACCAACCATCCGGTCAGGACCAGGAGGCCGGTTCCGCCGGACACGTAGGCGGCGAACGGCGCAAAGCTGCTTCCGCCGTCGGCGTTCCACGCAATGGCGACGGGCTCAGGAAGGTTGTTGCGCAACATGAGTGCGCACACAGCAAATGCGGCGGCGAGCAGCAGCGGAAATACCACCGCAAAGCGGAGTGCCCGGAGGTCCAACGAGTCGCGCATCTTTCCCATGATCCAACGCTACCCCCGGCCAGCGACACTGTGATCCAGCGTCCTTGCCAAGCCGGGATCAAATGAAAGAATGACTTCACAGCGCCGGCATTGGCGAAGTCAGCCGGCTTTCTGCAACCCATTCTTGGAGGCACCACCTTGCCAGGCCTGAACCTGACGCGCGAAGAAGCGGCACAGCGCGCAGAATTGCTCACCGTGACCTCGTACGACGTCACCCTCGACTTTACGAAGGGCGCCACGGTCTTCGGCTCCACCACGGTGGTGAAGTTCTCCGCCGTCGAGGGTGCCTCAAGCTTCATCGACGCGATCACGGAAACCGTGCATAGCGTGACGCTGAACGGCACCGAGCTGGATCCCGCGGTGGTGTCCGACGGCGTCCGCATCCAACTGCCGGAGCTCGCCGCGGAGAACGAGCTCACGGTAGTTGCCGATGCCCCCTACATGAACACGGGTGAAGGCCTGCACCGCTTCGTTGATCCGGTGGACAACGAGGTCTACCTGTACACACAGTTCGAAGTGCCCGATTCCCGCCGCATGTTCGCTGTGTTCGAGCAGCCGGACCTGAAGGCGGCATTCACGTTCACGGTAACTGCCCCTTCACACTGGGATCTCATCTCCAACTCCCCCACTCCCGTCCCGGTGGAAACCCCTCCGGCGGACGACGGCGGTGCGCGCTCGGTCTGGCATTTCGCCTCCACCCCCCGGATCTCTTCCTACGTCACAGCCCTGATCGCGGGCCCGTACCAAGCGGTCCGCAGCCGGGTCACCAGCTCCGACGGCCGGGTCATCCCCCTGGGCGTCTTTGCCCGTAAGTCCCTCATGCAGTACCTGGACGCCGACAACATCTTCGAACTGACCCGCCAGGGTTTTGAGTTCTTCGAGGCCCAGTTCGGTTTCCCATACCCCTTCGAGAAGTACGACCAGCTGTTCGTCCCCGAGTTCAACGCCGGTGCGATGGAAAACGCAGGCGCCGTGACGATCCTCGAGGGCTACGTCTTCCGTGGCAAGGTCACCGGCGCCCAGATCGAACGCCGGGCCATCACCGTGCTGCACGAGCTGGCCCACATGTGGTTCGGCGACCTCGTCACGATGCGCTGGTGGAACGACCTCTGGCTCAACGAGTCCTTTGCCGAGTACATGTCCCACCTCGCCGCGGTCGAAAACACCGAATTCGACCGGGCCTGGACCACCTTTGCCTCCGTGGAGAAATCCTGGGCATACCGCCAGGACCAACTTCCCACCACCCACCCGATTTTCGCGGAGATCAATGATCTCCAGGATGTCGAGGTCAATTTCGACGGCATCACGTATGCCAAGGGAGCTTCCGTCCTGCGGCAGTTGGTTGCCTGGGTGGGGCCGGATCAGTTCATGGCCGGCGTCCGAGAGTATTTCCAGAAGCATGCGTGGCAGAACACCGAGCTGGTAGACCTCATGAAGGAACTCGAAGCTGCCAGTGGCCGCGACTTGGACCAGTGGGGCAAGCTCTGGCTCGAGACCGCCGGCGTCAACACGCTCGCCCCCGAGCTCGAGGCCGACGCAGACGGCACGATCACTTCGTTTTCGATCCTGCAGACAGCCATCGACGAACAGCCCACCCTGCGTCCACACCGCCTCGCGGTTGGCTTCTACAACCTTTCGGCCGCCGGCAAGCTCGAACGCACCCACAGGGAAGAGCTCGACGTCGACGGCGCGCGGACCGATGTCCCCGCACTTGCCGGGCTGGCACGTCCGGACCTGGTCCTGCTCAACGATGACGACCTCGCCTACGCGAAGGTGCGCCTCGACCCCGCATCCTGGGCCACCGCAAAAGCGCACCTGAAGGACTTTTCCGGCAGCCTGCCACGAACCCTCGTGTGGGGCTCCGCGTGGGATGCGGCCCGCGACGCCGAGACTCCGGCCCGGGGCTACGTCGAACTGATTTTGGCGAACATCGCGTCCGAGACCGATTCCTCCGTGATCCTGACCCAACTCCGCCAACTGGCCACCACGCTGACCTACTACGTCGCAGCGGAACACAAGGATGCCGCCACCGTGGCCGCCGCGGACGCGCTGTGGGAACTCTCGTCCTCCGTGCCTGCCGGATCGGACGCCCAGCTCCAATTCGCAAAGTCCTTCGCGCTGCTTGCCGCCAGCAGCTCCCAACTGGACACGGTCCAGGCGCTCCTGGACGGCAGCACAGTCCTGGATGGACTGACCGTTGACCAGGACTTGCGCTGGGAACTCCTCACCTCGCTGGTGGTGGGTGGCCGCCATGGCCAGGACCGGATCGACGCCGAGCTCGAGCGTGACCACACGGCCAACGGCCAGAACGCCGCCGCCCTGGCGACGGCAGCCCTTCCCACTCCCGAGGCCAAGGCCAAGGCGTGGAAGAAGATCGTTGTGACCGGCGAGCTTTCCAATGCCATCCAAAGCTCGGCCGTCGCCGGCTTCACGCGGGTGCTGGACACCTCCCTGCTGGAACCGTACGCGGAAAAGTACTTTGAGGCCGTCCCGGAGATTGTCGCCAACCGAACCCATGCGCTAGCCCAGCAAATCGTCGTCGGGCTCTACCCGGCGCAGCTGACCACACAGGCCACGGTGGACCGCACGGATGAGTTCCTGGCTGAGCTGCCGGCGGACAGCAGCGCCCTGCGGCGCATGATGCTCGAAAACCGCGACGGCGTTGCCCGCGCCCTGAGGGCCCGCGCAGCAGACGCCTAAGATACCGTCAGGTAACTCACCATCAGGCCCCGGTTCCGCGTCAATGGAACCGGGGCCTTTCCGTGTGCCGCCCGCGAAGGCACCGCCGCTAGACTTTCCGCATGAGCCTGGACGAACACCGCTACTCCCTGACCGTGCGCTGGACCGGAAATCTGGGGAGCGGGACCTCGACTTACCGCGGCTATTCCCGGGACCACGATGTCGAGATCCCGGGGCTGCCCGTCCTGAAGGGATCCTCGGACCCAACGTTCCATGGCGACCGTAGCCGGTACAACCCCGAACAGTTGCTCCTCACCGCCTTGTCCCAGTGCCACATGCTGTCCTTCCTGCACGTCGCGGTCAAACACGGCGTAGTGGTCACGGACTACGTGGACCATGCCGAGGGGATGATGCGCCTCAACCGCGATGGCAGTGGACAGTTCGAGAACGTCACGTTGAAGCCGCAGGTCACGGTTTCCGACGCGGCGCATATTTCCCTCGCGGACGAATTGCACCATGAGGCCAACCAAATGTGCTTCATCGCCCGCAGCGTCAACTTTCCCGTTCTGCATGAGCCGAGCACGACGGCGGCCATCAGCTAGTCAGATGACAATGAGGCTGTTCCGCCAAGAATCAGGATGCGCACGCGGCCACGCTACGGCGATAGGGTTGACCGTGGACAGAGTGTTCAGCGCCCGGCAAAAAAGGGCCCGGCGAACAATTGGATCCCGTGAGGAGCATTCCCGCACATGAACGTCGCCTCGTCGACCGACAACATCGTGGCCGATGCAGCCAAGATCGATTTCGCGTCAATCTTCGTGACGCTGGGCGTTGGGTTGGTGGTCTGGGTTGTGGCCCGGTTCATCATTCTGCGTATCACCCGCAGCGTGGCAGAGGGCACCAGCTTCTTCAAGAAAGCGCATTTCAGGTGGGTCCAGCCGGCCTTCCGGGCGCTCGACCATGAACGCCGCGCCCAACGCGCCCACACCATCGGCTCGCTGCTGACGAGCGTGCTGAGCGTGGTGGTGGTAGTCATCGTCATCATCTACGTCCTCAAATACCTGAATGTGGATATCGCACCGCTGCTCACGAGCGTCGGCATTTTGGGTGTGGCCATTGGCTTCGGCGCCCAACAGCTTATCCGCGATTTCCTGTCCGGCATCTTCATCACCATCGAAGACCAGTTCGGGATCGGCGACGTGATCGTGACCACCGAAGTGATTGGCACCGTTGAATCCGTAGGCCTCCGGATCACCCGGCTCCGGGCCGAGGACGGCGCCATCTGGTATCTGCGCAACGGAGAAATCCTGAGGGTGGGCAACCGCTCGCAAGGCGACTACGTGCCGGAGGAACCAGCCGTCCCGGACGACGTTCCGCCTGCACCCCCGGGTACTGCGCCTGCCGAAACCGCCGCATCGGGTGCACCTGAATCTTCAAAGGAATCTCTGAAGATTCAAGAGCAGAAAGCAGGTGAGTGACATGGGCAGCGAGCCGGAATCCGCGGCACCGCAGCCGGCCGAACGGCGGCAGTTGATGCAAAACGATCCCTTTAGCCAGCCTGCCTACACCGACAGCTTCTATGAGGCCATCGGTGGCCACGAGACTTTCGTGAAACTCATCGATGCCTTCTACGACGGCGTCGCCGGAGATCCATTGCTCCGGCCCATGTACCCGGAACAGGACCTCGCCCCGGCAAAGCGACGCTTCCTCATGTTTCTTGAGCAGTATTGGGGCGGTCCGGGCACCTACAGCGAGGAACGTGGGCACCCCCGCCTGAGGATGCGGCACATGCCGTTCCAGGTGACGCCCGAAGCCAAAGACCGCTGGCTCTTCCACATGCGTGCGGCAGTGGATTCGCTCGATTTGTCGCCACTGCACGAAGGTACGCTGTGGGACTACATGGAGCGGGCCGCACTCACCATGGTGAACAGCCCGTCGGTCCGGCAACCCTGATGAGCGTGTAGGGGCCTTGGTTGGGTTGGCTCGGTGTTGGCTGGGGCTCAGCGGGCCTGGAAGCCCAGGCCTGATCCGGATCGCGCCAAGATGTGGCCCCGGCTTCCGCTGAGCCGGAACCAACGCCCGTTGCGGAAGAGGCGGTGCTCCCCATCGCCAAGGAAACCGAGAGCCAAGGCCGCGAACGCCACGCCTGCTGGCACGCCGCCGAGCCCGGGAATCTCCCGTCCCCACACCGCTGCCCTGGCATTGTTGACGATCAAAGCGCCGGGCTGATCCGGAACAATCCCGGCCACCTCGGCTATGCCGGCATTCGCCACGGTCCTGAGTTCGGCGTCGGGCACTGAACCGAGCGGCTCCCAGCCGCCGCGGGGCGCCCCGACTCCGGCCCACGACTCGGAAACGGTCGACGGGGGGATCGCCAGCTCGACGTCGTCGGCACCGGACCGCGCGAGGCGGTCCAGGACGGAGGACAGGGTCACAGTGACGTCCGCATGGGCGTCATCTGCCAGGGCGATGGTTCGCAGCCCGAGGATGGTGGGGGTCGATTCGCCCAGGAGACGCGGCCTTAGGACGCAGACATATGCAGCCAGGACGCGACCGGAAGCCTGGAGCCGAATCGCGCCGTCGTCGATGCTCTTGGCGCGCGTGACATAGGTGCGGAGATCCGCCAGATCACGGGGATCGACGAAACGGAAGGACTGGGTCAGTACATCGGACACATCATCGACTCTACCGGCATGTCCTCGGTTGAGTGGGGTCGGTGCGGCGTCTAGAGTCGAACCATGACTGACGCGCACGCCGGCCTGGAACATCAGGTTGCCATTGAGGACCCGACATTCACCCTCATCGAGCTGCTGTCCCTGGCCGATTTCGACGGCGCGAGGACCGCCGAGGACATCTTCCTCGGACCGTCCCAGAAACAGCCCCGACATCGGGTGTTCGGTGGCCAAGTCCTGGCTCAATCACTCGTGGCTGGTATGCGCACTGTGGATGAGGACCGAGCCGTCCATTCGATGCACGGCTATTTCCTTCGTCCAGGGGACGCCAACCAACCCATTACTTTCAGCGTTGAACGGCTCCGTGACGGACGCTCGTTCTCTGCGCGTCGGGTGCATGCGTACCAGGAGGGCCAACCGATCCTGTCGATGATCGCTTCCTTCCAGACCGAGGCAGAAGGCGTGGATCACCAGTCGTCCATGCCAGCGGGAATTCCGGACCCCGAATCCTTGCCGAGTACCGCGGAACTCCTGCAGAAGTACGACCATCCGTTGGCCCGCCACATGTCCTTCGAGCGGCCTTTCGACGTGCGCCACGTCGATCCCGCTTTGTATGTGGAAGCGCCCAAGGACCGGATAGCCAGCAATGCCGTCTGGATGAAGACCTTCGGCCCGATGCCGGACGATCCCAACCTTCACTTGGCAGCCCTCGCCTACGCGAGCGACTACACCATCTTGGAATCGGTGCTGCGCAAGAACGGATTGAGCTGGATGACGCCGGGCATGAGTGTAGCCAGCCTTGACCACGCCATGTGGTGGCACCGTCCCGTCCGCGTGGATGAATGGCTGCTCTACGTCCAGGAGTCCCCCAGCGCCCAGGGTGCGCGCGGACTTGCCACCGGCAAGATCTTCAGCCGTGATGGCCTGCACGTCGCCACCGTGGCGCAGGAGGGCATGCTCCGGATTCCGCAGTAGTTGCTTGCGTCGCTGCCACTGCGCGGCCAAGATCATCGCAGCAAAGAAGGCCGGCGCCCCGGAAAAATCTTCCAGGGG
Organism: Arthrobacter sp. FW306-04-A; assembly: GCF_044358315.1. Lineage (GTDB taxonomy): Bacteria > Actinomycetota > Actinomycetes > Actinomycetales > Micrococcaceae > Arthrobacter. Next base: position 2,645,376 of record NZ_CP084559.1, read on the forward strand.
CGCCGGCCTTCTTTGGTTGGATCCGCTTAGTCGCGGGTCAGCTTGCGGTGCGTCACACGGTGCGGCTTGGCAGCGTCCGGGCCGAGGCGCTCCACCTTGTTTTCTTCGTAGGACTCGAAGTTACCCTCGAACCAGTACCACTTCGAGGGGTTTTCCTCATCGCCTTCATAAGCCAGGATGTGGGTGGCGACACGGTCGAGGAACCACCGGTCGTGAGAGACCACTACAGCACAGCCGGGGAACTCGAGCAGGGCGTTCTCTAGGCTGCTGAGGGTTTCGACGTCGAGGTCGTTGGTGGGCTCGTCAAGCAACAGCAGGTTTCCGCCCTGCTTAAGGGTCAGCGCCAGGTTCAGACGGTTGCGCTCACCGCCGGAGAGTACCCCGGCTTTCTTCTGCTGGTCTGGACCCTTGAAGCCGAAGGCCGCGACGTAGGCACGGGACGGCATTTCAACGTGGCCGACCTGGATGAAGTCGAGACCGTCGGAGACGACCTCCCAGAGCGTCTTGTTGGGGTCGATGCCGCCGCGGCTCTGGTCGGCGTAGGAGATCTTCACGGAGTCGCCGACCTTGAGGTCGCCGCCGTCGAGGGGTTCGAGCCCAACGATGGTCTTGAACAAGGTGGTCTTGCCGACGCCATTGGGGCCGATGACGCCAACAATGCCGTTGCGGGGAAGAGAGAACGAAAGCCCGTCGATCAGGGTCCGGTCTTCGAAGCCCTTCTGCAGGTTCTTCGCTTCCAGGACCAGGCCACCCAGTCGGGGTCCCGGCGGAATCTGGATTTCCTCGAAGTCGAGCTTCCTGGTGCGGTCAGCCTCGGCTGCCATCTCCTCGTACCGGGCCAGGCGAGCCTTCGACTTGGTCTGGCGGCCCTTGGCGTTGGAACGGACCCATTCGAGTTCTTCGGTGAGCCGCTTGGCCTGCTTGGCGTCCTTCTTGCCCTGGATTTCCAGGCGGGCGCGCTTCTTTTCCAAGTACGTGGAGTAGTTGCCTTCATAGGGGTACAGGCGGCCGCGGTCGACTTCACAGATCCACTCGGCGACGTGGTCCAGGAAGTAGCGATCGTGAGTGATCGCGAGGACAGCGCCGGGGTAGGAAGAGAGGTGCTGCTCCAACCACAAGACACTTTCGGCATCCAAGTGGTTGGTGGGCTCGTCAAGGAGCAGGAGGTCAGGCTTCTGGAGCAGGAGTTTGCAGAGCGCCACGCGGCGGCGCTCACCACCGGACAGGACGGTCACGTCGGAGTCGCCCGGCGGGCAGCGCAGCGCGTCCATGGCCTGTTCGAGCTGGGAATCGATGTCCCAGGCATCTGCAGCATCGATGGCTTCCTGGAGGTGGCCCATTTCCTCCAGGAGGGTGTCGTAGTCGGCATCCGGGTTGGCCATTTCCTCGGAGATCTCGTTGAAGCGCTGGATCTTAGAGTAGATCTCGCCTACGCCTTCCTGGACGTTGCCCAGGACGGTCTTTTCCTCGTTCAGGGGCGGCTCCTGCAGGAGGATGCCCACGGAGTAGCCGGGGCTGAGGCGGGCTTCGCCGTTCGACGGTGTGTCGATGCCAGCCATGATCTTCAGGATCGTGGATTTGCCGGCTCCGTTCGGGCCAACGACGCCGATCTTCGCGCCAGGGAAGAACGACATGCTGACATCGTCCAGGATTAGTTTTTCGCCAACGGCCTTGCGAGCCTTGGTCATCGTATAAATGAATTCCGCCATGCCGTTAAATCTAATGGGTGGCAAGGCATAACTCACATTCGGCCCTACTAGCGGGAGTCCCCGACGAAGCATTTGCCGCTGTCCAGCACGGGCAGGACGGACACCGATACCTGGCCGTCCCTGATCTCGCCCAGGACACAGTCCTTGTCCAGCTTGGCCGCCGCCTCGATGGCATCGGCGTCCAGTCCTGTGGGCGTCTTGCTCGCGGACACTTCCAAAGTCGACGCGGGAATGCCGGCTGAAACGAGTTGTGATCGCAATGCTTCTTGTGCCGGTTTCGGCGTTGCCGCGGCCAGGGTCTTGAGCGCGGACTCCATGGTCTGCTTCAGGCTCACCGTGCTTGGGCTGAGCGAAGCCGAAGGGATTCCAGCGCCGGGACTGGCGGTGGCCGGACCAGAGGAGGCTGGACTTGCGGTGGCTGGGCCCGACGGGGAAGGCGATGAAATTGGATTGCCTCCAGACACGACAGGGGCCGGCGCGGAACAGCCCGCCACCAGTCCGGCGACGAGGAGCGGCACCCCAAGCAGCAAGCGTCGGCTTCCAGCGACGTGGCGCTGTCCTGATGGTTTTCGCGGCGTTCCCCTGCTCATCACCCGGCCATTCTGCCATGCGGCGCGCTGTCTGCTGCGCCGCACGGCAACCCGCGGATGTCCACGGCATCATTATTTCAAACACCTGCGTCCACAAGTTCTCCGGTATCAGCATCAACAAGAACCGGCTCGTCGCCTTCTCCGGCTGGAAGAATGACTCCCCGCTCAGCTGCGGCACCCGGGTCCTCGTCGTCATGCGGGCCGTCTTCACCGTCTTCATCCGCCGAAGGCCACGGGTTCTCCGGCTCCACGTCCGGGGCAGCGGGTGTGATCTGCGGACTCGTGCCGCTTGTGGTCCGAATGAAGTTCGCCGAGCCCCACATGAGGTCGTGCCCCACCGATTCGGCAATGATCTCGGCAACATGGTAGATCTTGCCGTCGTGTTCCCATTGCCTCAACTTGAGTTTCCCGACCACGATGATCCGCTGGCCTTTCTTGACGCTGCATCCAATGTTTCCCGCGAGATGCCTGAATGCCTGGACGCTGAACCAATTGGTGTTGCCATCCACCCAGACATCGTTGGCGCGGTCGAACCTGCGCTCCGTGGAACCCAGTCGGAACGAGGCAGTGCCTGTTCCGCCCGGCGTCGTCGAGCTTCTGATTTCCGAGGCCACGAATCCCCGGACGGTGATGATATCGTTCATGGTCTTGTCCTAACGTGAGTTGATTGCCAGGCTGGCTCTTTCAGCTTCTCGCCCTGCCAAGTTCCCTGGCAGTACCCAATTCCCGTATGTGCATAGCCACGCCGAATAGCCGCCTGTGGAGGAGGAGTCACGCTCTTGACCGACCTGACAGCACAGGCAGCCGCCGCAATGTAAACTCTTGATGGCGCCTCAGCCACGTGCTGTGCATGTGCCACCAGCCTCGGTAGCTCAGAGGATAGAGCAGGAGCCTTCTAATCTCTTGGTCGGGGGTTCGATTCCCTCCCGGGGCACGCAAAGAGCGGCTCTGACCTGCGGAAACGTAGTTCAGGGCCGCTCTTGGTTTTTCGTCAACCGTGTGCTGTCAGAGCCGGCGCCCACACCAACCCAATCCCGTCCCGCACACGCGATCTACGCTGTTCCCGTGGTCCCGAATCTCCCCGGCTCCGCCGCCATCACCACGTGCCCCGCAACCTGGCTCGACGTCGAAAAGCTCTTTGGCATCCGCAACGAGCCCTCGCGGTGTTGGTGCCGGTGGTTCGCCCAAGTCCTAAGAGCCGCAAGAGCAGTCGCGCAAGATGGGACTGTAGTTTGGTCGGTCAGTTGTTTCGTGGTGTCTCCCGGCCACCGCCGGAGCGGTGTGGCCGCAGCGTTGCCGGCCGCCGCCGTCGGGCATGCTTTCGGCCACGGGGCCGGAATAGTTGAGGCCTACCCCGTGGATCCCTCGCTCCGGCCGAAGACTGGTTCGGCCGATCTTTACCAGCGGACGGTCAAGTTGTTCAGAGCGGCGGCCTTCGCGACAGTTTCCACAGCCGTGCCGGGGAGGGCGGTCATGCGCCTACAGCACTGATTTCTTGCGGACGCGGTGCCGAGGCAAAGCCACTTACGGCAGCGTCAGTATAACGGGGCCGTCTGCTGTGATCGCGACGGTGTGTTCGCTGTGCGCCGCCCGGCGGCCGTTGGCAGAGCGCAGGGTCCATTGGTCGTCATCGTGATAGTAGTCGTCGCTGCCACCCAGAATCAGCATCGGCTCAATGGCGATCACCAGACCCTCCACGAGCTTCACCCCGCGGCCCGGCCGGCCGATGTTCGGTACGTTCGGTTCGGCATGCATGGTCCGGCCAATGCCGTGACCCCCGTGATCGGCCAGAATGCCATAGCCGCTGCGCTTGGCTTCCCCGCCGATGGCATACGCAAGATCGCCCATCTTGTTTCCAATCCGGGCGGCCTCGATTCCGCGGGCAAGGGCGGCATCCGTGGCATCGATCAACTCCTGGTCTACAGGATCCGGAGTGCCGACGATGAAGCTTATGGCTGCATCTCCGCACCAGCCCTCCACGAATGCCCCGCAATCGATGCTCAGGAGATCGCCGTCCTGCAGCACATATCCGTCCGGGATTCCGTGCACCACGGCGTCGTTGACGCTCGTGCAAATGACACCGGAGAAGGGCGTGGACGCCCACCGCGGCCGGTAATTCAGGAACGCTGGCTTGGCTCCGGCGGATTCAATGAAAGCAGCAGCAACATTGTCCAGTTCCTTGAGCGACACCCCAACTTCGGCTTGCGAACGAACCGCGGAAAGCGTGTTGGCAACAACCCTTCCGGCTTCGCGCATGAGTGCAATCTCGTCTGGCGTCTTCACCATGGACAAAGCTGACCTCCAAAGCACTAGGAAAAGGGGCCCGATGCGGCCACCGTATGAAGTCTTTCCACCCCACTCTATGGGCGCCCCGGCGCGAGTCAACAGGGTGGCGCGCAGGGACCGCCGCAGAGGAGCGGGCCGCCGCAGGACTGCCCTAGAGTCGCAGTATGGAACACGGAAGAATCGCCATCATCCGGGGCCGCCTACAGGAAGAAGCAGATCCGGAAAGGGCGAAAGCAGCGCAAGCGTACATGAAATCACCCATGCCCTCCCTCGGCGTTCGGGTTCCCGTGGTCCGTCGCCTGGTGCAGAAGGGCGCAAACGCAAACCTCGCCGACAAGGAGTTCTTCATCAGAAAGGCAATCGGCTGGACCCTGCGGGAGTACGCCAAAACGGATCCCCAATGGGTGCGGGACTACGTGGAAACCCGATGGGCCGGCCTGAGCCAGCTGTCACTGCGCGAGGCGATGAACACCTCGGCTAAACCCGGTTCAGGACCTAGGCTTGGGCCTGAGCCTCAAGATGCCGCGACGCGGGCGGAACAACACGTGCGTCTTCTTGTCATAGAACACCAGATAGGCAATGAAGGAGACTGCAATAGCGATGGCCACTCCCCGTACCACCGCAAGTGGAATCCACTGGAAGACGCTCAATTGGTCCGTCAGGGCGATAAGGGTGAAGAACGCCGTCAAATAGAAGACCGTCCGAAGCTGGGGTCCGTCCGCGATGCCCGTCACGGTGAAGAACACCAACAACCAAACCATGTACCAAGGCTGGATCACCGGCGCCAGGACTACGACGGCGGCGAAGGCCCAAGCCATCCTGCGGAGTACAGTCTTGTTGAACTCCGGTGCGTCGTCGATCGGCGTCGGCATTGCGAGTCCGCGCCCTGGTGTGCGGACAGCAAGCCAAACGATAGCGAGCGCAGAGACCGCCGTTCCGATGGTCTGGATGACATCCGTCACGGGGACGCCGGGACCGCCGAAAAGTCCGACGGCGAAGCCCACCGTGTGTGCCAGCAGGCCCACCGGCGCGTACCAGATCCAGACGGCACCAGGAGTCTGCAGGGCACCGAGCCAACCGAATCCCAGTCCGTTCACGAAGCCCGCGGCGGCCAGTAGCACAAGCGACAAGCCCAGCGTGGCGGTCCAGCAGAACATCCGGCGACCCCACCCGGCGCGGTACCCGGCCCACAGCAGGCCAGCGAAGGGCAAAGCAATCAAGGTAATTGGCTTGATGGCGATCGAAGCGGTGATCAGCACGATTCCAAGCACGGGCCGTTTGACTGAGGCGTAGTACAGCCCGGCAACAACCAGCCCCAACATCAAGGAGTCGTTGTGCGCGCTCGCGATGAAGTTGATCAGGAGAACCGGGTTGAGAACCCCAAGCCAAAGCGCCCTGTCCGGGTTCACTCCATGGAGTGCGGCCAATCGCGGAACGTAGATCGCGAGCAGCAAGACCCCGCCGAGCGCGGCCAGCCGGAAGGGAATGAGGGCAAGTTCGGGGATGCCCGCATCGAAGATTCCGGTGCTTACCCACACAGCACCCTGTTCAATCCACAGCCACAACGGCCCGTAAGGCGTGGGGGCTTCGGTCCACAACGTGTCGGGTCCGAGGGAAAAATAGTTGCTCAGGGCCGAGATACCGTTGGTATACGGATTCAGGCCCTGCAGCATAAGCCGCCCCTGGCCGATGTAGGCATATGCATCCCTGCTAAACAGGGGCAGCGCGAACATCAAGGGCATTGTCCACATCCACAATGCGCGCCGGAGCACAGGACGTGAAGACCGGTTCCACCCTCCGATCCGCTGGGCAATACGCAGCCATGAGCGCAGGAGCAGCAGAGCACCGAGGCAGAGCATCACAGTGCACAGGATCACTCCTACGGGAGATGTCCGGGCCATGATGAAGAGGGGCATGCGGATCAGGGCGCCGCTGGTTGTTGCAAGCCAGCCGACTCCAATCGAGCCGGCCACCATGAGCAAAGACCCAATGAATCCTTGAAGGATCGCGGTCCTTGCCGCCTTGGCGATGGAAGTGCCGTGTACCGGGGCGTTGGATCCGCCAAGCGCCTCTGGATGAGCCAACGAACTCCTCACCTCACGCTCGCGAAACTTCGACGTCACCATCAAACAAAATCCTGTCCGGTTCCCTGCCGCATCCGGGCCAAAGTGGTAGTGCCGGTTGCCATGGATTATTGCAACTGTAGCATCGCCGCCCGCGGCATCCCGGGGCCCTCCGGACCGAGGGTCTGAGTGCGAAAGTGGCCTGAGATAGGATGAACTGGGCTCTGGTTTGATGCGGAAGGCCCACAGGCACGCCGGTTCCGCATGAATTTCAACGGAACTGCTGTTGCCTGGAGCGGCTCCCGCCGCAACGGCCCACGGCACCCTGTGACGATAACTACCTGACAAGGATCCTCCCATTTCCACGGACTCATTCTTCAGCGCGCTCACACGGTTCCGCCATCGTGTTCTTCCCTCTTCGTTGCAAGCAAAGCTCAACTCCCCCTGGGGTCTGCTGGCGGGCTTCTGCGTTGTGCACTTGGTCTTCCTCGTGTTCGCGCTGATCGTCTCCCTGCGCGGCGAAGCTTTCAGCGACACGTTCATCTATCGGGATTGGACCACTGCGGGCTTCCGCGATGAGAACCTCAGTGGCGGGCCGAGTCCGTGGGTCTACCCCGTCCTGGCCTTGATACCAATGGCCATCGCAGGCTTGGCCGGTCCCGGCCCGTTCTTCTTCCTGTGGGTTCTCATGATCACCGTGCTCGACGGCGTAGCTCTCGCTAAGCTCACGGGGTGGGGACGTCGTCGGGAGGCCATCCCGGCAGCATGGTGGTGGCTGGTCTTCGTCTTCATCATGGGTTGGCTGGGATTCGCCCGTGTGGATGGATTTACCGCGCCCATCGTGCTGATCGCCCTGGCATACGGGGTGTCGCACCCTTTCATTGCCTCGACCCTTTTGAGCGTTGCCACCTGGATGAAGGTCTGGCCGGCGGCCGTCATGCTTTCCTTGTTCACCGTGGTCAGGCAGAGAATCCGTGTGGTGGCTGCCGGGATTCTGACCAGCGCTCTGGTGGTCGGCCTCACGGCTGCCGTGGGAGCGCTGCCCAAACTCTTCAACTTCCTCACCCAGCAGGGCGATCGCGGCATGCAACTGGAGGCCACCTTTACTACTCCCTGGTTGTGGCTCTCGGTCCTTCGTGTGGGCGACTCCAGGATGTACATGAATACGGACATCAACTCGATGCAGGTGGATGGCCCCGGCACACCCTTCATGTCACAACTGATGCAGCCGCTCCTTGTCTTGGCTGCACTCCTGGTCGCTGCCCTGACTTTCTGGGCACTTCACAATGGCAAGCGAAGCGGCGGGGCCGACCGCACGGAGCTGTTGTTGGCCGGCTCCCTGACCATGGCAACGGCCTTCGTGGTATTCAACAAGGTCGGGTCTCCGCAGTTCATGGTTTGGCTGGCACCAGCTGTCGCCGTAGGGCTCGCGCATAGCTGGAAGGAATGGCGGGTCCCAGCGGCCATGCTCATTGCTATTGCGGTCGCCACATACTTCATCTACCCCCTCTTCTACGATGCCCTCAGCCACAACAACCCTTGGATGGCCTTGGTTTTGACCGTCCGCAATGTCCTGCTGGTTGTGCTCTTCTGCTGGTCGGTTCGCCGGCTGTACCTTTTGGGCAAAAAGATCCCGGCCAACGAACCGGCCGCCGCTGCCAAGGAGTCCTGAGATTTCCGTTCGATTCTTCGATGGCTTGGCCCGCGTCCGCAACGCTGCCATGCCGCCTGCCGCAGTCGCATGGTTCAGCCGTCCTTCCAGCGTGTGGTGGGGTTTCGCCGCCGTCCATCTGTACTTCCTCGGCTGGATGGCAAGCTTTTTCATCTCCGGGAATACCTTCAGCGACACTGAGCAGTACCGCCAGTGGGCAATGAACGGTTACAACCCCGCGGATCTCAACGGCACGATCAGCCCTTGGGTCTACCCAGTGCTCGCCCAGATTCCGATCTTCCTGGCCAACATCGCGGGCCCGGGCCCGTACTTGCTGGTGTGGACGTTGATCATCACCGTGCTCAACGCCGCCGGATTGTTCATCCTGACCCGCGGGCCGCGCCGGACCACCGGCATTGCCCCCGCTTGGTGGTGGCTGTTCTTCACCGCCTTCATGGGTTACCTCAGCTTTGCCAGGGTGGAGGGCATCACCGCGCCCATCGTGCTGGTAGCCCTGCTGTACGCAGCAACGCGTCCCGTCGCAGCGGGGATCCTTCTCAGCATTGCCACCTGGATCAAGGTCTGGCCGGCCGCCGTCCTGGTGCCTATCGTCATCGCGAGTGGCCGCAGGCTGCAGATCATCGCCTGCGGCGCCGCCGTAACGGCGGCAGTCGCGTTGGGTACTTACCTTTCAGGCGGGCTTCCGCACATCCTTGACTTCCTCACCAACCAAGGTGAGCGCGGCATGCAATTGGAAGCCACGTTCTCAACTCCCTGGGTCTGGCTGAGCGTGCTCAACATCGGCGGCTCCAAAATCGCCGACAACGTCGCCATCAATTCCACGGAAGTGTACGGACCGGGCGCGAATATAGCGGCATTCATGATGCAGCCTCTCCTGGTGCTCGCCGCCGTCGCAGGCTCAGCCCTGTTGGTTTGGGCACGTCGGCGCGGAGCCGAACCGGAAGAGCTGTTTCTTGAGGGGGCCCTCATGATGACCACCGCGTTCATCGTGTTCAACAAGGTAGGCTCGCCGCAATTCATCATCTGGCTGGCTCCGGTGGTTGTAGCCGGCCTGACCCACGACTGGAACCGGTGGCGAGTTCCTGCCACCCTTCTCATGGGCATCGCCATGACGACTTTTGTGATCTACCCGCTGTTCTACACTCCGCTCATTCACGCCAACCCTGTGATGGCGGCAGTTCTCACCGCGCGTAATGTGCTTCTGGTAGTCCTGCTGTGGTGGTCTGTACAGCGATCCTTCGAGCTTGGCCGCAAGTCCGGCGCAACCACCGCTGTTAGGGGCGCCTGAGCCTTCGCTCGAGCCTGCGGAGGAGTTCCATCGGAGTGGACTGGATGAGCAGTCTGCGGGTGTGCACGTCGAGGACCATCAAGTAGATCGTGAATCCCACCGCCACTACGAAGGCGAGGGAAGACACCTTGACGTTCATCTCCACAAAGGACAGCACCGAAATCTGGTCCTGCGCGCCGAAGGCCACGAAGAAGGTGATGGCGACGTAGAGCGACTTGATCTGCCAGTCGTCCCTGATGCCTGTGACCGCGAGCAGCGGGATAAACCACAGGATGTACCACGGCTGGATGATGGGGGAAAGCATGACGACGGCGGCAAACGCCAGGGCCGCGCGCCGCACCAGCCGCGAATAGTCGCCTCGGAACATCAGGACCACCACCAGAGCCATTCCGACCCACTTCATGAGGGTACGGAGCCCCGTGGCCACAGCCGGCCCTGGCAGGCCTAGGAGGTTCGCGGTCACCTCGAGCTGCTGGCCCAGGAAACCGGAGGGCGAATATCCGGTGTAGCCGGGGGTGGGATCGAGGATGGCCCAGACCCAGCCGAAACCAAGGTTGTAGGGGATTCCGCTCACGCCCAGCACACCGAAGCTTATGGCCGCCGTCGCGCCCCAGAACAGGAACTTCCGGGTCCAGCTCGCGGCCGGGCCAGCCCACATGAGGCCGATGAAAGGCAGGAGAAGCACCGTGATCGGCTTGATTCCGATGGAAGCCGTGACAAGTAATAGACCGGTGATATGGCGGCCGGTGGCGGCAAAGTACATCCCTGCCACCGCCAGCCCGACCATCAAGGCATCGTTATGGGCGCTGGCTACGAAGCTGATGAGGAAGAGCGGATTCGCCACAGCGATCCACAGCGCACGGCCCGGATTTATCCCGTGAAGCTCGGCCAACTTGGGAACGTACACCACGCACAGCAGCACTCCTGCCGTCGCCAAAACGCGAAAGAGCAAGACGGAAAAATCGGGCTGGGCGTCGGTGATTCCAACCACCCACCTCGCAAGCCACAGGAAATATGGCCCATAGGGGGTCTTGGCTTCAGCCCATGCCGGGTCGGCACCGAGGGAAAACCAGTTGCTGAGCGAGGAAATACCGGCGGTGTAGGGGTTTTGCCCCTCCAAAACCAGCCTGCCTTGGCCGGTGTAGGCGTACACGTCCCGCGAATAGATGGGCACGGCGAACATCATTGGTGCGGCCCAAGCCGCGACCGCCACGACCACCGATCTGAGCGAGCCTGGCCCCCAGTCCTTGAGCCTTTGCCCTAGCCGCAACCAGGATCTGACCAAGAGCATGGCCCCGGCTGTCAGCAATATGGTGGAGGTCGTAACGCCCCAGCCTTCCGTGCGCAGGGCGATGACAACCGGGTGCCTGAACATGGGGGATCCGTTGGCGATCCAGCCGGCGCCGATCGAACCGGCGAAGATCATGAGGGATCCGAAGAAACCCTCCCAGATGGCCACATAGGCTTTGGCCTGGCTGGCGGAACCGACACCCTTATGCGCACTGTTCGGGGAACGGAGACCCGCGGTGATCGTCTCAGACGGCATGGCTGGTTCCTTTGCCTCATCCCGGCTGTTTGAGGTGCCCACGCCCGATCCGCCTGCCGTCATGATATTCCAGTCCCTACGTACATTGGTCCAGCTCATCGAGGCAGGCAATAACCGCTCGACAACGGCCCAGTTTACCAGCCGGAGTACGCCTCAAACGCGGAATCGAGCGCCCCGCCACGCTTCCCGTGCGGCCGAACGGTAGGCTGGGCGCGTGCCTATTACTAATGAACGCATCGTCTGGATCGACTGCGAGATGACCGGTCTTGACATTGAAAACGACGCCCTGATCGAGGTAGCGGCCTTGGTCACCGATTCGGACCTCAACATCCTGGGTGATGGCGTGGACGTCGTCATCAAACCCGAAGACGCCGCTCTCGAGCAGATGAACGACTTCGTCCGCGACATGCATACCCGTTCAAAGCTCCTGGACGAACTCCCCCATGGCAAGACCATGGCCGAGGCCGAAGCGATCGTCCTTGAGTACATCGAGAAGTGGGTGCCGGACCCCAAGAAGGCACCGCTCGGTGGCAACTCGGTCGGAACAGACCGCGTGTTCCTCGCGCGCGATATGCCCAACATCGTTGAACACCTTCATTATCGGGTCATCGACGTCAGCACCATCAAGGAACTCTCGCGCCGCTGGTTCCCCCGCGCCTATTTCCAGTCCCCCGCCAAACATGGTGGTCACCGCGCGCTCGGAGACATCAGGGACTCCATCGACGAGCTGCGTTACTACCGCGAAGCAGTCTTCGTCCCGGCGCCCGGACCTGATACAGCAACGGCACAGCGGATTTCCAAGCAGGTCACTGGCGGCCCGGAGACGCCGACAACTACGTGATCTACGGCACCTTTTAGGGAAATTTCACCCAAAGGGTCAAAAGTGGCAAAACCACCCCCGAAGACGGGGTATAGTTTTTGTCGTTGCCTTCGCAGCTGACGGGTCATTCCGAAAGCGGTCAAAGGCGCATGGTGGGCGTAGCTCAGTTGGCAGAGCGCCTGGTTGTGGTCCAGGAGGTCGCGGGTTCAACCCCCGTCGCTCACCCTCATGAGATCGGTGTAGTTTGCCGATCGGAGCCAAAGGCCGTACTGGTTATCCAGTGCGGCCTTTGCTTTGTCCGGGCCGATTCAGGCCATCCAGTCTTCCAGACCCGAGAACCAGAGGAACACCTGACATGACCGTCCTGCCAGTCACCATCTGGGGCGAGCCCGTGCTCCACCGCCGGGCGAGCGAGGTCGAAGCGTTCGACGACGAACTGCGCACATTGATTGCCGACATGTTCGAGACGAACAAAGCCGCCAACGGCGTCGGACTGGCCGCACCCCAGGTGGGAGTCGGCAAACGGATCTTCATCTTCAAATACGCCAATGACGACGACGCACCAGACGAAGGCGTCCTGGTGAACCCGGTTCTCACCCTCTCCAAGATCCCCGGCGCCCTCCCGGATCCCGAGGAAGACGTAGAAGGCTGCTTGTCTTTCCCCGGGGAGCATTACCCCCTGCAGAGGGCCGAGTGGGCCCGGGTCCAAGGGTTCGACGGCTACGGCAAACCGGTGGATTTCGTGGCGACAGGTTGGTTCGCCAGGGTTATGCAGCACGAATTCGACCACCTCGACGGCAAGCTTTATGTGAATCGCCTCGTCGACCGTTATGCCAGGAAGGCCCTGAAGCAGGCCAAGAAGAACGGCTGGGGAGTCCCCGGCTTGACCTGGATGCCGGGCGTCGATCCGGATCCCTTCGGGCACTGACTGATGAGAGGCATCGCGCAGGACGAATTGTTCAGGCTCCTCGACATCCACGGCGAGGACACCTTGGCTTGCGCCGCGATGCTCGCGTCACCCCCCGGAAAAGGAACGCGACGGGCTCTTGCCGTCCTGGAGGCCCGCTTGGGCACCTTTCCCACAGAGTCCGCCTCGGCGGAGGGATCCACGGAAACGGACTGGATCGAGGCGCTCCTGCGCTTTGCGCCGGCGGTCAACGGTCATCACCTTTCCCTCGGCATCCCGCCGGAATCATCGGCCGCGATCCTCGCCGATGTGGGACTGAACCTTCGCATCAACCGACGGGTTCATGGACGCTTCGGCCTGGACACGTGGGCCTGGCTGACACTGCACATGGCGGGAAACATCTTCCGGATCGGCCGCTTGCAGTTCCACCTTGTCCGCGGCAACACAGCAGATCACTCCGATGCAAACGATCATTGGATGCTAGGCGTTCACATTCCCGAGGATGGAGGCCTCTCCCCAGCCCTCGTGGACGCGAGTTTCAACCACGCCAGGGAGTTCTTTGACCGCTACTTCGCGGACAAAGCGGTTGCCGTTGCGAGCTGCGACTCCTGGATGCTGGACCCCTATCTTGCCCGCAAACTGCCGGACAGCAACATCGCCGCATTTGCCCGCCGGTTCTCATTGGACCGCTGTTCGGACGCCCCGAGCGATGCCGTCTACTTCACCTTCCGGCACCGGGACATGAAAAACCTCGCCGGGCTGCCCCGCGAGACATCGCTTCAGCGCGTGGTGCTGGAAAGGATCGACGACGGCGGGGTCTGGCAACTTGGCCACGGGCACTTGATGCTTCCTCCGTCGCCCGGGAACCATACCGCCGCTACCTAGCCCTGATGGTCTGCTGGCCCGGGCACGAGTCCAGGACGCGCTTCATGGCGTCTTTCTCGGCTTGGGTGACCCAGAGCTGGTACGCGGCCTTCACGGAGATCTGCCGGGCCACGTAATGGCAACGAAAGCCCCTGTTCGCGGGTAGCCAGCTTGCGGCGTCGCTGGCGCTTTTCTTCACGTTGGCGGCGCCGTCGACAGCAATGAGGTTGAGGGGATCATTGGCGAGGCTTTGACGTTGCTTCGCAGTGAGCTGTTGGGCACCCTTCTGCCAGGCATCGCCTAGAGCCACCACGTGGTCAATCTGCACGGCTGCGCTGCTTTCGGATCCCCTGCGGAAATGGATGTCCTGCCCGACGTAGGGCTCGCGGAGCTCTCCAGACGCAATCCTGCATTTGGAGCCTGCGCTGAACTCCACAGCCGTAAGATCCCGCCTCAGGATGTCGTTCCGGGTATCGCAACCGTTCCGGTCGACGTCAAGCCACGCTTGGCCGAATTCATTGCGGTCGTAGTTGTCTTTGACGGCACGCCCCTTCACGGACAGCGTCTCCAGGGCATCGACGGCTGAATCAGCGGGGACTGGCTGTACGGGTTCCACCGGCTTCATCCAGGCGGAGTCGAAGACGGGCGCTTCCGTGGGTCCATTGCCCGGGGCTTCAGCGACGCCGAACTGGCCATCGGTGAAAAACCATGCAACACCGCCAAGGGCACCCGCGATCAAGACAATCAGCAACACCCAGGCTTGACGGGACTGGCGGCGGGCACGTCGATACGCAGCCCAAGTGGTGCTCAAGGGATCGGATCCTTTCGAGGATGAATGCGTCCCTTGAGACTAGGTCAGGGCACCGACAACCGGCCCGATATCCACAGTGTGGAGGACAAGTCACTGTCTCGGAATAGTCACAGCGCAGCCGGTTATTGCTCCCTGGTAACCCGTTTCAGGTCTTCGGCTGCGAGCTGAAGAAGTGACTCCAGTTGGACGACGCGGTCCTCGGCGATATCTCCCGCTGCGTATGCTGCCTTGGCTTCGTCGAGCAGGCGCTGGGCTTCTTTGAAGTTGGCGCGCGCTACGTCCAGTGCGTGTTCCAGGGTTGTTTCATGTTCCAGAATCTTTTCGCGTTCCATGCGTCCATTCTGGTCAGGTTTCCCGGCTGATACCAGCGCATCAGCCGGGAAACCCCTGTGTGTCTTTCCTGGCCTTGGCAGAACCTGCTAGACGCCGGCAGGCTCCAAGGAAGTGTTGGGCTCCACCTCAACGGCGACGCTGCGTGCCGGGAATGACGGCGGGTTCACGCCGGCCATTTCTTCCATGACGCGCACCACCTGGCAGGAGTAGCCGAATTCGTTGTCGTACCAGACGTACACCACGAGGTTCTTGTCGTTGGCGATGGTGGCCAGACCGTCCACGATGCCCGCCCGCCGCGAGCCGACGAAATCCGTGGAGACAACCTCGGGAGAGTCGATGAAGTCGATCTGCTTTCGCAGCTCAGAGTGCAGGGACATCTCGCGGAGGTAGTTGTTGACCTCGTCCTTCGTGGTTCCCTTTTCCAGGTTCAGGTTCAGGATGGCCATCGAAACATCCGGGGTGGGAACGCGGATCGCGTTGCCCGTCAGCTTGCCCTGCAGTTCCGGAAGGGCCTTTGCCACTGCCTTGGCCGCGCCGGTTTCGGTGATGACCATATTGAGTGCGGCCGAGCGTCCGCGGCGATCGCCCTTGTGGAAGTTGTCGATCAGGTTCTGGTCGTTCGTGAACGAGTGAACGGTTTCCACATGGCCGTGGACGACGCCGAACTTGTCGTTGAGTGCCTTCAGCACCGGAGTTATGGCGTTCGTGGTACAGGAGGCTGCGGTGACGATCTTGTCCGTGTCCTCGATGGAGGAGTGGTTGATGCCGTGGACGATGTTCTTGAGATCGCCCTTGCCCGGGGCCGTGAGCAGGACGCGCGCGACGCCCTTGCTCTGCAGGTGCTGGGAGAGGCCTTCGGCGTCGCGCCAGCGGCCCGTGTTGTCGACCACCAGGGCATCCTTGATGCCGTACGCCGTGTAGTCAACCGTGGATGGGTTGTCCGAGTAGATGACCTGGACCTGGACGCCGTTGGCCGTGATGGTGTTTGCTGCCTCGTCCACGCGGATTGTGCCTTCGAAGGAACCATGCACGGAGTCGCGCCGCAACAGGCTGGCGCGCTTGACGAGGTCATTCTCGGCGCCCTTGCGGACAACGATGGCGCGCAGGCGCAGTCCGTGGCCGCCGCCTGCCTTCTCGATCAGGAGGCGGGCCAGGAGCCGGCCGATGCGGCCGAATCCGTAGAGGACGACGTCGGTGCTTGTGCGGTCGTCCGCGCCGCGGCGTCCTACAACCTCGGCGAGTTCGGCGCGGAGGAAGTCCTCCAGCGGCGTGCCCGGGGCCTCGGCCTTGTACTTCTCGTTCAGGCGGGCGATGTCGATCGCAGCGGCTCCCAGTTCAAGCTCCGCAAGGGTGTTCAGCAGCGGCGCGGTTTCCTCAAGCAGGAGCTCGTCCTTGCTCATCCGGCGCGCAAAACGGTGGGCTTTCAGGATGTTCATCGACGACTTGTTGATCAAGCTGCGCCCGTGAATGCTCGTGACCACGTTGTTCTCACGGTACAGCCGGCCGATCACCGGAATCATGGCCTCGGCCAGCGCTTCGCGGCCCATCCACGTATCAAGACAAGAATCTGATGACTGGCTCACAGAACTACCTTCCTAGGGTCAGCTACATACGTCCTCGTACATAGATGGCGGCCGCCCGGAGTAATCCTGCGGCACTGGCATCGGCGGGACTTCGGTCTGCCCGGACGCCTCGAACGTCGCAAAGAAAAACCGCCGGCTGCGAACGCAGAACCGGCGGTGGAACTTCTACGTTCAGTGTCCATTCTAAGGTCTGGCACGGGAGGGTTTTGCAGCCGGGACGCGTGAATTCACTCACACAGGCTGAGTGGATGGGTTGACCGATACGCCGGGTTCTGTCCTCCCCCGCCGTTGCCGGCGAAAGAGTGGCGGCCATCCATCTACGAACGCCGTTGCCGACGCCCTCCAGCGGCCTACCCGGACACTCGGGCGAGCAGCCCTCGATCGTGCCCTGTCTGGCCTTGCTCCGGGTGGGGTTTACCTAGCCTCCCTGGTCACCCAGGGAGCTGGTGGTCTCTTACACCACCGTTTCACCCTTACCTGCTAGCGGCTTGTGCAGGCACAAACAGCTGCCGGCGGTCTGTTCTCTGTGGCACTGGCCTGCGGGTTACCCCGAGTGGGCGTTACCCACCACCCTGCCCTGTGGAGCCCGGACGTTCCTCGAGCCACTCACGTGGCGCGCGGCCGCCTAGTCAACCCATCCGCCCTACAGTCTACCGGCGACGGGCCGCACGCATTTCCAGACGGCACTGCCGGACTGACCCGACGGGTGCCGCCGGCATTACCGCTAATATCGACAAGTGCTGATTCTCCTGCCGCCTTCCGAAGGCAAGACCCCCGCTGCCACGGGCCCCGCCGTCGAATGGGAGTCCCTGAGTTTTCCGGAACTCAACAGCTACAGGGCCAAAGTGCTCGACGCCCTGGGCTTGGTCAGCGCGCATGAGGACGCCCTCGCCCTGTTGGGCGTGGGCGCGTCGTTGAAGGACGACGTCGAACGCAATACCCGGTTGCACGCAGAACCGGCCGCGCCTGCCCACCAGGTGTATTCAGGAGTTCTCTACGACGCTCTTGGGTACAAGACTCTGACGCCTGCCCAGCGTCGCAAAGCGGCGGAGTCGGTCCTCGTGGTGTCCGCCCTGTGGGGCGCCATTGGCTTCGGCGACCGCGTGCCCGCCTACCGCTTGTCCATGGGAACCGCATTGCCCGACGTCGGACGCCTCGCCTCATTCTGGAAGCCGCAGCTCACGCAGGCCCTTGCCTCGCGCGTGGAGGGCGAGCTGCTGGTGGACTGCCGCTCCAGCACCTACGCGGCGGCGTGGGCTCCGCCCTCGGCCCAAACCGTCTCCGTCAACGTCTTTTCCGAGACCAACGGCAAGCGCACCGTCGTCAGCCACTTCGCCAAGCACACCCGCGGCGAACTGGCCCGGCATCTGCTGAGCCGTCGAGGCAAGGCTCCGGCAACTCCCGAACAGCTGCTCAAGGCCGCCTCGGAAATCTGGACGGCGGAGTTGGCGGAAGGCACGTCGCGCAAGCCGCACACCCTCAGCATCATCTTGCCCAACTAGTCCCCACCGCCCCCAGCCTTCGCAAGCTCAGGCAGGGAAACCCTTTAGTTCCATTCCGCGGAACGCACCAGGATGCAGCCGGAATCGGGGCAGAAGACAATCTCATCCTCGGCGGCCGCTTTGACCTCGGCAAGATCGCCGGGGCTGAGCGTCATCCCTGACCCTTCGGACTTGCCGTGGAACAGCCTCGCGGCCCCCACTCCGCGCTTGGCGAGGGTCTTTTCGTAGATAGCCAGCATCCCGGCGTCGAGCCCTTCGGCGAAACCGGAACGCTGCGCGCGCACGTCCGTCTCCTCGGCGACGATCCCGGCAATCGCGGCGTCAAGCTCGGCACGGATTCCGGAGAAGGAGCCTTGGATGTCATCAACTATCTGCTGTTGGGCGACTTGGCGCTCCCTCAGCCCGTCCAGGCGTTCGAGGATTTCCAGTTCGACGTCCTCAAGGTCGGAGCGGCGCTTGTTCAGTGATGCGATGTCGCTCTGCAACGCAACGAGATCCTTGGAGAGACCGGTGCCGCTGTTCAGCCTGGCTTCGTCCCGCTCGATGCGGCCAGCGACCTGCTCGACGTCGGTCTCCGCCCGCTTCAGCTCGGCTTCGGCGTCGTGGACGGCGAGCTTCGCCGTCCCCAGTGCCCCGTTGGCCACGCTGAGGGCGTCCTGAAGATCGGTGATCCGGGGGTCGCTCTCCAGAGTGCGGCGGCGGTTGGCCAAGGATTTGAGCTTCGCGTCCAACCCCTGCAGTTCGAGCAATTTCAACTGTTCCGCCGGTGCTGCCTTGGCCACGCTTACCTCCGCTTGATCGTGCCGGGGAGGACATCCATTCCCGGCCAGGCTCTCGGGCCTGTTTGTCTCGACTCTAGCGCCTAGCGTGCTCCCCCGCCTCGCTACATCCCCACCGGGACCCAAACCTCGCTGCACTCGGTGTGGGTCCCTCGCCGGAGTGGGCCCTGGAACGGAGCTCGCACGCCGGGCTTAGCCGGGAGTCAGAATGAAGTCCCAGGGATCGCTATTGGTGGAAGCGACCCGGATCTCGACGTCGTGACCTTGGTCCGCGAGCACGTTACCGAGTGCCTCGGCCGCGGCGGGCAGCCATAGCCACTCGCTCGCGAAATGGGATACGTCAATAAGGTACGGCCTGCCGTCAACAGCAGCTTCGCGCGCTTCCGACGCCGGGTGGTGGCGCATATCCGCAGTGACGTAGATGTCCGCTTGGCTCGCCCGGACGGCATCGAACAGACTGTCGCCGGCGCCGCCACACACAGCAACACGCCGCACCAGTCCGTCCTTGTCCCCGGCTACACGCACTCCCCCGGCTACCGAGGGCAGAATCTCAAACACGCGTGCAGCAAAATCGCCGAGGGTCATGAGTTCCGGAAGATCCCCGACCCGGCCAATGCCCTCTTCCGGGAGGCCGTGGGCAGCAGGGGCCAGCGGGACAACATTGTCCAGTCCGAACGCGTCTGCGAGAACATCCGAAACACCTCCGACTGCGGAATCTCCGTTGGTGTGCACGGTCAGCAGGCCCGTACCTGACTCGATGAGCCGGTGGACGGCGAGGCCCTTGGCGCTCGTGGCAGCCACCGAGGTGACGCCCTTGAGCAGCAAAGGATGGTGCGTGACGAGTAGCTCGGCACCCCATTCAATGGCTTCGTCAATGGCGGCGAGGGTGGGATCCACGGCGAACAAGACCTTGGTGACGGTGGCAGTCGGCCGCCCGACCACCAGGCCCACTTCGTCCCAGTCCTCGGCGAGGGACTCCGGCCAGAGCTCCTCGACAGCCAGCAAGACCTGACCAAGCGTGGGGGTACTGGTTCCTGAAGTTCCGGATGAACCGTCTTCCGGCTCTTCCCCGGATCCTGTATCTGCAACCGCGGTGTTCACAGCTTCCATGCACTACATTCTTGCGCATTCGGTGGCCATGACGCGCTTGCGGCAACCGAACTACCTGAGATAGCTGCCGGTGGCGGGGTCCAGGCCGTCACACTCCCGTAAGGTTGTGCGGGAATCATCCAGGACTCCCGGCCATTGAAGAGATCATGAAAACTTTTGTACTTGGCGGAGGCTGCTTCTGGTGCCTCGATGCTGTCTACCAGAAAACCAAAGGCGTCAGTTCCGTGGTTTCCGGATACACGGGAGGGCACATCCGCAACCCCGACTACTACGATGTCTGCTCCGGTATGACGGGCCACGCAGAGGTTGTCGCAGTGACTTTCGATGAGGCCGTTATCCCGGCGGAGGTCATCCTGGACATGTTCTTTGCCCTGCACGATCCCACCACGCTCAACCGCCAAGGCTACGACGTCGGGACCCAGTACCGTTCCTCGATGTTTTACACCACCACGGAAGAGAAGATCCTTTTCGAAGAAGCCATCCTTCGGAACCAGGAACTGTGGTCCAAGCCCATTGTGACCGAGGTCAGCAGGCTGCCGGAATTCTATGAGGCCGAGTCCATCCACCAGGATTACTACGCCAAGTTCCCGGAGCAGGGCTATTGCCAAGTGATCATCAACCCCAAGCTCGCCAAGGCCCGGAAATATTACTCTTCGTGGCTCCGCGCGTAGCAGCGTGTAACACCGCTCGTTAGGCTGACCTCAGCAGTAGCTATTTCAGCGAATCCAGAGAATAGGCATGATTACATGGCACGGATCTACGACGACGTCACCCAGCTGATCGGCGGAACCCCCTTGGTCCGCTTGAACCGGCTCACCGAAGGCCTGGAAGCCACGGTTGCCGTGAAGCTGGAGTTCTACAACCCCGCCAATAGCGTCAAGGACCGGATCGGGGTCGCCATCGTCGACGCTGCCGAGAAATCCGGTGCGCTGAAGCCGGGCGGCACCATCGTGGAGGGAACCTCTGGCAACACGGGTATCGCGCTGGCTTTGGTCGGCGCGGCACGCGGCTACAAGGTCATCCTCACAATGCCGGAAACCATGTCCACCGAGCGCCGCGTCATGCTGCGCGCCTACGGTGCTGAGATCGTCCTGACCCCGGGCTCGGAAGGTATGCGCGGCGCGGTCGAAAAGGCGCAGGAGATCGTGGCCAATACGGAGAACTCCGTCTGGGCCCAGCAGTTCGCCAACGAGGCAAACCCGGAGATTCACCGCACCACTACGGCGGAGGAAATCTGGGCAGACACCGACGGCGGAGTGGACATCTTCGTCGGCGGCGTCGGCACCGGCGGTACCATCACCGGCGTCGGGCAGGTCCTGAAGGAGCGCAAGCCGGAGATCCAGATCGTGGCCGTCGAGCCGAAGGACTCCCCCATCCTTAACGGCGGAGCTCCCGGCCCGCACAAGATCCAGGGACTTGGCGCGAACTTCATTCCGGAAATCCTGGACACCAATGTCTACGACGAGGTTCTCGACGCGACCCTGGAGGACTCCGTAGCCACCGCACGCGCCCTCGGCACCAAGGAAGGCATCCTCGGCGGCATCTCGGCCGGCGCAGCCGTCTGGGGTGCCCTGGAGCTCGCCAAGCGCCCGGAGAACAAGGACAAGCTCATCGTGGCGATTGTCCCCGACTTCGGCGAACGTTACATCTCCACCGTGCTTTTTGACGATATTCGCGGCTGATTGCAGACCCTGCGCAACCGCATTCCTTCATTTCCTGTAGAAAGGTCTTTGTGAGCTTCTTCGCAAGACTTATGGAGGACCTCGAGGCCGCCCGGTCACATGACCCGGCGGCCCGAGGCTCCTTTGAGAACTTTTTTGCGTACTCCGGGCTGCATGCTATCTGGGCGCACCGCTTGACGCACAAACTGTGGCAGAACCCTGACCTGCGCTTTCCGGCACGGCTCATTTCGCAGCTTGCCCGGTTCCTGACCGGAATCGAGATCCACCCCGGTGCGACCATCGGCCGGAGGTTCTTCATTGACCACGGCATGGGTGTGGTGATCGGTGAGACCGCCGAGATCGGCGAAGACGTCATGATCTACCACGGCGTGACGCTGGGCGGCCGCTCACTGGCCAAAGTCAAGCGCCACCCCACCATCGGAGATCGGGTCACCATCGGAGCCGGGGCGAAGGTCCTTGGCCCCATCACCATCGGCGCGGACAGTGCCGTAGGCGCCAACGCCGTCGTGGTCAAAGACGCACCGCCTGAGTCGATCATCACCGGCGTTCCCGCAACGTGGCGGCACCGCGATGCCAAGAGCGAAACCAAGCCGGCCGTCGACCCGGCCGAGTACTACATCGAATACCGGATCTAGGCAGCGAAGCGCTTGTAGGCGCTCCAAAAGACCGTGTCGAAGGCCCGGTCCGGAAGAACCCTCCGCAACGCCAGGATGGTCCAGGCTCCCCTACCCACCGGGTAGCGGGTCCTGGGCCTTCGCGCTGTTGCAGCATGTGCGATAGCGCCCGCGACGGTCCGCGGGTGCGTCGACAGTGCCGTCCCTGACGTCGAAGCCAAGGCGGCCGCGACAACGCCTGCCTGGTCCCGATAGGGTCCATGTCCAGACACCGTGAGCAGGCTCTCGCCGGCGATGGTGCCCCACTCCGTGTCGGTTCCGGCGGGCTCGATGATCGCGACGTCGATGCCATGCGGCTTGAGCTCGAGCCGCAGCGAGTCACTAAGGCCCTCGACGGCGAACTTGGTTGCGTGATACCAGGCGCCAAGGGGTTCGTACATCTTGCCGCCGATCGAGGACACATTGATGATCCTGCCTGAACCCGCGGCCCGCATCGCGGGAATCACCAGCTGGGACATACGGGCGAGACCGAAGACGTTGACCTCGAACTGGCGCCTGCCCTCGTCCAGCGGTACCTCTTCCAACGAGCCGTAGGACCCGTATCCGGCGTTGTTGACCAGCACGTCGATCCGTCCCTGCTCGGCCAGGACCAGGTCCACAGCGGCCTTCATGGACTCTTCGACGGTGACATCCAGGGACAACACCTTGATCCCACGGGCTTTGAGGGGCTCCATCTTCTCGACCCTCCGCGCCCCGGCGTATACCACCATCCCTGCCTTGCTGAGCTTGATGGCGGCTTCGAAACCGATTCCTGTTGACGCACCTGTGACAAATGCGACGCGTTGCGGCATGGATTGCTCCTCGTCTGTGGGGTGTATTCGCGCACGGCCCGCCTACGGCAAAGGCCGGCGCCTCCCACAGTATCGGGGAAGTGCCGGCCTTTGTCAGGAGCAGAGTGGGGCAGCAGGGTCCCTCGTGGCTTGGAGTCGACACGAAAGGGCCTGCCCCAAAGAGTGGGGCAGCAGGGTCCCGACGTGTCGACGGAGTCGACACGAAAGGGCCTGCCCCAATCTCTAGTGCGTGTCGACTGCCGAGATTTCGGACTTGTCTTCGCCCCACAAGGTGTGGAACGTACCCTCGGCGTCAACGCGGCCGTAGGTGTGCGCACCGAAGAGGTCACGTTGTCCCTGGATGACCGCTGCAGCGAGGCGCTTGCGGCGCAGCCCGTCGTAGTAGGCCAGCGAGGAGGAGAACACGGGAACCGGGATGCCCAGCTGGACTGCGGTTGCCACCACGCGGCGCCATGCCGGCAACGCGCCGGCGATCGCCTTGGTGAAGGCCGGGGCGAACAGCAGGTTGGCCGGCTTCTCTTCGGCTGCGTAGGCGTTGGTGATTTCCTTCAGCAGCTCGGCACGGATGATGCAGCCGCCACGCCACAGCGAAGCGATTTCATCGAGTTTGAGGTCCCAGCCGTACTCCTTGGCGGCGGAGGTCAGCATGTCCAGGCCCTGGGCGTACGAAACCAGCTTGGAGGCGTACAGCGCCTGGCGGACGTCCTCGACGAAGTTCTCGGGAACTTCGACGGCGATTTCCTCGCCGGCGAGCAGCTCCTGGCCGAGCTTGCGCTGTTCTGCCTGGGAAGACAGGGCGCGTGCGAAGACGGACTCGGCGATGCCCGAAACCGGAGAACCGAGTTCGAGGGCGGAGATGACCGTCCAGCGGCCGGTGCCCTTCTGGCCGGCCGCGTCCACGACGACGTCGACGAACGGCTTGCCGGTCTTGGCGTCAACGTGGCCCAGGACCTCGGCGGAGATTTCGATCAGGAAGGAGGCGAGTTCGCCCTTGTTCCATTCTGCGAAGATCTTGGACTGCTCAGCGGGCTCGATGCCGGCGCCGGAGCGGAGGAGATCGAAGGCTTCACCGATGACCTGCATGTCAGCGTATTCGATGCCATTGTGGACCATCTTGACGAAGTGTCCGGCGCCGTCGGTGCCAATCCAGGCGCAGCACGGCTGGCCGTCAACCTTGGCGGAAATCTTCTCGAGCAGCGGACCCAAAGCGTCGTAGGACTCCTTGGAACCGCCGGGCATGATGGAGGGGCCGTTGAGGGCGCCCTCTTCGCCACCGGAAACACCGACACCCACGAAGTGCAGGTCTTTCTCGGCGAGCGCGGCTTCGCGACGGCGGGTGTCCTCGTAGTGTGAGTTGCCGGCGTCGATCACGATGTCACCTGGCTCCAGCAGCGGAACGAGCTGGTCGATGACTGCGTCAACCGGCTTGCCGGCCTTCACCATGATCAGGACGCGACGGGGCTTCTCAAGGGAGTCTACGAGTTCCTTGAGGGTTTCCGTGCGGATGAAGTCGCCGTCCGTGCCGTGCTTGGCCAGCAGGGCGTCGGTCTTCTCGACGGAGCGGTTGTGGAGGGCAACGGTGAAGCCGTTGCGGGCCAGGTTGCGGGCCAGATTGGCGCCCATCACCGCGAGGCCGGTGACACCGATGTGTGCTGACATCAAAACTCCAATTCGTTCTTGTGCATTGAGTCCTGCGGGAAGCGAGGAAACGCTTTCCAAAGCAGTAGCTGGAATAAACCATACGTATTCGGACCGTGTCTGGGAAAGTTTCGCCCACGTTTCGGAAGCGTCCGCGTCACAAAAGAGTCTATGTTGCGAGCCCGCGCTGTGGGGAGTTGCCCGCTGGCCGTGCTGCCAGTACCGCAGCGGTCAACGCCACTATGCTTACAACTATGTCAACCAGCCTCCACTTCCGCGCTGTCGAGCATCTGGGTACCCGGATCGTCGGCGGCAGGCTCCCCACAGGTCATGTCATGTTGGCCGAGCACCTCGAGGAGGAGCTCAAGGTGTCCCGCTCGGTGGTACGCGAGGCCGTCAGGGTGCTGCAGTCTTTGGGACTGGTGGAAACCATCAAGCGCGTTGGCATCCGGGTCCTCCCCGCGCACCGCTGGAATCCTTTCGATCCGCTGGTGATCCGCTGGCGGTTGGCCGGAGAAGGCCGCGGCGCACAGTTGCGCTCCCTCGCCGAACTCCGCTCCGCCGTCGAGCCCGTAGCCGCAGAACTGGCTGCGGAGAACGCTCCGGAGTCACTTCGGAGCGAGCTGGTGGAAATCTCCCTGGCCATGCGTGAAGCGGGCCGTGCGGGCGACATGCCCACCTTCCTGGACCTGGACATCCGCTTTCACGCGCTGGTGCTGTC
This sequence comes from Arthrobacter sp. FW306-04-A, assembly GCF_044358315.1. GTDB lineage: Bacteria > Actinomycetota > Actinomycetes > Actinomycetales > Micrococcaceae > Arthrobacter. Next base: position 2,670,745 of record NZ_CP084559.1, read on the forward strand.
CGGTTCCGGCAATGAAATGTTCGCGAACCTGATCGGTCAGGTCTCGGAAACACTCACCGGCCGGACGGTCCACGGGCTCATGCCCGAACATCCGAAGGAAGCGGCCTTGCAATGGCACCTGGACGTAGCCCAGGGCATCAGCGACGGGGACGGCGACAAAGCCCGCGAAGCCTCGTCCAACATCATGCGGGAAACAATCGTGGACTTGTCACCTAGCTGGGAAGGCCAGCCTCGGGTCTTTGTTCCAGTCGAGCGGCGCTGACGGCTGACCGCCAGCACCGCTCGATCGATTGCTTGGGCGGCTAGGCCGCGGGCTGGAAGTTCAGGAGGACCTTCCCCGATTCGGCCGAGTTCCTGGCCACCTCGAAGGCCTCCAAGCCACGCTCCAGAGTGAATTCGTGCGTCACCACCGGATCCACGTAGAGCGAGCCGTCCGCAAGTGCGGCAATGACGTCGTCGATCTCGTCGTTGAAGCGGAATGAGCCGAGCAGTTCGAGCTCGCGGGTGATGGCCAGCGAAATGAAGACCGGCTGAGGGCCCGAGGGCAACAGCCCGACCATGACCACCTTGCCACCGCGCACGGCGCCCTTGATGGCCGAAGCCAGTCCGTGGTGGCTACCGGAGGACTCGATCACGACGTCGGCCTCCACCGCTGCGATTGCCTCGGAATCATCGCCTTTCAGGACCTCGTCCGCACCCACTGCGCGGGCTATCTCAAGAGGCTTGTCGTGCATGTCCACAGCCACGATCCGGGACGCCCCTGCACGTTTGAGGACGGCAACTGCAAGCGCCCCAATCGGGCCGCTTCCGATCACGAGCGCCGTCTTTCCGGCCACATCCCCTGCACGGGCGACGGCATGCCATGCAACACTCGCCGGTTCCGCGAGCGCCGCCGTGCGCAGGTTGAGCGAGGCAGGAAGTGCCCGGAGCATGCGGGACGGCAGCGTAGCGTAGCGGCTGAAGGCGCCGTCCGTGTGCGGGAAGCGGGCGGCACTGCCGAGGTAGGTGCAGCCCGGGGAAAGGTTGGGCCGGTCTTCCGGATATTTAGCGGCGCCGGGGGCGGGGCTTGCCGGGTGGACGGCGACGGCGGTGCCGGCTTCCGGACCGCTGCCGTCGGCTGCCTGCTGGACCACCGTGCCGACGATTTCGTGGCCAAGTACCAAGGGCGCCTTGAGGATCGATTCGCCAGCCGCACCGTGGAGCCAGTAGTGGAGGTCCGAGCCGCAGATGCCACCGTAGGCAATCTCCACGACGGCCTGGTCGGGAGCCGGAGCAGTGAAGGTTATGTCCTCGATGCGAAGGTCGCCGGCCGCGTGCGCGACGACAGCCGGGGAAGTCCCGGGAAGCTGAAAGCCAGCGTGCTGGATATCGCTCATTAGACGACCACCGTCATTCCGCCGTCGACGAAGATCGTCTGGCCGTTGACGAAATTGGAAGCCTCCGAAGCAAGCCACACGGCAGGACCGGCAAGATCCTCCACGGTGCCCCATCGGTGGGCCGGCGTGCGGCCAAGGATCCAGGAATTGAAGTCGGGATCGTCCACGAGGTTCTGGGTCATTTCAGTGTGGATGTAACCCGGGGCGATGCCGTTGATCTGCAGGCCCGCAGCCGCCCATTCGGCGGTCATGGCGCGCGTGAGGTTGCGCAGTCCGCCCTTGGCAGCAACGTAGGGGGCGATCGTGGGACGCGCCAGGTCCGTCTGCACCGAGCAGATGTTGATGATCTTGCCGCGGCCTCGCGGAATCATGTGGCGGGCGGCTTCTCGCCCTACGAGGAAAGCACTGGTGAGGTCGGTGGTGATGACCCGATCCCAGTCCTTCACGTCGAGGTCCAGCATGGGGACGCGGTGCTGTATGCCCGCATTGTTGACCAGGATGTCGAGGGGGCCGACGTTTTCCTCCACCCAGGCAACGCCGCGGGCTGCTTCGGTATCGCTGGTGACGTCGAACGCGCAGCTGTGGATGCGGCCGGGTCCGAAGTCCGCTGCCATGGCGGCTTCTGCATCCTTGAGCCGTTCCGTGTTGATGCCGTTGAGAACGACGGTGGCACCTGCATCAGCCAATCCGCGGGCCAGCGCGTTGCCGATGCCGCGGCTGGATCCCGTAACGAGCGCAACGCGCCCGGCGAGATCAAAGATTCCACTCATGGTTGTTTCCTTACTTAGTTCAGAGGGCTTACGGAAGAGTCACTGAGATTGGCGATGGCCTGGCGGACGACGGCGAGGTCCTGGTCGCCAAGGCCTTGATCGATCAGTTCGCGGTAAAGTTCGACGCCGGCAGTTGCCATCGGGACGGCGGCACCGGCCGCTTTGGCGCTTTCGAGGACGAACTTGAGATCCTTGTGCATGAATTTCGCGGGGCCCGTGGGCGCATAGTCCTTGGCCGCAAGCCGAGGTCCAACGATCTCCAACACGCGGCTTCCGGCGAGCCCCCCGGCCAGGACATCGAACAGGGCAGAAGCATCCATGCCCGAGCGCTCGGCGAGTTCGGTAGCTTCTGCAAGCGCCGCCGTCGTGGTCCCGACGATCAGCTGGTTGCAGGCCTTGGCCAACGAACCCGCGCCCAGGGCACCCATACGGCGGACGGTGGTGCCCATGGCTTGAAGTACCGGGATTGTTCGCTGGAAGTCTTCTTCGCTGGCTCCCACCATGATGGCCAGCGTGCCTTCTTGCGCACCTTTGGTTCCGCCGCTGACAGGGGCATCGACGACGACGGCGTTCCCGCCACTGGCATCATGGACGGTCCGGCCGAATTCCTGGACGGCCGTCGGCGACACGCTGCTCATAACGACCACTGCGGTTCCGGGGAGCGGCGCCGCCGAACGCCAGGAGTCGAGCAGCGGCGCGGCGGCGTGTTGGATGTAGGAGAGATCTGGAAGCATGAAAATTATGGCGGGTTGGTCACGCAGTTCGGCAACCGATTCCGAACGTTTTCCGCCGAGCTTCTCCAACTCGGTCAGTGCCTCGGCCGAACGGTTCCAAGCGGTCACCTCCCAGCCACTGGCAAGGAGATTGGCGGCCATGGGGAAGCCCATGAGTCCGAGTCCCACAAAACCTACAGTGTTGGCTGTCATGTACCGTTTGCACCTCACTTCTTTGTGGTTCATATTTCAAAAACTGTTCAATATCCTAGCCTCAATTCAGTATGATGAACACTATGACGACTGATGAACTTACCATCGCGATCGCAGTCCCGCTCGAAGCTGAGCATGTGGAGCGTATCCGAGCAGTAGATCCCGCCATTACTGTCCTTTACGAACCGGATCTAATTCCCCCGGAACGCTTCCCGGCCGACCATTCCGGCGATCCGGATTTCAAGCGCACTCCGGAACAAGAGGACCGCTACTGGTCCATGCTGAACAAGGCACAGGTCCTTTACGGTTTCCCCAATGAGAACCCGGCCGGACTGGCCCGCATCGCCCGGAGCAACCCGCACCTGCAGTGGATCCACGCCATGGCCGCTGGCGCCGGTGGCGCCGTCAAGGCTTCCGGCCTCGACAGCGAGACTCTGCAGAAGTTCAAGGTGACCACCTCCGCAGGCGTACACGCGCTCCCCCTTGCCGAGTTCGCCGCCCTAGGCATCCTCAACGGATTCAAACGCAGCGCGGAACTCGCGCAGGACCAGGCTGCCAAGGTCTGGCCCGAGCTGCGCACCCCCACCAAACTTGTGAACGGCTCGAACCTGGTCATCACGGGCCTCGGCGAGATCGGCATGGAAACCGCCCGCATCGCCCGCGCACTGGGCATGAAGGTCAGCGGAACCAAGCGGAACGTCGAAACCATCGAGGGAATCGACGAGGTGGCAGACAACCACGGCCTAGCCGGGCTCCTCGCTTCGGCCGACGCCGTCGTGAACACCCTCCCCGGTACGCCGTACACGGAGAACCTCTTCAACCACGACGTTTTCTCGGCAATGAAGCCCGGAACGGTCTTTGTCAACGTTGGCCGTGGAACCGTGGTTGATGAGGAGGCCCTCCTCGAAGCCCTGGAAAACGGCCAGGTGTCCTACGCATGCCTGGACGTCTTCGCCGTGGAGCCGCTCCCCCAAGACAGCCCACTGTGGAACCATCCCAAGGTCATGGTCTCCCCACACACCTCGGCACTCAGCGCCGCCGAGAACCGCCTCATCGCCGAGCGCTTCGTCAGCAACCTGCGCACGTTCCTCGACGGCGGCGAGCTCCCCCACCTTGTGGACACGGTGCACTTCTACTAAACCGCCAACAACTCAGCGCCAAACCTAGCGGCCTCTCCTGTGTTCCGGAGGGGCCGCTTTGTTGTACTGCGCCACTCTGATCGGAAGTGCCCTACTTAACGCAAAGCGGCGGCCCCCTCCTTACCCGGAGGGGGCCGCCGCTGCTTGCGCACGTCGGGGAGCGGGACCGGCTTACTTAGCGTCCTCCAGCGACAGGAGGTCGCGGCCGACCGTTTCCGGTGTGAAGAACGTCGTGATGAACGAAATCAGTGCCAGGACCAGCGAGTAGACCGCCAGAACCACCCACGAGTTGCCCGTCGCAGCCAAGAGTGCAACACCAACGAGGGGCACGAGTCCGCCGGCCAGGACAGCCGACAGTTCGCGGCTCAATGCCACACCGGTGAACCGGTATTGTGAGCCGAAGAGCTCGGGCAGCAGGGGGCACTGCGGGCCAAGCATCGACTGCACGCCAAGGGCGATGCCGACAACCATGACGGCCCATACGAGGGTCACGTTGCCGAGGGTCACCAGGTAGAAGGCGGGAATCGCGAAGATTGCCTGGAACAGCGCCCCGTAGCGGTAAACCTTGACGCGACCAATACGGTCAGACAGGGCGCCGAAAGTGACCACCATGACGGCGGCAAATCCGGCGGCTATCAGCAGGCCGACCGGGCCGATGAACTTGTCGCCAGGGAAGACGCCTTCCTTGACGGACATGAAGGAGATGAGCAGCGCCGAGTAGATCGAAGAGTTGCCGTTCTCGCCCATGCGAAGACCGATGCCCACCAACACATTTTTCTTGGAGTGCTTCCAGAGCTCACCGACGGGGTTCTTCACCACATTCTTGTGCTTCTCAAGCTCCTGGAACACCGGAGTTTCCTTCAGCCTGAGACGGATGAAAACGGCCACGATGATCAGGATGAAGCTGGCGAGGAAAGGCACACGCCACAGCCAGCCTTCAAGCACGCTTTTGTTAGCCATGCCAATCAGTGCAAAGGTGCCGGCGCCAAGAAGGGTTCCGAGCTGGATGCCAACGAACGGCAGCGAAGCGAAGTAGCCGCGGCGCTTGGGCGGAGCAACTTCGGAGATCAGCGTTGTTGCGCCTGCCTGCTCGGCTCCAGCGCCGAGGCCCTGGATGATACGGAGCACCACGAGCAGAACAGCGCCGAGCATGCCGGCCTGTTCGAACGTCGGCAGCAGGCCGATGGCGAAACTGGCAAGGCCCATCATGCCGATGGTCATCAGGAGGACCATCTTGCGGCCGAAGCGGTCTCCGATGAAGCCGAAAAAGATACCACCGAAGGGCCGCGCCGCGAATCCAACGCCATAGGTTGCGAACGACGCGATCAATGCGCCACTTTCGCCCAAGGGCTTGAAGAATAGCGGTCCGAAGATCAGGGCCGAAGCCAGACCGTAAATGTAGAAGTCGTAGTACTCCAGAGCGGATCCTACGGAGCTGGCTAGAGTTGCCCTTCGCAGTTGTTCCGGCTCAACTACTGCGCCGTCCATTTCAGCAAGCTTTGTCTTAGTACGAGTTGTCACAAGCACTCCCTCAAGAACACTCCAGACCCCCGTTGGTCTGGCGAGATAGCGTCAGCCGCCATGGCGTGACTCACTATAGTGAACAGAGTACAGCACGTTGGACAAGTTTCAAATGGTGTAATCAGATTTATTTATGACCCTCGCCGCGCGACAAGATGAGCTAGCCCATCGGGTTGCCCAGCGAGTGAGCGAGCTCCTTGAGCTCCTTCACCATCAGGGCAGCCTGCTCCTCGGAAAAGGTGGCCTTGAGGGCAGTCACCGAGAGACCGAGGCTGGGGCCATGTGCCCCATGGGTAGGAACGGGCACGGCAAGGCAAACCACGCCGAGGGTGGATTCCTCGTCCTCCAAGGCATAACCCCGTTTGCGGATCGCAACCACCTGGGCCTTGAGCTCAGCAGCGCTGCGGAGGGACTTGGGAGTCATGACAGGAAGCTCCACATCATCCGGGAACATCGCCTCGATGTCATGGTCGTGAAGCTGTGCCAAAAGCACCTTGCCGACGGCACTCAGGGAAAGCGGCATCTTGTCGCCAATGTTTGAGGTAAGCCGGACGGCCGGGTGCCCTTCGTAACGAGCCAGGTAAATGATGTGATCGCCGTCGATCATCGCGATCCGCACTGTTTCCCCAGACAGTGTCGGCGCCTGCTCGCAAAACTTGTAGAACTCTTGGACTTCATCGAGCCGGCTGAGGTACGCGGCACCAAGTTCAACCAACTTCCGGCCAAGGGAAAAGTCGGCACCTTCGCGGGTAATAAGCCGGGCTTGCTCGAGGGCAAGCAGCAGGTTTGAGGTGGAAGATTTCGGAATCCCCAGCTCCCTCGCAAGGTCACTGAGTGTCAGCCGACCCGAAGGAGCCTCAGCCAAGGCGTCCAATACCGCCGCTGCGCGAGTCACAGCCGGCGCTGGCGAGGAGCTCCCCAAGCCATCGGCGGAACGGGGGGTGCGGGAATCGGCCATGATTCTCCTTCGCGATAGTGCGTCTGGCGCAGAGTGGGCGCGTGCTGGCCAGAAGAAATGCTGCCTAGGCAGCGGAACTCCGATCCGCGGCAATCACGCTTGTTCAATCCACTGAACAAATACCATCATAGTGGCTCAGCGCTGGAAGGATCCTCCCGGACGAAGGGCGCGCTTCCTTTCCATATCCAGAAATTCTCTGTATATTCATCTTTGAGCTCTCCACCGCGGCATCCCCCAATAGTCGCGGTGGAGAGCTCTTCCAATTCCCCGCAGCGGAACGGGTCCAGAGCGCTAGCTCTGCTGCCAAGGCGTGAGCCGCGGCAGCCAGCGCGGGACGTTGGCGCAGTAGTCCTCATACTCGGCTCCGAATTTACGAACCAGAGCCGGCTCCTCATACAACCTGACGAAGGCCACCACGGGAACGGCACCCAGCGCCGCCAGGACGAACAGCTTCGGCTGTCCCAGTAAGAGGCCCTGTCCGGTCACGGCGGCCCCAATGGCCACGTAGATGGGGTTCCGCACGAACCTGTAGAACCCACTGACCACGAGGTTCTTCGGTGGTGCAAAAGGTGCCGGCGTGCCCAGTCCTTCGAGTGCGAAACGTACAAACGAATCGGTGATCACCGCCGTGCCTGCGCCAATCAGCAGGACTCCAGCGCACTGGGCAACCAGCCCTCCCGGCACGGGCTCCTGCACTTTCCAGCGGGTCACCACCCACGGCAACAGGCCTGCAACGGTTGCCGGGGCGACGGCGAACACCGTCGTGCCAATGGCCGCCAGCCTCTTTTCACGCGCCGCATCTCCAGACGCTGTCATGCGACCATTCTGAACCGCCCAACGATGGGCGGCAAGCACCAGCCCACACGCATCTTTGAGCAAAAACAAAAAGAGCCCCTGAGCTGCGTTTTCGCAGCTCAGGGGCTCTTTCCATTTGGTGGGTCCTACCGGGATCGAACCGATGACATCCACGGTGTAAACGTGGCGCTCTACCAGCTGAGCTAAAGACCCAAACACTGATTTCAACGCCTTCGGCGCTTCAACCAACGAACATGTACTCTACCGGATCATTCGCCCGTAATACCAATCCGCGAATCCGCGGACAATAGATCGGGAAGTTCGGCAGCAAGCCACGCTAGAGCGCCGCTGACCCCGGCTTCCACTTTGAGGCTCGCGAACCCGTCCCCTCGGGTCGGTCCTCGGTTGATGATCACCACAGGTTTGCCGAGTTTGGCCGCATGCCTCACGAACCTCAACCCGCTCATGACCGTCAAGGAAGACCCCGCCACTAGCAGGGCCCCGGCCTCGTCCACCATCGAATAGGCGCGCTGCACCCTATCCTTGGGCACATTTTCGCCGAAGTACACGAAGTCAGGCTTGAGCGTTCCCCCGCAAACGGGGCAAACGGCGACGACGAACGATCGAATGAGCTCGGGATCCTCCACTGAGGCATCGGCGTCAGGCGCCATTTCCACCACGCCGGAAGCTTGGGCGGCCTCCAGAAATCCTGGATTGATTTCCTCAAGGATCGACGCGACGAGCCTTCGAGTGAAGACGTGTCCCCCGTCAAGGCAAATCACGCGATCGTAGCGGCCGTGCAAGTCCACGACGTTCATGCTGCCTGCGTCCTCGTGCAGCCGGTCCACGTTCTGCGTGATGAGTCCGGTGATCAGCCCGCGGCGCTCGAGGAGCGCGACGGCGGCATGCCCGGCATTGGGGTCCGCATGGCGGAGGTGGGACCATCCAAGGTGGTTCCTCGCCCAGTATCGACGCCGGTTGACGGAGCTTCCGATGAACTCCTGGAAGGTCATGGGATTCCGTGGCACAGCTCCCGGACCCCGATAGTCGGGGATTCCGGAGTCTGTGCTCAAGCCGGCACCTGTCAGAACTGCAAGACGTCTGCCCCCGAGAATCCTCGCGGCTTGGTGGAGAGCTTCGAGCTCATCCGCGTCCAATCCAACGGTGTCGGCCGGCGGCAGAACGGCAAAGCCAGTCATTCCGACGCCGGGCCGTTGGGTGCTCATCGGCGCTAGGCCTGGCCCAGTGCGGACAATGCCTCGCGATATTCCGCTAGATCGCGTGCTTGGCCGCGCGGGTTGACGACTACATACCGGACAATACCCGCGGCATCAATGATGAACGTACCCCTCAAGGACATGCCGGTAGCGGAGTCAAAAACCCCATACCTTTCGGCAGCTGCCCCGTGCGGCCAGAAGTCGGCCAGGAGATCAAAGTCGTAGCTTTCTTTTTCCGCGTAGGCCCGCAAAGCAAACTTGCTGTCAACCGATATGCCAAGGACGGTGGCGTTGGCGTGTTCGAAAATACCGAGATTGTCACGGATCTCACACAGTTCCCCTGTGCAGATTCCGGAGAAGGCGAAGGGATAGAAGACAAGAACCACGTTGCGGCCGCGAAGGCCGGACAAGCGAACTGGTTCCCCAAACTGGTTTACCAGCTCAAAATCCGGGGCTTCCTGCCCTACAACCGGAACTCCGCGGCGCAGCCCGGCAGGGTCCAACTTGGTGTATGTCACTTGTTCTTCTTGCGTGCCACCAGCCGAGTAGCGCTCCAGTCCTTGGAGACGCCTGCGGAGGTAGTGCAGTGCAATCCCGCCGTAGGAGCAGCGTCCTGAATGTCCGAAGGCGAAACGTAGTTGTCGCGGCCCGATTTAGGAGTCAGAACCCAAACCACACCGCCCTCGCCCAAGGTGGTCAGAGAGTCCACGAGCGCATCGACAAGATCCCCATCGCCGTCGCGCCACCAGAAAATGACCGCATCCACTACCTCGTGATCGTCTTCATCGAGCAGTTCGGAACCCGTGAGTTCCTCAATGTCATCACGCAAATCGAAATCGACGTCATCGTCGTAACCGAGTTCCTGAATCAGATCCCCATCTTTGAAACCCAATCTTTCCGCCACATTTACCGATGTGGCGGCGTCGGCCTCGCTCACGTTTCCTCCTCTTGAAGTGATTTCGATTACTACAAGCCAACACCCTTTGGGCGTGGGCTTCAAGCCATTGTCCCGCGTTCCACCATATTCCGCGCCCCAGCCACGCCTGCAGCCAAGGCAACCGCTGTGACTACAGCTACTCCTGCATACGATGTAACAGCTTGAGTGTGACATACAACGCCTTCGCGACAGCACGGCTACGCATCGCGGCTCCTACAAAGCTACAGTGGCCAGTGAAGACTTTGGCTGCAGGGCAACCGCCCGCCGCGAATAGCGCAGCTTGAGCTCAAGAGAACCTGCCCGGCGCACATGACCGGGCTGTTGTAACCGATATGTCGCACACGCCGCGTTCATGACGGGCAGTTACCCTGCCGGACCTGAGGCGACGATGAATGCGCCAAAAGAGAGGTTGGACGTGGCTGCAGGAGAAGAGACCTCACACATCCTTAGCGGGTTGACTTCCCAGCTGCCTGATCGTGATCCGGAAGAGACTGCCGAGTGGGTTGAGTCTTTGGATGCGTTGATCAGGGAGCAGGGCACGGAGCGGGCGCAGTTCATCATGCGCAGCCTGCTTCAGCGGGCGGGGTCCCAGTCGGTGGGGGTGCCGATGGTGACGACCACCGATTACGTGAACACGATCCCGGCGGACCAGGAAGCGCCGTTCCCGGGCAACGAGGAGTTCGAGCGACGGTACCGGGCGTACATGCGCTGGAACGCGGCCGTGATGGTGCACCGGGCGCAGCGGGCGGACATCGGGGTGGGCGGGCACATCTCGACCTATGCCGGGGCCGCGACCCTGTACGAGGTCGGCTTCAACCATTTCTTCCGCGGCAAGGACCACCCTTCCGGCGGGGACCAGGTGTTCTTCCAGGGCCATGCGTCCCCGGGCATGTACGCGAGGGCGTTCATGGAGGGCCGGCTCTCCGAGGAGGACCTGGACGGGTTCCGGCAGGAGAAGTCCAAGCAAGGCCACGGCCTCTCCTCCTACCCGCACCCGCGCCTGATGCCCGCGTTCTGGGAATTCCCCACCGTGTCCATGGGCATCGGCCCGATGAACGCGATCTACCAGGCCCAGTCCAACCGCTACCTGCACGACCGGGGCCTGAAGGACACCTCCGGCCAGCAGGTCTGGGCGTTCCTGGGCGACGGGGAAATGGACGAGCCCGAGTCCCGCGGCCTGCTCCAGCTCGCCGCGAACGAGAACCTGGACAACCTGAACTTCGTGATCAACTGCAACCTCCAGCGCCTGGACGGGCCGGTCCGGGGCAACGGGAAGATCATGCAGGAACTCGAGGCGTTCTTCCGCGGCGCGGGCTGGAACGTCATCAAGGTCGTCTGGGGCCGGGAATGGGATGAGCTGCTGGCCAGGGACACCGACGGGTCCCTGGTGAAGATCATGAACGAAACCGTGGACGGGGACTACCAGACCTACAAGGCCGAGTCCGGCGGGTTCGTGCGCGAACACTTCTTCGGCAAGACCCCGGCCACCAAGGACCTGGTCGCGGACCTGGACGACAACCAGATCTGGGGCCTCAAACGCGGCGGCCACGACTACCGCAAGGTCTACGCCGCGTACAAGGCCGCGGCCGAGTTCAAGGGCAAACCCACCGTGATCCTGGCCAAGACCGTCAAGGGCTACGGACTCGGACCCCACTTCGAGGGCCGCAACGCGACCCACCAGATGAAGAAACTCACCATGGAAGACCTCAAGGCCTTCCGGGACCACCTGCGCATCCCCATCACCGACGAACAGCTGGACACGGACCTGTACCGGCCCCCGTACTACCACCCCGGCATGGACGCCCCGGAAATCCGGTACATGATGGACCGCCGCGCCGCCCTGGGCGGCCCCGTCCCGGAACGCCGCTCCACCCACACCCCCGTGGTGCTGCCCGAGGCCACCTCCTACGAGGTCGCCAAGCGCGGCTCCGGCAAACAGCAGGCCGCCACCACCATGGCCTTCGTGAGGCTCCTGAAGGACCTCATGCGGGACAAGAACTTCGGCGCCCGCTTCGTCCCGGTCGTCCCGGACGAGTCCCGCACCTTCGGCATGGACGCGTTCTTCCCCACCGCGAAGATCTACAACCCCAAGGGCCAGAACTACCTCTCCGTGGACCGGGACCTCGTCCTGGCCTACAAGGAATCCCCCATGGGCCAGCTCATCCACCCCGGCATCAACGAAGCCGGCGCCGTCGCCGCGTTCACCGCCGCCGGCACCGCCTACGCCACCCACGGCGAACCCCTCGTGCCGATCTACGTGTTCTACTCCATGTTCGGCTTCCAACGCACCGGCGACGCCTTCTGGGCCGCCGCGGACCAGATGACCCGCGGCTTCATCATCGGCGCCACCGCGGGACGGACCACCCTCACCGGCGAAGGACTCCAACACGCCGACGGCCACTCCCCCATCCTGGCCTCCACCAACCCCGCCGTCCTCACCTACGACCCCGCCTACGGCTACGAAATCGGCCACATCATCCGCGACGGACTCCAACGCATGTACGGGGAGCACTCCGAGGACCGGAACCTCATGTACTACCTCACCGTCTACAACGAACCCATCACCCAGCCCGCGGAACCGGAAAACCTCGACACCGAAGGCCTCCTCAAAGGCATCTACCTGCTCGCCCCGGCAAAAACCGACGGACCCCGCGCACAGCTCCTCGCCTCCGGCGTCTCCGTCCCCTGGGCCATCGAAGCCCAGCGGATCCTCGCCCAGGACTGGGGCGTTTCCGCCGACGTCTGGTCCGTGACCTCCTGGAACGAACTCCGCCGCGACGGACTCGCCGCCGAGGAACACGCCTTCCTCAACCCCGGCGAACAACCCCGCACCCCCTTCGTCGCCCGGCAGCTCGCCGGCGCCACCGGACCCGTCATCGCCGTCACCGACTACATGAAAGCCGTCCCGGACCAGATCCGCCAATTCATCCCCAACGAATTCGCCTCCCTCGGCGCCGACGGCTTCGGATTCTCCGACACCCGCCAAGCCGCCCGACGCTACTTCAAAAACGACACCCACTCCATCGTCACCAAAACCCTGCAACTGCTAGCCCGTCGTGGCGAAGTAGATGCCCAGGCTCCGGCCCAGGCAATCGAGAAGTACCGTCTTCTCGATGTCAATGCTGGAACCACCGGCGGTGCAGGCGGCGAAAGCTAAGCCTCGGCGAAGCGAATCAAAGTCAGCAAGACCACGACGGCGGTCCACACCGGAAGGTGCGGGCCGCCGTCGGGCTTTAACAATCGCTTCACACCGCTGCACGGCCGTGACAGTCGCGTGACCCACGCCAAACGCAGTTGTAGCCTTCGCACAAATGGAGCTTGCGGATGATGCGCCGTATGCTCAAGGCATGGCAGAGCCGATTCAAACCCCCGCGAAACGCAAAGCGGCTGCGCGCGCGGTAACACCCGAAAAGGCGGAGACCCTGAAACGGCTCCGCGCCAATGTGGGGCAACTGTCCACCACCACCATGCGCAAGCTGGAGAAATCGCTGCCTTGGTACAGCCGGTTGAGCTCCGACGAACGTTCAGCGCTGGGCTTGGTTGCCCAAAACGGAATCGCGGCTTTCGTGACGTGGTACGAAAGGCCCAGCTCGCCGTCGTGGATCCTGACGGATGTCTTCGGCAATGCTCCCACCGAGCTGACGCGATCCATCAGCCTCCAAAAGGCCCTCCAGTTGATCCGGATCGTGGTTGAGGTGGTGGAAGACCAAGTGCCTGTGATCGCGCCTGAAGCCGACCAGCCTTCCTTGCGCGAAGCGGTCCTGCGCTACTCACGGGAGGTGGCATTCGCGGCCGCGGACGTCTACGCCCGGGCCGCGGAATCGCGCGGTTCCTGGGACACCCGGCTCGAGGCCTTGATTGTCGACGCCATCCTCCGCGGCGAGAACACCGATGCCCTTCGCTCACGCATTGCGGCGCTCGGCTGGAAGGCCCAGGAACGCTTCACTGTGATGGTGGGGAACTCGCCGTCGGAACCGAGCGCAAGCTATGTGAGCGAGTTGCGCCGGACGGCCGGACGCTACGCAGAGGACGCTTTGGTTGGCATCCAAGGCGATCGACTCATCCTTATTCTGGGCGGTGTGCAGGACCGCGATACCGCCTATTTGAAGCTCAGTGAATTGTTCGCCCCGGGCGCTGTGGTCTACGGACCGGAGGCCGGCTCCCTGCTGGAGGCGAGCAGCTCTGCGCAAGCAGCATTCGCCGGACTCACAGCGGCCAAGGCTTGGCCCTCGGCTCCGCGACCGGTAGCCGCAGACGACTTGCTCCCGGAACGGGTAGTCTCCGGCGACGACGCCGCGCGCCGTTCCCTCATCAAGAACATCTACCGGCCGCTGCTTGCCGCCTCCAATGGGCTCGTTGAGACACTGGGCACCTATTTGGAACTCGGCCATTCCCTCGAAGCAACAGCCCGCGAGCTGTTCGTCCATGCAAACACCGTGCGGTATCGTCTCAAGCGCGTCTGCGACGTCACAGGGTGGGATCCGCTCCTCCCCCGGGAGGCTTTTGTGCTCCAAACTGCCCTGGTTGTGGGCAGGCTTTCGGCTCAGCCGAAGGCGACGTCGGAGCGTCACGGTACCCGATCCGCGGGTTGAACCGTTGTAGACTTCCTACAAACTGACCCAGTGAGCTTGGTGTACGCAAACACCAGTAGTTCGCGCGGCAATTTGGAAAGCTGGTTACGTGCTTGCAATCGTCTGCCCTGGACAGGGCTCCCAGACCCCTGGATTTTTGGCCCCTTGGCTGGAGCTCCCTTCCGTAGAAGGCCATTTGGCCTCCCTGAGCGAAATCGCAGGCATCGACCTCAAGGCCCACGGCACCACCTCCGATGAGGAAACCATCAAGGACACCGCGATCGCGCAGCCCTTGATCGTCGCCGCCGGACTTGTGGCTGCGAAGTCGCTGTTCGACGTCGAACTCAGCACACTTCCGATCGTTTTGGCCGGGCACTCGGTCGGTGAGATCACTGCCGCGGCACTTGCGGGTGTCCTCAGCGAGGAAGAAGCCATGTCGTTCGTCCGCGAGCGTGCCAACAACATGGCGGCCGCTGCGGCCGTCACCCCCACCGGGATGAGTGCCGTCGTCGGCGGGGACCCGGCTGAGGTTCTTTCTGCGATTGCGGCCGCGGGCGCAACTCCCGCGAACGTCAATGGCGCCGGGCAAACCGTTGCCGCGGGCACCTTCGAACAACTCCAGGCCCTCGCTGACAACCCGCCGGCCAAGGCCAGGGTCATCCCGCTGAAGGTTGCCGGGGCGTTCCACACCTCCCACATGGCCCCGGCGGTGAATGCGCTTGAAGCCCTTCGGCCTTCGCTCAAGCCGCAGGCCCCCACCGTTCCTTTGCTCTCGAACTTCGACGGCCAGGAAGTCACGGATGGCGGCGCCGCCGTCGAGAGCCTGATCGCCCAGGTCTCACGCCCGGTGCGCTGGGATCTCTGCATGGAGAACCTGGTCCAGCGAGGCGTCACGGGACTCATCGAACTGGCGCCGGCCGGCACCCTGGCGGGGCTCGCCAAGCGCGGCATGCCGGGCGTCAAAACCGTTGCTGTCAAAACCCCGGACGACTTGTCCGCGGCACTTGCCCTTTTCGCGGAACTGGAGGGAGAAGCATGAGCGCCCCCGTACTTAAGCAGGCACCGGCCCGCGATTACTCGCGCATCGTAGGCATCGGGGCATACCGCCCGGACATCATCGTCACCAATGACGACGTCTGCCAGTGGATCGATTCCTCGGACGAATGGATCCGCCAGCGCACCGGAATCGTGACCCGTCACCGTGCAGCTGCCAGTGTCAGCGTCATCGATATGGCCGAGGGAGCTGCCCGCGAGGCACTCAAGCGAGCGGGCATCGAGCCTTCGCAGCTGGGCGCCGTGATCGTTTCCACCGTCACGCACCCGTACGCCACACCGTCCGCAGCTGCCGCGCTCACCGACCGCTTGGGCGCAACCCCGGCACCGGCGTACGACATCTCCGCCGCTTGCGCGGGCTACTGCTACGGCATTGCCCAGGGCGATGCCCTGGTCCGCTCGGGCGCAGCAGAATACGTTTTGGTGGTAGGCGCCGAGAAGCTCTCTGATGTCATCGACAACCACGAGCGAACCATCTCCTTCCTCCTCGGCGACGGAGCAGGCGCAGTGGTCATCGGTCCGTCCGATACGCCCGGTATCGCCCCGTCCGTCTGGGGGTCGGATGGAAGCAAGTGGAACGCGATCGGCATGACGCATTCCCTCGACGACGTCCGCACTCTTGGCGAGACTGCCCGCCATTCGGATGAATCCGATGATCAGGCCATTATTTCCGCAGCACAGGATGTTTGGCCGACACTCCGCCAGGACGGCCAGACGGTCTTCCGCTGGGCGGTCTGGGAAATGGCGAAGGTGGCCCAGCAAGCCCTCGACGCCGCCGGGATAGAAGCCTCGGATCTTGCAGCCTTTGTCCCCCACCAAGCGAACATGCGGATCATCGATGAGATGGTCAAGAAGCTCAAGCTCCCTGAGACCGTTGTGGTTGCGCGCGATATCGCGGATGCCGGCAACACCTCTGCCGCTTCCATTCCGCTGGCCACGCACCGTCTTTTGCAAGAGAACCCCGGACTCAGCGGGGGCCTCGCCTTGCAGATCGGATTCGGTGCCGGCTTGGTCTTTGGTGCCCAGGTAATCGTTCTTCCGTAGTTTGGAGAGCTTCACCCCCAATTGAATAGTTCTTTGAAACCCAAGCCGTATCCGCGGTTTGCCCCCATTTCCGGTAATAGCCGGCACAACAAGAAAAGGAGCCAACAATGGCTAGCAACGAAGAAATCCTGGCCGGCCTGGCTGAAATCGTGAACGAAGAGACCGGCCTCGCCACCGAATCCGTGGAGCTGGACAAGTCCTTCACCGAGGACCTGGACATCGACTCCATCTCCATGATGACCATCGTCGTCAACGCTGAAGAGAAGTTCGGTGTCCGCATCCCGGACGAAGAGGTCAAGAACCTCAAGACCGTCGGCGACGCCGTCAACTTCATCTCGAACGCACAGGCCTAGCCTGGCCTCAACTGTGCCGGACTTCGGGTGCGCCCTGTTGCATCCGAAGCCCGGCACAGCTGCTATATCTCCCAGAGTTTTTTCCTGCCTCCCCAGTGAGAACAGCACGTGGGTTGGCTGATCCGACAGAGAGTGACCTCATGGCACGCAAAGTAGTCATAACCGGTCTGGGTGCCACAACGCCCATCGGCGGCGACGTCCCCACGATGTGGAAGAACGCGCTCAAAGGGGTCTCCGGTGCCCACACACTCGAGGACGAGTGGGTTGCCAAGTATGACCTTCCGGTCCACTTTGCCGCCCGGTGCTCGACGCCGGCCCTCCAGGTCCTGAGCCGCGTTGAAGCCAAGCGCATGGACCCGTCCACGCAATTCGGTGTCATCGCCGCACGCGAGGCCTGGGCAGATTCGGGTATCACCGAAATCGACCACGATCGCCTTGCCGTGGCTTTCGCTACGGGTATCGGCGGCGTCTGGACGCTCCTGGACGCTTGGGACACGCTGCGGGAAAAAGGACCCCGCCGGGTCCTGCCCATGACGGTCCCCATGCTCATGCCGAACGGCGTCGCCGCTGCGGTCAGCCTTGACCTTGGTGCCCGTGCCGGTGCGCACACCCCGGTTTCTGCATGCGCTTCCGGCACCGAAGCCTTGCACCTCGGCCTGGATCTCATCCGCTCGGGCAAAGCCGACGTGGTCGTGTGCGGCGGTGCGGAAGCCGCCATCCACCCGATGCCACTCGCTGCGTTTTCCTCGATGCAGGCCCTCTCCCGCCGCAATGACGATCCCGAGCACGCTTCGCGGCCGTACGACCGCGACCGCGACGGCTTTGTCATGGGTGAAGGCGCGGGCGCCCTGGTCCTGGAGGCCGAAGAACACGCCATCGCCCGCGGTGCGCGCATCTACGCTGAGCTCGCCGGTACGTCGGTCACGGCCGACGCTTACCACATCACCGCTCCGGACCCGGAGGGTCTGGGCGCTACCCGCGCTTTGAAGGCTGCCATGTTCGATGGCCGGATCCAGGCCGAGGACGTCGTACACGTCAACGCCCACGCCACGTCCACGCCGGTGGGCGACAAGCCCGAGTACACGGCGCTCCGTGCCGCCCTGGGCACGCACGTCGACAATGTGGCGGTCTCTGCTACAAAGTCCCAGATGGGCCACCTGTTGGGTGCTTCAGGGGCCGTGGAAGCCGTACTGACGGTGCTCGCGGTCTACGAACGCCAGGCTCCGTTGACCATCAACCTCGAAAACCAGGATCCGGAGATCCCGCTCGACGTCGTCACTTCGGCACGCAAGCTGCCTGCCGGGGACATCGTTGCGTTGAGCAACTCCTTCGGCTTCGGTGGCCACAACGCCGTCATCGCCGTCCGCAACGTCTGACGGCTTCCTGCCAGCTCGGCGCACAATCGGTGCACAAGAGGAGGGCCCCACCACGGTGGGGCCCTCCTCTTTGCTATGGAAATGCTGTCTTTGCTCCTTCCCGCCGGCTGCCAGCGGAGCTTAGCCGGCGGGGCTTAGCCGACCTGGTGGAGCCAGCGGACAGGTGCGCCTTCGGCAGCGTGGCGGAAAGGCTCGAGTTCTTCGTCCCAGGCCTCGCCGAGCGCCAAGGAAAGCTCGTGATACACAGCCGCAGGGTCCCCTGCCGCCGACTCATAGGCGTAACGAATGCGGTCCTCGGTGACCATGATGTTGCCATGGACGTCCGTGACGGCATGGAAAATGCCGAGCTCCGGCGTGTGGGACCAACGCGCACCGTCCACGCCTTGGCTGGGCTCCTCGGTGACTTCGTAGCGAAGGTGCGCCCACCCACGCAAGGCCGACGCCAGTTGCGCGCCTGTTCCCGGGACTCCTGCCCATGACAATTCGGCGCGGAACATTCCGGGCGCGGCTGGTTGAGGGGTCCACTCTAGATCGGTCCGCTTGTCAACGACCGATCCGATGGCCCACTCAACGTGAGGGCACAACGCGGTAGGGGCTGAATGCACAAACAGGACACCGCGGGTTGTTGCAACAGACATTCCATCCTCCATAGCTGTAGGTACGTCTTCCCCAACGACCTCTGCCTGGACGAAAAGTTTGCTGCGCGCGTGCCGCGCCGTTCCGGTTTCCCTAGCTTTCTATGATTTTTTCCACAGCGGAAAAACATTCAAGTTGAAGTTGAAAGTTCCCCGACATTGCTTTCATTTTGCCGTACGGACCGGAATTACGCCAGTGCGATTCCCCCATACACCGATTTCGCCTCCGCAGGGGCTCTTCAGACCGCTGCGGGGTTTCTCCAGACGGCGTTCTTTTAGGCACGCGGATGAGCCTGTTGATAGCTCTTGCGGAGCCGGTCCACCGACACGTGAGTGTAGATCTGGGTTGTTGCGAGACTACTGTGTCCAAGTATCTCCTGAACTGCGCGCAGATCCGCACCGCCGTCGAGCAAATGGGTGGCAGCTGTGTGGCGCAGGGCGTGGGGCCCTGTTGCCGCGGTATCCCCAAGCGCCGCTAGGAGGTCATTGACCACGCTACGTGCCTGGCGTTGGTCGATCCGGTTGCCCCTCGAACTGAGGAACAGGGCTGGCCCGCTCCGCTCGGTAACTAGCCGTGGACGGCCGCGACGGAGCCAGTCGTCGACGGCAAGCGCAGCCGGGACCCCGTAAGGGACGGTACGTTCTTTATTGCCTTTGCCGAGTACGCGAAGGGTCCGACGACCGGGGTCGAGATCGTCGATGTCGAGGCCGGCCAGTTCGCCGACACGGATTCCCGTGGCGTAGAGCAGTTCGACGACGGCACGGTTACGCAGCGGCATCGGGGAACCATCCGCGGCCGCCTCGGTGAGGTTCTCGAAGACTCTGGCGACTTGCTGTTGGTGAAGCACTCCGGGGAGAGTGCGATCTCGTTTGGGGGCTTGGAGGCGAAGGGCCGGGTCCGATGCAATCAGTTCCTCCCTCAAAGCCCAAGAGGTGAATGCCCGGGCCGTGGCGGCATGCCGGGCCAGAGTCGCTCTCGACCTGCCAGCTTCGCTCTGTGCACCCAACCAGCGACGTAGAGTGCCAAGTTCCAGGGCCGCGAGCTCCCCCACGCCCTCCGCGGCGGCAAAGCCCAGTAAGTTCTCGACGTCCGCGATGTATGCCCTCACGGTGTGAGCCGATCTGGCCCGTTCGCCCTCCAGGTAACGCCGGAAGTCCTGCACAGACCCTGCGAGCGCTGCGGGGAGAGGTTTCTCTTGCACCTCTCCACTGTGCCAGCCGAGGGGCTGTGAGGGTGGCATCGCCACGTTCCGAACCGGGAGCGGGATTCGGGTCGGCCGGATCCCGCTCAGCCCCGCACCACCTCAACCGATTGCTCACCCCCGCTTCCCTGACCTCTTCCAGGCACCGCGCACCGATACTGCCAGTCCCAGCAATCCAAGCCGTCCAAGCCCTGCCCGCACCGACTCCCGGCTGAGTCCCGCAACCACGGCGAGCTTCTCCACTGAGCTAGTTGAACGGACCGGTAGGGCATCCAGCAGGATAAGGTCCTCGAGCGTGAGCCCATCATGATCGGACGGATCCGTTTCCTTGTCCTCGGCGAGCGCTTCACCGCTGGACCCTGCCAGTTCGGCAATCTCGCCGATATCCGTGACGCAAACAGCCCCGCCGTCCCTCAGAAGCCGGTGGCAGCCCGCCGAGTTGGCACTATGGATGGATCCCGGAACCGCTGCGACGGCCCTGCCTATGGATTCGGCATGATGGGCAGTATTCAGCGCGCCTGAACGCCAGCGTGCCTCCACCACAACCGTCACACCCGCCAAGGCGGCGATAATTCTGTTGCGCTGTAGGAACCGGTAGCGGGTGGGCGCCGAACCGGGGGGAACCTCTGCGATGACCGAACCTTGATTTGCCACGGCCCGCAGCAAATCCTCATTCCCGGACGGGTAGTACCTGTCCACTCCCCCGGCCATCACCGCGATGGTCGGCATGTCGTTCGTACCCCCGGTTAGCGCCCCACGATGGGCATGGGCGTCTATTCCGTACGCACCTCCCGACACGACGGTATAGCCGCGCTGGCCCAGCCCGTACGCGAAGTCACCCGTTACTGAGGCCCCGTAACTCGTGCTGTCCCGTGAGCCGACAAGCGCGACCACCCGCTGCACGGGTGGAAACTCCAATTCGTGTCCTCGCCACCACAAACACAACGGTTCATGCAGGTCCAGGTCGGCCAACTGAGTGGGCCACATCGGGTCGCCGGGGATGATCATGCGGCCACCAACGCGTTGCATCGTGGCAAGATCCCGTTCAGGTGCCAGATCCGGGATCCTAGGCGCCCACCGACGCAGCGCGGAGGCCAATCCGGTCCCTGCTGCGGAAATCCTGTTGTCGTCAAGCAAGGAAGCCACTTCCTGCTCAAGCTCGGGACCAGGCGCGAGCCGACCGGTCGCTATCCTGAGAGCATCGACGGCTCCCGCGGCTTGCACCAACGCGAGTCCGGCCGCGTCTTGTGGCTCCATCAGCCTCGACAGCGCCGCCCGGGCCAGGCGTTCTGTCGACCGGTCCGGGCTTCCGGTTCCATGCAAGGACGGAGCGCCGTCCGAGGGAGGCGTTTCGCATGGCGGCTGCGGGTGGTTCTCAGTCATGGCGTGTCCTTTCATGCGGCCGCAACCGCCTGCCGCAAGCCAAGGGCCTGCCCGATGTCGTCGTTGTGGGGCCGGTCCCTGTGGCCTAGATCCGCAAGTGTCCACGCCAGGACATGGATAGCTAAAAGGCAGAACTAGAGAAGGCTGGCGTTTCTTTCCTGCTTGAAAAGGCCTCCCTCGGCTGTAGTCTGACCACGTTCATTCAAGCTCGGGGGGAAAAGTGCAGTTCGAACGTTCAACCGGAATCTTCAAAACCGGGGCATTCACGGCCCTCGCCGCCGCTGCCCTTCTGACCGCCTGCGGCCATGCTGCCCCGCCGCCGTCACCACCACCGCCCCCGGCACACACCGCAGGCGTCGCACTTCAGTATGCTGACGATCAGTTCCGGTCTGGATTCAAAGATGCTGTTTCCATGAATGCGACTAACTTCGGCGGGATGCCCTGCGGTAAGGCCTGCTGGACTCTTACTCACATTGAAAAGGACGACATGGGCTATATTCCGAACGCCTATGAAACCGCAACTAAGGCATACGCCTCTAGCACGGAACCCGCCCCCAAGGAGCTTGGGCAATGGAAAACGGCTATCACGACCGTCCAAGCCGACATTCAGGCATGGGGCGACACAGCGGACATGACTAAAGGGGTGGTCAGCCACTCCCTCGCGTTGCAGGCCAAAACCTTTGCGGATCTGGACAAAGCCGACGCGCTGATCAACACATTCGCCCCGGTCTCAGTCCGGGCAACGCCAGCCGGATGATCCGGCAACTAGGGGTAGGTGCCTCGCCCATGGATGAACTGATCAATCAAGGTCAATGGTGGTGGTTGCTAGTCGTACCCGTTGCCACTGGCGTCCTCGCTCTCTTCGGAAGCTGGTGGGGATCTAGGTTAGGCAAGACCACAGAGCACACCCAGTGGCTCCGCAACGAGAAGATTGAAACGTACAGCCAATACGTAGAAACCATTCGACGTGGCGACATTTATCTCAACAGCGTGATTTCCGGCGCAAAGGCCATGTCCGACACCTTAGAGTCCAACGACCATACGGGGGGCAGCCGGTTACGCCTGATCAGCCCCAAATCCGTCCGAGATGCGGCAGAGAGTCATATTGAGAGCAGGGAAGCCGTCTTGGAATTTCTAGACAGAAGCTCCCTAGAAACATCTCAAACAACGGAGTACAAGGCCGCGCACAACAAAATGCAAGAAGCACGCAAGTCCCTAACCGATGCCATGAGTCGAGATCTCGGCATCACTGACTAAGGACAAACCTCTCCCGGCAACCGGGTAGCGGGATGGACGCGAAGCGAGCATGATTCAGGAAAAAAGGAAAGGACTGATCACAATGGGCTTCATCTTCCGTAAGCGCGTCCGGCTAGGCAAGACCGGGCACGTCAATCTCTCCAAGTCCGGCGCGTCCGTGTCCGAGCGAATCGGGCCGGTGACTGTGAACAGCCGGGGCCGGGTCACTGTCCGGCTTCTGCCCGGCCTGTCCTTCCGGTTCGGTGGACGGCGACGCTAGAGCGCTTCGGGCGAGTTTTGCCCGCCAGCCAGCGAGTCGCCGCTATGGTGCATGGTAAGCAGCAACCGCGCTGCCCCGTACGACAGAACGGAAGACCCTTTTGTTTGAGTTCAATGAAGAAAACGCCGAATACGTACTTGCACAGCATCTGACCACCACGCACTTAGGGCGAACCGCGATCGTGGACTCAAATTCTGGCACGAATACCGTAATTGGTGAACTGCGAGGAATCCAGTTCGCGAACTACCACGAATCCGCAAAGCATGGAATTGTATTCGATTCAATTCTGACCATCGGAGACTTTAACATTACGGTCAAATCCGATAGCAATGTTTTACTGAAAAAGTAGCGGACGTACGAAAGACCCCCACCGGGAACGGAGGAACGGTGGGGGTCTTTCTGTGTTGGCGCTGGCGGGTCATCGGTCCACGAAAGGCAGGGTGCCTTGCCGCCATGGGCTGCTCGGGCCGCTTATTGAAAAGCCGGAGCAGTGACCTTTACGCCAAGCTCTACTCCGAAGCCTTCACGGCCTTGTTGCCGCGCTTCACGGGCGGCTCGGACGGCGGCGCTGCTGCCGCCGCTGCTTCCTGCTCAAGCACGAATTGAGGTTTGGCCTCGCCGGGCACATACACCACGTCCAAGCCGGTCTCCGGATGCACCGCGTAAAAGTAATCCTCAAATACCGGACTGGGCGAATATGGCGACTCGGCAAAAGTGAGCGGCGTCACGCGCCGGTTATTACTTAGTGCCATTTCAAACTCCTATCAGCGGAAGGGCAGCGCCCACGTCGGAAGGGTTTCCCCTCGGAGGAATGTCACGGAATGCCCATTCGGATCGTTTAGGGTCATGAAGGCTTGAATGCAATCCGTGCGAGGCGTCGGCGTGAACGTGGTGACTATCGGGAGACGTGCGTCCTCGGCACCCTGCCAAAACGGAAATGTGTCCGGGCCGATCCATTGAATCGTCGGCACATTGGGCCGGGATGTTGCAACCGGCCCAATGATGCCTTCGGTAAGCGCCATGGCTTATGCCGCCCCGGCAAGGTAACGGTAAACCGCAAAAGCGCTGGAACGTGCGGGCTGGATATCGCCCCGCCACGTCGCAACAATGCCGATTTGGCCGAGTTCGGCATAACGCTCTTGCAATACCTGAACCGAAATATCAAGCCGCTGGCCCACGAGCAATTCCGTGAAGTCGCCCAAGAAAACGTCAGCCGCAGTTGTCAGCGTGCCTTGGGTCATACCTTGCTGGACCTGCTTGGAAACGTAGAACGGCAAACCTGCTGCATCGCCGGGGTCAGTGTTCAACGCGCTGCCTTGGGCAACCATCATCCCGCCCGGTCCCAACGGTGCCGGAATACGTAGCTGCTGGTTCGTCGTATCGTTCAATTTGCTGTAGGCCTGAGCCAGTTTCGGGGGCCAGATAATCGCGTTCGGATCTTCGTTCCCGTTGGCAACCTGCCAGTAAAGATCCAGAAGTTGGGAATACTGAGTCAAGGCCGTGCCGTTTGCCGCGCCGCCGCCAAGGACGTTTGCCGGAAGGTTGGCATTCAGCGCGGCAAGAATTCCTCTAGGGTTAGGGGGTGTGGCCAAGTTGATTGAACCGGCCCCGGAGGTAATGCCGCCATAGAGGGCAACGAGGTCAATTTTGAGGGCAATGGCCTTCGCAATCGAATTCGCCACCAACTGGTCAGCATTCGGCGCATCGGCAAAGAATTCCATGGAACCGATAACCAGTGCATTCAATGACTTTGCAGTCAATTGGACCTGATCGAACGTCGTATCGCTCGCGCCGATTGCCGAACCCTCAGTCCGGAAAGCCGCAGTTGCGTCGCCCGTGAGGCGTCCGATATTCGTAGTCAGGGCGGGCATCGGAATTACGTTTGCACCGGCTTTCAGAACCGCGCTGTAATTTCGGGCGAGGTCGATAATTTCCGTGGCCCAAACCACCGGAACAATCGCGGAAGTGCCCGACGTGGAAAGCGAACGGACCATTTGCGCGACGCCGCCGAATTGTGCGGTTGCCATTTCTTCGCGCGCTTGATCTTTCGCACGGGCAGCGGCAACAACGGGATGGGAACCGAACGATTCGCCCCGGCGCACAGCCGCTGGGGAACCGTCCTCGCGGACGAACTTGTCACCGGGAAGGACGCGGCTGGAATCAGCGCCGCTGGTGCCACGGTTCCCGCTAACAGCACCTGCCCGGCCATTGGCGCTGTAGTCGCCGTCGCCGCTGCCGTTGCCACGAGTCGCGGCCTCCCGCAAAGCGTCGATCTCGGCGTCAAGAGTGTGCACCTTAAGCATCTTCTCGGTGACCTCGCGCGTTTCTTCGTCGGTGAGGTCGAGGCGCTCTCGCTTGGGGCGTACTTCGGCAGCAATGGCATTACGCCGGGTTAGTTTCTGGTCAATCATGTCTTGGATATTCACGATGGCTCCTAAAGCCTACTGCGGGCCGTATCCGTGCCCGGCTAAATGGGAATGGCGCGGCCCAATTGACACACGTATGTCAGGCAGCGTCTTACGTTCAAAACCATTTGCTGGGCGAATCCACTACGGGCGAAGCGCGGTGGTGGCTCTGCATTGACCGGCCACGGGTGGGTTATTCACCGGAATCCCGTGGGAAGCCAACAACCATCATACGCGCACGGAATTAAGACACATAACCGCCCTCAATCGCCTCGCGACGGGCATTCGCAACGGCCAGCCGTTCACGATACGCGGGCAAGTCGGGTGAGTCCGATCCGGGGAACACGAGCAACCCGGAATCCGCCAAGACGTCGAGTGCTTCATCGTGGGCTTTCTCAGCCTCAAGCTCCCGGATTTTGGCTTCGCTCCGGGCGATATCGGCATCGACAATATTGAGATTGGTCCTTACAGGTATTGAACGCTCGACGCCATCAGACTTCATGCGTCCAAGCTCGCTCAATGCGTCATGCAGAGCCTCACGGCGTGCCCTTTTGGCGGCTAGCTGCTCTTTCTCGCGGGCAATGAGTTGTTCCATGGTTGTCATCTTCATATCTCCTTTGTGTTTGATCAGGGCGGGTTGCCCCTCTAAGTCCACGGCAGGTGATCCCTGTGACCGCGAACCGGCGTTCCCAAGCTCCGAATGAATTCGTCATCCTCAAAGGCATCGGCGGTCTCCGGAATATCAAGCGCCCGCAGCTTATCCATAAGCTGAGTCAACGAACGCACGGCGGCGGGCATCAAATGCCACCTACCCGAACGCTCGATAGCATCCACGGCACGAGCCGCAGTTGTGGCCATATTCGCCAACGACGCACCTTCCATCGTGTCCAAGTCAAGGCCAGCGATTTCCGAAAGCGTCAAAGACTCCTGCACGCCCGCACCATCCGGGATCACAGCGGGTGCCTTCGGGGCAGGAACTTCCCCACGCTTCCGTGCCCGGTAGAGGGCCACATCGTCCTTATGGGCAAGGCGGCAGACAAAGCACCGGCAACCCGCGCGATAGCCGCTAGAACCGTGCTCCTTCACTTCCATTTTGTACCTCCATTTGTAGAGTTTGTATCAGCGGTTGTAGCGCCCCACAGGATAATTCGAGACAATAGTAGAGACGTTCGAGGACTAGGCGGTCGGCACGGGTTTGGCCATAGAAAAAAACGCCGCTGTGCTGCCCCCTGTCCGGTGTGCCCCGGTTTGTTGGTGCCACGGTGCTCCGGTTTGTGTGTTGGCTTGGTGCGCTTGTCTGCTGCTTGTGCCTTGCCGGTTGCCCTTGGCCCTTGTGTCCATGCTGTGGCCGTGCCGTGTGTCGTGGTCATCGTCGCCGCCGTTGCGTGGTCTCGGTGTGCGTGGTGCGCCGTGCGCTGCTGGCCTGTCGGCTTGTGAGGCTGGGATGCTGTGTGGCGTTCTGCGGCGTCCGGGCGTGCCCGTGGGTGTTTGTACCTGCCCCGCCTTGTTCGGCTGTCCTAGCCCCCATTCCGCTTGAATGGCAGCCATGTAATTACCGGGCTGTGATTTCCTCGGCGCTTCCATTGTCATGCCTCCGGAATCCATGCATGCCACGCGGTTACGTCGTCGGGCGTCTGCCAGTCGTCGGGCCAGCCTTGACGGATAAGCGGGATGGGTGTGTAAGATCCGGCGTCCAAGGTGAGTTCGCCGTCCTGTGAGGCGGCTTGCATAAGGCGTGCATAGTCCGGTTCGGATATGAGCGTGTGCTTAGCGCCGTCCGCGTCGGTTACGTAGATCAGCGCTACGGCCTTGCCGTAGTGCAGCCCAATGCCAGCGGCTAAACCGCCGTCGATCTGCTCGATTCCATGAACGCTTGCGCGTGGAGCTATTTCGTTGGTGGTCACGGTCGGTCCTTTGGTGTCGTTGTTTGTGCGGATGCTGGCCCGGCAAGACAGGCGTTGCAGCGGGTGACGCCTCTCGACGCGTTCGCCTCAGTGAGTCGGCCTTGGTCGCATGTCGTGCAGGGGTCGCCAGCGCGCAAAGGAACGTTAGGGAGCGTGGGCACGCTCGCGTGGCTCGGCGGTCCAACCGGCACCGGCCTACCGGCAAGCCACCCATCATCATCGAACCCCTTGGGAGCAGACGACGACCAAGGATCATCTACAGGCAGAACGTTTTCAGAAGAACGTGCAGAAGAACTACTTCTGTTATAGGCCTGTCCCTTTGGGTTAGCTCCTAGGTTAGCTTCTGGGTTTTCAACCCTTGAGTTTCCGGGGTTTTTGGGATTTTCGGGGCCAGCGTGCGCGGAAACCTCTGAAACCTGATTAGTAACCTGCTGGGTTTCAGTTGAGGTTAGCTTCTGGGTTTTGCCACCTTGCCAATTTTCCCGCTTCTTAGGAGGTCGTCCGCCAAGCTTCCCATTCGTCCGGCTGCGGGCCTGAGTGGCTATCACGGCGTCACGAGTCCGCTGATACTCCGAGTGATGAAGGATCTCGAAATAGGTTCCAAAGTCACTCCAATAGCCTTTGTTCAGAAGTTCCGACAAGGCCTCCGGGCGCTTGAACCTGTGCAAGTCCTCCTTTGGAATGCGCATATCCAAGAGCTTCCGGTTGGACCAAATGATTGCCTCCGTATGGAGCCTGAACGCTGTGTCGGAGAGATCCCAAGTATCGTCGGCGTAGTCGTCACTGAACTTTGACCACGGCATCACGCCACCCCCAGTCGCACTACAGAAGCCGGGAGTACCGGCCCGTCGTCAATCTGGGGGTCATCGTCATCTTTGCGCCAGCGCTCAAGGTTGCTGTCAATAACGACCGTTCCGACAGGCAGCGCGTCAAGCTCGGCGGCGTCGATAATCAGGACCGAATTGGTATACTCGGTGTCGTTGGTTGGTTCTGGATTGGCCCGGGTGAGTCCCCCGGGCCTTTCTTCTGAGTTCATGCGGAATCGCCGCCAGCCGGGCGCAGCAGACGCGCGAGATGATCTAACTGGTCTTGTCGCAACGCCGGAAACGAGTTGACCACGGCGGCAACATCTTTGGCGAGATGTTCGGCCTTGAGGTCTTGCCGGGCCTTGACCAATTCGGGATCATCGGCAGCCCGCGATTGGCTGAGGGAACCGACTTTCGCCTTGAGGTGATTGATAGCGGACACTGGACAGACTCCTATGAGGGTGCCAGTCCGCTGGGGCCGGGAGCTAAAGCTCGTGACTCAGAATTTTAGCGAATTCTCGCAGCGAGATTCTGAGATGGTGTCGCGTATGCGTCTGATTCTATCAGGCGTGTCCCAGACGCTTCGTTGAGGATACGGCACCGATTCGAACCGATTTCCCACTGTCTTTGGACAGGTAGTCATCTCGCCCTGCCAACGAATCCGCATAGGACCGCAGAGCCGCTGCATAGAGCTTCAAAAGGGTGGAATCACGGACAGGCGTGGACTTGCTCCGGCATCCCGGAACCGGGCATTCAAAGTTGTACCGGAACCCTTCAACCAAATTTTCGACATAGGCCACGCCGTCGCTTTCCGGCGCGGCGCTCGTGATTCGACCCTTGGAACGTGCATCTTTGATCCATCGATGTGCGCTTGATCTGACGAGCAGTCCCATGTTCGCAAGCTTGTGCCCCTGCGGACATAGGAACCATACTGTGGGCCAGCGCCGTTCCACTGCACCGTCTATTAGCTCTTGAAGCTGGACGATTTCCAGTCCCTTGAACCAGTCCTCAACCAGAATCAGGGTCAGGAATTCTGTTGCGGCGAGGCGCTCGCGATCCTCATATTCAGTCGCCATTGCCCATATCCTCCTTCGGCTTGAATTCCACAGTTGCCGGATTGAAGTTCCGTGTCCCGCGTCCCGGTGGGTGAATGATTACCGCATCCATGAGGACGGATATCACGGCCCGCTTCCGCGACATGCTCAACGAGTCCCAAACCTTCCGCACGTTCTCCGCGCCAATAAGCGGCCCCAGAACGTCCACACGGCCAGCGTCCGCAAGCATGGCGTCAATCGCAGCGAGCTTTGCCCGTCTCTGCGCCGACAGCGCCCGGAACTGGCTTCTGCTCATCAGGTCGTTCGCGAGGTCCACCGCGTCCGCGTCAAGCTGCTCCCGCAGCCCCACCGCTTGCGCCCGCAACTCTTCCGCGTCAGGACGGTTGTCGTCCTGCATCAGCCGTGCAGCGTCCGGACGGGACAAGATGCCCACGACAACGGCCTCCACGTATTCCTCAACAGGCTCAGCACGGCGCGCAAAGTGCCCCATGGATGCCGTACAGCGGTAAGCCCGCACTCCCGGACGGGAGGTACCCCCGGCGTGCACCGGAGCGCCACAGACGCCACAGCGGGCCAGCCCGGACAACAAATACCGCCCGCCCGTCTTGCCGGATACCCTCGCCGGATTCTTCAACATGGCCACGACGGCGGCAAAGCGTTCCTCAGACACAATGGCGGGCCACTCGGCATCCGAGACAATCTCGCCCTTGTAGACACGCTTGCCGATGTTACGCGAATTCATCAGCACAACCCTGACGGAATCGGCGCGCCACAACGACGGCTCGCCCTCGTGACCTGCCTTGAAACGCTTCTGGCCCGTCGTGAAACCTTGGCTGTTCCACGTCCGGGCAACTTCCCGCAGCGACGCCCCGTAAAGCACGGAATCGTAGGCTTTCACGATGGCCGCAGCCTCAGCCGGACGCACCGTGATTCCGTCCGGCTCGTAACCAAACGGGCGACGCCCACCAACCCAACGCCCTTGCTTCGCTGCCTGTTCCGCTGCCCTCTCTTGCCGCTCGGACTTCTGTTCAATCTCGAACCGCGCCACAGATCCCAACTGGTCGGCAACCAACCGGCCCGCCGCCGTGGAAAAGTCCACGTCCGGACCCTTCACCAGAGACAGGCTTGCGCCCTTGCTCTGGCAAAGCTCGTAAAGCCGCAGTTCGTCGCGCCGGTTGCGCTGCAACCTGTCCAACGACCATGCAACGACGACGCCCGCGCTCCCAGCCTCAACCGCTTTCAACATGGCCTCGAAGCCTTGCCGGTGTTTCTTGCCAGCGGCGGAAATGTCGTTGTCCTCGTGGACGCCGACGACTTCCCAGCCGCGTTCCGCTGCCCGTTTGAGGCAGTCCTCACGCTGCCGATCCACCGCCGCTCGCTCGTCTGTTCGGTCCTGACTTATTCGGAGGTAAATGATTGCTTTCACATCTGCTAATTTATCATCTATGGCAGGCGCAGGACGCGGTCGTAGCCTCTCGCGGTGAGGATTCCACGCTCCAGGGAGGTGTCCAGAATCTTCGTGGTCGAAGAAGGGAGGCGTAGTTCGCCGCGCAGTACACGCCCGGGAACTTGCGAGTTGGTTTCCATCCCGAATCTCGCCAGGCGTTCGCGTTGCCGTGACCGGGCGGCATACACTCTCCCTGCGACCGTAGCTGTGTCCTCCTCCGCGCTGGATTGGCCGAAGTCTGCGAGGGATACTCGTTCTACTTGAAGCTGGATGTCCACCCTGTCCAACAACGGTCCTGACATGCGCCCGAAGTAGCGCCGCCGCATCAGTGGGGTGCAGGTGCAATCGACGCCCTTGCCGGTGGCTTTTCCGCATGGGCAAGGATTCGCTGCAAGGACCAGTTGGAAACGGGCAGGGTATGCCGCGGTACCGGCCGAGCGGTGGATGACCAGTTCACCGCTCTCCAGAGGTTGCCGCAGGGCGTCCAGAACGCGGCGTTCGTACTCGGGCGCCTCGTCAAGGAACAAGACGCCACGATGGGCCCGGGATGCCGCTCCAGGCCGCGGCAGGCCGGAGCCACCGCCGATGATGGCTGCGGCAGTCGCGCTATGGTGGGGGTTCTCAAAAGGTGGGCGGCGCAACAGCTGTACTGAGTCAACATGAACAGCGGAGAGTGAGTGGATCGCTGTGACTTCCATGGCTTCCTGGTCGCCGAGATCCGGAAGGAGCCCCGGGAGCCGCTCTGCGAGCATGGTCTTGCCGGCACCGGGCGGGCCGCACAACAGCACATGGTGTGCCCCGGCGGCCGCAACCTCAAGGGCACGGCGGGCATCGCCTTGCCCAGAGACATCGCAAAGGTCTGGAACGAGTCCTGCGCCTCTGTTGCCGTCGCCACTGGCTTCATCATCCGCGGGATCGTAGTCCAGGGCCAGGTCCTGGGGATCGGCCCCGAAATCAAAGGCCAGACGGGCCAATGTCTTGTAGCCACGAACAACCGCCCCAGGAACCAGCTTCGCTTCGGCGACGTTCGCTTGGGCCACCACAATCTCATGGTGCCCCGCCTGCACGGCGGCCATGACTGCCGGCAGGATGCCGCGAACCGGCCTCAACCTGCCATCCAGTCCCAACTCCGAGATGAAGACCGTGTCTTCGGTAGAACGGATGTCGCCGGCAGCCCGCAATACTGCCATCGTGATCGCGAGGTCGAACCCCGAACCACGCTTCGGCAACGAGGCCGGAATCAGATTGGCCGTGATCTTTCGACGGCTCAGGGGGATGCCGGAATTCTGGGCTGCGGAGCGAATACGCTCCTTGGCTTCGTTCAAGGACGCATCCGGCAAGCCCAGGATCACAAAGTTCGGGAGGGTCTGCCCAATGTCCGCCTCAACCTCCACGATGTAGCCGTTGAGGCCCACCAGCGCTACGGAGTAGCTTCGGCCCACGCCCACCTAGCCCACACCCCTGAGGTGTTCCAGCTTTGGTTCGCCTACGCCGTCGTCGATGACTCCTACGACGTCCACCCGGCGACGCAAGGCGCGCAGCTCGTGGTCCCGGCACCATGACGAGGCCAGGCGGTGCAGCCGAGCAAGCTTGGCGGCATCAACGGCTTCGAAAGGATGCCCGTAGGCCAAGTTCTTCCGGGTCTTCACCTCGGCAATCACCAAGATGTCGCCGTCGAGCGCCACAATGTCGATCTCGCCCTCCGGGCATCTCCAATTGCGGTCAACAATTCGCATCCCCTGGGTTTCAAGGAACATGGCAGCCAGCGTTTCACCGTGCTGGCCCAATAGGTCTTTGGCTTTCATAACCACCTCCGTTACCAGCGTGGAGGCGCGGAGAGGCCAAAGACAGGGAGGAGTTCGGCTATGTGGGAAACTCCGTCAGAGGGACGGTGTGGAGGACAAGTTGGCGAGCCTTCCTAGTTGCCCAGGTTGCCGAGATCACCTAGGTCGCCGTCCTTCGGCAAGGAAAGTTCCTCGCTCCGCGGCAGTTCTTCGACGTTGACGTCCTTGAACGTGATCACGCGGACGTTCTTGACGAAACGGGCCGAACGGTAGACGTCCCAAACCCAGGCATCTTGGAGCGTCAGGTCAAAATAGACCTCGCCATCGGCACTGCGGGCTTGCAGGTCGACGTGGTTTGCCAGATAGAACCGGCGCTCGGTCTCGACAACGTAGCTGAACAACCCGACGACATCACGGTATTCGCGGTAGAGCTGAAGCTCCATGTCGGTTTCGTAGTTCTCAAGATCCTCGGCACTCATAGTTCCATCTTGCACCATGGAGCGGGCACACGCCGCAACGCTGCTGCGGCCGGCGTCCGCCACGGGGAAAAGCGATGGCTAGAGCAGGTTCCAACTGGTCCGGTGGTACCGCGTAGGGCCTAAGGAACGGATGGCTTCCCGGTGCGAGGAAGTGCCGTAGCCCTTGTTCTCGTTCCAACCGAAGGCCGGATATTCCTCGTGGAGATCAAGCATGATGCGGTCCCTGGCTACTTTGGCCAGCACGCTGGCGGCCGCCACACTGAGACAGCTCATGTCCGCCTTCACACGGGTGTGCACCGGCGCCTCACAGGCGGGCCCGGACGGCTCGGCGTCGAACAACGAACCTTGGCTTTGCGGAGAGAGCCAGTTGTGGCTTCCGTCCAGCAGGACGAGGTCCGGACGCACGCCCGCAGCGAGGATCTCGAACCAGGCGCGTGTTCCGGCAAGGCGCAGGGCACCCACAATTCCCAGCGCATCGATCTCCGCCGAACTTGCGTGGCCTACTGCGGAGCCAACAGCCCATTCGCGTACCAGCGGTTCCA
Source organism: Arthrobacter sp. FW306-04-A (assembly GCF_044358315.1). Taxonomy (GTDB): domain Bacteria; phylum Actinomycetota; class Actinomycetes; order Actinomycetales; family Micrococcaceae; genus Arthrobacter. The sequence goes on from NZ_CP084559.1 coordinate 2,703,939, forward strand.
AACGCTCACGGTCTTCGGGCTTGAGCAGCTTGCTGTCGCGGACATCGGCGAGCAAACCGTGGTCCCGGAGGTCGACGACGGCGATCCCCACCGATACCGGACCGGCGAGTGCTCCGCGGCCTACTTCATCGACGCCGGCCAGGAGCGTGACTCCCGGGGCCAGGAAACCCCGTTCGACATCCAGGGTCGGAAAGCCGGCAGGCTGTTTGGACTTTGTCCCCGCTGTTTTCCCCGCTGTCTTCACCGTGCCGGCAGCCTGCCGTTTTCCAGCGGGCACGGCCGTCCTGGTCCCCGCGGGCGCCATCATTTGCTCGCTGGAGCCGTGGGCGAAGCCGTGTTCTGCGGCGACGGCGCAGGGACAGTGCGGAAGACCTCGGAGTGGTTGTCGAGGATCTGCCAACGGTTGATGGGCCAGGCAATAACGGTGGCTTTACCCTCCACGTCGGCGATGTTGATGAACCCGCCATTGACAGCTTGGTGTTCGCGGGAGTCTGCCGAGTTATTGCGGTTATCGCCCATAACCCAGATTTTCCCCTCCGGGACCACCACATCGAAAGACTTGGCCATCGGAACCTGGGCCGGGTTGATATAGCTTTCGTTGAGAACCGTGCCGTTGACGCTGACCCTCGCGGAACTGTCACAGCATGAGACCCTGTCCCCTGGCAGGCCGATCACACGTTTGACGAGGTGCTGATTGGTCTCATCCGGGAGCAGGCCGACAAAGACCAGGCCATCCTGGAACCATTTGAAGGGCCCGGGCGCCGCCTTCTGCGTAGGCGGCAGCCATCCCTGAGCGTCCTTGAAGACCACGACGTCGCCACGTTCCAGCGCAAACGGCTGCGGGACGAGCAGGTTGACGAAGATCCGATCGTCAACGTCGAGGGTGTTGACCATGGATTCAGAAGGGATGAAGAAGGCACGGAACAGGAATGTCTTGATCAGGAAGGACAACACGACGGCGATGACCACTACGGTGCCGATTTCCTTGAGCCAACTGAGGAACGGACTGCCGTGCGTCTCGGCGACGGCATCGGACTCATCGGTTTCGTCGGCGGCCCGCCGCGCAGCCCTGCGAGGAGACTCCTGTCCATCCGGCAGCGCCGCCGCTTGGACCGTCGGCAGCGGGGAAGCCGGGTCGGCGTCGTCCGCTGCAAGCTCCCCGGCGGGAGCGGACGGTCCGTCCAGGAGCCGGGCGTCGTCGTCGTGCCGTTCTGGCTTCCCGGGAGTTGTCTCCGGCATCTACTGTCCGTTCTTCGAGGTTGTACTGGCCTGCGCAGGGCGAGGCAGTTCTGCAAATCTATCAAGCGGCCAGATGATCCGGACCGGACGGCCGACGACACGCTCCAGCGGCACCATTCCTCCACCGGGTGCGCCCAGAAGACTACGCGAATCGGCCGATCGTGAACGGTGGTCCCCCATGAGCCACAATCGGTCATTGGGGACGATGACGTCGAATTTCTGCTCGCTCGGCGTGTCGCCGGCATACAGATAGCGTTCCTCAAGCGGCTGACCGTTGACTGTGAGTTTGCCGTCGGTGCCGCAACAGACAACGTGGTCTCCGGGAAGTCCGATGACACGCTTGACGTAAGTGGTGTCACTTCCCGTCAATCCCAGCCAATGGCCCACGGCGGCCACCGCGTCGGCGAATGGACCTTTGCCGCTGTTGAGCGGGGCAAAAGTGCCCCTGCCGTCGAAGACCACGATGTCTCCGCGGCGTATGGGATCTGCGGCAAAATCGGACCTGGACACAAGGATGCGGTCTCCGGTGCCCAGAAGCGGCTCCATGGACTCAGAGGGGATGAAGTAGACGTCGATCCACAAGGATCGGACAAGCCCGCTGAAGGCCACGGCCAGGACAAATGCGAGCAAAACAAAACGCCAGCCCTGTTTCCGGGGCTGGCGTTTTGGGTGGTCCATGATTCGTTTCCTGTTGCGTTGCGGATTTCTCCGGCGCAGGCCGGGCACGAATCCAGGACCCGCTTTTGGTCGAAGACCTACTTGCCGGTGGCGAAGTCGCGCTTTTCCTTGATCTTCGCAGCCTTGCCGCGCAGTGCACGCATGTAGTAGAGCTTGGCGCGGCGGACGTCACCCTTGGTGACGACCTCGATCTTGTCGATGATCGGGGAGTGCACCGGGAAGGTACGCTCTACGCCGACGCCGAAGGAGACCTTGCGGACCGTGAAGGTTTCGCGAACGCCGTCACCCTGGCGGCCCAGGACGAAGCCCTGGAAAACCTGAACACGGGAGTTCTTGCCTTCGATGATGTTCACGTGAACCTTGATGGTGTCACCCGCGCGGAACTCGGGAACATCGTTACGCAGCGAAGCTGCATCTACGTTATCGAGGATATGCATTAATCCACTCCTGGTGAACGCCACAGGTCATCCACTTTGGGTCACGGCGGGCAAGCCCGGGGCGCGAGGCCGTCCGGAAATTACCGCCGAAGATTTTCAAAGTCCGGCACCACCACTGATTGGTGGTTCCGGGTTGTCAGGCTGTTGGCTACGCTCCCCCTGTGGCAGGCGCGAACCCAGTAGACACAAGGGTTAATTCTGCCATACCCCGGGAGTTCCGGCCAATCCCGCGGATGCGGTCCGGTTTTCGCGGTCCAACCGTGGCAAGCACTGCCCGACGGCGGCAGGCTCAGGCCGGGCCGTCGTCGTCAGGGCGGTGCCGCAACTGGCCGTTGACGACGTCGTACCCCAGTTCTCCGAAAGCCGTGCGGTCCGCGCGTGTCAGGCCGCCGGCGTCGAACTCTGCCAGCAGATCCGGGCGGCGTTCCGCGGTCCGGCGGAACTGTTCGTGGCGACGCCACTGGGCGATCTTGCCGTGATTGCCGCTCAAGAGGACGGCAGGCACGTCACGATCGCGCCATGATGAGGGCTTCGTATAGACCGGGTACTCCAACAGGCCGTCCGAATGGGATTCCTCCACCAGGGATTCGGGGTTGCCGACGACGCCCGGAAGCAACCGCCCGATCGCCTCGACCATGGCCAAGACTGCGACCTCGCCGCCGTTGAGGACATAATCGCCCAGGCTGACCGGACGGACCGTGAAGTGTTCGGCCGCCCACTCCATGACGCGTTCGTCGATGCCTTCATAGCGCCCGCAGGCGAAAACGAGCCGTTCTTCCTCGGCGAGCTCGTAAGCAAGGGCCTGGTTGAAGCGCTCCCCCGCCGGCGATGGGACAATCAGGACCGGCTTCTTCGCGGGCTCGTCCTGCGAAGGATCCCCTTGAGCCGCGGCACTTTCCCCTGCAGCAAGCCGCGCAACGGCAATGGACTCCAAGGCCTGGGCCCAAGGCTCGGGCTTCATGACCATTCCTGCCCCTCCACCGTACGGAGTGTCGTCCACGGTGCGGTGCTTGTCCGTGGTGAAGGTCCGTAGGTCATGGACCTTCAGTTCCAGGAGTCCATCCTGGCGAGCCTTGCCTATGAGGGATAGTTCAAGGGGCGCCAGGTACTCCGGAAAGATGCTGACGACGTCGATGCGCATCTAGGCATCGTCCTTGTCTTCGGTGTCCTCGGCATCGTCGTCGGCGGATGAGTCCGTGTTCAGCTCGAAGAGGCCCGGCGGAGGCGTGAGAAGTACGTAGCCGCCCTCGACGTTGACCTCGGGCACGATCTCTTCGACGAAGGGCACCAGGATCTCCTTGCCATCCGCGTCTTCAATCACCAGCAGGTCCTGGACGGGCATGGTATTGAGTGCGGTCACCTTGCCCACGGCCTGGGAACCGACACGGACTTCGAGGCCGACGAGTTCGTGCTCGTACCAGCCTTCGTCGTCGTCCTCGTCCAGTTCTTCCGTCTCGATGAAGAGCTTCGCGCCGCGGATTTCCTCGGCCTGGTTGCGGGTGGAGATCCCCTCGAATCCGAGCAGGAGGATGTCTTTGTTCCACCGCGCGCTGCTGATGGTCAAAGGACCGGCCTTTGCGGGCTCCACCACGAATTCGGTCCCCGGGGCAAAACGATCGCCGGGCGCGTCAGTGAGCACTTGGACGGTGACTTCGCCGCGGATTCCGTGGGGCTTGCCGATTCGGGCAACCTGGAGCTGCATGGGATTCCTCTGATTTCTTCGCTGGGACCGGATTCGGGGCCAATGCTGGAGTTTGGTCGTAAAACAATCCGGCCCCTCCACCATAATCTGGTGAAGGGGCCGGATCTAAGACAAGTATTGCTGGGCGCGTTACCGGCGACGGTCGGTGTCGACAACGTCGACCCTGACCTGCTCGCCGGCTGCCAATGCCGCAATCACCGTGCGCAAAGCGCGTGCAGTACGGCCCTGGCGTCCGATTACCCGTCCGAGGTCGTCCTGGTGAACACGTACCTCGAGGGATTCCCCCCGGCGGTTGTTCTTGGCACTGACCTTGACATCCTCAGGGCTGTCAACGATCCCACGGACCAGGTGTTCGAGCGCTTCTGCCAGCAATTTACTCAGCCTCGGTGGTCTCTGCTTCAGCGTCAGCGGGAGCTTCAGTAGCTTCCGACTGCTTGGCCTTCTTGGTGATGGCTTCCGGGATGATGACGGAACCCTTCTCCGGAGCAACGAAAGCAGGCTTGGCGACCTTGGTCTTCAGCGTGCCTTCCTGGCCCGGGAGACCCTTGAACTTCTGCCAGTCACCGGTGATCTTGAGGATCGCAGCAACCTGCTCGGTCGGCTGGGCGCCGACGGACAGCCAGTACTGTGCACGCTCGGAGGTGACCTCGATGTACGAGGGCTCTTCAGTGGGGTGGTACTTGCCAATCTCTTCGATCGCACGGCCATCGCGCTTGGAGCGGGAGTCCATGACGACGATGCGGTAGTACGGTGCGCGCATCTTACCGAAGCGCTTAAGGCGAATCTTAACGGCCACTTTTGTGGTCACTCCTGTTTCTGAAACGGGGTTGAGCCCGTCGTTCTGCACCCGTGGGGCGGGCCATACTTGAGGGTTCGAAGGACAAGATGCACACACGGAGAGAGGGGCCGCGCGGATCGAGTACCTGTCCATTGTGCCAGATGGCCGACGGTATTTCGAACTACGGGCCCGTGCGGCGGGTTTCCTGCGGAATTACTGCTCGGCTGACCAAACGTAAAGACCAGCGCGCTCGGCCTTTTCGACGTCGCTGGCGAGTGCCGCCAACTGCTGGACATAAAGGCGGGACTGCTGGGCATCGAAGGGCATATCCTCTTGGGCTGCCCAGAGCTCGGCGACGTCGTCGAGGACGCTGCCTTCGCCCTCAGTCTCATAGCTGAGAAGCTCGGACAACGCACGCACCATGGCTTCGGGAACACCCAGCAACGCGTCACTGGTCACATCCACCAGGGCCAACTCGTAGTCAGCGCCGCCCGCGTGCACGGCAGTGCCCGCCAGGTCGCCGAGCTGTTCTACCTCGAAATCGCTGATTCCCGGGATCCGTACCGCGGCGCCGGAAACGTCGCCGCCCTTCTCCAGGGCAGCAGCCCTCTTCAGTGCTTCATCGTGGGTGGCAACAAAGATTTCAGCAAAGCCCATGGAAACTACCCTCATTCATTCGTGCCGACGGAGCTGCGGCGTGGGCGAAAAGGTGCGCCACGCAGTGTGGTCCCAAGTCTAACTTGCGAGGGGTCCCCGGCTGAGCCGAGCGAAGTCGGGGAGCAAGTTGGACGCTAGCGGACAGCGACCCGCAGCCGGTTCCGCCACGGGTCCTCGAAACGCAACTCCAGCCCGGTGTGGTGGGAAGCAATACCGGCAACCCTAAGGCGGTCAGCGAGCGCACCGACGTCGTTCCCTGCCGGCACTTCAATCACAACCTCGCCCAGACCCAGCGTGTCCTTTCGCGGGCCCGCGCCACGGCTATTCCAGACATTCATCGCCATGTGGTGGTGGTAGCCGCCTGCGGAGACGAACAACGCCTGCCCGTGCCAACCGGCGGTTTTCTCGAAGCCCAAGGTGTCCACGTAGAAATCGTGGGCGGTCTGCACGTCGCCCACTTGCAGGTGGACGTGCCCGACGCCGGCGCCCGCCTCATGCTGGCCGGTCACCGCTGCTTCGCTCAGGTACTGCTGGAGGTAGCGCTGCGGCGGGAGGGGCAGGCTGTCCATGACAACCGAACTGCCGTTCCATTCCCAGCCTTCGCGTGGCTTGTCGTAGTAGAGCTCGATGCCGTTGCCCTCGGGATCGGTGAAGTAGAAGGCTTCACTGACCAGGTGGTCGGCACTGCCGACGAATGCGTGGGGCTCGTACTGCGCGGCGGAGGCAACGGTGGCGGCGAGCGAGGACTGGTCCTCGAAGAGCAAAGCTGTGTGGAAGAGTCCAGCTTCTCCGCGGCCCGGGATCTGGAGTCCGGAGGCCGGGGCCAAGTGCACCAGCGGCTTGCCGACCCTGCCGAAGTAGAGTCCGCCGTCCTGTTCGGCAACGACGTCCAGCCCGAGGGCCCGCTGGTAGTAGTCGCTCATGAGCTTCATGTCCCCCACCTTGAGCATGACGGTACCCATGGTGAGTTCGGCAGGAAGGAGGTCCTGGCTGGATGTGGTGGTCATGTGAAACTCCCGGCTTTTGTGGCGCCGCCCTTCGGCAACCTCTATCTATCTAAATTACTTGAAGCTTCAATTTATTCCAAATGCCTGCCGCTTCCTGAAATATGCCCCCTGAGCACGATGGTCTTCGGTTTCAACACGACGTCCAGGAAGGCCCGGGGATCTTTCTCGTACAGCACGACGTCGGCACTGGCGCCTTCTCTGACGCCATCCATGCCGAGCCATTCCCGAGCGGACCAGCAGGCAGCATCGAGCGCAGCCCCCGTCGGCAATCCGGCCCGGTGAAGCTCGAGGATTTCCTCGCCGATGCGGCCGTGTTTGATGACGCTGCCTGCGTCGGTCCCGGCATACACCCGCACCCCGGCGTCGAAGGCCTCCCGGACGCACCCATGCCGGCGTTCCCAGAGCCTGGTCATGTGATCGGCATAGCGCGGGAACTTCGCTTCAGCCAGCCTGGCGATGTCCGGGAACGTGGCAATGTTGATGAGCGTCGGGACGATCGGCACTCCCTGATCGAGAAGTCGCGGAATGTGGTGCGGCAACAAACCGGTGGCGTGCTCGATGCAGTCGATGCCGGCGTCGAGCATGTCATCAATGGTTTCTTCGGCGAAGCAATGAGCCGTCACGCGGGCTCCCTCCTCGTGTGCGGCTGCGACAGCGTCCTTGACGGTGGCGGCCGGAAAGGACGGACCCAAGTCCCCGGCGGAGCGGTCGATCCAATCTCCTACGATCTTGACCCACCCGTCGCCGGACCGGGCCTGCTTGCGCACCGCCTCCACCAGATCCTCCGGCTCAACTTCCTCGGCCAGCCCATGGATATACCGCCGCTGCCTGGCGATGTGCCGGCCCGCTCGGATGATCCTCGGCATATCCGGCTGGTTCTGAAGCCAGCGTGTATCGCTTGCCGAGCCGGCGTCGCGGATCAAAAGCGTTCCGGCGTTCCGGTCCGCCGTTGCCTGAAGGCGCGCGGTCTCCTCATCCACGGCCCCGCCCTTGCCCAAACCGACATGGCAATGGGCGTCCACCAGGCCGGGCAGCACCCATCCGTCCAGGACGACGTTCGGCTTGGCAGGGGGGCGGACAAAGGTCAGCCGGCCGTCGACGGACCAGAGCCCGCTCCGTTCATCCTTCGGCCCTGTAAGGATGGTGCCGCTGAACTCGATGATTTCTGGCATGCCTCCACTTTAAGCTCCGCTGGCGATCGCCTGCTCGGTCACATCTGTCCGAAGAACCAACGGCTGTGGTAGCTTCGTCTACGACCACACGGGAGCCCTTGCAAGGGCTGAGATCGGGCTGACGCAGCCTGCGACCGTTGAACCTGTCCGGGTAATGCCGGCGAAGGAAGTGAGTAATCCTTTGAGCACCAAAGAAACACAGTTGAGCCCTATCCAAAGCGGATCAGGGCAGGAAGTGACCCAGTCCCTCAAGTCGCATTCCCTCGCATTCCTTGAGGATGCCGAGACGGGAATCCGGGTTCCGGTGACGGAAATCGCGCTGGAACCATCCCCGAACGGCGAGGCCAACGCACCCTTCCAGGTGTACCGCACCGCAGGGCCGGGGAGCGATCCGGTGGTCGGCCTTGAGCCATTCCGCAGCGAGTGGATCGAATCCCGCGGCGACACCGAGGCATACGGCGGCCGTGAACGGAACCTGCTCGACGACGGCAAGTCGGCCGTGCGGCGCGGCGCCGCCTCCGCGGAGTGGAAGGGCGCACAGCCGGTGCCTCGCCGTGCCGTCGAAGGCAAGACGGTCACTCAGATGCACTATGCCAAGCAGGGCATCGTCACGCCCGAGATGCAGTTCGTGGCACTTCGCGAAAACTGCGATGTTGAACTGGTCCGCAGCGAAGTTGCCGCCGGCAGGGCCATCATTCCCAACAACATCAACCACCCCGAATCCGAACCGATGATCATCGGCAAGGCCTTCCTCGTGAAGATCAACGCCAACATCGGCAACTCGGCCGTCACAAGTTCCATCGCCGAAGAAGTGGACAAGCTGCAGTGGGCCACGCAGTGGGGCGCAGACACCGTCATGGACCTGTCCACAGGCGACGACATCCACACCACCCGCGAATGGATAATCCGCAACTCCCCTGTGCCGATCGGCACCGTGCCGATCTACCAGGCCTTGGAGAAGGTCAACGGCGAAGCCAACAAGCTCACGTGGGAAATCTTCCGTGACACCGTCATTGAACAATGCGAGCAGGGCGTGGACTACATGACCATCCACGCCGGCGTGCTGCTGCGCTACGTTCCGCTGACCGCCAACCGCGTGACCGGCATCGTTTCCCGCGGCGGCTCCATCATGGCGGGCTGGTGCCTGGCCCACCACGAAGAGAACTTCCTCTACACCCATTTCGACGAACTCTGCGAAATCTTCGCCAAGTACGACGTCGCGTTCTCTCTCGGCGACGGGCTGCGCCCGGGAGCGACGGCGGACGCCAACGACGCCGCGCAGTTCGCCGAGCTCGACACCTTGGCGGAGCTGACCCTGCGGGCCTGGGAATTTGACGTTCAGGTCATGGTCGAGGGGCCCGGCCACATTCCGTTCCACTTGGTGCGGGAAAACGTGGAACGCCAGCAGGAACTGTGCAAGGGCGCCCCCTTCTACACCTTGGGCCCCCTGGTCACCGACGTGGCCCCGGGCTACGACCACATCACCTCGGCGATCGGCGCTACGGAGATTGCCCGCTACGGAACCGCGATGCTTTGCTACGTCACGCCCAAGGAGCACTTGGGCCTGCCAAACAAGGACGATGTCAAGACTGGTGTGATCACGTACAAGATCGCGGCCCATGCCGCCGACCTCGCCAAGGGACACCCAGGCGCACACGAACGCGACGATGCCCTGTCCAAGGCCCGCTTTGAGTTCCGCTGGCGCGACCAATTCGCGCTCTCCCTGGACCCAGTGACGGCAGAGTCATTCCATGACGAGACGCTCCCGGCCGAACCAGCCAAGACGGCGCATTTCTGCTCCATGTGCGGGCCGAAATTCTGCTCCATGCGCATCAGCCAGGACATCCGCGATGAATACGGTTCAGCGGATTCCCAAGCGGCCATCGCGGAAATGTACAGCGGCATGCGCGAAAAGAGCGAGGAGTTCCTGGCATCGGGAGGCAAGGTCTACTTGCCCGAGCTTGAGGTTCCCGCGGGAAAAACGGCAGCGAAGTCAGGAAGCCTGAGCTGATCAGGAAGCTTGAACTGATCCGGCGCGGCTGACGTCCGCGATGAAGGAGCGGATGATCCGGTCTCCTTCGACCGAGTCATGAGGCCGGTGTCCTCCTGCCGCGACGCGGCGGAGGGCGCCGGTTTCCTGCAGGTAGCCGGCGATCTCTTCGTAGAGCGGTTCCCAACCACCGGTCAAGACAAGCGTGGGAACTCCCGGCACAATGTGCAGGGGCGCTTCCCACGGCGGCGCCTGCAGCCGCAGGCGCCGAGCGGTACGCCTGGCCTCCGGGGTACTGAGGACTGCCGCCTCGGAGGAAAACGCCCGGCGGACGAATTCCCGTTGGTAATCGTCATCGCTGAGTTCGTGCCGGACCCCGAACAAAGGCTCCATGAGTGCCCGGTAGGCCGCGGTGGCGGGCAATTCAGCCGTCAAGGAAAGGCACGCCGGTTCCACCAGCACGAGGGAGCGGACCAGGTCCGGCCTCTCCACTGCTGCCAACATGGCGGAAATCGCGCCTTGGGAGTGCGCTACAACATGGCCACCGCGAGCCGGGCCGGAGGATGACGCGGTCTCCCGCGCTCCCAGGCACTCCAGCACGATGTCCACATCGGCGGCGACATCGGATTCCAATGGCTCGGCCTGCGCATCGAAGCCGTGGCGTTTCAGGAAGAGCGCGTCGTACTCCAGCGCCATGCCGTGTTGCTTCGGCCAAGCCGCAGCGCCGAATGTGCCTGCTCCATGGACGAACACAACGCGCTGCTTTTGCATTCATCCAGCCTATGGCACGGGACTGACAACCCTGGGTGGGAGGGCTACTTGCCGCCGAGGAACTTGTCAAAGCCCTTGGGCAGGTTCAACTGCGAGGGATCGAAATCGCCGCCGGGCTGACCGAAAGCCGCGCCGGTGGGGACGGCGTTCGCCCGCTTGTTCTCGGCGTCGCGCAGTTCCTGGGCCGCCTTGGCAGGGTTGCCGGAACGTGCCTTCTTCTTCGGCGCGCTCTTGCCACCCTTGCGGGAACCGCCGCCACCGAGGCCGGGCATCCCCGGCATCCCGGGCATGCCGCCACCCTGCGCGAGCTTCTTCATCATCTTCTGGGCCTGCGCGAAACGCTCCAGGAGGCCGTTGACCTCGGAGACGTGCACACCGGAACCACGGGCAATGCGGGCCCGGCGGGATCCATTGATGATCTTCGGAGCCAGACGCTCATGCGGGGTCATGGAGCGAACGATGGCTTCCACCCGGTCGATCTCGCGCTCGTCGAACTGCTCCAGCTGCTGGCGGATGTTCTGCGCACCCGGCATCATCATGAGCATCTTCTTCATGGAGCCCATGTTGCGGATCTGCTGCATCTGGGCGAGGAAGTCGTCCAGGGTGAAGTCTTCCTGGTCGGCGAACTTCTTCGCCATCCGGGCCGCTTCGTCCTTGTCCCAGTTCTTCTCGGCCTGCTCGATCAGCGTAAGAACGTCACCCATATCCAGGATGCGGGATGCCATGCGGTCGGGGTGGAACAGTTCGAAGTCGTCGAGGCCCTCGCCGGTGGACGCGAACATGACCGGCTTTCCAGTGACGGACGCGACCGAGAGGGCGGCACCGCCACGGGCGTCGCCATCGAGCTTTGACAGCACGACACCCGTGAAGTTGACGCCTTCATCGAAGGCAACCGCCGTATTGACGGCGTCCTGGCCGATCATGGAGTCGATCACGAACAGGACTTCGTTCGGGATGATCGCCTGGCGAATACGGCGCGCCTGGTCCATCATTTCGGCGTCGACGCCGAGGCGGCCTGCGGTGTCCACGATCACGACGTCGTGCAGCTTCTGGCGGGCTTCGTCGACGCCGGCACGTGCGACGGCGACGGGGTCGCCCGTGGGAATATCCAGGTCCGAGGTGGTACCGGGGTGCGGCGCGAAGACGTGGACGCCAGCGCGCTCACCGACGATCTGGAGCTGGGTCACGGCGTTGGGACGCTGGAGGTCGGCGGCAACAAGTACGGGGCTGTGTCCCTGGGCCTTGAGCCACTTGGCCAGCTTGCCGGCGAGGGTGGTCTTACCCGCACCCTGCAAGCCGGCGAGCATGATGATGGTGGGGCCGGTCTTCGCGAGGCGGATACGGCGGGTCTCGCCGCCGAGGATCTCCTGGAGTTCCTCGTTGACGATCTTAACGATCTGCTGGCTCGGGTTCAGGGCAGCGGAAACCTCGGCACCCAAGGCGCGTTCACGGATACGCCCCGTGAACTCGCGGACCACGGAAACGGCAACGTCCGCGTCCAAAAGGGCACGGCGGATCTCCCGGACGGTGGCGTCGACGTCGGCCTCGGTGAGGCGACCCTTGCCACGGAGATTCTTGAAGGTTGCTGTCAACCGGTCAGAGAGTGAATTGAACACGCGCCGTGCACTTCTTTCAATGGTCTGCGAATGGCGGCCGTTCCGGCGCGCCAACATCTTGACGATTCCTGCCCCAAACAAATCTGACTCAACTGAGGGACTCGACTATCTAGGGTACCAAGACGCGCCTGCAAGATGGCATGCTGGCACAGTGACCAGCAAAACATCAATCAAAACGTTGCTCATCCTAGGTGCCTCCGGAGACCTGACAGGCCGATTGCTGTTGCCAGGCCTTGCCAGGCTTGTAGCCAGTGGACTCGCGGACGGCCTCAAGCTTGTGGGAGCCGGCTCCGACCCCTGGACCCCCCAGCAATGGACAAAACGGGTGCGGGGCGCCTTTGGGGAGGCTGGGAAGGACGCCGATGCCGCAGGGAAGAAAGCAGTCGCGTCCATGGAGGACAACACCGCCTACCACCAGCTGGATGTCACGGCCGATGGCCAGCTCGCCGCGCTGCTGGCCGGACTCGAAGCACCGGTAGCCGTCTACTTTGCCTTGCCGCCACACATCAGCCAAAAGGCCTGCGAAGTAATCAACGCCGCAGACCTGCCTGCCGGGACGCGCTTGGTGATGGAGAAGCCGTTCGGCTCCAGTGCGGATTCGGCCCGGGAACTCAACAAAACCCTTGCAGCCTTGGTCCCTGAGGACCACATCCACCGCGTGGACCATTTCCTCGGCAAAGCCACCGTCCTGAACATCCTGGGCTTGCGCTTCGCCAACAGGTTTCTCGAACCCGTGTGGAACCGGGACCACATCGAAAAGGTGGAGGTCATTTTCGACGAAGACCTCGCACTCGAAGGGCGTGCGCGCTACTACGACAACGCCGGCGCCCTGAAGGACATGATCCAGAGCCATTTGCTGCACATCATGGCGCTCCTTGCCATTGATGCCCCCGCCACCATCGGCGAGCGCGATCTCCGCGGCGCGATCGCCACTGTGCTGCGTGCGAGCAGCATCGGCGCGCCCTACCGGAAGACCACGCGCAGGGCCCGGTACAGCGCCGGCCGAAGCGGTGGGCATCCGGTTCCGGACTATGTCGAAGAGGAAGGCGTGGATCCCGCCCGGAACACCGAGACGCTCGCGGAAGTTGAAGTGGCGATCGACAACTGGCGCTGGAGGGGAGTCCCCTTCATCCTTCGCTCAGGCAAGGCCTTGGGCCGCGCGCGCAAGGAAGCCATCATCACCTTCCGGCCCGTTCCGCATCTGCCGTCCGGGTTCCAAGGCGTGGACTCCCCCAACCAGCTGCGCATCGGATTCGGTCCGGACACTCTGCAGCTCGACGTTGATGTCAACGGCCCCGGGGATATCTTCACTCTTGATCGCGTGACGCTCAACTCCGAACTGAACGCTTCCGACCTCCTGCCCTACGGAGAAGTCCTGGAGGGGGTCATCACCGGCGATCCCCTGCTTTCCGTCCGCGGAGACACTGCCGTGGACTGCTGGCGGATCGTTGAGCCCGTGCTGAAAGCCTGGGCCAAGGATTCAGTGCCGCTTGAAGAGTACGACGCCGGCGGCTCCGGTCCTGTGGACTGGCCCACCGCCGTCGGGCGCTGAGCCGGCCGGACTGCTGGCTCAGCTCCTGCGGAAGCTGACATGCAAGAGGGGCCGGGTACCTTTCCAGGTACCCGGCCCCTCTTTGCGTTGGGCGCTTTAGATGGCTGCTGCGCCGCGTTCGCCAGTGCGGACCCGGACTGCTTCGTAGACGTCCACGGTCCAGACTTTGCCGTCGCCCGCGCGGCCCGTGTTCGAGGAAGCGATCAGGACATCGAGGATGTCGTCCGCCTGCTCATCCGTGGCCAGGACCTCGACGCGGATCTTCGGAAGCAAATCCACGTTGTACTCGGCTCCGCGGTACACCTCGGTGTAACCTCGCTGCCTGCCGTACCCGCTGGCCGCGCTGACCGTCAGTCCCTGTACCCCGTACGCTTCGAGCCCCTCTCGGATGGCGTCGAGCTTTTCCGGGCGGACGATCGCCGTGATGAGTTTCATGCCTGGACACTCTCCTTGCCTGATACGGATGCTTCGTCAGTTGCTCCGGCCGATGCCTTGCCGGTGATGAGGTCGTGCAGGGGCTGGAAGCTGCCTCCGTGGCCGCCGACGCCGAACTCGTATGCCGTTTCGGCGTGCAGGCTGAGGTCTGCACCGGCGATCTCCTGGCGTTCGGAGATGCGGAAGCCCATGAGCTTGTGGATCGGGTAGGCGATGATGAACGTCATGACGCCGGTGAAGACGATCGAGCAAAGCGCTGCGAGTGACTGCGCAACCAGCTGGGTGGTACCGCCGCCGTAGAACAGGCCGGCTGCACCCTGGGTCGGGGTGGCGAGGAAGCCGATGGCCACTGTGCCGATGACGCCGGACACGAGGTGGACGCCCACGACATCGAGCGAGTCGTCGTAGCCAAGCTTGAACTTCAGGCCGACGGCGAGAGCCGAGGCAACGCCGGCTGCGATGCCTAGCGCAATGGCGCCGAGCGGGGAAACGTTGGCACAAGCCGGGGTGATGGCGACCAGACCGGCGACGACACCCGAAGCAGCTCCGAGCGAGGTGGGGTGGCCGTCACGGATGCGCTCCACGACAAGCCAGCCAAGCATGGCTGCTGCGGGCGCGGTGAGGGTGTTGATCCAGATGAGGCCTGCCTGCTCCACCGTTGCCGCTGCACCGGCGTTGAAACCGAACCAGCCGAACCAGAGGATCGCAGCACCTAGCATGACCAGGGGCACGTTGTGCGGGCGGTGGTTCGGATCCTTGCCGAAGCCCTTGCGGTTGCCGATGATGAGGACGAGGATCAGGCCAGCAACACCGGCGTTGATGTGCACCACGGTGCCACCGGCGAAGTCGATGACCGGAGCGAAAGTCTGGCCGAACCAGCCGTCCTTGGAGAAGAGCCCGCCGCCCCACACCATGTAAGCCATGGGTGCGTAGACCAAGGTGGCCCAAATCGGGGTGAAGAGCGTCCAGGCCGAGAACTTGGCCCGGTCCGCGATTGCACCGGAGATCAGTGCCACGGTGATGATCGCGAAGGTGGCCGCGTATCCAACGTGGAGGAGGTCCGCGGGATCAGTGAAGTTGTGCAGGCCGAAGTGGCTGAACGGGTTTGCGAAGAGCTGGAAGAAGTTGTCAGTGTTGCTCGTGGACATCGACGCGCCCCACAAGACCCACACGATCGTCACTGTGCCGATGGCGATGAAGCTCATCATCATCATGTTCAGGGCGGCTTTGGCACGGGTCATGCCGCCATAGAAAAATGCCAGGCCCGGGGTCATGAACAGCACGAAGGCTGACGCGACCAGGAGCCAAACGAGACCGGCGCTGAATTCCATGTCTACGTCCTCTCTGCTCTTTGTTGCGGACTTTGCCGCCTGTCCCAACGCATTTGCGTTCTATGTAAGAGTTTTGCGGGGCAGTGTTTCACCTGCGAAGGTTTTAGATTGCGTGGCTGTTACAAGAACTTCTCGAACGTAAATGGTGCATATCAGCCTTGTTACGGATATGTTTCGTCAGTTCCACATTCCCCGCACCGATACGACCCGGAGGACCTCAACACGATGACCGCAAGCCCCAAATCCCGCGCAAACCAAGGGGCTCGGGCCGCGAAGGCTGCCATGCCTCGGGACATCAAGGTGATGTTGGTGGCAGCGTTCCTGATCGCACTGGGTTTTGGTCTCGTAGCGCCCGTGCTCCCGCAGTTCGCCACCACGTTCGACGTCGGAGCAACAGCGGCCGCAGTGATCGTGAGTATCTTCGCCTTCATGCGCCTGGTATTCGCTCCAGCCGGCGGCGCCTTGATGGGCCGCTTCGGCGAGCGTCCCGTGTACATCGCGGGGTTGCTGATTGTGGCGGCCTCCACTGCGGCCTGCGCCTTCGCCCAAAGCTACTGGCAGCTGCTGGTGTTCCGGGGCCTCGGCGGAGCCGGTTCCGTGATGTTCACGGTCGCGGCGATGGGCCTGTTGATCCGTCTCGCTCCCCCGGAAAGCCGCGGGCGGGTCTCCGGGGCTTACGCTTCTGCCTTCCTGATCGGCAGCGTCCTCGGTCCTGTGGTTGGTGGACTGCTTGCCGGGTTCGGGTTGCGCGTCCCATTCCTTGCCTACGCGGCCACCCTGGTGCTGGCGGCCCTCGTTGTACGCACGCAACTGAGGGGCAGTTCGAAGGGAGCGAGCCAAGGAAGCGCAGCAGGACCGGCAATGCAACTGAAAGAGGCCCTGGGCGATTCTGCCTACCGGGCCGCGCTGTTCTCAAGCTTCAGCAACGGCTGGGCGACTTTCGGGGTGCGCATGGCCACCGTGCCATTGTTCGCAGTGGTTGTCCTGGCCGCGGGTGCCGGCTCGGCCGGCTGGGCCCTGGCAGTGTTTGCAGGGGGCAACGCGCTGGCACTGACCTTCTCCGGTCGCTTGGCCGACAGCTTCGGCCGCAAGCCCATGATGCTGCTGGGCCTGATCGTCACAGGCTTGGCCACTGTCACCATCGGCTTGACGAGCAGTCTTCCCGCGTTTTTCGCGGCTTCCGCTGTCGCCGGCTTCGGCTCGGGTTTGCTGAACCCTGCCCAGCAGGCCGCCGTCGGGGACATCATCGGTCGCGGCCGTTCAGGCGGAAAGGTACTGGCGGCGTTCCAGATGGCCTCCGATGCCGGAGCAATCGTCGGGCCTGTTCTGGTTGGCCTCCTGGCCGACGGTTTTGGCTACGGCTGGGCGTTCGGCGCAACCGGCGGCATCCTCCTGCTCTCCGCCGTGGGCTGGTCCGTGGCCCGCGAGCCGATGCAGCGCGTACCGGAGCGAATCGGCTCACCCAACTGATCCACACCGCGCCCTCGCCTCGCAAGTCCCCGCCGGCTCCCAGCCTTCGCAAGCTCAGGCAGGGATCCTCGCCGGTTGGGCAGGATACGGCTAGTTCAGCAGGGCGTCGACGAAGGCTTCGGCCTCGAACGGGGCGAGGTCGTCCGGGCCTTCGCCAAGGCCAACAAGCTTGACCGGGACGCCGAGAGCCTTTTGGATCGCGATGACGATGCCGCCCTTCGCGGTGCCGTCCAGTTTGGTGAGCACGATTCCCGTGATGTTGACCACCTCGGCAAAGACCTTGGCCTGGTTCAGGCCGTTCTGTCCGGTGGTCGCATCCAGCACCAGCAGGACCTCGTCCACTTCAGCCAGCTTCTCGATGACCCGCTTGACCTTGCTGAGTTCGTCCATGAGGCCGACCTTGTTCTGCAGGCGGCCAGCGGTGTCGATCATGACGACATCGACTTCCTGCTCGATGCCGGATTTGACGGCCTCATACGCGACAGAGGCGGGGTCCGCGCCGTCGACGTGGGACCTGACCGTTGCGACACCGACGCGCTGCCCCCAGGTGGCAAGCTGCTCCGCGGCGGCCGCCCGGAAGGTATCGGCAGCGCCCAGGAGGACGTCCTTGTCCTCGGCGACGAGAACGCGCGCCAGCTTGCCCACGGTGGTGGTCTTGCCGACACCGTTGACGCCGACCACGATCATGATGGCGGGGTGGTTTCCCTTGCGGTCCACGTTCAGGCTGCGGTCCATCGTGGGGTCCACGAGCTTGATGAGTTCCTCGCGCAGGAGGGCTTTGACTTCCTCCGGGTTGCGGGTGCCTTGGACTTTCACCCGTTCACGCAGTGCATCCACCAGCTGCATGGTGGGCTCGGTGCCAAGGTCGGCAAGGAGCAGCGTTTCTTCGACTTCGTCCCAGACATCTTCGTCGATCTTGTCGCTCGCAAGCAGTGCCAGGAGGCCCTTGCCGAGGATGTTGTTGGATTTGACCAGTCGCGCCCGAAGCCGGTTAAGGCGGCCCTCCACCGGTGCAGGGGTCTCCACCTCGATGAGTTCCAGCCCCGCGGCGTCGTCAGGAACGTCGGTCTCGGGAACGGCAAGGTCGGCGGGCTCGACGGCGCTACCGGGCGCCGGGCGTTCCCGCACGGTAGCGGGGTCGTCATCGACAATCGTTCCGCCGCCTGCCGACCCCGTATTAGCAGGATCGTTGGCGTCGCGTGTTCCAGCGTAGGTCGAGGAGGACTTCCGCGCCTTGAGCAGGACAGGAATCAGCCCTCCGACCACCACAATGGCAGCGACAATGGACAGAATAATGGGGAGGAGATCGTTCACTCCCCTAGCTTCTCACAAAGCTAGACCTCGGCACCGAGCCTCTGGCTGATGACGGTGGACACTCCGTCGCCCCGCATTGTCACTCCGTACAGGGCGTCTGCGACTTCCATGGTCCGCTTCTGGTGGGTGATGACAATCAGCTGGCTGGACTCTCGCAGTTCTTCGAAGATCGTGATCAGCCTGCCCAGGTTCGTGTCGTCCAGCGCAGCTTCCACCTCGTCCATGACATAGAACGGGGAAGGCCTTGCCTTGAAAATCGCCACGAGCAGGGCGACAGCTGTCAGCGAGCGTTCGCCGCCGGATAGCAAGGACAAGCGCTTGATCTTCTTGCCGGCAGGCCGTGCCTCGACCTCGATGCCGGTGGTCAGCATGTCGTCCGGGTCCGTCAGTACCAATTTGCCCTCTCCGCCGGGAAAGAGCCGCCCAAAGACGTGGTCGAACTGTTTGGACGTATCGGCGAAGGCTTCAGCGAAGACTTGCTGGACGCGGTTGTCAACTTCCTTGATGATGTCCAAAAGGTCTTTTCGACTGGACTTGAGGTCTTCGAGCTGCGTGCTCAGGAATTGGTGCCGTTCCTCGAGTGCCGCAAATTCCTCAAGCGCCAAGGGGTTCACTTTGCCGAGCGCGGCGAGGTCCCGTTCGGCCTTCCGAAGCCGTTTCTCCTGCTCAGCGCGGACAAAAGGAGCACCCTCGACAACCGGGTTTCCGTCCTCGTCCACCGGGGCGCGAAGTTCGGCCCATTTGTCAATGGCGGCAGCGGGCACCGGAACGGGCTGCTCCGGACCGAAATCGGCCACGAGTTGCTCTGCCGACAGGCCAAGTTCTTCGATCGCACGCGTTTCCAGGGCTTCGATCCTGAGCCGCTGTTGGGCCCGCGCGAGTTCGTCGCGGTGCACGGAATCCGTCAGTCCGGCCAGTTCTTGGGCCAAGACGTCGTTACTGCTCCGGACATCGGCAAGTTCCTTCTCCCGCTGTTCACGGACCGCCTCAGCGAGGTCGCGGGCACGGGCCGCCAAGTCCACTGAAACGTCAACGAAGCGCACGGTCTGTTCGACGGCGGAGGCCACGGCCGAGGCCCGCTCGGCTTGGGCTTTGCGCCGCAGGGCCCGGCGCGCCGCCTCCTCACGGGCACGCCGCTCGCTTGCTGCGGCCCGTTCCAGGGATGCAGCCCGGTTGCTGGTTGCGACGAGCTGTTCCTCGGCGCTGCGCAACCCTAGCCTGACCTCCATCTCATGCGATCGGGCGTCGCCGGCTGCCCTCGACAAGGCATCCCGGTGCTCCATAGAAGGCTCTTCTTCCTGGGGGGCTTCTTGTGCCGCGGCCAGCCGTTCCGCTGCAAGCTCAAGGGATTCCTCGGCGACGGCGATGTTCAGTTCGGCCTTGGCCAAGGACTCTGCCAGGCGATCGCTTTCCGCGACGGCGCTGCGCAACTGGGAATTCAGGTGGCCAAGCCGTTCGGCCACGGCGGCCAGCCGGGCATCCGAGTCGTGGAGTTTGTCCAGGGCAGCGTCCGCGCGTTCCTGCGCGTCGGCCCGGCGGGCTTCGGCCCCCGCCAGGGCGAACTTGCCACGTTCTAGACGGGTGGTGAGCTCCAGAAGCCGGGCTTCGGCGTCGTCCACTGCGGATTGGACCTCGAGGAGCGACGGCGCCGTCGCCGATCCGCCGTCCACAGTCAGGGCCCTGAAGACATCCCCTTCGAGGGTTACGGCGGTGAGCCTCGGGTTGCCGGCAATGAGGCTTGCCGCCGCGCCCAGTCCGTCGACGACGGCGGTGAGGGCCAGGAGCGCCACGGCGCCACTGGCGTCAGGACCATCGGCCCGAACCAACTCAGTGGCCCAACGCCCGCCGTCCGGCAACGTCGGCATTTCCGCCAAGTCAAGCTCCGGAGCGGCGGACGGCGCCGCGCCCGCCAGCAAAAGGGAAGCGCGTCCGGCGTCGGCGTCTTTCAGCAACTGCATCGCAGCGACGGCGCCCGCGCCGTCGGCCACTACCACGGCGTCGGAGGCGCTGCCGAGCGCCGCAGCCACGGCGGCCTCATAGCCGGGCTCCACTGTCAGAAGCGAAGCCAAGGAACCCACGACCCCGGGGTGGCCCGAGGACAGGATCCGTGAAGAGCCATCTTTGCGGTTGAGTCCCAACTGCAGAGCATCACGGCGGGCGATGAGGGCATCACGTTCGCGGACTTCGTCCCGTTCGGCGGCTTTCAGCGCCTCGATCTCGGCCTTGATCTGATCAAGGAGGGCTGTGGCGCCCTCGTATTCGGCGTCAAGGCTCTCCTCGCCGTCTTCAACCCCCGCCACTTGTGACTCGAGGGCCGTGAACTCGCTTTGCGCGTGGCGACGGCGCTCCTCACCGGCAGAGAGCGACTCCCTGAGCCTGCCTCGTTCGGCCTCGGCTGCCTCCGCCCGGGAACGCGCGGCAGCCAACTGTCCAACGAGTTTCGCGAGTCCTTCGCGGCGGTCGGCCGCCGCGCGCAGCACGGCTGTCAGGCGCTTGTCCTCGGCTGCGGCCAGATTCTCGGCTTCCTGTTTGGCAGCGGTGGCCTCGAGAAGAGCCGCCTGCTTCGCCAGGATGTCGTGCTCGAGTTCCGACTGTTCCTGCCGTACCCGGGCCGCCTGACGGTCGAGCTGGTCCGGGTCGCGGCCGGAATCGGGGGCAGCATCTGTGGATCCGAGGAGGCGGCGACGCTCGGTGGCGAGCGATCCCAAGGCTCTAAGCCGGTCCCTGGTTGCGGACAATTGATACCAATTGTCCCGGGCCGCATTGAGCCTGGGCGTCGCAACAGCAGCGAGTTGCTCAAGACGGAGCTGGCGTTGGCGACCTGCGCCGAGTTCCGCCTCAACGCTCTCGCGGCGTTCCTTCAGCGCAGCTTCATCCGCGACATCTTTCTCCAAAGCCTTGGTGAGCTGCACCAGTTCGTCCGCCAACAGCCGGGACTTGGCATCACGGACGTCGAACTGCACGGTCTGGGCTCGGCGGGCGACTTCAGCTTGTTTGCCCAGGGGCGTGAGTTGTCGGCGGATTTCTGCCGTGAGGTCGCCAAGGCGTTGCAGATTTGCCTGCATGGCTTCCAGCTTGCGGACAGTCTTTTCCTTACGGCGCCGGTGCTTCAGGATGCCTGCGGCCTCTTCGATGAATCCCCTGCGGTCCTCAGGAGTGGCGTGCAGGACCCGGTCCAACTGCCCCTGCCCCACGATCACATGCATTTCCCGGCCCAGGCCGGAATCCGAGAGGAGTTCCTGGATATCCAGGAGACGGCACGGCGAGCCGTTGATGGCGTACTCGGACCCGCCGGTCCGGAAGAGCGTGCGGGAAATGGTGACTTCGCTGTACTCGATCGGCAAGACGCCGTCGGCGTTGTCAATGGTCAGCGAAACATGCGCGCGGCCCAAAGGCGGGCGCCCCGATGTCCCGGCGAAAATAACATCTTCCATTTTTCCGCCGCGCAGGGTCTTGGCGCCTTGTTCGCCCATCACCCAGGCCAGCGCGTCAACCACATTCGACTTGCCCGAACCGTTGGGGCCGACAACCGCAGTGACGCCCGGCTCGAAGTCGAACGTCGTGGCCGACGCGAACGACTTGAATCCCCGGACAGTCAAACTTTTCAGATGCAAGGTGTTTCGGTTCTCCTGAGTGGCTGATTTCCCCTTCTCAATCTACTGCCCGACGGCGGAAATCCCCGGATTTGCGGGACGTACCCTTGATATCCGGCAGCCGCAGCTCCCGCCGCACGTTCAGGGCTGTTGCCTTCGCCTGATCCCGGCACGCCCGATCAACGCCGTGGCCCTGGCTTCAAGGCCGTCGTCCACGAAGTTGTAGATCAGGGAGGCCAGCCAAATCACGACGGTGGCTGCAACCCAGCCCGCGATTCCGTTGATCTGGAAGCCGCTGGAGAAGATGCTGGTGACGAACAGAATGCCGAGGGTTGCCAACAGGCCGGCGGCGGCGCTCAGAAGATTCCCGGCACGCCGGGAGCGGGAACGGAGCCTGGCACCGCCGATCGCGATCAAGGCAGTCATGCCGGGCTTTATCAGCAGCGTGGCCGCGGTGAAGACCACGACCGCCCAGAGGAATCCCCCACCAAGCCGTACTCCGGGGAGGATGGAAGCCGCCCAGAAGGTGATGGCATTGAAGACAAGTGCGATCCCCATCCGGATGACCCAGGCTCTCATGCCCACAGTCTGCCACCGCGGGCCGGCAATGGAAACGGCAGGGATTTCCGGGCGAAAAGTGCTACCAGCGGCCGTTGCGCGGCTTCGGCTGGCACACGGGGCAAGTGTAGGAGGAGCGGTTCATGAACTGCTCGCGTTTGATCACACCCGGCAGCCCGACGGCGGCGCAGCGCCTGCATGGTTCGCCGGCCCGCCCGTAGACATCGAGGGATCGGGCGAAGTATCCGGAATCACCGTTCACGTTGACATAGAGCGAATCGAAGCTCGTGCCGCCGGCTGCCAGGGCGTCCATCATGACTTCCCGGGCAGCATCCACAATCCGCACGGCGTCGGCCCGCAGGAGGGTGTCCGTCGGCCTGGCATAGTGGAGTTTGGATCGCCAGAGGGCTTCGTCGGCATAGATGTTGCCTATCCCGGAAATGACTGCCTGGTCCAACAGTGCACGTTTGAGCCCGGTCCTGCGGGCCGTGACCTTGCGGTAGAAGTCATCAAAGGAGAAATGGGGATCCAGCGGATCGCGGGCAATGTGGGAGGCCTCTTCGGCAATTTCCGGGAGGGGCGTCTCGCCCTGGCCGCCGGGACCGCCGTCGGGCGTTGGTACAAGGGAGGTGACAAACAGTCCGCCGAAGATCCGCTGGTCCACGAACCGCAATTGCTCGGGCATGCCGCAGGACTGGCTCAAGCTGATGCGGACTTTGAGGTGCTTCTCATCGGGAACACCGGGGTCTTGCATGAGCAACTGGCCGCTCATCCCAAGGTGCGCCATGAGCGCGACACCGGGCAGCTGATCGTCATCGGTACTGCGGGGACCACCGGCGCCGCGGGGCGCTTCAGTCTGCAGGGGCATCCAGAGGAACTTGCCCCGACGGACGATGTCCAAAACCGTGGCGTGCTCCAGATTGCCGACGAAGTCTTCCGTGCCTAGCGCGTGGCGGCGGATGGAGCGCGGGTCCAGGACGTCCACGGACGTGATGGTCCGGCCCCGCACCCAGCGCGCCAAACCGCGGCGCACCACTTCGACTTCGGGGAGTTCCGGCATGGGACTCAGGCGCCGTGCGCGGAATCCGCCGCCGCGTCGGCCTTGCTGGTCGCGGCGATCTTGATGCCCAGATTGGCCTTGCTGTTCAGGGTGCGCCACGCATCTGCGGCAGCCTCCTGCTCGGCTTCCTTCTTGGAGTGGCCCGAGCCCTTGCCGTAAGCGGTACCGCCGATCTGAAGCACTGCCTCAAAAGAGCGCGCGTGGTCCGGACCGGAGCCCTCCACCGCATAGTAGATGGATCCGAGCTGACGGCTGGCGGCAAGCTCCTGCATGCTTGTCTTCCAGTCGGTACCGGCCCCGAGGGCTGCAGCGTCCTTCAGCAACGGACCAACGAGTCGCATGACCAGCTTGCGCGCGGTCTCGATGTCATTGGACAAGTAGGTTGCGCCGATGAGCGCCTCCATGGTGTCCGCAAGAATTGAGGACTTGTTCTTACCGTCGGTGAGTCTTTCGCCCTGCCCGAGGTAGATGTATTCGCCGATGCCAAGGTCCCGGCCAATACCCGCCAGGGCGCGGGTGCTGACGACGGCGGAGCGTCGCTTGGCGAGTTCGCCCTCCGGCAGTGCCGGGTTGTCCCGGTACAGGGAATCGGTCACGGAGAAGCCCAGAATGGAGTCGCCGAGGAATTCGAGGCGCTCGTTGGTGGGAATCCCGCCGTTTTCATACGCGTATGAACGATGTGTGAGAGCAAGACGAAGCGTCTCGGCGTCAATAGAGACACCGAGACGCTTCAGAAGCTCTTCAGTTGAAGACATCCTTTTGTCAGCCTATGTGGCGGATTTAGACGTCTGCGACCTTGCGTCCCTTGTATTCAAGGAACAGCGCAGTGCCGGCAGAGTCGGTAACGACCTTTGCCTGGTGCGGCAGGCTGTAAACAACCTGGCCGTTTTCGATGGTCTTGACCAGGTTGGGGGCAGTTGCCTTCCACTGGGCACGGCGGGCGCGTGTATTCGCGCGAGACATTTTCCGCTTGGGAACAGCCACGGCTATCTCATTTCTCTCTTAGTCAACACTTACTAATCAGTTTGCCGGTCAGACTTAGCCAGTTCAGCTAGGGCAGCCCAGCGAGGATCCAGGACCTCGTGGTGGTGCCCCGGCTCGTCTTCCAGACGCACTCCGCATTCGGAGCAGAGGCCCTGGCAGTCTTCCCGGCACACCGGCTGGAACGGCAGCATAGTTACAACTGCGTCCCGCAACACCGGCTCAAGATCGATTAGATCGTGCTCGACTCGACGTTGCTCTTCATCGTCTTCTTCGTCCGAAAGCTCAATGCCCTCATAGAAGAAAAGTTCTTGCACATTGACCTCAAGGTCATACGCAAGGGGATCCAGGCATCGTCCGCATTCGCCCTTGACTTCAGCGAATACGGTTCCAGATACCAGAATTCCTTCGTGTACGGCCTCAAGCCTCAGGTCGAGCTCGATATCCGAGCCTTCCTGAACACCAATGAGTGCCACACCAAGGTCACTTGGCGCGGGTACATGTTCAGTGAGCGTCCGCATGCTTCCTGGACTACGTCCGAGGTCCTTGACGTCCAGCGCCAAAGGCGAACTTGCATCTCGCTTAATGAGAACTCCTGTAGAACATATGACCGACGTACCATCTTAGCCTGAACGCGTGAACGGACTCAAACCGGGTCAATTTCATCGCGTTCTGCCCCGAGGTACCGATCCAGCTTACCCGCTGCGGGGCTACTCTGCAGACGACTCGCCAGCCAGGAGCCTCTTGAGGACGGACTTGGGCACGAAATCGGAGACATCGCCGCCCAGAACGGCGATCTCTTTGATCAGGGTGGAGGACAAATGCAGGTAATGGGCCTCCGCCGGAAGGAAAACAGTCTCGACGCCGGATAGCTGGCGGTTCATGGTGGCCATGGGGAGTTCATAGTCAAAATCGGAGGACGAACGCAAGCCCTTCACGATCGCCGAAATTCCCCGATGCCGGCAATACTCTGCCAACAGCCCCTCCCCCATGGGCTCCACGATGATCCCTCGGAGCGACGCCAGGGTCTGCCGCGCCATCTCCATGCGTTCTTCGAGGCTGAAGCGGTACTTCTTCGCGTAGTTGGTGGACACTGCCACGACCACTTCGTCGAACAGCCCGGCGGCCCTTGCGATGACTTCCAGGTGTCCGTTGTGGATAGGGTCAAAGGAGCCAGGGCACACTGCGCGTCTCATGGTTCGAACCTACCGCATCCAGGGCCGTAGGCACTATGGCGATAGCATGGCTGACATGCCGGCCCGGACGAGCCGGAAGCCACCGCCCCAGGAAGGCAACATACAGTGACTAGCCCGGCCCCTCTCGGCGCGAACACCTCCGGCGCCCCCTGGCAGCGGGCCGTCGGCACAGCCCCGTGGCAACGGGCCGCAAGCGGCGCCAACCTGCTTTCCGCTGACGGCAGCCTGGGCGTGACCATCTTCGAAGAGATGACAACCCTGGCAATATCCACCGGGGCCATCAACCTGGGCCAAGGATTCCCGGACGAGGACGGTCCCGCGGAAATCAAGGCAGCGGCACAAGCAGCCATCTCGGCGGGGGCCAACCAGTACGCACCGGGCAAGGGCATCCCTGAACTTCGTGAGGCCATCTCCGCACACCAGGCACGCTTCTACGGACTGAATCCGGACCCGCAGACCGAGGTCATCGTGACCACCGGGGCCACCGAGGCCATCGCCGCGTCATTGCTCGCATTCATCGAGCCCGGGGATGAGGTCCTGACCTTCGAACCGTTCTATGACTCGTATGGCGCCATCATCGGGCTCGCGGGCGCCAAGCACGTGACCGCTCCCTTGCTCGCTCCCGATTTCCTCCCGGACCTGGACGCTCTGGAAACGGCCTTCAGTGAGCGCACCAAGGTTGTGCTCCTCAACAACCCGCACAATCCCACCGGTGCGGTCTTCCCCCGCGAGGTGCTGGAACGCGTGGTCGAACTCGCCCGGAAATACGACGCCGTGATCCTCAGCGACGAAGTCTACGAGCACCTGACCTTCGGTGTGCAGCACATCCCGGTCGCAAGCATCTCCGGTGCTGCTGAACGAAGCGTGACCATTTCCTCAGCCGGAAAGACGTTCTCCTTCACTGGCTGGAAGATCGGCTGGCTCAGTGGTCCTGAACACTTAGTCGCAGCGATCCGCACCGTCAAACAATTCCTCAGCTACAGTTCCGGCACTCCTTTCCAGAGCGCGATAGCCGTGGGCCTTGCGTTGCCGGACGAGTTCTACACCAGCGTCGCCTCCACTCTCCAGCACAAGCGGGACATCCTGGCCGAGGGCCTGCGGGCCGCTGGCTTCGGCGTGTACACGCCGCAGGGTACATACTTCATCAACGTGGACACTGCACCGCTGGGTATCGACGACTCCGTGGACTTGGCGCGGCGGCTTCCGTCGCTTGTTGGGGTGGCCGCAATCCCCGTCCCGGTGTTCTGCCATCCCGAAGGCGCGGAGCGGACCCGCAGCCTTCTTCGGTTCGCCTTCTGCAAGAAGACCGAGGTACTCGAAGAAGCCGCCGCAAGGCTGGCCACCCTGCGGAACAAGCTCTGACTGTGCCTACCGAGCAAGCTCACGAGGGACGGCGGTTCCTGCGGACCACCGGGCAGCATGCCGCGATCGAAGCCGACCCGTTGATTGCCGGAGCCTACATCTTGCGAATCGGCGACGCCGAGCAATCCCATGTCAATCTCACGGAGCCCACAGAGATCTTCTACGAGTACTTGCGCAGGATCGGCCATCTGGTGGATCTAGCCGCGCCTGGCGGGCAAGCTGTCACGGCCCTTCACCTCGGTGCCGGGGCGCTCACCCTGGCCCGGTACATCGAGGCGACTAGACCCGGTTCGGAACAGCACGCCGTCGAACTCGAACGCGAGCTACTGGACTTCGTACTCCGGAAAC
The DNA here is from genome assembly GCF_044358315.1 of Arthrobacter sp. FW306-04-A. Classification (GTDB taxonomy): domain Bacteria; phylum Actinomycetota; class Actinomycetes; order Actinomycetales; family Micrococcaceae; genus Arthrobacter. Next base: position 2,731,186 of record NZ_CP084559.1, read on the forward strand.
TGCCCCTGCCGGACGGTACCCGCCTGGTCACGCACATCGGAGACGCGCGCGAAACCCTCGCGGAGCTGCCCTCGGAACTCGCGTTCGACGTCATGATCCTGGACATCTTCTCCGGTCCTGAGGCTCCGGCCCATATTGCCTGCAGGGAGTTCTACGAAGAAGCCGCCGCGCGGCTCCGGCCGGACGGTGTGCTCATTGTCAATGTCGGCGATGAGGCGGCCTTGACCTTGGTGCGGAGCCAGGTCGCTGCGATGCGCCAGGCGATGCCCGATGTTGCGGCCTTCGCCGAGAGTGGCATGTTCGCCGGCCGGTATCCCGGAAACATCATCCTCGTGGGAACGCGCTGGCCCTGGCCAGCCGCGTGGACAGCAGAGCTTTTGGCCCGGGGACCGCACCCCGCGGCCGTGTTGAGCGGAGTGGAACTGGACCGACTTTCGGGCTAGCGCCGCCTTTCGGGCTAGCGCCGCATCTCCGGCCGGGGACCCGCTAGACGGGTTCGGCGAACCAGAGCTTTGTTTCGCCGTACTTCTTGTCGGCGAACCGTTCGAGGGTGTCGGGCCAGTCCGGCTCCGGAGAACGCGAGGAACGTTCGACGACGACGACGGCGCCTTCGTCCAGGTGGAAGGCAAGCTTGGCGAGGACAGCCTTGAGGGAAGCCTCATCCAGCGGGTAGGGCGGATCCAGGAAGACCAGGTCCCAGAGGGCATCGTCCGCAGCGCGCTCCAGGAAGGACTCCACCTTGGAACGGTGGACGGAGACCGTCCTGCGTCCCAGCACCTGGTTGGCCATGTCCGCGTTTCGCTGGCAGACTTCGGACGCACGGGCATCAGACTCCACGAGTTCGGCCGAGCGTGCGCCGCGGCTGGCACTTTCGATGCCGAGCGAACCCGAACCTGCATAAAGGTCGAGGACGCGGGCATCGTCGATGGCGTCGAGCGCCTCGAGCCGCGAGAACAAGGCCTCCTTGACGCGGTCCGTCGTGGGCCGGGTGGCGTTTCCAGGAACGCTGACCAAGGGGTTGCCGCCCACCCTGCCGGCAATGATCCGGCTCACGGGCGTGCTCCCGAGGCGTTGCACCCAGCGGTACCGCCGGGCGTGGATTCCTTAGCCGCGTTCAAGGAACGCCTCCTTTTCGGGGTTGAGATATTCGTCGATTGCCGCGGCGAGTGCTTGTTGGCCTTCCAGCCCTGGATCGTTGGCCACGAGCCGCTGGGCATCGGTGCGGGCACGTGCGATCACATCTTCATGCTCCAGGACCCGCAACAGTTTGAGGGTGGAGCGCCCACCGGATTGCGAAGCACCCAGGATGTCGCCTTCGCGACGCAATTTGAGGTCTTCCTGGGAAAGTTCGAAGCCGTCGGTAGTGGACGCAACGGCGTCCAGGCGCCTACGGCTCGGATGGCCGGGCTCGAGTGTGGTGACCAACAAGCAGGTGCCCGGCAGACCGCCCCGGCCCACCCGCCCGCGCAACTGGTGGAGTTGCGAAATGCCGAAGCGGTCAGCATCCAGGATCACCATGAGGGTGGCGTTATGGACGTCCACGCCAACCTCGATGACAGTGGTGGACACCAGCAGCTGAGTCTGGTTGGCAGTGAACGAGGCCATGGTTTCAGACTTGAGCGCCGGATCCTGCCGTCCGTGAAGGGGTTCCACCCGGACGCCGCGCAAGGCGGGTTCCTGGCCGAGTGTCTCGACGACGGCGGTCACCGAGGCGAGCTCGCGAGCGGGACCCTCGTCCGAAAGTTCGGCGTCGCTTGGTTCCGCTTCGCCGGGACTGAAGTCGCCGTCGTCGTCGTCTCCGATCTTGGGGCACACAACGTACACCTGGTGCCCGGCGTCGATCTCTTCCCGCGAGCGTTTCCAGATCCGCGCCGCCCAGCCCGGGTTTTCCGCGAGCCCCACAACGTGTGTGGAGATGGGCGCCCGGCCAGCGGGAAGTTCGTCCAGCACCGACGTTTCGAGGTCGCCGAAGACCGTCATGGCAACGGTGCGCGGAATCGGAGTGGCGGTCATCACCAACAGGTGGGGCGGACGGTTCGCCTTGGCTCGGAGGGCATCCCGCTGCTCCACGCCGAACCGGTGCTGCTCATCCACGACGATCAGCCCGAGGTCCTGGAAGGAGGTCTTGTCGCTCAGCAATGCGTGGGTACCGATCACAATGCCGGCATTGCCCGAGGCGGCGTCCAGCATGGCCTGCTTTCGGGCCGCCGTAGGCATGGAGCCTGTCAGCAACGTGACCTGGACCGATCCCGGGCCGCTCCCTGGGCCGCTGTCCAACAATCCGGCCCCGCCCAGCATTCCTGCACCGGCGAACAAACCGTCGCGGGCCAGCGGCCCCAAGGTCCTCCGGATGGAATCGAAATGCTGCGCCGCGAGGACCTCGGTGGGGGCAAGCAACGCCGCCTGCCCGCCGGCATCCACCACCTGCAGCATTGCCCGCAAGGCCACAATCGTCTTTCCGGACCCGACTTCACCCTGCAGCAGCCGGTTCATCGGCGAGTCCAGTGCCAGCTCCTGGGAAAGCGCCTTCCCGACGGCGGCCTGGCCGGCGGTCAGCGTGAACGGCAGCTGCCGGTCGAAGGAGGCAAGGATGCCATCGGGCACGGGCCGTCGCGCGGTCGCCTCTTCTGCCGCCAGTTGTGCCCGACGCCGTGCCAGCGCGGTCTGCAGCACCAAGGCTTCCTGGTAGCGGAACCGGTCCCGGGCACGCTGCCAGTCCGTTGCCGTTTCCGGCGAGTGGATGAGCCGATACGCCTGCCCTACCTCCAGGAAATTCTCCCGCGAGGCAATTTCCGAAGGCAGTGGATCTTCGATGCTGTCCACATCGATAGTGTCCAGGAGGGTGGTGATGACCTTGTGGATGGACCAGCTGGTGAGCTTCGCTGTGGCGGGATAGACGGGGATGGGCATGGCCGCGAGCTTCTCCGGCTCAACGGAACCGGCCAACTCCGGGTCCTCGTCCAGCACCATGAAGTCCGGATTGGTCATGCCCAAGGATCCGCCATAGCGGCTGACCTTGCCGGAGAACATGACGCGGCGCCCCGGCTGGAGTTCGTTGCGGGCGCGGAAGCCGTTGAAAAAACTGATCTTCAGGGTTCCGGAAATCTGCTCCCCGCCGGCCTCGTCGGTGACCACCACGTCGGTCAATGATCCCCGCCTTGCCCGCATCTGCCGGGTGGAGTTGGACAGCACCCTGGCGATAAGGGTGGCTTCTTCATCCAGCGGCAGTTTGCTGATGGGGGTCAGCTCCCCGCGGCTCAGGTAGCGGCGGGGAAAGTAGTTCAGCAGCTCCCCGACCGTGTCCAGGCCGAGGTGCTTCTCGATGACGGAGGCCGAACGTTTGCCGATCCTTCGTTCGAGCGGAAGCCGGAGCTCAGGACTCATGCCCGTGCTGGCCTGCCGGGAGGCCAGGGTCGCGCGGCATCGACAGCTGGCTGACGGAGATGTCGGTGGGGTCGCCGAGTGAACGAATGATTGCGACCGCAGGTTCCGCGTCTGGTACGTGGACGTGCACGCGCCAGCGGTAGCTGGTTTCCACCGTGTCATCGTCATCATCGTCGTCGTCGCCGGCGTCGTCCCGTCCTGCCGGGCTGGTCACAGGGCTCGCGCTGCCCACCTGACTCATGATGACGGAGTCGCCGAGTTCGTCCAATCGCTGGCGCAGCGTGGCAGCGGCCAGCGGTGAAAGACTAATAGTGCACATGACTTCGACGCCGTCGTCATCAGGCATTCCCGCATGGATGTGGGGATCCTGCAGGTCGTAGCCGTGGAGGCCGTCCAAGAGCTCATCCTGGAGTTCTTCGCCGAGCACGGCCGAACGCAGGCAGTCGAGGATCAACAACATACCCACGCCACCCGCGTCCACCACATGGGCAGCATGCAGCGGGGCGAGCTGGTCTTCGGTGCGCACCACCGCATCGAGCGCGGCATTGACGGCGGCATCGAGGGCCAGGCCCAGTGCCTGGTTGCTGTCATCGCCATTGTGTGCGGTATCGCATTCACCCGCGGCCCTTGCAGCGGCCTCCAGAACGGAGAGCATGGTGCCGGGCACAGGCTCGCTCAAGGCCGACCACGCCCGGATTTGGGCACGGTTCAGGGCGGTGGCAAGGAGCGGTGCGCTGAGGCGGGTATGGCCGACGAGCGGCTCAGCCGCCGCACAAAGAAAGACTGCAAAGAGTGTTCCGGAGTTCCCGCGCGCCTGCTCCATGGCTGCCCGGCCTGCACTGGCCAGAACGGCACCGACGTCGTTAGTTGGTTCGTCCCGGCCGGATCCATCAACAAATGCCGCTGCAGCGGCGCGGACGGTGAGGTACAGGTTGGTGCCGGTATCGCCATCCGCCACCGGAAAGATGTTGATGGCGTTGAGGCGATCGCTGTGATTCCCGAGCGTGGTCTCCGCTTTGCCCAGCCACCGTTTCATGGCGTGTGCGTTGGCGGCAATCTTAGTCTGCAAAGTGATCCCATCCCACGGTGTCAGCGGGCATTCCCGCTATCCGGACGCCGCTGTGCTGCCCTTCGGCAACGGCCTGGATCGAGCCTATCGCAGTGAAGCCGGATGGTAGCTGAACATTTGCTGGAAAAGTCGCCAGCAGGCCGTGGTCCTCTCCACCGCCGAGAATCCAGTCCATGGGATCGAGGCCAAGGAGACCCGAGGCAGTTTCCAAGGGGGTGGCGAGCGCCTTGAGCGCTATGGGGTCGAGATCGAGCCCGACACCGCTGGCCTCGGCGAGCCGGACGCCGTCGCGCAACAGCCCATCGGAGACATCCATCATGGCGGTTGCTCCGGCTTTGGCACCCAGCGGACCTGCCGTAAGCGGCGGCTGCGGCCGGCACTGGCTGTCCATGAGTGCTCGTTGGGCCGGATCCAGCGTACCGACGGGAATGGTGCTTTCCAGGAGAGCCAAACCGGCGGCAGCGCGGCCAACAGTTCCAGCAAGGGCCAGGACATCCCCGGGCCTGGCACCGGAGCGCAGCACAGCGGGAAGCCCGTGCATTGTCCCTATGACCGCGACCGTCACGGCAATTTCACTGCCACGGCCCAAGTCTCCCCCGGCAACCGAACAGTCGGAAGCCCCCAGACCGACGATGCCGGCCGTCAACCCATCTGCGAAGTCCTCAACCCACTGCACGGGAGTGCCGGGCGGCATGGTCAGGCTCACCACGAGGGATACCGCCGTACCACCCATCGCGTTGATGTCGCTGAGATTTTGTGCCGCCGATTTCCAACCGACGTCATACCCCGTGGTGCGGTATCCGTTGTTCCATTCCAGGCGGAAGTCCTGGTCCTGGGTTTGGGTGTCAATGGAAACAAGGGTCCGCCCATCCGGAGCGGCGACGACGGCGGCGTCGTCCCCCGGCCCGAGCAGCACACTGCTGCTGCGGTGCAGGCGCGGAAAAATACGGGCGAGGAGCTCCCCTTCGGAGAACTCCGCGACAGTCTGTTGTTCTATGGACACAGCTCTACGCTATCGCGAACCGCTGACAACGAACGGCCCGCCCGCGGCAGCCAGGGCTTGACTGGCAAGCGTTGGCTGAGTGTGGCATCCTCCCGCCGCGTCGCCGATCTGCTGCTCCCTCCGGGGGGCCGCCGCCGCGATAGGCTTGATCAATGCAACAAACGAAAACCGCTTTGTACGTCCGCGCCCTTTGCTCCCTGACGGCCGCTGCGGTTTCGGTTCTTAGCCTGGCAGCCTGCTCCCCCGTCGTCGATGTCAAGCCTGCCGCTGACGCCGCGAACGCGGCCTGCGCACCCATGATGGTGGCCCTTCCGGACACCATCGGCGATGCCGCCCTGCGGAAGACCAACAGCCAAGCAACGGCCGCATGGGGCGACCCTTCTGTCCTGATCCTGCGTTGCGGCGTCAACGTGCCCGGCCCCACCACGGACCGCTGCGTCACAGTGAACGACGTCGACTGGGTCATCAAGGAAGGCGACCCGGTGTGGACACTGACCACCTACGGGCGCGAGCCCGCCACGGAAATCCTCATGGACCCGAACAAGATCAGCTCTGCCACGGTCCTTGCCGATTTGGCACCTGCCGCAGCGAAGATCAAAGCCGGACGCAAATGCGTTGGCCAGCCTGAGTTGCTGCAGAACCTGCCGACAAGCACCCCTGGGAAGTAGCAGGCCCAACGCTGTGGCCGGTTTTCAGTGCCGGCCGGTTTCAGCGCAAGCCGGTTTTCAGTGCCGGCCGGTTTCAGCGCAAGCCGGTTTTCCGATTGAGCGCCAGGTAGATGAGTTCGTCGATCAACTCGGCATAGCCCAGCCCGGAAGCCGCCCACATCTGCGGATACATGCTCTTGGGCGTGAATCCGGGCATGGTGTTGATCTCGTTGATGATGAGCTCGCCGTCCGGGGTGTAGAAGAAGTCCACGCGGCTGAGGCCTTCAGCACCGACGGCATCGAATGCGGCCGCAGCGAGTTCGCGGACGCGGGCGATGGCCTCGTCTGGAATATCAGCCGGGCAGCTCAAGGCAGCGGCGCCGTCTTCCACATACTTGGCGTTGAAGTCATAGAATTCGTGCTCGCCTGGAGCGACGGCGATCTCTCCCGGCATGGAGGTGCGAGGCGCCGCAGCACCGCGTCCTTCGAGGACGGCGCACTCGATTTCCCGGCCGACAATTCCGGCTTCGATCACCAGTTTGAGGTCGTGGCGACGCGCCTCCCCGATCGCGGCATCCAACCCGTCCATGGAATCGACTTTGGAAATCCCCATCGAGGAACCGGCGCGAGCGGGCTTCACGAAGACCGGAAAGCCAAGGCGGTCGACTCGCTTCCGCACGGCTTCGGCGTCGTTGACCCATTCACGGTCGGTGACGGCGACGTAAGGTCCCACGGTAAGGCCGGCGGCCTCGAAAACGACCTTCATGAAGTGCTTATCCATGCCCACCGCGGAAGCCAGAACTCCGGCTCCAACATACCGGGTGTCCGAAAGCTCCAGGAGTCCCTGGACCGTTCCGTCTTCGCCCCAAGGCCCGTGCAGGAGCGGGAAAACGACGTCCACGGAACCCAGTTCCTCGGGCACGGCGTTCGGGGCCGTGACGATCAGCTGATGTGCTCCGCCTACCTCGGCAAGCGTGACGGTCTTCCCGGACGGTGCCACCTCAGGCAGGGCCGCACCGCTCAATGACCATTTGCTGATGTCAGCGGAAGGGAGCACCCACTGGCCGGACTTGGCGATGCCGATGGGAACGACGTCGTACTTGCTCCTGTCGATGGCGCCCATGACTCCGGCAGCCGTCACGCAGCTGACCGCGTGCTCGCTTGAGCGGCCTCCAAAGAGTACTGCGACGCGCGGCCGACGACGTTCGGAGGGTTTTGCGGAAGCAGCAGTTCCAGAGGAATCAGCAGCTCCGGCAGACAAGGATTCTTCGGTCACAATCAGTAATCGCCTTCGGACTTCAGGGAGCGGGCCAGGAGTCTGGGCCCAAGTTCATCAACGGAGAGTTTGCCTTCCAGGACGGCCACAACGGCGGCCGTGATCGGCATTTCGACACCGAGTTTTCCGGCTAGTTCGTAGACAGCGTACCCGGACTTGATGCCTTCTGCGGTCTGCGTCATGCGCTCTGTAACCTGTTCAAGGGTCAGGCCTTCGCCGAGCAAACGGCCTGCCGTATGGTTGCGGGAGAGCGGCGAGGAGCAGGTCGCCACAAGGTCGCCCAGTCCAGCAAGACCCGCCATGGTGCGTGCCTCGCCACCCAGGGCAAGGGCAAGCCGCGATGTTTCCGCGAGGCCGCGGGTGATCACCGAGGCCTTCGTGTTGTCACCCATCTGCTTGCCTTCGCAGATGCCGACGGCGAGGGCGATGACGTTTTTCACGATTCCGCCGATTTCGACGCCGACGACATCATTGCTGGTGTACGGGCGGAAGTATGGCGCAGTGCAGCAGTGCGCAATTTCGGCAGCGGTCGCCTCGTCGCTGCATGCCACCACGGAAGCCGTCGGTTCTTGCCGCGCGATTTCCATGGCCAGGTTCGGGCCCGAGACGACCGCAACCCGCCCCGGCGGGATGTCGAGTTCCTCGGAAATAACCTGGCTCATACGCGAGTCCGTGCCGAGTTCAAGGCCTTTCATGAGGGAGACGACAATGGCGTCCGGAGCCACGAGTGGCTTCCATTTGCGCAGTTGCAGCCGAAGCGATTGTGCCGGCACAGCGAGGATGACGATCCCGGCACCGGCAAGGACCTCGGATACGTCCGTTGACGCCGTGATGCAATCGGGCAACGCGATGTCCTTCAAATACTGCGCATTGCGGTGCTCCGTGTTGATCTGGGCTACCACTTCGTCCCGCCGGCCCCAAATGCGGATGGTGCGCCCCGTGCCAGTGGCTATTGCCGCATCCGCCAGGACCTTGGCGAACGTGGTGCCCCAGGATCCAGCGCCAAGAACGGCGATTACCGCCGTATTGGACATGGGTACCTCGCCAACGGTCACTTCTGTCCGTCCGCGCCGTTGGTGCCGGTTTCTTCAGTCGCTTGGAACCGACCGTGCTTGGACTGGTTGTGGGCTGCCGGATCCCAGCGTTCCGCAGGGGGTACTTCCCCGCGCAAGGTAGCAAGGAGTTCCGTGATCGCGCCCATGATGATGTCGGTCGCCTCTACCAAGGTGGCGCGATCCAGGGCCCGACCCTGGAAAGCACTGAGGTCCACCGGATCGCCCACCAGGATGCGCGAGGTCTTCCGGGGGAAAACGTAGAGACGCTTGGCATACCGCGGGAAGACTTCATGGGCGCCCCAATGGGCAATGGGAACTACGGGCGCACCCGTCTGGATCGACAGGCGCGCGGCTCCCGTATGGCCCTTCATCGGCCACAAGTCCGGGTCGCGCGTCAGGGTGCCCTCCGGATAGATAATGATGGCACCTCCGGCGTCCACCACCTCCTGGGCGGCTTGCAGCGAGCGGTTCGCTCCCGTCGTCGAGCGTTCCACCGGAATCTGGTTCGTTGCGCGCAGCAGGCTACCCAGGACCGGGGCCCTGAAAAGGCCCGACTTCGCAAGGAAATGCGGTGGACGCTTCATGTTGTAAAGCATGTGCCCCACCACAATGGGGTCGATCTCGGTGCAATGGTTCGGGGCGGCAATGAAGCCACCTGCGGGGAGCTTTTCAGTCCCCTCCCACTTCTTTGCCATGAGGATGTTCATGAGCGGGCGCGCAATTCCCGCGAGAACAGCGAACATGGCACGGCTCTGGGCCGATTCCTTCAAGGTGTCCCCCGTTATTTGGAGTCGGTGAGGTCGAAATCGGCACCCAGGCCGGCGAGCTTTTCAGTGAAGCGCTCGTAGCCACGGTTAATGATGTCGATCCCGGTCACCCTGGACGTGCCGGTTGCGGCAAGCGCCGCAATAAGGTGGCTGAATCCGCCGCGGAGATCGGGGATGTCGATATCGGTGCCCCTGAGCGGGGTCGGTCCCGAGATGACGGCGGAATGCAGGAAATTGCGCTGGCCGAACCGGCACGGCACACTTCCAAGGCATTCACGGTGGACCTGGATGGTGGCACCCATGCGGGTCAGCGCATCGGTAAAGCCAAAGCGGTTTTCGTACACCGTTTCGTGCACGATCGACACGCCTTCAGCCTGGGTCAGGGCGACTACAAGGGGCTGCTGCCAGTCGGTCATGAATCCCGGGTGCACATCTGTTTCAAGGACGAGCGGGCTGAGCTTGCCGCCAGGGTGGTAGAAGCGGATGCCGTCCTCGCGGATATCCATGCCGCCACCTACCTTTCGGTACGTGTTCAGGAAAGTCATCATGTCTCGCTGCGAAGCACCCTCGACGAAGATATCTCCACGGGTCACCAAAGCAGCGGAAGCCCACGACGCCGATTCGTTGCGGTCAGGCAGCGCGCGGTGGTCGTAACCGCCAAGGTCCTTGACGCCTTCGATCCTGATGGTGCGGTCCGTCTGGACGCTGATGATAGCGCCCATCTTTTGAAGGACAGCGATTAGGTCGATGATTTCGGGCTCGGTGGCGGCACCGCTGAGTTCGGTGATGCCCTCGGCGCGGGTGGCGCTCAACAGGACCTGTTCGGTGGCTCCCACCGAAGGGTACGGGAGGGAGATTTTGGCACCGTGGAGTCCCTTGGGAGCCGAAATGTGGATGCCGCCCGGGCGCTTTTCGACGACGGCCCCAAACTGGCGGAGTACGTTGAGGTGGTAATCGATGGGCCTGTCACCGATCTTGCAACCGCCGAGGTCCGGAATGAACGCTTCGCCAATGGCATGGATCAGCGGCCCGCACAGCAGGATCGGGATGCGGGAGTCCCCCGCGTGGGCGTCGATCGCGGTGCTGGACGCCGTCTTGGCGTTCTTGGGATCCAGCGTGAGATCGCCAGTGACGGGGTCTTTCTGAACAGTCACGCCATGGAGCTGCAGCAGGCTGGTGACGACCTCTACGTCCTTGATTTCGGGGACGTTCCGCAGCACCGAGGGTTCGTTGCCGAGGAGCGAAGCCACCATGGCCTTGGGAACAAGGTTCTTGGCACCTCTGACGGTGACGCGGCCGGTCAAGGGGACGCCGCCGCGGATTGTCAGGACACTACTCATCTATACCGGTTTCCTCACGAGTTGATGCCCCCATACTTACGAAGGCTCCAGCTAAGCATAAAAGCTGACGTTACCGATTCGAAATGGAGCACGCCCCGAAGTGCTTCCGTCAACGGAAAAGGACCGGCACGGATCTTCGTCGGATCTTCGTCCTGGCCGGTCCTTTTCCGTTGACCTACTGGATCCGTGCCGGCAGGGTTTTCGGCTTGAAGGAGGGCCTCGTGGCCTCGTAGGCGGTGATGTCTTCCTCGTGCTGGAGTGTCAGTCCAATGTCGTCCAAGCCCTCCAGAAGGCGCCAGCGCGTATAGTCGTCGATCTCGAACGGCGCCACGACGTTGCCGCATTCAACGGTTTTGGACACCAGGTCAACCTTGACTTCGGTTCCCGGAGCGTTTTCAAGCACTTTCCAGATGAGCTCGATATCGTCTTGGGCAAGCTCGGCAGCCAGGAGGCCCTGCTTGCCAGAGTTGCCGCGGAAGATGTCCGCGAAACGGGAAGACAACACGGCTTTGAATCCGTAGTCCTTCAGCGCCCAGACTGCGTGTTCGCGGGACGAACCGGTGCCGAAATCGGGGCCCGCCACCAGGACGGATCCCGCGGTGAAGGGCTCCTGGTTCAGGATGAAGGAGGGGTCCTTGCGCCACGCTGAGAACAGTGCGTCCTCGAAGCCGGTACGGGTAATCCGCTTGAGGTAGACGGCGGGAATGATCTGGTCCGTGTCCACATTGCTCTGGCGCAACGGGACACCGATGCCGGTGTGGGTTGTGAACTTTTCCATGGGGATCCTCCTAGACGGCGTCGGTAATGGTGGATGCGGAGACGGAGGCGGGCTCCAGGTCCGACGGCGAGCTCAGCGTCCCGCGCACGGCCGTGGCAGCGGCCACTACCGGCGAGACCAAATGCGTGCGGCCGCCCTTGCCCTGGCGTCCTTCGAAGTTGCGGTTCGAGGTGGATGCGCAGCGCTCCCCTGGTTCGAGCTGGTCGGGGTTCATGCCCAGGCACATGGAGCAGCCGGCGAATCGCCACTCGGCACCGAATTCCTTGAACACCTGGTCCAGTCCCTCGGCTTCGGCCTCGAGGCGGACGCGTGCCGACCCGGGGACCACTAGCATCCGTACCTTCGGGTCCTTTTCCCGGCCGCGGATAACATCGGCCGCGGCACGCAGGTCCTCGATGCGGGAGTTGGTGCAGGAACCGAGGAACACCGTGTCCACCCGAATGTCCTTCATCGGCGTACCGGCCTCAAGGCCCATGTACTGCAACGCGCGTTCGGCAGCCAGCTTGGCATTTTCGTCGCCGAAGTCCTCAGGGAACGGAACCGCTTCGTTGAGCGAAATACCCTGGGCGGGGTTGGTCCCCCAGGTTACGAACGGCTCCAAGGTATCGGCGTCGAGCTCTACCTCGACATCGAAGGTGGCGTCGTCGTCGGTGTGCAGCGTGTTCCAGTATTCGACGGCGGCATCCCATTCCTCGCCCTGGGGGGCGTGGGGACGGCCGTACATGTAGTCATAGGTGGTCTGGTCCGGAGCCACCAGGCCTGCGCGGGCACCGGCTTCAATCGACATGTTGCAGATGGTCATGCGCGCATCCATGGAGAGCGCGCGAATGGCCGATCCACGGTACTCCAGCACGTAGCCTTGGCCGCCACCCGTGCCGATCTTGGCGATGACCGCAAGGATGATGTCCTTTGCAGACACGCCCGGGCGCAGGGTGCCCTCAACGTTGATCGCCATGGTCTTGAACGGCTTGAGCGACAGCGTCTGGGTGGCCATGACATGCTCCACCTCGGAGGTGCCGATGCCCATGGCCAGCGCACCGAATGCACCGTGCGTGGAAGTGTGGGAGTCGCCACAGACAACCGTCATCCCGGGCTGGGTGAGTCCCAGCTGCGGGCCGACCACGTGCACAATGCCCTGTTCGGCATCGCCAAGCGAGTGCAGCCGGACCCCGAACTCCTGGCAGTTGTTGCGCAAGGTCTGGATCTGCGTACGGCTGGTGAGATCGGCAATCGGCTTGTCGATGTCCAGGGTGGGAGTGTTGTGGTCCTCGGTCGCGATGGTGAGGTCCGGCCGGCGCAGGCGGCGGCCGGTCAACCGGAGACCCTCGAATGCCTGCGGCGAAGTCACTTCGTGCACGAGGTGCAGGTCGATGAACAGAAGATCGGGCTGGGCGTTGGCTCCTTCGCCTTCGCCTTTGCGCACCACGTGCGCCTCCCAAACTTTCTCGGCCAGTGTCTTTCCCACGGCCTGCTCCCTTCACTGCGGTTGGCTTGACTACTTCCACTGAACATCAGCGATTCAAACTGCGCCAGCGAAACAACTTGCATCTCAGATATTGAGACGGCAATATCATTACATGGACAATTCTAGTGGAGTCGGCGTCATCGATAAAGCGGCCCAGGTGCTCGACGCACTTGAGGCGGGACCAACCACCCTCGCTCAACTTGTGGCCGCAACCGGACTGGCCCGTCCCACTGTGCACCGGCTGGCACTGGCCCTGGTCCACCACCGCCTCGTGAGCCGTGACATCCAAGGCCGCTTTGTCTTGGGCAGCCGCCTCGTTGAGCTCGCCTCGGCGGCCGGCGAAGACAGGCTCATCGCCTCGGCCGGCCCTGTCCTCATCCAGCTCCGGGACGCCACCGGAGAAAGCGCTCAGATCTTCCGCCGGCAGGGCGACTGGCGCGTGTGCGTCGCTTCGGCCGAACGCCCGATCGGCCTGCGCGACACCATTCCCGTCGGTACCCAGCTGTCCATGAAGGCCGGCTCCGCCGCGCAAATCCTGCTGGCATGGGAGGACCACGACCGCCTTCTGGACGGACTTCAGAATGCCCGGTTCACGCCGACGGTCCTGGCGGGAGTACGACGTCGGGGCTGGGCTCAGAGCCTGGGCGAACGCGAGCCTGGTGTCGCCTCAGTCTCCGCACCTGTGCGCGGCCCTTCCGGCCGGGTCATCGCTGCGGTGTCCATCTCGGGCCCCATCGAGCGCCTGACGCGCCAACCCGGGCGGCTCCACGCCGAGGTTGTCTGCAATGCCGCCCGGGTGCTGACGGAGGCCCTGCGCAAGAACAACGACTGATCCGCTCTCCTCGACCCCCTCTCGGCACAGATGGGCTGCGCCCGTCACAGGGTGGGCGCATGTAGGGTGGGCGCATGAACAGCTTTGCGGTGTTCCTGCGTGGGATCAACGTTGGCGGGATCAACATCAAAATGGCCGACCTCAAAGCGGCTCTCAAGGCATATCCCTTCACCGGGGTCAAGACTCTGCTGGCCAGCGGCAACGTGGTCCTTCAGAGCGATCTGGACGCGGCCGAAGTCAAAGAGCAGTGTGAGAAATGCCTGAGGGACGCATTCGGTTATGACGCCTGGGTAGTGGTCCTGACCGCGGAACGGGTTGCCGAACTGGTGGACGCCTGCCCCTATCCCGCCGATGACAAGACGACGCACAGCTACATCACCCTAGCCTCGGACAGGGCCATGCTGGACGAACTGTTCGACGCCGGCACGGCCCTCGGCACGCCGGGACAAGGCGGCGTGGAACAAGTCCGCTTAGGCCCCGAGGCTTCGGCCTGGCTCGCCCCGGCAGGAGGCACGTTGGACAGCCCCTTCAGCAAGCTCTCTTCAAAGGCCCGCTACAAGGCAAGCACCACAACCCGGAACTTGCGCACGCTCATCAAGGTCAGAGACGCAGCGGGAGCCCTCGAAAGGGACAGCGCTTAGGGGCTGAGGACGTGTGAATGCGCCGGCGGCGGCACCCGTACAGTCCTCCCCTCCTTTGAGGTGGGAAAGCGTTTGCGACACGGCGAGTCGAGCCATTTGGGGGCTTTCGGGCGGCAAACAAGGGGAGGAAGGTACGGCGTCCGGCACCCCGTTTTGTCGGCACCGTGGACAAAGAAAAATCCCCCGGAACATGTTGGTTCCGGGGGATTCATATTGTGACCCCAGCGGGATTCGAACCCGCGTTACCGCCGTGAGAGGGCAGCGTACTAGGCCGCTATACGATGGGGCCTTGCACTTTGAATTACTGCGTTTTGAATACCGCTTCCGGCATTCAAGCTGAATGAGTATTTCATACATTCAACGTTGTTTCAAATCGGCGAACCGCTTCAAAACTTCCAAATTACCACGCAAATACATGGACTATTCAGAGCTGGGATACCAGGACTCGAACCTAGAATGACGGTACCAGAAACCGTAGTGTTGCCAATTACACCATATCCCATTGGTGCTTTTAGGCCGGATTCGATGGTGTAAACCTTCGCTCCGTGCCCCTCAGCACGAGTAATTACTTTACCCGAGACTCTCGATGCGCACAAATCGAGCGCACGGTCACACGACCGGCACCGCCCTACGCTCAACGATCCGCCAATGAGAACAAAAAACCCTTGCAATACCCCGGACCTTAAGTTTACTCTCGGTAAGTTACCACTCGGTAACCCACGCCAAACACTTGTTTCGTGGCACAGCCACAGGTCACGTCTCCTGTTAGCTGCGTCACATGGGGGGATCCCCGGCTGCAGCGTCGCCGTCGGGAAGTCATCGAGAGGAATTGCCCATGACACGGAACCCTGCCATTGCCACCAGAACACGTAGCCGGACCCAGATGATCGCCATCGGTGTGCTCGCCCTCCTACTGATCGCTCTCCTCGGGTTCTACACATTGGTCATTGGGAAGATCGCTGCAGGATCCGAGCAGCTCAAGGACGGCGCCGGGCAGGCATCAGCCGGCGCCGGACAGCTGAAGGACGGTGCGGCAAGGCTTGCGGGAGGAGCCGCGGAAGCCGGGACTGGCGCAGCCAAACTGGCCGATGGCGCGTCGAAGGTCCAAACCGGAATCCAGGGCAAACTGGCCCCGGGAGCCCAGCAGTTAAAGGATGGCGCCGACAAACTGGCTACAGGTGCAGTGAAGATCCAGAACGACGTCAACGCCAAGCTTGCGCCGGGAGTCTACAAAGTGGACGACGGCGCACAGAAGCTCGCAGCCGGGGCTGTGCAACTGTCCGGGGCCTTGACCCCGACACCGGCCGGCAACGCCGAAAACAATCTCGCCGACGGCGCCACTCAGCTCAACAATGGCGCGGTCCAGCTCAACAACGGCGCCGCACAGCTCGACGCCGGCGCTGCCCGACTCGACGCGGGTACCGCCAGGCTGGCGGCTGGCACCGATCAGCTCAAGGGCTACCCTGGTGCCGGAAACGATCCCACCAAGGGAACGGGAACCGCAGCATTGGCCCAGGGACTGCAGCAGCTCGCCGATGCCGCCAACGGAGTCCAAGGCGTGGTGCCCCTCGCGGTGCTGAAGGCCCAGATCAATGCCCTGAACGATGGCGCACATCGCCTTGACGCCGGAGCCACGCAATTGCAGGCGGGGGCTGGCCAGCTCCAAGCCGGGGCGGGGCAACTGCACGATGGCACCGGAAGGCTTGCCGACGGCACCGGAAAACTGGCGGCGGGAACCGGAAAGCTGACCGCCGGGTTCGCGACGCTCGCCCAGAAGCTCAACAGCCAGGACCCGGCCTCTCCGGGCGTGGTGCTTGGAACCCAAATGCTTGCCGATGGAACGGCGAAGATCCGCGTGGGCATGGATGGCGTTCCGGGTGACCCGGAGCATCCGGGGCTCCTCAAGGCCACGGCCAGCATGACGGACGGAACGTCACGATTGGCGTCGGGCACGGAATCGCTGATGGCGGGAATCAAGGGCAGCTCCGCCGATCCCTCCTCCCCCGGTCTTCTGGACGGCTCCACCGCATTGGCCACGGGCGCCTCAAAGTTGTCCGAAGGAAACGCCAAACTGGCCGCGGGCTCGGCCCAGTTGTCCACCGGTGCCGACAAACTCGCGGACGGGAATGCGCGGATCGCGGCGGGCACGGCAGAACTCCATCAGGGAGCGGCGGCTGTATCGCCGTCGAGCATGGCCGAAAAGTCAGATACCGGCACGGCGCTTGGACTTGTGGGCGTCCTGGGTGCCGGCTCCGTGGGCGCGTTTGTCTTCCTTCGGAAGTTCCGGCTCGGCGCGTAGTCGCCGAAGCCATGCCACCGTTCAGGCGAACGGCAAGGTTCAGGCGAGCAGCCGCGACAAGGAGTCTATTTCGTGGCCGGAATAGTCGGACGCGGCCTCACCTGTGCGGTTCAGCCAGATGCCTTGCAATCCGGCCGTGGTGGCACCGTCGGCGTCGAGCAACCGGTTGTCTCCGACGAAGAGCGTCTCGGCCGGAATCGTGCCCAGGCGGCGGACCCCCTCGAGGTATATGGCGGGGTCCGGCTTGGGCACACCAACGGTGTCCGTTCCCACAAGGACTGTGATCCGTGCGAGTCCTGCGCTGTCGAGTTTGACCCGCTGGTAATCGTGGACGTTATTGCTCACGGCGCCATAGGGAATGCCGGCGGCATCCAAGGCGTCAAGGACGGGAACTACGTCGCTGAAGGCCCTCACATAGCTGGGCTGCAGGCGGGAGTAGTCCCTGAGCCATGTGTGCGAGTCCTCGCCGCCAAGCTCGACGCCGAAATGCCCTAGCGCGGCACGGCCACGCAGGAGTCGCTGCTCGTTGAACGTCAACTCGCCTGCGAGATAGCGGTCATAGAAATGCGTCGTTTCGTGAGTGAATATCCGTCCGAATTTCTCCCACCCGGCCTGGTCCAGGCCGGGCAGGAGATGTTCGCTGACGTCACGCAGCGCCGTGGTCATGGCGTATTCGAGATCCACCAGAGTGTCGTCAATATCGAAGAGGACACCCCGGACGGTGCCAAAGGATTCCTGAAGTGCACTGATCACGGCGAGCCCGGACTAGCCGCGGAACGCGCGCAAGCGGGTGAGCGAGGAATCCTTGCCCAGGATGACCATGGATTCAAAAAGCGGCGGCGAGATGCGGCGGCCGGAGATGGCCGTGCGCACCGGGCCGAACGCAAGGCGCGGCTTGATGCCGAGGTCTTCCACCAGGGCCTGCTTGAGCGCCGTCTGGATGCTTTCTGCGGTCCAGTCCTCGACAGGTTCGAGGGCATCCAACGCGGCGTCCAATACCTCGGTCAGGTTCTCGGGAAGACCCTTGCGGGCGTCGTCCGCGACGTCGATCTGGCCGTCCTGCTTGAAAAGGAAGGCGAGCATATCGGGTGCCTCGCCCAGAAGGGTGATCCGTTCCTGGACCAGCGGCGCGGCCTCCTCGAGGATCTCTTCCTGGCGGGGGGTCAGGATCTCCCCCACGAAACCGGCAGCACGCAGATAGGGAACGAGCCGCTCACGGAAGTCATCAGGGGTGAGCATACGCACATGCGTGCCGTTGATCGCTTCGGCCTTTTTGATGTCGAAGCGCGCCGGGTTGCCCAGGACATCGTGGATGTCGAAGTTGGCCACGAGCTGCTCCACTGTGAAGATGTCCTCGTCGGCGCTCAGGGACCAGCCCAGGAGCGAGAGGTAGTTGAGCAATCCCTCGCGGATGAAGCCACGCTCGCGGTGCAGGAACAGGCTCGATTCCGGATCGCGCTTGGAAAGCTTCTTATTGCCCTGGCCCATGACGTAGGGAAGGTGGCCAAACTCCGGCATGTACTCGGCGACGCCGATGGCGTACAGCGCACGGTAGAGGGCGATCTGGCGCGGAGTCGAGCTAAGCAGGTCCTCGCCGCGCAGGACGTGCGTGATGCCCATGAGGGCGTCGTCGACCGGGTTCACCAGAGTGTACAGCGGTGCGCCATTGGCCCGCACCACGGCAAAGTCGGGCACTGAGCCTGCCTTGAACGTGATCTCCCCGCGCACGAGGTCATTGAAGGTCAGGTCTTCGTCCGGCATGCGCAAGCGCAGCACGGCCTGGCGGCCCTCGGCCTTGTACTGGGCGAGCTGCTCTTCCGTGACGTGGCGGTCGAAGCCGTCGTAGCCGAGTTTGGGATCCCGGCCGGCAGCGCGGTGCCGGGCTTCGATTTCGTCAGGAGTGGAGTACGACTCATAGATGTGACCGCCGGCCTTGAGCTTGGCGATCACGTCCTGGTAGATCTCGCTGCGCTGCGACTGGCGGTACGGTTCATGCGGTCCGCCGACCTCGACGCCCTCGTCCCAGTCGATGCCGAGCCACTTCAGCGCATCAAGCAGCTGATGGTAGCTTTCCTCGCTGTCGCGGGCCGAGTCTGTGTCCTCGATACGGAAAATCAGCTTGCCACCGGTGTGCCGGGCGTAGGCCCAGTTGAAGAGTGCCGTACGGATCAATCCGACGTGCGGAGTTCCCGTGGGCGAGGGGCAGAACCGGACGCGGACCGGGGTTTCGGCGTTCACGGCAGGGATGGCGGCAGAGTTCGACGCAGCAACAGTAGTCATAATGGTTACAACTTTACCGCCAGCCGCTTGGCGGAATCCCCACTGTCACCAGGCGTCAGGCAGCGGGCGGACCGTCACGCCTTCAGCGGCGGACTACCGGATTGGACAAGCGGCCGATGCCTTCGATCTCGATCTCGTAGCGATCGCCCTCCTGGACCAGGCCGACGCCGGCCGGAGTACCTGTCATGATGACGTCGCCGGGCAGCAAAGTGAATGCCTGCGAAACGATCGACACCAGCTCCCGCACGCTGCGGATCATCTGGTTGGTGCTGCCGTCCTGGCGAAGTTCGCCATTGAGCCAACCCTTGATGGCCAGATCCTCGGGGTCGAGCTCGGTCTCGATCCACGGGCCAAGGGGCGCGGAGGTGTCGAAGCCCTTGGCACGTGCCCACTGCAGATCCGTTTTCTGGACGTCGCGGGCCGTGAGGTCGTTGCCGCAGGTGTACCCGAAAATGACATCGTCCACGCGGTCTTCGGGCACGTCCTTGCAAATGCGGCCGATGACGACGCAGAGTTCCGCTTCGAAGGAAACTTCCTCTGAGAACTCAGGCAACACAATGGGGTCGTTGGGGCCAACGACGGCCGTGTTCGGCTTCAGGAAGAGCAGGGGATGCTGCGGAACTTCATTGCCCAGTTCCCGGGCGTGATCAGCAAAGTTCCGGCCGACGCCGATCACCTTGCTGCGCGGAATGATGGGTGCCAGCAGGCGCACGTCTTCGAGCTTGTGACGGACCGAGGTCCGCTCAACGCCGTTGAAGAAGGGATCGCCGTGAATGACAGTGATGACCTCACTGCCGGGCTCACCTTCGACGACGCCGTAGACGGGATCAGAATCAACAACAAACCGAGCGATACGCATGGTTTCTAGCGTACCGTCCGCACGCGGTCGGTTAGCGCGGCGGGTACGCGCGCCAGCTGCGGACAGCGTCCGCTAGCTGCGCAGATAGTCCAATTGCGCGGCAACCGAGGTTTCCGCAGCCCAGCGCACGGAAGGATCGACGTCGGGATACACCGCATCGGTGACAGCCTGGACCTGGGCCTCCGCCCCGAGTCGTGCGAGGGCCTCACGGATCTGATCCAGGCGCATCTCCCTGTGGGCCCGATACTCCCGGCACACCGCGTCCACCGCCGGCAGGACGGGCCCGTGCGCGGGCAACAGAGTTGCCGGACCAAGCCCTTCAAGTGTGTCGAGGCTCGCGAAGTAGTCCCCTAGCCTGCCGTCGGGATAGTCCAGGACTGTCGTTCCTCGTCCCAGGATGGTGTCACCAGTGAGCACAGAGCCATCAGTCCCGTCGTCGGGAAGATGGAAGGACACTGAATCAGAAGTGTGGCCCGGCGTGGCAAGGACGTGGATCTCTACCCCTGCTGCCTTGATGACCTCGTCACCGCGGAGCGGCTCGCCACCGTGGCAGTGCGCCGGGTCCGCCGCACGGACGGGTGCGCCGGTGAGTTCGTGGAAGCGCGCGGACGCCTCGGTATGGTCCTTGTGGCGGTGGGTGATAAGAACGAGCTCAACCGTTCCGCTGGCGGCCAGGGCCGCGAGATGCGTTTCGTCGAGCGGCCCGGGATCGACGACGACCACTCCGCTAGAGTCCGGGGCGGCAATGACGTAGGAGTTGGTCCCATCGAGGCTCATCGGCCCCGGATTGGGGGCCAACCGTGAGCGGGTGAGGAAACTGCTGTCCTGGAAAGAGGCGTCTTTGACCGGATTCACGATTCCATCTTGGCACATGTCACATGGCTGGCTGCCGGAGTTAGAGCAGTTGCACAGGGAGCAAAGCCGGCACACGACGTAGCATGGTGCCAAGGCATCGGCACAGCCCAGTCGATCAACGGATCGCCGGCAGGGCTGATTTACAGCGCGGATTGCCTTGAATGGAAGCAGAGGAGTGGTCGAATTGTTGCGGACTCAAATCCCTCGAAGAGGACTTCTCTGGACCACGACGGCGATCGCAACCGTTTGCCTTTCCGTTCTTGCGACCCTTAATGCTTGTTCGTCCGACTCGGGACCCCGCGCCGCCGCGTCCGCAAAACAGCCAACAGTCGTGATCATCGGAGATTCCCTCAGTACAGGACACGGCACCTCACCTGCTGACGCGTGGCCAAACCTCGTGGAGAACGATCCCGCTTTTCAACAGTTTCAGGCAACCATCGTCAATGCGGCACAGGATGGAAGCGGTTATGTCAGCGTCGGCGACGACGGATCGACCTTCGGTTCCCAAGTGGACGGGGCAGTAACGGACTCCACGCGTTTGGTGGTGTTCTTTGGCTCCGAAAATGACATGGGTGCTGCCCCAGGGGAGACCGAAGTTGCAGCGGCTCGGGCCTTTGCGTCGGTCAAGGTCCGGGCTCCCCATGCCGACATCCTGGTGATTGGTCCACCGTCGTATACGAGTACGCCGGAATCGGAAAGACTCGAGATCCGGGACCAGGATAAAGCCGCCGCCCAGCACGCAGGCGCCAACTTCGTGGATCCGATTGACCTCGGCTGGATCATGGACGATGCCGAGAACCTCATCGGGCCCGACGGCGACCACCCCTCCGCGGCCGGCCAGCAGTACCTGCAGGCCAAGATGGAAGCACTCATCGAACCACTGATTCAAAGGCCCCAGCCCCAATAATCCCAGCCCCGGTAACCCGTGGCTTCCGGCCAGCCGACTCCCCGATGAAACGCCGACGGCGGCTTGCCCACCGAAGTGGGAGGCCGCCGTCGGGCATTGCAGAAGCCGCTATGCCTTACGCGAGGCGGGTCAGCCAGCCGTGCCTGTCCTCAACCGTTCCGGTCTGGATGCCGAGCAGCTGCTGGCGGATCGCCATGGTGGTTTCGCCTGGCTTGGCGTCCTCGGAGCCGATGAACTCGGTCTTGTCCTTGAGCACGCCGATGGGCGTGATGACGGCCGCGGTTCCGCAAGCGAAGACCTCGGCGATCTCTCCTGTTGCCACGCCGTCCCGCCACTCGGCGAGGGTGATCTTGCGCTCGGAAACCTCGCGGCCCATGTCCTTGGCCACCTGGATGACGGAGGACCGGGTCACGCCTTCAAGGATGGTTCCTGTGAGCGCCGGGGTGACCAGCGAGCCGTCCTTCATGACGAAGAAGACGTTCATGCCGCCGAGTTCCTCGATGGCGTCGTCATTGAAGTGGTCCAGGAAGAGGACCTGCTTGCAGCCGTTCTCCTCGGCCTCCATCTGAGCGATCAGGGAAGCAGCGTAGTTTCCGCCACACTTGGCAGCACCGGTGCCTCCGCGGCCGGCGCGGGCGTATTCACGGGAGATCCAGATGGACACCGGCTTGAGCTCGCCGCCGAAGTAGTTGCCGGCCGGAGACGCGATGACCCGGAACGAGACCTCGCGGGCGGCGCGGACACCCAGGAACGCCTCCGTGGCGATCATGAACGGGCGCAGGTAAAGGGCTTCGCCGTCGCCAGACGGGACCCATTCCTTGTCCGCCTGCACAAGTTCGCGGATGGCGCCGAGGAAATACTCCTCAGGCAGTTCCGGGAGGGCCAAGCGGCGGGCCGACTTGTTCAGCCGAGCGGCGTTGGCCTCGGGACGGAAAGTCCAAATGGAGCCGTCGGCGTGGCGGTAGGCCTTGAGGCCTTCGAAGATCTCCTGGCCGTAGTGCAGCACTGCCGCCGAAGGATCCAGGGAAATCGGCCCGTAGGCCTCGACGCGGGCACTGTGCCAGCCGCCCTTGCCCTCGGTGTCAACGCTGTAGTCGACAATGACGGTGTTGTCGGTGAAGTAGTCGCCAAATCCCGGGTTTGCCAGGATCGCTGCACGCTCCTCAGCAGACTTCGGGGTCTCCGAGAGCTGCTGACTGAATTCGACGCCGTGGGCAGTCTGAGTCATGTTTCCTCCAGTCGGCCACCTGGCAGAGCGAACCATCTCTTGGAGATATGGTTCAGCGACGGACCACGGCAGCAGGTAAATAATTCAAGTAAAGCTTACGCCCGAGTACAGGCCCTAAAGTGCGGCCGCGATAGCGTCGCCGATGGCCGCGGTGCTGCGGGTTTCGCCGCGACGGCTTTCGATGTCAGCCACGACGGCGGCTTCGATCCTGCGGGCGGCTGTGGTGTAGCCGAGGTGGTCAAGCAACAGGGCCGCGGACAGGATGGCGGCGGTCGGATCCGCTTTCTGCTGGCCGGCAATATCCGGGGCGGATCCGTGGACAGGTTCGAACATGGAGGGCGCGGTGCGGTCCATGTTGATGTTGCCCGAGGCCGCCAGGCCGATCCCGCCGGTAATGGCCGCGGCAAGGTCCGTGATGATGTCCCCGAAGAGGTTGTCGGTGACAATGACATCGAATCGGGAGGGGTCGGTCACCATGAAGATCGTGGCGGCGTCGATGTGCAGATAGTCGTGGGTGACCTCGGGGAATTCCTTGGCCACGGCCTCCACAGTGCGCTTCCACAAGTGGCCTGCGAAGACCAGGACGTTGTGCTTGTGGACGAGGGTGACGTGCTTGCGGGGCCGCTCGCTGGCGCGGCGGAACGCGTCACGGACAACACGCTCGACGCCGTGCGCCGTGTTCAGTGACACCTCGGTGGCGACCTCGTGGGGGGTACCTCCGCGCAGCGTGCCGCCGTTGCCGACGTACGGACCCTCGGTGCCTTCGCGGACCACGATGAAATCGATATTGCCGGGGTTGGCCAAAGGGCTGCCCACCGTGCCGTAAAGCCGTGACGGGCGCAGGTTCACAAAGTGATCCAGGCTGAAACGGAGCTTGAGCAGCATCTCGCGTTCAATGATGCCGGAAGGAATGCGGGTATCCCCCGGGGCTGCACCGACGGCACCGAACAGGATGGCATCGCGGGTGCGCAGATCAGCTAGGACCTCATCGGGGAGGGTCTCACCGGTTTCGAGCCAGTGCTGGGCTCCGAGTTTGTATTCGGTCTGCTCGAGGGTGACGCCTTCTTCGGCAACGACCTTTTCCAGGACCTTGAGGGCTTCGGCAATGACTTCGGGGCCAATGCCGTCGCCGGGAATGACAGCCAGATTGATCGTTGCGGTGGGGTGCTTTGCGCTCATGATTTCAGACTGCCAAGGTATCCACATGCTGGTCAAAATCGTCTCAGCATTCGAACTCTCGGGATCGTCTCCGGCCGCGGCATCCTGATGCGCTTCGACCCCATCTGCCTCGTCGCAAGCCGGGCAAATCGCGACCATGGGGAGCGTCCTTCGCGAGCAGCTACCGGCCGGGAACGGGTGAAGCGACCACTGCGACATTCTTGCCCCAGAGATCCTGCGTGTAGCAGCTGATCAAGACCAGGCGGTTGGGCACCGCCGCCCAGATGGGACTGTCCTTCAAAGTCGATTTTGTGTACGTCGTGACGGACTCGACTTTGTATGTCATCGCTCCCGTTGCCGTAACGACTTGAAGCTCATCCCCCGGGGCTGCTGCGTAGCTGAGGTGGTTGAACGGCGCGTCGAGGCCTTCCCAACTGTGCCCGATCACGTACGTGGTATTCGTCGATCCCGCCCCCGGGGTTCCGAACGGACTGAGCCAATATCCATCCATCGTCTCCGGCGGCTCAATGCTGTGCCCGCCAGTCTCGGCGGGGTCCGGTCGCAGCGGGTGAACGACCACATTCAGGCCAGCCGCCGGGTAGTTAATCTGCAATGGAGCCGACGCCGCAGGTAGCGGCAATCCCGCCCTAGAGGCAGGTGCGCCCACCACCGCGTGGTTCGCCGCGGGCTTGTTCGCAGGAGCCGACGACGAAAGCAGCCGCGTCCCTGCGTCCAAAGCGGCCGGATTCCCCGGGCCGGATACACCGTAGACCAGCCAGGACGCAAGCAGCCCACCGACGCACATCGCCAACAGGAGAAGATCCCTGGAACTGATCAGCGGGCCACGGATGCCGGCTTTGCGAGGCTGCCGCGCGTAGCGGTGACGTGCCATGATCACTCCCGGAGACGGTTCAACAGGTGGATGGGTGCCGCACATCGTATTGCGGCACCCACCGGGGTTTGCCTAGCGGCCGGCCTTCCGGGCCCGCACACCGCTCCTCAGGACTACAAATGCGGCCACTGCACCGAAGAGACTAGTCAGTCCGGCTAGCCAACCGGGGATACCGGTGTCCGTCTTCCCACCAACGGCCGTCTGGACGTTGTAGCCCACATTCGTTATCGCGGCGTCCGGCGCGGCTGCGGCACCGGCCGCGGCCGGATTGACGGCTGCAGGAACGGGCGCTGCCGGCGCGGCGACGGGTGGAACCACAGGTGGAACGACACGCGTGACGACCGGCGGCGCCACTGGAGCCACTGGAGCCACTTGCTCCACAGGACCTACGGGGTCCACCGGACTCACCGGCGGGCTGGTCACCGGCGGGCTGACCACCGGATCCACCGGCGGACTGGTCACCGGATCCACCGGCGGGCTGGTCACCGGCGGGCTGACCACCGGATCCACCGGCGGGCTGACCACCCGGCAGCCGGCGTTAAGGATGGCGATGTTTTCCGGCGTGAGGTTTTGCCCGTTGGGCATAAAGGGGCCTGCGTTTGCAGGAACGATATCGTTGGTGTCGGCGACATGTCCGGACAACGCCCCCAAGCCGACTGTCACTGCTACATATGGGTTCGACGCCGAATGCGTGGCATGGCAGATGGTGATCTTGTCCGAGGGTGCAGCGTTCGCCGACACCGTGGCACCCAGCAATCCCAGGCCCACGACCCCCAGGGTCGCAATAGTTCGTTTCATTTCGGTCCCTCCAACCAGATCAGGTTCGAGCTGACCAGACTTTGCGGAGTAACCGTCTTCGAGACTCAGGAAAGACAAGTAAGTGAGACCTCAACCAGCGAGATGAATCTTGACCGTTACTCCCCAGAAAGTGTCATCAGTTCGCTTGCTTTTCAGGCTAAGTTTCCTTCTCCTGATTAACGCGAGTGGCGGGTACGCGTTTACATGCAGGGGCCAGTGCGCCGTGTCCCGGTCGCTACCTGCTCCGGGTGAGGCCCCACTCGCCGGCGCGATGGCACCACTTGGAATTCCAGCGACGCGCCGGATCCGCCTCCGGTCACCGATCGGTCATGGGACGCGAAAAGGAACACCCCCTCACCCGGTGGGGTAAGGGGGTGTCACGCCGCAAAAATGAGCGGGCGTTCCGGGAAAGGGCCGTATAGGTGAGCGTGCGTCTAAGGCTCGGCGGGCTCCTCGTAGCGGGGGAAGACCGGGGCCGGCGCCGGGAGCTGGGTGCCGGGGATGATCGGAGTGGCGATGGCAGCGAATTGGCGGGCCTCGACTTCGGGCTGTCCCAGCACCTCAAGCAGCTTGGCTGCCGACGTCGGCATGATCGGTTGGGCTAGGATCGCTACGATGCGGACAACTTCCAACGTGACATAGAGGACCGTGTTCATGCGCTCGACGTCGGTCTTGCGCAGCACCCACGGGGCCTGCTCGGCGAAGTAGGCGTTCGTGTCACCGAGCACGGCCCAGATTGCCTCGAGGGCGCGGCTGAATTCCTGCTTCTCGAAGGCAGAGCGGGCCACGTCCAACAGTCCGCCGGCCTGGGTCAGCAGGGCGGAATCCTCGGCCGACAAATCGCCGGGAACTGGAACCTTGCCTTCGCAGTTCTTGGCCACCATGGACAGCGAACGCTGAGCCAGGTTGCCGAAGTTGTTGGCAAGGTCGGCGTTCATGCGGCCCACGATTGCCTCGTGGTTGTAGCTGCCGTCGGCGCCGAAGGGCACTTCGCGTAGGAAAAAGAAGCGCACCTGGTCCAGGCCGTACTGCTCCACGAAATCCTTCGGAGCCACCACGTTGCCGAGGGACTTGGACATCTTGACGCCATTGTTGGTCAGGAAACCATGGATCATGACCCTCTTGGGCAGTTCCAGGCCGGCGCTCATCAGGAACGCGGGCCAGAAGATCGCATGGAACCGGGAAATGTCCTTGCCAATGACGTGGACGTCCGCGGGCCAGAACTTACGGAACGCCTCCGATTCGGCATCCGGATAGCCGACCCCGGTCAGGTAGTTCGTCAGGGCATCGACCCACACGTACATCACGTGCTTGTCGTTCCCCGGTACCGGGACACCCCAGTCGAAAGTCGTCCGGCTGATGGACAAGTCCTGGAGACCCTGCTTGACGAAGCTGATGACTTCGTTGAAGCGGTACTGCGGGGCGCCGAATTCCGGCTGCTCCTCGTACAGAGCCAGCAGCCTATCCTGGTAGGCGGACAACCGGAAGAAGTAGCTCTCCTCCGCGGTCCACGTCACTTCGGTGTCGGTACCGCGCGAGTAACGGACGCCGTCGTCCTTCAGGACGGTCTCGTCCTCGGTGTAATAGGCTTCGTCGCGGACCGAATACCAGCCCTCGTACTTGGACAGGTAGATGTCCCCCTTGGCTTCCATCTTCTTCCAGATGGCCTGGGAGGCAGCGTAGTGATCTTCATCCGTGGTGCGGATGAAGCGATCGTACGAGATGCCCAAGGCAGCATGGGCGGCCTTGTAGATTTCGGCATTCCGGTCCACGAGTTCCTTGGGGGTGATGCCTTCTTTTTCCGCCGCCTGGGCAATCTTCATGCCGTGCTCGTCCGTACCGGTCAGGAACATCACGTCGTAGCCGTCGAGGCGCTTGAACCGGGCCATCGCGTCGGTGGCAATGTACTCATAGGCATGGCCGATGTGCGGCACGCCGTTCGGGTACGTAATGGCAGTGGTGATGTAGAACGGGGGTTTTTCTGGAGACGTCACTCTACGAAGTTACCTTCTCTTGGAGATGGAAAGACCGGACCGGCCGCATGTGACGGCCAGTCCGGAAGCATCGGCTACTAGTTCAATTCAGTCAGCGTATCGCTGAGCCGGACCAACTCGTGGTCGTGCGACGCCACCAGCACGGCAATACCGTCGTTGGTGGTGTCCTTCAGGATGCTGATGATGCGGTTGGCCGAGGTACGGTCCAGGCTGGCCGTGGGCTCGTCCACCACCAGGACGCGAGTGCCCAGGATCAGGGCGCGCGCGATGGCAACACGCTGGCGCTCACCGCCGGACAGCTGCGCCGGACGGTGGCGCATACGCCGGCCCAGTCCGACCAGGTCCAGCAGGTCCTTTGCCATTTCGGTGCGCTGGTCCACTTCGCCGTCGGGAACGGCCGGCAAAAGCACGTTCTCCAAAGCACTCATGCCATCGATCAACGCACCGCCCTGGTCCACGTACCCGATCAGCGCGCGGCGGCGGTCGGCGATTTCGTCGTCGCCCATCTTCTCGAGGGAGTCGCCTTCCCAGAGGACCCGGCCCGACGTCGGAAGCGTGAGTCCCGCACCCACCGTCAGGATGCTGGTCTTGCCTGAGCCGCTTCGCCCGGCGATGCAGTGCATCTCGCCGGCGTGGAGGGTGAGGCTGAAGTCCTCGACGACTGTGACCGGCTCGGCGCCACCCTTGTCCCCGCCATAGCGGATGGTGATGTTGCTCAACTGCAGGGGCGTAGCGTGGTCCGCCGACCTGACGATCGTGTTGGCGCGCGTCTGGAACGACTCGTCGGCGGATTCCGTGGTCGGGGTCAGATCGGGATGGAGATTGTCAGTCATTTGACCACTTTCGTTGCAATGGGAATCCAGCAAAGTACGGCCAGCACCCCGGCCAAGGCGGCCCAAAGTGCTGCATAGGGAGCGAGCAGCAGGCCTATGCCCAACGCCCCCAGGACGCCCAGGATCAGGGCCACAGCTCCGACCAAGGCATTTTCGAAGAATCGGACCTGGCCCAGCATGTCCGGGTTCCAGCCCATGGCCTTGAGCGTGCTGAGTTGCTCGCGCCTGGCCTGGAGTTCGAACCGACCTGTGACCAAGGTCAGTACGAGGCCCACGAGAACCCCGCTGACTGCCAGGATGACACTCGGCAGGGCGACGGCGGCCGACGCCAGGCCGCTGAGGGCGCTGGCTCCCGCTGCGCGTGGGATGTCGATGAGCAAGGCGATCAGGGCACCAACCGCCGCTCCGAACACGCCCACGGCTACGGCCAGCGACACTGAGCTGAAACGGTGGGTGACCAGTTGGCGGTACGCAAACGTCAGCGGCGAATCCACGGCGATAAGGCGTTCATCGTGTTGTGGCTCCTGGTCCACGACGTCCCGGTGCCGCAATTGCTGGGCCGCGATGTAGGCGGCCGCGGAGTAAAGCACCAACACAGACGCGGAAACAATGACCGTTGCCAGGTTCCAGCTCAGAAGGCTCAACGCAATGCCTGCCAAGGCAACGATCGCCGCACCGATGCCGAATTCCTCAAGGACCCAGCTGCGGATCTTCCTTTGGGTCCAGCCCATGGCCCGAAGGATCCCGGCTTCGCTTCGTCGTTGACGGATGTAGCTGACAGTGGAAGCGCCTGTCAGCAAGGTGGCTCCGCACAGCGCCAGGAAGAGGAGGGTGATGTTGGTGCCGGTCAGCGAGCCGGAGACGGCATCTGCGGCATCCTGCCGGACCCACGACTGCTGGACCGTGCCGAGTGCGAACTCCTTGCCGGCGTCGTCCTTGGAGTAACCGGGGACGAAGATGTTGGCGTCTTGACGCGCAGAACCGGCCACAACCGTGGCTTCGAGTCCCATGCCGCGGATCTGGGCCGCGAGCTTGTCGACCTCCGGCTGAGCCTGCTTCCAGTTGCCGGCGGCACTGGCGCGAACCCGGACGGCATCGATCACGTTGGCGTTGGTGTTGTATCCGCGCGCCGCGGCAAGGCCGTAGTAGTCGGTGATGGCACCGGCAGACTGGCTCACCAAGCCCGTGGCGCTGAGCGAGGGCTTGAGGCCCTTGGCTGCGGTGTCATTGCCTGAGGCGTCCTTCTGTAGCGTCATCGGGGCGGGGTCGTAGCCGCCCAGGGGCAGCTTATTGACGTCGCCGGCTGCTTTCTGGATCTGGGCCGGATCAAACGTCCCGTAGACCATCGGCAAGGGAGTGGCTGGCTTGGATCCGGTAGGAAGGTTCTCACGGTACGAGCGCTCATCGACAGGCTTGCGTTGGGCCTGGTCCACGATCGCCCCAAAGGCCGACTTTTCGGGCAGCTTGTTGACAGTCACCCAGTCACCCGGCGTGGCGGACTTGCCGACGGCGCCATTCGCGGAAGTTTCGCCATCCTTGTACTTGGGTGCGGCCGCGAAGTCCGTGCTCCACTGGGCAGGCTGGTACAGGCCTTGGCTGAAGTTGCCGGTGTTACCGAGCAACTGGCTGTGGTCGGTAGATCCGGGCCATTGCAGTGCGAACGGCGACTTTGACACGAAGGGCAGGTAATCCTTGTCCAGGGAACGCGAGACAGTGCCGACGTCGTTGACGACCTTGCCGGAATCATCGATTTCCTGGATCTTCACCGAGTACTTCAGGTCGAGAGAAGTTCCCTGCCGGACGATCAAGGGAATGGCCTGCGAGGCATCCGTTATCTGGCCGGACAGCTTGGCCTGCTGGTACTGCGTCATGAGGGGCGCCCAGTATTTGAGCTTGACGCCTAGGAAATCCGGGCCCTGTTCGAGCTCTTGCTGCGTGGGGCTCTTGGCGAAGAGTTGTTCGAAGTAGCGTCCGATCGCGCCTGCGTTGCGGGTCTCGGCCGGCGGTGCCTTTTGCAAAGGTGCAAGGAAGTCGCCGGCCGGGCCAAGGAGGGCACGTTCGGCCGTCGGGTCGACCGCGACCACGGATTCGGTGACCTGGGGAGCCATGGGAAGCGCCACCGAGAGGTTGAAGAGGTTGTGCTCCGAGCCACCTGCTGGTGCAGGGAACTTGATCCCGGTCTCCCCTGCCGGGCCGGCAATGCGGATGCTCTTGCCCCCGGCGGTCTGCTGCTCAATGACCTGGCCTTTGCCCAAGGTGCCTTCACCACTGGTCTGGAAGAGGGTTTGCTGGGACACTCCGTCGGAGCTCACGGCAGTGGCTGTCAGGCGGTACTTCTTGGGCTGGGCGGGAAGGACAGATTCCGGCGCGGGCCACTTCTTGGAGTCAGTTCCGGTGGGGTCTCCCGCAGTGGCACCACCAGCCAGCCCTGCGTTGTAGCCGAGGTAATCCATCGCATCAAGCCGCGGGGTCTCCAGGTTCTGCGTCACCCGGGAGACGAGGCTGATGGGCGCGGCAACGGAGGTGCCACCCAGCCCACGGATCTTCTCGAGTTGCTGGAAGCTGATGCCACCCTGGCCGCTGGCGATATCCGGCTGGATGAGTGCCCCGCCGTCTTTGTTGTTCCCGGATTTGGCTTGCACCAGGATGTCGTACAGGCCTCGTGAGTTCTCATCCACCGTCCGGTTCAGCGCGGCCTGCGACTGGCTCTGGATGAATACGGACAAGCACATGGCGACGATCAAAATGGCCGCGGTCAACAGCAGCACACGGCTTCTGATGAACCTCTGGACGGCGTTCATAGGGCTCCCTGAGTCCTGGATTGCGGGTGCGCACACTGCTCTCCCTGAAACCATGCCGAGGCAATAGGAATCCACAGGGTGTGTGCAAAAGGTATTGGCCGGCCTGCCGCCGGATCCGAATTTCGGACCAAGCCATTGTAGGCAGACCGGCCAATGATATGTGGCCGATGTGAACTGCGGCACACAATTCTAACTCAAACGGTTCGGATGCTAGTCCTCCAGGTCCACTTCACGAACCATATCGGCACCGATGCCGGCCTTGATTGCTTCAAGGACCTGCTGCGGCACGGAAGTGTCGATCGTCAGCAGCGCAAGGACCTGGCCGCCTTCACTCTGGCGGGCCACCTGCATGCCGCCGATGTTGATGTTGTTCATGCCGAGGATATGGCCGATGGTGCCAATGACGCCCGGACGGTCAGCATAAGAAACAACTACCAGGTGCTCGCTGATCGGGATTTCGACGTCGTAGCCGTTGACGCCCACCAGCTTCTGGACCTGCTTGGGTCCGGTGAGGGTGCCGGCCACGGAGATCTGGGAACCGTCGCTGAGCGCGCCGCGGATGGTCAGGACGTTGCGGTAGTCCTCAGCCTCCGACGTCGTGATCAAGCGGGTGTTGATGCCCCGCTGCTCGGCGATGACGGGTGCGTTGACGTAGGAGACCTGCTCGGTCACGACGTCGGCGAACACGCCCTTGAGTGCGGCGAGCTCGAGGACCTTCACGTCCAGGCTTGCGATTTCGCCCGCAACCTCGACGTCGATCTGCGTCAGGGACGCGTGGGTCAGTGCAGTGAAGATCCGGCCGAGCTTTTCGATGAGGGGAATTCCGGGGCGAACTTCGGAGGCGATCACACCGCCCGCAACGTTGACGGCGTCGGGCACGAGTTCGCCGGCAAGGGCGAGGCGCACGGACTTTGCCACGGAAACCCCGGCTTTTTCCTGGGCTTCATCGGTGGAGGCACCCAGGTGGGGGGTCACGATGACGTTGTCCATGCCGAAGAACGGCAGGTCGGTGCTCGGCTCCTTAACGAACACGTCGATGCCGGCGCCGGCGATCTGACCGTCTTCCAGGGCCTCGTGAAGGGCTTCCTCGTCGATCAGGCCACCACGGGCCACGTTGACCACGTAGGCCGTTTCCTTCATCTTCTTGAAAGCATCGGCGCCGAGCATGCCCACGGTTTCCGGGGTCTTGGGCATGTGGATGGTGATGAAGTCCGACTTCTCCAGCAACTCGTCCAAGGTGACCAACTTGACGCCGAGCTGCGCTGCCCGGGCGGAGGTGATGTAGGGGTCGTAAGCCAGGATCTCGGTTTCGAAACCCTGGAGGCGGGCAGCCACGAGGGCACCGATGCGTCCAAGCCCGATGATGCCGATCTTCTTCTCGAAGAGCTCGATTCCTGTGTACTTGGACCTCTTCCACTCGCCGCCCTTGAGGGCGGAGCTGGCCTGCGGGATGTGGCGGGCGAGGCTGAGGATGTGTCCGACCGTAAGTTCGGCCGCGGACACAATGTTCGACGTCGGGGCGTTGACTACCATGACACCGGCCTGGGTTGCGGCCTTGATGTCCACGTTGTCCAGGCCGACGCCGGCGCGAGCGATGATCTTGAGGTTCTTGGCTGCGGCAATTGCCTCGGCGTCCACCTGGGTGGCTGAACGCACCAGGATGGCGTCGACGTCGACTATTGCGGAGAGCAGCTGGGAGCGGTCCGCACCGTCGGTTTGGCGGATCTCGAAGTCCGGACCAAGGGCCTCGATCGTGGCGGGCGAAAGTTCCTCAGCGAGGAGTACTACTGGCTTGGTGCTAGTCACCGGTGACCTCTTTAGCTCTCTTTTTCAGGTGGGGTTTTGGTGAAACGATTCTTTGACGACGAAGGCCGGACCCGGTATACCGGGTCCGGCCTCCATGCCGGGCGGCTTCACTTCGAGCCTATCCCGAACGGCGTTCTGTGTTGAATTGCTACGGCGTCTGCCGCGGCGTCAACGGGTGCCTTCAATTAACGGGCTGCAGAGCCTTCGACGTAATCCTCGTCCTGCTGCTGCCAGGAGAACAGGGAACGCAGTTCGCGGCCGACACCTTCGATAGGGTGCTTCTCCGCCTTGGCACGCAGCTCCTTGAACTCGACTGCACCGTTGTCCTGGTCGTCAATGAAGCGCTTGGCGAACGCGCCGGACTGGATGTCGGCGAGGACGCCGGCCATGTTTTCCTTGACGCGGGGGTCGATAACACGCGGGCCCGAGACGTAGTCGCCGTACTCTGCGGTGTCGGAAACGCTCCAGCGCTGCTTGGCAATACCGCCTTCCCACATGAGGTCAACGATGAGCTTGAGCTCGTGAAGCACCTCGAAGTAGGCGATCTGCGGCTGGTAGCCAGCCTCGGTCAGGGTCTCAAAGCCGTACTGGATCAGCTGGGAGACACCGCCGCACAGGACAGCCTGCTCGCCGAAGAGATCGGTTTCGGTCTCCTCGGTGAAGGTGGTCTTGATGACACCGGCACGGGTGCCGCCAATGGCCTTGGCGTAGGACTTGGCCAAATCCCAAGCGGAGCCGGTGGCGTCCTGCTCCACGGCGATGATGTCCGGAATACCGCGGCCGGCTTCGAACTCGCGGCGCACGGTGTGGCCCGGAGCCTTCGGTGCGATCAGGATGACGTCAACACCCTCCGGTGCCTCGATGTAGCCGAAGCGGATGTTGAAGCCGTGTGCGAAGGCCAGGGCCTTGCCGGCGGTCAGTTTGTCCTTGATGGAGTCGTTGTAGATCGAGCGCTGGTGCTGGTCCGGCGCCAGGATCATGATGACGTCGGCCCATTCGGCGGCGTCGGCAACGTTCTTGACAGTGAAGCCTGCGTCCTCGGCCTTGGCGATCGACTTCGAGCCTTCCTTGAGCGCGATGACAACCTCGACGCCGGAATCGCGCAGGTTCAGCGCGTGGGCGTGGCCCTGGGAACCGTAGCCGACAATGGCAACCTTGCGGCCTTGAATGATCGACAGGTCTGCATCGTCGTCATAGAACATTTCAGTCACTTGCGTAACTCCTTTGAGTGGATTTCTTTGTAGATATTGTCTGTGGTGCGTTGTTGGGCGGCTACGCAGCGCTTACGCGCTGCGCAGGGCCCTGTCACTCATGGAGCGGGATCCCCGTCCAACGGCCAAGGTGCCGGACTGCACGATTTCGCGGATGCCGAATGGCTCGAGCACAGAAAGCAGCGCTGCGAGCTTTTCCGGGGTACCGGTTGCCTCGATAACCACCGAGTCTGTGGAAACGTCAACCACTGAGGCACGGAACAAGTCTGCAGCTTGGGTGACTTGCAGGCGTGTCGCGGCATCCGCACGTACCTTGACCAGGATGTGGTCACGTTGCACGGAAGATTCTGGGGTCAGCTCGACAATCTTGATCACGTTGATCAATTTGTTGAGCTGTTTGGTGACCTGTTCGATGAGGTCGCCATCGGCGTCGACGACGACGGTCATGCGGGAAATCCCGGAGACCTCGGTGGGGCCGACGGCCAGGGAGTTGATGTTGAAGGCGCGCCGGGCGAAGAGGCTGGCCACGCGGGTCAGCACGCCGGGCTTGTCTTCGACCAGAACGGACAGTGTGTGGCGGCTCATGGCTAGTCCTCCTCTTCCCATTCCGGGGTCATGTTGCGGGCAACCTGGATCTGGTCGTTGGAGACTCCGGAGGGGACCATCGGCCACACCATGGAGTTCGGGCTGACCACGAAGTCGATGACCACAGGCCGGTCATTGATTTCCAGTGCCTTCTGGATGGTGGCGTCGATGTCCTCGTCCCGCTCACAGCGGAACGCGGCACAGCCGTAGGCGTCCGCCAGCTTGACGAAGTCTGGGATACGGACGGTGTTGTGGCCGGTGTTCAGGTCGGTGTTGGAGTAGCGGCCTTCATAGAAGAGGGTCTGCCACTGGCGCACCATGCCCAGCGAGGAATTGTTGATGATGGCAACCTTGATGGGAATCTTGTTGATGGCACAGGTGGCCAACTCTTGGTTGGTCATCTGGAAGCAGCCATCGCCATCGATCGCCCAGACCACGCGGTCCGGTTCACCGACCTTGGCACCCATGGCTGCCGGCACGGCATAACCCATGGTTCCGGCGCCGCCGGAGTTCAGCCAGGCATGGGGGCGCTCGTACTTGATGAATTGGGCGGCCCACATCTGGTGCTGGCCAACGCCGGCAACATAGATGCCTTCCGGCCCCGTTAGCGCACCAATGCGTTCAATGACCCGCTGGGGGGCACTGAGTCCGTCTTCGGGTTCCGTCCAACCCAGGGGGTAGGTATCGCGGAGGTTGTTGAGGAACGCCCACCAACTGTCGAGATCCGGGGTGCCGGATAGTTCGAAAGCGGTCCGGACAGCCTCGGTCAGTTCCGGAATGATCTCCTTGACGGAGCCCACGATCGGAACGTCGGCCACGCGGTTCTTGGAGATCTCCGCGGGATCGATGTCCGCGTGGATGATCTTTGCATGCGGAGCGAAGGTGCTCAGGACGCCTGTCACCCGGTCATCGAAGCGCGCACCAAGGGTGATCAGCAGATCGGACTGCTGCAGTGCGGTGACTGCAGAGACTGTGCCATGCATGCCCGGCATGCCGACGTGCTGGGGGTGGGAGTCCGGGAACGCGCCGCGGGCCATGAGGGTGGTCACCACGGGCGCGCCCGTCAGCTCTGCGAGTTCGCGCAGTTCGGCCGAAGCATGTGCCTTGACCACGCCGCCGCCCACGTACAACACGGGCTTGCTTGCCGCGGCGATCAGCCGGGCCGCTTCGCGCACCTGCTTGTTGTGGCCGCGGACCACCGGGCGGTAGCCCGGCAGATCGATCTTGGGCGGCCAGGAGAAGGTCATGGTGCCCTGCTGGGCGTTCTTGGCGATGTCCACCAGTACCGGTCCAGGACGGCCTGTGCTGGCTAGGTGGAAAGCCTCGGCCATGACGTGCGGAATGTCGTTGGGGTCTGTCACCAGGAAGGAGTGCTTGGTGATCGGCATGGTGATGCCGACGATGTCCGCTTCCTGGAAGGCATCCGTACCAATGACGGAAGCCGATACCTGGCCGGTGATGGCGACGAGCGGCACGGAGTCCATATGGGCATCCATGATGGCGGTAACGAGGTTGGTGGCACCGGGGCCCGAGGTGGCGATGCAGACGCCAACCCGTCCGGTAACCATGGCGTAGCCTTGGGCTGCGTGGCCGGCTCCCTGTTCGTGACGGACCAGGATGTGATTCATCTTGGAGGCCATCAAAGGGTCATAGGTGGGGAGGATCGCGCCACCGGGCAAACCAAAAATATCGTCCACGCCGAGTTCTTCGAGCGAGCGGACAATAGCTTCCGAGCCGGTCATCACCGTTGGGGGTACAACGTTGTTCGGCCCGAGTACAGGAGAGAGAGTTGCAGCATTGTCGACGACGGCTTCAGCCGGACGGTCGACCTTTTCCGGAGCTTTGGGGGCTCCAGCGGACTTTGCAGCCATCAGCGAGGGGCTGATCGGCGATCCTTTGCTCATCGGACTCTTCCTTTGGGGATCTTCAATTAGTGAAAGTTACTGCTTGGGTACTGCGTTCGTGCGGGTTCTTGCTAAATGCGCTGTCCCGTGCGGGAAATAAAAAAAACCCCTCAGCCTTGCGGCTCTTCGAGGGGTTGCGCGTGACGGTTCGTTACCAGTCGGGCTAGGAGGCCACGCGCTTGGTAAGTACGACAGTGCCCACGGTGGCGCCGACAGTAACGAATGCGATCATGCGTTCAGTGTTCCCTCTTTGTGAGATAAGTGTCAAACGATGAAGTTGTCATCTCACTATATGGACCCCATTGTCCACGGACTGGGCATATTTCTCGCCAGCGGAAAGCCCAATACCGGCGACCTTACCGCTCGGGCGGCAGACGGGAGGCCCCTACCCCGAGTAATCGGCGCGGACGCCGATTACTCAGGGCCTCCCTTATTAAGCGCACATGCTAGGGCGCTTGGGAATCACCCGCAGTAGGCGCCCGTGGAGGCGCTGTGCACCAGCTTGGCGTACTTCGCGAGGACACCCTTGGTGAACTTCGCCGGGAGGGGCTCCCAGCCGACCTTGCGCGACTCGAGCTCGGCTTCGTCCACCAGGAGGTCGAACGAGCGGGCAGCGATGTCCACGCGGATCTTGTCGCCGTCCTTAACGAAGGCGATGGGGCCGCCGTCGACGGCTTCAGGTGCAACGTGTCCGATGCAGAGACCGGTGGTACCGCCGGAGAAGCGGCCATCGGTCAGCAGGAGCACGTCCTTGCCTAGGCCTGCTCCCTTGATGGCGCCCGTGATGGCGAGCATCTCGCGCATGCCCGGGCCGCCCTTGGGTCCTTCATAACGGATCACGACGACGTCCCCGGCCTTGATCCCGCCCTTGTCCAAGGCGTCGAGGGCGCCTTGTTCGCGCTCGAAAACGCGGGCCGTGCCTTCGAAGACGTCGGCGTCGAAGCCGGCGCTCTTGACGACCGCCCCCTCCGGCGCCATGGAACCATGCAGGATGGTGATGCCTCCGGTTTTGTGGATCGGATTGTCCAGGGCACGCAGGATCTTTCCGTCGAGGTCCGGCGGGTTGATGGAGGCCAGGTTCTGGGCAAGGGTCTTGCCCGTGACCGTGAGGCAGTCTCCGTGCAGCAGTCCGGCGTCGAGCAGTGCCTTCATGATGACCGGCACGCCGCCGATCTTGTCGACATCGGTCATGACATAGCGGCCGAAGGGCTTGAGGTCGCCCAGGTGCGGGATCTTGTCGCCGATGCGGTTGAAGTCATCCAGGGTCAGTTCGACCTCGGCTTCGCGGGCGATCGCGAGCAGGTGCAGGACAGCGTTGGTGGAACCGCCGAAGGCCATGGTGACTGCGATGGCGTTCTCGAACGCCTTCTTGGTCATGATGTCCCTCGCGGTGATGCCGAGGCGGAGCAGGTTGACCACGGCCTCGCCGGACTTGCGGGCAAAGTCATCACGACGGCGGTCTGCCGAAGGCGGGGCGGCCGAGCCCGGGAGGGACATGCCGAGAGCTTCGCCGATGCACGCCATGGTGTTGGCCGTGTACATACCGCCGCAAGCGCCTTCACCGGGACAGATGGCACGTTCGATGCGGTCCAGGTCTCCGCGGCTCATCTTGCCTGCAGCGCAGGCACCAACGGCTTCGAAGGCGTCAATGAGGGTGACTTCCTTCTCCGATCCGTCCTCGAGCTTGACCCAGCCCGGCATGATGGAACCGGCGTAGAGGAACACACTGGCGAGGTCCAGGCGGGCGGCGGCCATCAGCATACCCGGGAGGGATTTGTCGCAGCCGGCCAGCAGGACGGAGCCGTCAATGCGCTCGGCCTGCATCACAGTCTCGACGGAGTCGGCAATGACTTCACGGGAGACCAGCGAGAAGTGCATGCCCTCGTGGCCCATGGAGATTCCGTCCGAAACGGAAATGGTGCCGAACTGCATGGGGAAACCACCGCCGGCGTGGACGCCTTCCTTGGCGCCCTGGGCGAGTCGGTTCAGCGAGAGGTTGCACGGCGTGATTTCGTTCCACGAGCTCGCGACACCGATTTGGGGCTTGGCGAAGTCGTCATCGCCCATGCCTACGGCCCGGAACATGCCTCGCGCGGGGGCGGCATGGATGCCGTCCGTTACGACCCGGCTGCGTGGTTTGATGTCCGGCTGGTTGTCTGTCGCAATTGGGGTGTGGTCACTCATGGGCACGAGTCTATGACTCTTGGGCTGTGGCCAACGAACACGGTGGGCGGGTTAAGGCAAATTTAGCGCTATTTCATTCAATATTTCATTCAAATAGTGGACGCCCGTCTCAAAATGCGAGACGGGGTGAGACTGAGCCCACCGCCCAACTGTCACTCGTCACCCAGTCGAAGCTCGCGGGCAATCACCGCGGCTTCCTCCTGAAGCAAGCTGAGAGTCTGCCTGATGGTGGTACGGGCGGCCACCTCCGGACGGGCAAGGGCCACAATGCTGCGGCTGGCCCGGACCCCAACGAGCGGCCGCAGGACCAACTTCTTTCTTTGGTTGGCGCGGGCGGTGTAGCGCGGAAGGAGGCAGATTCCGTGTCCCGAACCAACCAAGGCCTCAAGGACCCGGAGATCGGGGTACCGCTGGCCGCGCACCGCCGTCGTGCCCGCCTGGAGCTCGATCTGGCGGAGCACGGTGTCAAAGGGAAAGCCGACAGGAACGCCGAGCCACGGGTAGCCCACTACGTCACGGGCCGTCAGCCGCGCCTTGGCCGCGAGCTCGTGGCCCGCCGGCATCGCGACGTCCAAGGCTTCCTCCAGCAATGGAAGAACCTCGAGGCCATGCCGGGCAAATACCTCCGCGCCATCCACGCTGTGGGCGAGGACGATGTCATAATCCGCAGCCAATCCGGCGAAACCGTCCGTTCCAGGATCCTCGAAATGGGCTTCGAAATGCAGCCCTTCAATAGCCTTGACACGGTGCAGCAGTCCAGGCAACAGCATCTCGGCGGCGCTCGGGAAGAAGGCTGCCCGGATGTGGGCCTGCCACCCCCGGCGATAGGTGTCCACTGTCGATTCCGCCCGGGCCATCGCCGTGGCGACGTCGGCTGCCGCTCCCGCCATTGCGAGGCCCGCCTCGGTCAGACGGACTCCCCTGCCGTCCTTCTCCACGAGAACGACACCGAGCTCCTCTTGGAGCGTTTTGAGCTGTTGCGACACCGCGGAAGCCGTCACATTCATGGCTTCCGCCGTGGCGCCGACGGTCTGCCTGTCGGCCAGTTCGCGGAGGATGCGCAGCCTCTTGAAGTCCATGAAGACACCCTAGGGGATGCGGGTTCCGCCTCAGTTGTTTCCAGCCGCGGCACCGGAGTGATGCGGACGTTGCGCGCGCCTCGAATCGATTGACAAACCTAGACAGTCCCCGGCCGCGCACGTAACGTCAAATCACGACAACTGTGCCAATCGAACAGAAGGGCTCCTCCCATGGATTGGTTGATCTGGGTCATCGTCATTGTGTTGATCGTTGCGATTGTCTGGTGGCTGATGAGCCGCAACAGCGCGAGGTCTTCCTCGGGCGGCATGGCCCCGTCCTCTCCGTCGCAAACTGCCTCGTCACCGCAAATAGACACTACGGCGGCCGCCCTGACAGGCTCCGCCCCGTTGGTCGCCGCGACGGCCACCGCCGAACAGGATCTAGCCGAGTCACGCTCCGTCGAGCCCGAGCCCGAGCGCGAACCGGAGCCTGAGAAGGGCGGTGTCGACGTCGACGACTGGGAGCGCCCGGACCCGACCGGCGAATCCGGGATGGCCGCCGCGGCAGAGTCTCCAGCCGTTGGAGCCGCCATGGAGGAGCCATTATTCGAGGAGCCCACACTCCCGGAACCGGTGCTGTCCGAAGAGATGGTCGCGGAGACGGCTTCCGAGGCCGCAGTCTCCCAAGAGGCCGAGCCGATTGTTCCAGAACCGGTCCTTTCCGAGCCTGAACTCGAAGAGGGCGTGACGGCCGACGACGTCACAGCGGCCGACAGACCTTCCGCTCCTCCCGCACCAACCACTCCCGAACAGCTGGCCGACGGCGCCGAATGGGAAGCCACGTGGAGCGAAGTCGGCACACCGGCCGCACCGGTTCCGGTCCACCACCGCGAATACACGGACGCCCACGCACCGACGCTTCCCGGCGCCGAATCCGCCGCGGCGGAGATCGACGACACCGCTCCGGAGGGGCAGCAAGGAGAGCAGCAGGAGGCTTCCGACGCCGTCGCGGCAGCCGGCCCGGACGGAGTGCCAGGCAACTCAACGCCCCTGGGTGGCCATCTCGCCGCCGACCAGCCTTACGGCGAAGGCTCGGCCGCCGCAGGCGCTGACGGGAGCGGCCCCGACGGCTACACCGTCAAGGGCAATGCGGACACGATGACCTATCACGACGAAGACAGTCCGTCCTACGACGAGGTCAAGGCCGGGGTCTGGTTTGTCTCGAGCGCCCACGCCGAGGCCGCCGGCTTCCGGCCGCCTCGCAGGAATCGCCGCTGACACTATGAACCAGGCAAAGGCGGGTTCCGGAAGCTTTCTCCGGCCCCGCCTTTTGCCTGCCCGGGCGCTCCTGGCGGCGGCCTGCATCGCGGCTTTGCTGCTGAGCGCATGCACGGGGAGTTCCCCCGGCACCGGCTCGTCGCCGGCAGCGCCACAGTCCGCGAGCGAATCACATGCCGTCCAGTCCCCCAAGCCCGAAGGCAACGGACCGGAGTTGCTTCGGAAGCTGGACCTGAATCTCACCCTCCCGTGGTCTATCGTGTTCCTCGACGACGGCACGGCCATCATCTCCGAACGGGACACCAAGCTCATCAAATCCGTCCGGAACGGCCACGCAACAACCATTGGCGAGTTTCCCGGCGTCGTGCCCGGCGGTGAAGGCGGCCTTCTGGGACTGGCCCTCTCCCCGACGTTCTCCGGAGACCGCCTGCTTTACAGCTATTTCACGGCTGAATCAGACAACAGAATTGCCCGGACCCGGCTGGAACAGTCCGCCGACGGCCGCCTCAGTCTTGCCACGCCCGAACTCATCTTCTCCGGCATCCCCAAAGCCCCCACCCATAACGGCGGCCGTATCCGCTTCGGACCCGACGGCTTCCTCTACGTCGGCACAGGTGATTCGCAGCGCCCGGAGCAGGCACAGGACCGCAATGCGCTTGGCGGGAAGATCCTGCGGCT
Source organism: Arthrobacter sp. FW306-04-A (assembly GCF_044358315.1). GTDB lineage: Bacteria > Actinomycetota > Actinomycetes > Actinomycetales > Micrococcaceae > Arthrobacter. The sequence goes on from NZ_CP084559.1 coordinate 2,773,012, forward strand.
CACACCCGATGGAAAACCGGCTCCGGGCAACCCCTTCGGCAACAATCCGGTGTACAGCTACGGACACCGCAATGTGCAGGGCCTGGCGTGGGACGGCGCCGGCAGACTTTGGGCAAGCGAATTCGGACCCGATGTGAACGACGAACTCAATCTCATCAAAGCGGGCGGCAACTACGGCTGGCCGGAAGTAACCGGGGCGCCCGGGCGCGCCGGTTACCTTGATGCCAAGGTTGTTTGGCCGTCGACGGCGGATTCCTCCCCGAGCGGCCTGGAAATCGTCAACGGAACGGCGTTCACCTGCGCGTTGCGGGGGCAGCGATTGTGGACGGTGCCCCTCAGTGGTGAAACGGCTGGGACTCCGGTGGCTTACTTCACAGCCCGGTACGGCCGGCTCCGGGACGTTTCGCTTGCGCCGGACGGCACCCTGTGGGTTCTCAGCAATAACCAAAACCCCGATTTTGCGCTGGTCCTGGAGCCTCCAGGGTAGCGCCGCCGAGGGGGCTCGGGCCGATTTCACACTTCGGCAAGTCTCGTGTAGAGTTACATGTCGTTGCGGAGATCAACGAGGGAAGAAAAGCCTTCAGGTGATCGAAATCGACGAATGCACCTCTAGCTCAATTGGCAGAGCAATTGACTCTTAATCAATGGGTTCCGGGTTCAAGTCCCGGGGGGTGCACCAAGGGAAGGACCCTTGAGCGGCAATAGCCGCTCAAGGGTTATTTCTTTGCGTTGTGAGCAACAAACAATTGCACCTCTAGCTCAATTGGCAGAGCAATTGACTCTTAATCAATGGGTTCCGGGTTCAAGTCCCGGGGGGTGCACCAAAAAAGATCCCGGAATGGCCGAAACGCCATTCCGGGATCTTTTTGCTTTTCGGCCTACCTCGCCTCGAACCGGCCGCCTCGCGGTGTCCCGGGCCGGCCGCGCGCGGGCCTAGTCCGGGACGTCGTCCGGCGATGCGCCGGAATCGGCCGCGGCCACAATGACATTTACGACAGCCGCAGGATGGTTGTTTGCCAGTTCGCGCACAAGGGCTTGAAGTTCCCGCCGCAGTTTGGCGGTATCCACGGGAACGGGTTCAAGAACTTCCCGCTCCAACTGCGTGGCGAGCCCGAGCGTGCGCCCCCCCGCTTCGGTCAGACTGACCACTTGACTCCGGCGGTCCGAAATGCCGCGAGCGCGGCTGACATGGCCGTGCGCTTCCAGCCTGGAGAGGGTCTTCCCCATGGTCTGCGCCTGAACACGGACAATCTGTGCGAGCATCGACTGCGTGGTGGGACCCTTGACGGCAAGCACTTCCATGACAATGACCCCGGCGTGGGTCAACCCCATGCCGCGCAATTTCTCATTCCAGGCGTGCTCCACGAGCCGCGCCGCCGTGGAGAGCAGGCGCCCGGTGGGCCACCGTTCCATATCAGGCATACAGGCCAGTATATCGGCCGGGACGTACAGATCTGGTTCGGGTCCAATTCGTGAAGCGAACAGCTCGTCACTAAGCTGATTGCTCGGGAACCCAAGCAAGGAGCAAAGTATGGCGGAACGACTCATCCCTGGCGACATTGCCCCCGATTTCACCCTCAAGGACCAGACTGGCCGCGACGTCAGCTTGGCCTCGTACCGTGGCCGCAATACGGTCATCTATTTCTACCCGGCGGCGTCCACTCCGGCATGCGCGGCGCAGGCCTGCGATTTCCGGGATTCCCTCGAAACTCTTCGGGCCGCCGGTTACGAAGTCCTTGGTGTCTCTCCGGACACGGTGAAGGACTTGGAAAAGTTCGTGGCCGAGGAATCCCTGACCTTTCCCCTGCTGTCCGACGAAGGGCACCAGATAGCGGACGCTTACGCCGCTTGGGGTGAAAAGAAGAACTACGGACGCACGTACCAGGGGCTGATCCGATCCACGATCGTGGTGGACCCCGAGGGCAAAGTAGCCGTGGCCCAGTACAACGTGCGGGCCACCGGACATGTGGCGAAGCTCCGCAGGGACCTCAAGCTCGACAAGTAGCCACCACATGCCCGCGACGGGCGAGGATGGAACGGCTGGCGCAAAACCGCGGGTACAATAGAGCGCGGTATATGCCCCGGACGCAAGAAACCTGAATCCGGGCGAGGTACCAGCACCAGCGCGAGTGGTGAAATTGGCAGACACGCAGGATTTAGGTTCCTGTGCCTTCGGGCGTGGGGGTTCAAGTCCCCCCTTGCGCACACGCCGAAGTGCCCCGGTCCTTGACCGGGGCACTTCGGCGTTTTCAGCCAGGACTCAGGCCCCTGAACTAGACTGGTCTGCGGTCCGGCTGCCACGGGCCTTCGCCCGTCCAACTGCCTTGAGGGGACAAGAGTGGTAAGCAGCAAGCTTCGCCGTGTCACGCTGCAAATCGGCGCAGGCCTTCTGGCCGTGGCCTTGACCTCGTGCACGGTAGCCCCTGGCCCGGCACCGTCAACATCGGCCGCGGGCGACGTACCGCCGGAGCCGAGCAAGACGTTCAACTTCGGCACCCCGTCGATGCCGCTTGGACTCGATCCGGCCCTGACGAACGACTCGGAGTCGTATCGCGTCACCCGGCAAGTGATGGAAGGCCTTGTGGGCGTGGATGCTTCCACCGGGCAACCGACGCCTCTTCTGGCCACGGCGTGGTCCCAAGGAAATGACGGACTCAGGTACGACTTCACGCTGCGCACAAAAGTCACTTTCCACGACGGAACAGCCTTTGATGCCGCGGCAGTCTGCAGCAACTTCGACCGCTGGTTCAACTTTCCGGCAACCGTGCGCCAACAAGTGCCAGGCATTCCCTTCAAGAGCGTCTTCAAGTCCTTCTCGGACGACGCCACGCTCTCCTTATTCAAGAGCTGCAAGGCGATCTCTGCCGACCACGTCCAGATCAACTTGGCGAAGCCCTTCACTGGATTCCTCCAAGCCTTGACACTGCCTGCTTTCGCAATGTCGTCCCCCAAAGCGATGGCCGAAGGAACCGCGAACGTCCTGGACAAGAAATTGTCAGGGCAACCGGCGTCGGCGTACGCCTCCCATCCCGTCGGCACCGGCCCGTACGTCTTCTCCTCATGGAGTCCGGACCGCATCACCCTCACGAGCTACAAGGGTTACTGGGGCGACCGCGGACAGATAGCCACAGTCAACTTCATTCCGTTCGACCATCCGCAAGGTCGCCTTCAGGCCCTGCTCGCGGGCACAATCGATGGCTACGACCTCGTCACTGCCGGAACCTTCGACCAACTGGTCAAAAAGGGCATGCAGATCGTCCAACGGGATCCGTTCTCCGTGATGTACCTGGGAATGAACGAGTCCGTGGGGCCTCTCCAGAATCTTGGAGTCCGCCAGGCAATCGAAATGGCCATCGACAAAGAGACCCTCATTCATAAGTTCTTTATCGACAACACGTCGCCGGCGTCCCAGTTCGTTCCGCCCAAGCTGAGCGGATTCAACAACAATGCTCCGGCGCTCGGTTATGACCCGGACAAAGCCAAGCAGCTGCTCGCTAAATCCGGCTACAAGGGCGAAGAACTCAAGTTCTACTACCCGCTCAACGTCACCCGCGCCTACATGCCCACCCCGGAAAAGATCTACGCGGAGATCAGCGCCGAGCTGACTGCCGTCGGGCTCAACATCAAACCGGTGCCCGTGAGCTGGGACGACGGCTACCTCCAGAAGGTCCAATCGCCGGGCGATCATGCGCTCCACCTGCTCGGCTGGAACGGCGCGTACTCGGATCCGGACAACTTCGTGGGCACCCTTTTCGGTGAGAACAACGGCGAGTTCGGCTACAGCGATCCGCAGGTGTTCTCGAAAATCGACCGCGCCCGCGGGCTCCCTGACGGCTCCGACCGCAACTCCCAGTACCAGACCATCAATGCCCAAATTGCCGCAACCGTCCCGGCGGTCCCCATCGCCTTCCCCATCTCGGCCTTGGCTCTCTCCGACCGCGTGGAGAAGTACCCAGCATCGCCTGTCTTAAACGAAGATTTTACAAACGTTCGCCTGAAGTCTTGACGGGCCGCCGCAATTTCAGTTATGCGCCCACGCGGGGATATTCTGTGACAGCCAGTGCCGCCGCTATCGGAGATAGATCGTGACCTTCATTTCCAAGACACACCACGCTGACGTCGTCCTTATTGGGGGCGGAATCATGAGCGCAACCCTCGGTGCGTTCATCAAGCAACTCGAACCCAGCTGGACCATCTCCCTCTTTGAGCGACTCGACGAAGCCGGCCTTGAAAGCTCCGGACCGTGGAACAACGCGGGAACCGGACACGCAGCACTCTGTGAGCTTAATTACTCCCCCGCAGCGAAGGACGGCTCTGTTGACCCGTCCAAGGCCCTGCACATCAACGAGCAATTTCAGCTTTCCCGGCAGTTTTGGTCCCACTTGGTGGACAACAAGTTGATCGGCTCCCCCAAGGGCTTCATCAACACCGTTCCGCACATGAGCTTTGTCATCGGCGACAAGCACGCAGACTTCCTCAAGACCCGTTACGAAGCACTCAAGCCCAACACCCTCTTCCGCAGCATGGAATACACGGAAGACCAGGCACAGATCGCCAAGTGGGCTCCTTTGATCGTCAAGGGCCGGGGCGCCAAGCAGCGCGTGGCCGCCACCCGCGCAGCGGAAGGCACCGACGTCGACTTCGGGGCCTTGACCCGCGAGCTGACCGGCTACCTCGCCAACAACGGCGTTGAAGTCAATTACGGCCACGACGTCACCAACGTCCGCAAAGCCTCCGACGGCGGCTGGGACCTTTCGCTCAAGCACCCCGCTTCCGGCGAACACGGCCGGATCCACGCCAAGTTCGTCTTTGTGGGCGCCGGCGGTGGAGCACTCCACCTGCTGCAGGCATCCGGCATCCCGGAGAGCAAGGGCTACGGCGGTTTCCCGGTCTCTGGCCAGTTCTTCCGCTGCACCGACGAGGCCATCGCCAGCCAGCACAGCGCCAAGGTGTACGGCCAGGCCTCCGTCGGCGCCCCGCCCATGTCCGTGCCGCACCTCGACACCCGCTATGTCAACGGCAAGCGCTCCCTGCTCTTCGGCCCGTACGCCGGTTTCTCCACGAATTTCCTTAAGACCAGCAGCTACCTTGACTTGCCGCTGTCCATCCGTCCGAGCAACATCATCCCGATGCTCGCCGTGGCCAAGGACAATATGGACCTGACCGCTTACCTGATCAAAGAAGTGGCCAAGCGCCACGATGCCAAGGTGGAATCCCTCCGCGAGTACTACCCCCAGGCCGACGGCGGCAACTGGGAGCTGATCACAGCGGGCCAGCGCGTGCAGATCATCAAGAAGGACTCCCGAAAGGGCGGCGTGCTTCAGTTCGGCACCGAGGTCATCACGGCTCGCGACGGCTCCATCGGCGCACTGCTCGGCGCATCGCCTGGTGCATCCACTGCAGTTCCGATCATGATCGAGATGCTGCAGCGATCCTTCCCGAGGAACTTCAAGGGCTGGCAATCCAAGCTCAAGGAAATGATGCCGGGCTACGGCGTCAAGCTGAACGACAACCCGGAGCTTGCCGCGGAACTGGAAGCGAGCACCGCCCGTTCGCTCCAACTCGAGGCTGCCAACGCCGTCCAGCACTAGTAACAGTCCGGGCTGCGGCCAGTTCAAGACACGAGACAGACCGTAGACCCCAGGAGACAGTGCAATGTTCCGTCTGGCAAGGCTTTCACTGGCGAACAGGGCATTGATCGCGCTGATCACCGTTTTCGCTGCGGTGTTCGGAGTGATCACCATGTCCTCACTCAAACAGGAACTCATCCCCTCGATCGAGTTTCCGCAGATTTCGGTGATCACGGCCATGCCGGGCGCGTCTCCGGAAGTTGTCGACAAGCAACTCAGCCGGCCCCTCGAAACAGCATTGAACAGCGTCGAGGGCCTGGAATCGACCACGTCGACATCGCGGAACGGCGTTTCGCAGATCACCATGGTGTTCACCTACGGTTCGAACCTGGACCGCGCGCGCAACCAGATTGATCGCGCCATCTCCAACGCGAAACGGGTACTACCGGCCAATGTCGAGCCCCGCTCCTTTGCCGGCAGCATCAGCGACTTCCCTATCGTGTTTTTGGCCGTGTCTTCGGACAAGCCGCTGAGTGAGCTGAACACGGACCTTCAGCGGCTCAGCGTTCCCCGGCTCCAGAAGCTGGACGGGGTCCGTAGCGCCGACGTGACCGGCGGGGCAACCCAGCACATCCTGATCCAGCCCAAGGCCCAGGCCATGGCCGCAACCGGTGCCACGGTCCAGTCGCTCACAAACGCCCTCAAGAACAACGGCACGCTGGTTCCCGCCGGGACCATCGAGGACCAAGGCAAGACGTTGTCCCTCCAGATCGGCAGCCCCGTGGACTCCCTCGATGTCATCAAGGGCTTGCCGCTCGCCGGGGCCAAGGGCGGTACCACCATCGGCACCGTCGCGGATGTGAGCATCAAGGACGACGCCGCGACCTCCATCACCCGCACCAACGGGAAGCCGACCCTGGCCCTCTCCGTGACGAAAAAGCCCGACGGCGATACGGTTGCCATTTCGCACGCGGTCAAGGATTCACTCGCCCAGATGGAGGCCGAACTCGGCTCCAATGCGCACTTCACCCCGGTGTTCGACCAAGCCCCGTATATCGAAAAATCCATCAAGGACCTCACCACGGAGGGGCTGCTTGGACTGGGCTTCGCCGTAGCCGTCATCCTTGTGTTCCTGATGTCCGTTCGCTCCACCTTGGTGACGGCAGTGTCCATTCCCCTGTCTCTCCTGATCACGTTCATCGGAATATCAGCAACCCACTACTCGCTGAACATCCTTACCCTGGGCGCGTTGACCATTGCGATCGGCCGCGTGGTGGACGACTCGATCGTTGTGATCGAGAACATCAAACGCCACCTCAGCTATGGAGAACACAAACTCGCGGCAATCCTCAACTCCATCCGGGAAGTTGCCGGGGCCATCACGGCGTCCACCCTCACGACGGTGGCCGTTTTTCTGCCGATCGCCTTCGTGGGCAATCTGGCGGGCGAGCTGTTCCGCCCCTTCGCCCTGACGGTGACCATCGCGCTATTGTCCTCGTTGCTCGTGTCGCTCACCATCGTTCCGGTGTTGGCCTATTGGTTCCTCAAGTCGCCATCTCTTCCCGGCCCCAAGGACGCCCGTGCCGCCGAGCGCGCCGTTGCAGCTGCGCACGAGGCAGAGCAGCGCAGCCTGCTGCAACGCGGATACTTGCCCATCCTGGCCAAGACCCAGAAGCACCCGGTCGTGACCATCGTCGCCGCGCTCCTCGTGTTGGGTGGAACAGCAGCCATGTCCCCGCTGCTGGCCACAGACCTGCTAGGCAGCTCCGGTCAAAACAGCATGACCGTGCGCCAGGTTCTTCCCGCCGGTACCAGCCTGGAGCAGACTGGCGCCGCCGCTGCCCAAGTGGAATCGGTCCTGCGCGGGATCGAGGGCATCAAGGACGTACAGGTAACGTCAGGCAACGCCCAGACAGGTTTCGCCGCCCTCACGTCAAGTGGTGCCTCGAACTCGACATTCACGGTAGTGACGGACGACAAAGCCGACCAGCAGAAGCTGCAGGACACGGTCCGGTCCCGGCTCGCAAGCGCCGCGGCCGCAGGAAAGGTCACTGTTGGCGCCCAACAGGGCGGCCTGGGCACGTCTTCCAGCGTGGACATCACCATCAACGCCGCCAACGCCGCTGATCTGAAATCCGCAAGCGACGCTGTGGCGAAGGCCATGGACGGGGTACCCGGGAGTTCCGAGGTAGCCACCAACCTGGATGCCAGCCAGTCCGTAGTGCAGGTTAGGGTCGATCGAGCCAAGGCCGTCGCCGCCGGGCTGAACGAGGAACAAGTGGCCGGAGTCCTGGCGTCCACCGTCAGTCCCGTACCCGCAGGCACGGTTCGTATCGACACCACGGACTTTCCGGTCCAAATCGGCGAAGGCACGCATTTCAGCAGCATCGCCGATGTCAGGGCCATCAACCTCCCGACGGCATCAGGACCGGTTCCGCTGTCCAGCATCGCTTCCGTGGACCCAGTGGAAACGCCGGTGTCCATCACCAGCAGCAACGGCCAGCGAAGCGCGAAGGTGACTGTCACGCCGTCGGGCTCCAACCTTGGTGCCGTCAGCACGGCCGTCCGTGACCGGCTCGACTCCGTGCAGCTTCCTGCTGGCGTCACTGCCGCGATCGGCGGCGCAACAACGCAGCAGGCGGACTCGTTCCGGCAACTCGGCCTCGCTCTCCTCGCGGCCGTCGCCATTGTCTATGTGATCATGGTTGCCGCATTCAAATCCCTCATCCAGCCCCTTATCCTGCTGGTATCCGTGCCTTTCGCGGCGACAGGTGCCGTCGCCTTGCTCCTGGTCACAGGCGTCCCGCTCGGGCTTCCTTCCCTCATCGGCATGCTGATGTTGGTGGGAATCGTGGTGACCAATGCGATCGTGCTGATCGACCTCATCAACCAGTACCGCAAGCCACACGGCGGCGGCGCCGGAATGAGTGTGGCAGAAGCCATCACCCACGGCGCCCGGCAGCGGCTGCGGCCCATCCTGATGACCGCCCTCGCCACTGTTTTCGCCCTCACGCCCATGGCCCTGGGCTTCACGGGAGGCGGCGGCTTCATTTCCCGGCCACTGGCCATTGTGGTCATCGGTGGCCTCGTCTCGTCTACGGCACTGACCCTCGTCCTGGTGCCGGTGCTCTACAAACTGGTCGAAGGCCGGCGCGAGAAGAAGGCGCTGCTCAAGGCACTCACGCAGCGTCCCGACGTCGCGAAGGATGGCATGGCCGGCCATGGCCAGGCAGACCATCTGGACTGGACCACCGGAATGATCCCCAGAGTCACGGGCCGCCGATCCGCTTCCGGCCCCGCCGAGTAAGGCGACACACCGGGAACAAAATGATGCCGTGCCCTGTTGCAGCGAGTGATACATGCAAATGCATCTATCTTGAGGTAGACTGTTGGCAGAGCCCGGACACCAATCGGGCAGGCAGAAAGGTACATCATGGAGATCGGCGTATTCAGCGTCAGCGATATCACCACTGACCCCACCACGGGCCACACCCCCACGGAGAACGAGCGCATCAAGGCCGCCGTGGCCATTGCCAAGAAGGTCGAAGAGATCGGCATGGACGTCTATGCGATCGGCGAGCACCACAACCGCCCCTTCTTCTCCTCCTCCCCCACCACCACTTTGGCCTACATCGCGGCGCAGACGGAACGCATCACGCTGTCCACGTCCACCACACTGATCACCACGAACGATCCCGTGAAGATCGCCGAAGACTTCGCCATGCTCCAGCACCTGGCGGATGGCCGCGTGGACCTCATCATGGGCCGGGGCAACACGGCTCCGGTTTACCCCTGGTTCGGCAAGAACATCCAGGACGGAATCGAACTTGCCGTGGAGAACTACTCCCTGCTGCGCCGGCTCTGGGATGAGGACACCGTGAACTGGAGTGGCAAATACCGCACCCCGCTGCAGAACTTCACGTCCACACCCCGCCCGCTCGACGGCGTCGCGCCCTTCGTCTGGCACGGCTCCATCCGCAGTCCCCAGATCGCGGAACTTGCCGCGTATTATGGCGACGGTTTCTTCGCCAACAACATCTTCTGGCCCAAGGAGCACTACCAGCAGCTGATCGGCCTGTACCGCGAACGCTACGAGCACTACGGCCATGGCAAGGCAGACCAGGCCATTGTGGGCCTCGGCGGGCAGTTCTTCATGCGCAAGAACTCCCAGGATGCGGTGAAGGAATTCCGCCCCTACTTCGACAATGCTCCGGTCTACGGCCACGGGCCTTCCTTGGAAGACTTCACTTCCCAGACGCCGCTGACGGTGGGCAGCCCGCAGGAAGTCATCGAGAAGACGCTGACTTTCCGCGAGTACTTCGGCGATTACCAGCGGCAGCTGTTCCTGGTGGACCATGCCGGATTGCCGCTCAAGACCGTGCTGGAGCAGCTGGATCTCTTCGGCGAAGAAGTCCTTCCGGTCCTGCGCAAGGAGTTCGCGGACCGCAAGCCCTCCCACGTGCCTGACGCACCTACCCACGCGTCACGCGTTGCCGCTTCCTTGGCCGCTTCATCCAGCGATGACGCGACCGATCCCGCCGGGAGGTCGGCGTGAGCACCAAGGCGCCCACCTCGTCGGCCGTGCGCCTCGCCGCAGAAACCTGGGAGTCCTTGTTCCGCTCCCAGGTGGCGGTGATGCGCCGGCTCCAGGCCGGACAGGCGTTCAAGAAGCTCCCCATCAAGGAGTATGACGTCCTGTTCACGCTCTCCCGATGCCCCACGGGCAAACTGCGGTTGAACGAGATCAACGATCATGTCCTGCTCAGCCAATCGAGCCTGAGCCGCTTGGTTGACAGGTTGGAGAAGCGCGGACTCGTCGAACGCAGCATCGCCCCCGACGACGGCCGTGGGATTCTTCTTGGGCTTACTGAAGCCGGGCAGGAACTGCAGAAAGAGATCGGCCGTGAGCACATCCGCGACATCGCCGAGCTTGTGGCTCCGGCCCTGACGGCCGAGGAACAGCGTGAGCTTCTCAGGTTGACCGAAAAGCTGCAAGCGTTCGTGGCACACAAATAGGCGGCCGTACGGCGTTTAGCGCAGGACGACGAGCTTTGCGGGATCCTCATCCGGCAGTTCGTCGGCCACTACCGCGGTGACCTTCAAGCTCTTCAACGACAAGCTTCCGCCCACCGTGGACAAGAACGCAGTGTCCGAGGAGTCACGGCCAGCGGTGATGCGGAGCATGGACTCCCGAGGAGCCAGGCCGGTGGGGTCGATCACGTACCAGGTTCCGCCGATGTGGGCCTCCGCCACGGCATGGAAGTCCATGGGGCTCAGCCCGGGGGCATAAACGGCCGCGAGCCGGGCGGGGATGTCCTTGGAGCGGAGGAGGGCAATGGCAAGGTGGGCGAAGTCCCGGCAAACCCCTTTGCGGTGCAGGAGCGTTTCCACTGCGCCATCTGTCCCCCGGGATGATCCACTGATGTAACGCAGTTCGTCGTGGACCCAGTTCCGGACGGCCTGCAACAGCTCCTCGCCGTGCAATCCCCCGAACTCGGCGTAGGACGTCGGAAGCAACCGATCAGACTCGGCATAACGGCTTGGCCGCACATACCGGATAAGTTCCATCCGCGCGGACTCATCCGGGACGCCAAAGCCCTTCACCGAGGCCCGGTAATCCACCGTGACCTCGCTGGGTTCGGCGAACTCCATGTAGTGGAAACGTCCACCATGGTGGTCCGTCAACTCAGTGAGCGGAACAGTTTTGCCCTCCACTGTGACTGACAATTCTTCGGTCAACGATTCGTAGCCTGGATTGCTGGCCACGGCGATTGCCATCGCCACCTTGGTGTTGGCGACGGTCTTGAAAACGAGCTCGGCAGCAACGTTGCGTTCCATGGATCTCCGGAGTGTTGCGGCTGGACAACCCAGTGATTATGCAGAGTTGGCGCCGACGAGTGTAAGTGTCAATCGTGGTTCTACAGATTGATCTTCAGAGACAGTAGCATTCGCTGGACGTTGGCGAATTCCGAACCCTGGTCGACGTATTTGGCTGCTTGGTCCAGGGTGTCGAAGGACTTCGCGGGCGCAACTACTTCGTCCGTGGCAAAAGCGTGCACGGCGGGCATGTCCCCAAAGTAGTAGTTGCCTTTTCCTGCGGGCCCCACCACGAGATTCCGGAGTTGGCAGGCCTGGCCATCAGTTCCAGCCACCATGTTGGTGATGCCGTACGAACCGAAGAACTTGTAGCCCTGAATGACCCTGAACACCACGTGCGGAGGAATCGTGGAATCGCGATCCGCAATGGGCAGATCAATGGGGACGCTGCTGACTACCACATAAGGCCGCTTGGCGGCCGGACTACAGTCGGCTGGGCTCTCTACCGGCAGCCCGGTGTGCAGGGTCGCCAGATACCCTCCCTTGGCGTCCTTGACCACGACCTTCAGGGCGCCCGGCAAGGAGCCGGCGTCGGGCGTGACCGATTGCGCAATCCAGTCGCTTGGAAGATCGAAGCTGACCTTCTTGGCCGCATCCGAATACGTCTTCCACGCCGAGGCCGTAGCCCCCGCCGTCGCCGTACTTCCCGTGGAGGGGCTCCCCGAAGCAGCGGAAGTGCCCGACGGCGGGGCCGTACTCGCGCCCGACGACGCCGTTGTGCCGGGTGCCGCACTGGTGGACCCGGCCGTCCAGACGGTTCCGCCCTTGCCTTCGGAACTGCAGCCAGCCGCGGACACCACAACGAGCGCCCCCACGACGGCGACTGAAAACTTCAACGGGATCCGCTTCGCTCTCATGCGCACTAGCCTAGCGGCGCCCGGCCGCTGCCCGCCTGTCCCGGTCGGCGTTTCGCGAGTCCAACCCGCAGAGAGCGTTCGGCGAGCGGTTCCGCCTCGCGTCGTACGACTAGGCTGGACGCATGGCTCCAGATCAGTTTGACGAGGACGAAAACAGTGTGGCGGGAATCTCCGCCGTGGACATCGCGGATTGGCGCTTGCGTACGTTTGCCTTGTACGACGACGTCCGGAAGATTGCGGTGAGCGATCCCTTTCAGGCCCATGTCTATTGGCGCCAGGAACGGGACCGAATGTTCGGAACCCACCCGGCGTCGGCCTTGACGCCCGCCAGCAAGCAAGCGTTCTCGGGCCTGCGCACCGCAGACTACAACCCCCAGTTCCGCCGCTACGCCGCCTTGTCGCCTGAAGGCGCGGGGCAGGAGATGAACGTCCAGACCGGAACGGACGGCGTAGTGCCATTCCTCCGCCTCGGCACCTTCGATCTCGACGAGCTTGGTTCGCTGGCCGTGTGGCGCCTCCGCAGCTATGGCGGCGGCATCTTCGTCCCCTTCCGCGACGCGACAGCCGGTAAGCCGGGAGGAAGCTACGGTGCCGGCAGATACCTATTGGACACCATCAAGGGCGCTTTCCACGGCCTTCGGGGATCCGGGCAGGCGCAGGAGTTTGTGCTCGACTTCAACTTCGCCTACAACCCGTCCTGCGCGTACAACGAGGCCTGGGCCTGCCCCTTGGCCGGACCGGCGAATCGCCTGGCCGCGGACATCCCGGTCGGGGAGCTCTACCTGCCCCTCTAGGCGCGGGAACGGCACCTGCCGCGGGAGTCGGTCGCACGCCGTCGCTTACCAACCCGTAATCGTCCGACGAGGACGTAGGATGTCTTGATGACCTCCTCACGTGCACGCAGGATCGCCCGCGTCCGCCCCATCTCCCCCACCACTCCGGATGAACAATTCTTCGTGGCGAACGACGCCGTCGAATTCGCTTCGGAGGCAGGCCGCATCTGGACCGTAGTGGACAGCCCGTTCCCAGGTTCGCCGGCAAACGGCAGCAGCGCGGAACAACCGGGGTGGCACAGGGGCGCGGAGGTCGTGGAGGACACGTTCACGTTCCTGGCCCCGTCTGTTCCCGCCAACGTCTTCGGCATGGCACACAACACTGGCCAGCCGGGTCGGGACCTGCCCACACAAGCGTTCCACAAGGCCGCCACAAGTGTCATCGGACCGGGCGACGCGATCGAGCTCGCCTCCGCGGTTGGCTACGTGGACCCGGAAGCGGAACTGACGGTCGTCGTCGGGCGCAAAGTCCGCGGACTGACACTCGAGAACGCCCGCGACGCCATCCTCGGTTTCACGATCGGCAATGACGTCTCTGCACGGGACCTGCAGAAAACCGACGAACTGTGGATCAGCGCCAAAAGCCAGGACACGTTTACTCCTGCAGGGCCCTGGGTCGTCACGGACCTCGACGACCGTGATCTTTCGATCGGCATCGTGCACAACGGCAGGGAATTACGGACGGCCAGTTCCGCCGACCTCGGCTGGAAGGTGGACGAAATCCTTGTCTACCTGACCTCGTTCATGACTTTGCACCCCGGCGATCTGGTGCTCACCGGCTTCCCGGCTGAGTGCGCCCGGATCGCGCCAGGAGACGTTGTGACCTGCCGCGTTGAGGGCATCGGAGAGCTGACGAACCCTGTCAAAGCTGCTTCCTGGGAGAAATCCCCGGCGTGATATGACAGGCTTGTGCCATGGACTCTTCTGCCGCGCCCAGGACTGAGACGCGGCAGAACTCCCTTTCGAGAACGCCTATTAGCAAGCGTCGCAAAGGTATCCTGCGCTATCCGGTGGTCCGGCAGCTCATCCGTTTCACCGGCGTCGGAATCATCTGCACTGCGACGTCACTGGCCTTGTACGCACTGTTTCGTCCGTGGATGGGACCCCAGCTGGCCAACGCCGCAGCGCTGATCATCACGTCGCTCATGAATACGGCACTGAACCGGCGGCTGACCTTCAAAATCACCGGCGACCGGAAGAGGACCCGGGACCATCTGAACGGGCTGATCGTGATCGTCGTGGCCCTGGTCATCACGGGAGGGAGCCTGGGCGTGCTGCATGCGTTCCGGCCCGATGCCTCCGTGACCGAGGACCTCTGGACCACCACGCTCTCCGGATTCTTCGCCACGGCCGTGCGCTTCACCATGCTGCGGCACTGGATTTTCCGTCGGGCGCGGCACGTCTGAGCCACCCGGCCAGCCAGTTGGGGTGGACAGTCAGCGGCGACCGAGTCCCTGCACGCTCCCGACGGCGGCAGCCACGGCTTGCGCGGCTTGCTCCAGTTCCGCCGAGGTCACCGTGGAGTTGAAGCTGAAGCGGACAGCGGTCTGTGCTACCTCGGCCTCAATGCCCAACGCCAGCAGGACTGGAGACGGAGCATCCGATCCCGCGGCGCATGCTGATCCGCTCGAACAGACCACGCCAAGCCGCTCAAGTTCCAGCAAGACGGATTCTCCGCTGGTGCCGGGGAAACAGAAGGACGCGATGGATGGCAGCCGCCGCGAGGGGTGGCCGGTGAGAACAGCTCCGGGCACAGTTTCAAGGACCGTCCCGATGAAGGCATCCCGCAACTCAGAGACCCGGCCAGCGAGTCTCGACTGTTCAGCCAATCCGGATTGTTCAGCGTGGGCAAGGGTCAATGCCGTGGCCAGCGCAACGGCACCTGACACGTTTTCGGTTCCAGAGCGACGGCCGCGCTCCTGGCCACCACCGTGGACTACCGGCTCGATCTTGAGCTTTCCCTTGGCATAAAGAACGCCGCTGCCCTTAGGCGCGCCGAGTTTGTGGCCGGAAATACTCAGCGCGTCGACGCCCAGTTCCTTGACGCCGATGGGTAGCCAGCCGGCGGCCTGGACGGCGTCCGTGTGGAACGGCACGCCATGTTCCGCGGCCATGTCCGCGAGCTGCCGCACCGGCTGCACCGTCCCGATCTCGTTATTGGCGTACATGATGCTGACGAGGGCGGTTTCCGGACGCAGGGCGGACCGGAGCGCCTCAGGGGTCACGACTCCGTACCTGTCCACGGGGACCACGTCCACGTCGAATCCATGGACGCGTTTTAGGTAGTGTGCGGATTCCTCGACGGCAGGGTGTTCGATAGCGCTGATGACAATCCGGTTCAGGGCCGGATCCGCGGACCGCCGTGCGAGGGCGATTCCCTTCACAGCCAGGTTGTCGGCTTCGGTGCCGCCGGAGGTGAAGGTGACCTCGCCCGGCCTGCAGCCAAAGACCTTCGCTACCGCCGCACGAGCGGCGGACAACGCGTTCGCAGCCGCTTCGCCGAGGCTGTGATGGCTTGAAGGATTGCCGAACTCGCCCGTCAAGTAGGGCCACATCGCTTCGAGGACTTCCCTGCGGACGGGAGTGGTGGCCGCAGCGTCGAGGAAAATCATGGCGTCAGCCCAGGCCTGGGGAAACGCTCACGTCCAGCGTCACGTCCAGGCCCAAATCCAGTGCGGCAACACTGTGCGTGAGTCCGCCGATGGAAATCACATCCACTCCCGCCGCGGCGATGTCCGCCACCGTGTTGACGTTAACGTTGCCACTTGCCTCGACGATGGCACGCCCGGCCACCTGCTCCACGCCGGCACGGAGCTCATCAAGGGAGAAATTGTCCAGCATGATCGTGTCCACCCCGGCTGCGAGCACGGGTTCGATCTGCTCGGCACTGTCTACCTCCACCTCGAAATGCGTGGTGTGGCCCAGCTGTGCCTTGGCGGCCGCGAGCAGTGCGGTGAGTTTGGCGGAATCGCCACCGGTCATCACGGCCAAGTGGTTGTCCTTGGCCAGGACGGCATCAGACAGGCTGTAGCGGTGGTTGGCTCCCCCGCCACAACGCACGGCATAGCGTTCCAATACCCGGAGACCGGGCGTTGTCTTCCGGGTGTCCGTGATGCGGGCCTTGGTGCCCTCGACCAGCTTCACGAACTCCGATGTCTTAGTGGCAATGGCGCTCATGCGCTGGGCCAGGTTGAGCCCTACGCGTTCGGCAAGCAATACCGAGCGGGCGCGGCCGCTGACCCGCGCGAGGTGGGTTCCGGCGTCGAACGCTTCCCCGTCGGCGAGCAGCAACTCCACTTCGGTGTCCGGGTCGATGAGCAGCATGGCGTCCCTGAACACGGTTCCGCCGCTGAAGACCCCGGGAACGCGCGCATTGAGCACGGCGGTGGCCCGGGCTTCGGCGGGGATCAGCAGTTGCGACGTGATGTCGCCGTTTGGCGCATCCTCCGCGAAGGCCCGCTCCAGGATGTCCCGGACGGGTGCTGCGGGGAGGGTCAGGCTAGTCATTGACGAGGCTCGCTTTCCGGCGGATGGTGTATCTCGGGTCTGGTTCTTCGACGGCGGTTTCACGCTGCAGTTCGGCAGTGTCACTCCGGTAATGCGCCCCCAGCGACCCCCGCCGCGCCCCGGCAGCCTGCACCAGCAGTTGCGCGGCAAGGAGCAAATTGGCGTCCTCGTGCACCAAGGAATCCGCCGAGTCAGGCGCATTCTCAGGAAGCACGACGTCGGCCCAAGCGTTGAGTGCCTCAGCGGCCTCCCGGAGCAACCCCCTAGTCCGGAGAACCCCGGCCTTGGCAGTCATCAGCCGACGGAGGGCAGTACGTGAGAAGGGCTCGGGGACAAGTTCAGGCTGCCACGCGGTAAGGCGACTTTCGTCTGACGGTGTCCCGGCAGCGTTGGTGCGCTGAGCGCCGTTCGGCGGCGCCCACCCGAGGAACCCTTCAACAGCGCGCCGACCAAAGACAAGCCCTTCGAGCAAGGAGTTGCTGGCCAAACGGTTCGCGCCCTGGACTCCGGTGCAAGCAACTTCGCCGGCCGCGAGCAAGCCAGGAATGGAAGTACGGCCGAACAGATCGGTGACTACGCCTCCCATCCAGTAGTGGGCAGCCGGGGCAACCGGAACGGGCTCGCGGGTCCAGTCGACGCCGGCTTCGCGGGTCCGGGCGCTGATCGTGGGGAATCGTTTCTCGAGGAAGCCTTGCCCCTTGGCTGCTTCGACCACCCGTGCGTCGAGGAAGACGTGGCCGTTGGGATCACCGAGTGAAGCCAAGTGGAGGGCGATGCTGCGGGAGACGACGTCGCGCGGGGCAAGTTCGGCGTCCGGGTGGTAGGCCGGCATGAATCGTTGGCCCTTGGCGTCCACGAGAATGGCGCCTTCACCGCGAACAGCTTCGGAGATCAGGAGGGGATCAGCGCCGGCGGCCGCCGGGCCTGCAGCAGCTGACAGCACCATGCTCGTGGGGTGGAACTGGAAGAACTCCAGGTCCGCGAGCTCCGCTCCTGCCCGCCACGCGAGCGCGAGCCCGTCGGCCGTTGCAACCGAGGGATTGGTGGTCCGGGCAAATAATTGTCCCGCTCCACCGGTGGCAAGCAGCACGGCGTCGCCGCGTACAGCCTCGAGGCGTCCGTTCCGCAGGAATTCAACGCCTGCCACATGTCCCTCGGACTGGATCAAGCCGGTGGCCTGTGCGTGTCCAAGCACTTGGAGTTTCCCGGCGGCCTGCGCGTCAAGGACTGCGAGGATGAGTGCCTTGGCAATTCCGGCGCCGGTGGCGTCTCCGCCGGCGTGCAGGATCCTCGGGGCCGAGTGGGCGGCTTCGAGCCCCAAGGCGGGATCGCCGTCGTCGTCCGCGTCGAAACGGACGCCGAAACGCTCAAGCCCCATGATGTCGAGGCGCGCTTCGGTGCACAGCACCCGCACGGCTTCCTCGTTGCAGTGGCCGCCGCCGGCCTTCAGGGTGTCCGCAATGTGAGCGGCAACGGTATCGCCGGGGGCGGGCAGCTCGAGCACTGCCGAAATCCCGCCCTGCGCGAAGAAGGTGTTGCTGTCTGCCAGCGCGCCTTTGCTGAGCAGGACGACGTCCGAACCGGCTTCAGCGGCCAGCAGTGCGGAATAGAGTCCGGCTATACCGCTGCCGACGACGACGAGTCGCCGCCGCACCGTAGCACCGGGAGAGCGTTCTGCAGTCATTTCAGGCTCAATTCGACTGGTTGATACGGGGTGGGCCTAGAGCGGCCGTGCGGCTAGCATGCGCTCGAGGGCGATCTTGGCGTTGTCCTTGACGGAGGGGTCCACCGTGATGCGGTTGACCACGCGGCCCTCCACCAATTCTTCAAGCACCCAGGCGAGGTAACCGGGGTGGATGCGGTACATCGTGGAGCAGGGGCAGATCACCGGGTCCAGGCAGAAGATGGTGTGCTGGGGGTTCTCGGCCGCCAAACGGTTCACCATGTTGATCTCAGTCCCGATCGCAAAGGTGGTGGGCTCGGTTGCGGCGGCGATGGCCTTCTTGATGTAGTCGGTGGAGCCTGCGCCGTCTGCCGCGTCAACAACCTCCATGGGGCATTCGGGGTGCACAATGACGTTCACGCCGGGGAATTCGGCGCGGGCCTTCTCGATCTGGCCTACGTTGAAGCGCTTGTGGACGGAGCAGAAACCGTGCCAGAGGATGACGCGGGAATCCAGCAGGGTCTGCTCATCGTTTCCGCCGAGCTCCTTGCGCGGGTTCCACATAGGCATCTGCTCCAGCGGCACGCCAAGGGCTTTGGCAGTGTTGCGGCCCAAATGCTGGTCAGGGAAGAAAAGCACGCGCTGACCACGTTCGAAAGCCCATTCGAGCACCGTCTTCGCATTCGAGGACGTGCAGACGATGCCGCCGTTGCGGCCACAGAAGGCCTTCAATGCGGCTGACGAGTTCATGTAGGTCACCGGGATGACCGGAGCCTTACCCTCGGAATCAGGGGCGGTCCCTAAGATCTCTTCGAGCTGCTCCCAGCATTCCTCCACCGAGTCCTCGTCCGCCATGTCTGCCATGGAGCAACCAGCGGCCAGGTTCGGCAAGACTACGGCCTGGTTCTCGCTAGAAAGAATGTCCGCAGTCTCCGCCATGAAGTGCACACCGCAGAAGATGATGGCCTCGGCGTCGGGCTTGGTCAGGGCCGCGTTGGCCAGTTGGAAGGAGTCGCCCACGAAATCCGCGTACTGGACAACTTCGTCGCGCTGGTAGAAGTGGCCCAGAATGACGGCCCGGTCCCCCAGCGTCTCCTTCGCGGCGCGGATCCGGGCGTCGAGTTCCGCGTCACTGGCCAGCTTGTATTCTTCAGGCAATTGGCCCTGCCGGGGCGTGGCCTTCGGAGCGTCGTCGGAGCTGGAAGCGCCGGGACCGTAGGCGGGAATACCGGCGAGGGCCTCTGCGAGGTCGTACTCCCACGGGCCCTTCGCCAGAGCGGGGCTACACGTTGAGCCCGCCGCGGAACCGCCACTCTCGGCTTCCTCCCGCGTGATCAGCCGAATAGCTGTGTTGACGCTGCTCATGGTGTACTCCTGTTGTCTGGCCCGAGTCCGGGCGTGCCGGTGAAGCGGTAGAGGCGTGGCGGGCGGTGTTTTCCGCCCTGAAGGTATTCACCGGTCTCCTCGATTTCCGGTGTTCCCTTGATTTGCCGGCGAAAGTTCGCCGGATCCAGCTGGCGGTCCAGGACAGCCTCATAGACTTCGCGGACCTGGGCCAAGGTGAAGAACTCCCCCAGCAAGTGATAGGCGATGGACCCGTAGGCCATCTTGTTGCGCAGCCGCCATAGGGCGTAGTCGACGATCGCGTTGTGGTCGAAGGCCAATTCGGCGAGCCTGTCTGCCCGGAACCAACGGACATTCTCTGACTCGTCCGCCAGTGCGGCTTCCGTGGGCTGCACCAACGCCCAGTAGACGATCGAGACAACACGCTGGGCAGGCGAGCGATGCAGGCCACCGAAGGCGTAGAGCTGCTCGAGGTATTGAGGCGCCAACCCGGTTGTTTCGCGGAGGTTCCTCGAAGCTGCATCCTGGAGCGACTCGTCATGCTGCAAGGGACCGCCTGGAAGCGCCCACATGTCCTTGAACGGTTCGCGGATGCGGCGTACCAGCGGCAGCCACAGTGTCGGGCGGCCGGAGCTTTCGCTCGGGCGGAGGGCGAAAATCACCGTGGATATAGCCAACGACGGCGGTGCGAGCCTGCGCTCTGCCACATTGGCGGAGGTGGCGTACACGGTGTTCACCCCGCTTCTTTGCCTCAGGGACCAGAAAGATAGTTAAAGTCAAAATGACTAGAACTAATGGTACGACCGTCTGGGGAGAGTGTCCAAATGTTTCAGCCCGCATTCTCCTTGGCTGCCGCTTCCAGGAGGGGCAAGGTGCGGCCCTGGAAATGCGTATTCAGCACGATCACCGACGACGAGCGGAGCACGGTCTTGGTGGCAATGAGCTTATCCAGCACGCGCTGGAGGTCCGAGTTCGACTTGCCCACCACCCGCACCATGAGGTCCGAACTGCCGGAAACCGTGTGGATCTCGATAAGTTCGGGAATAGCGGCCAAGGCTTCGACGACGGCGTCGTGCCCCAGGTCCTGGTTGATGGTGAGTGAGCAGAAGGCCACCACGGGATAGCCGAAGCCTGCAGGGTCCGGCTGAGGAACCCAGGGAGCCACCACACCCCGCTCGGCCATCCTGTCCAGCCGGGACTGGACTGTGGCGCGGGCGACCTTCAAGACCCTGGATGCCTCGAGGACAGACGCACGCGGGGAGTCGGTGAAAAATCGGACAATCTTGGCATCCAACTCGTCAACAGCCACCAATTTTCCCTACTTTCACCCGGATGCTGCACAAACCGGCAGGAAACGTGCCGATCTTCGTTCACATTGCGTCCATGGTCTCACAAGTGTTTTTCGCCACTTTCCGTGTGTAAGCGGTAAATTCGATAAGTCCCACGAGGACCAGCTGACAAACCCTCCACAAGAAGGCAAACACGAATGACAACGACGTCCACCGCGGTTCGACCCGCCATTCCTTCGCAGGGCCTTGGCCACTCGATGAAGCCGCGCCAACTGACCATGATGGGCCTGGGGAGTGCCATCGGTGCAGGGCTCTTCCTCGGCTCGGGCGCCGGGATCCACGCCGCCGGTCCCGCAGTGCTCATCTCCTACCTTGTGGCCGGCACCCTGATCATCCTGGTGATGTGGGCCCTGGGCGAGATGGCCGCAGCCAACCCCAACAGCGGCGCCTTCTCCGTCTATGCCGAAAAGGCGATGGGCAAAACGGCCGGATCAACGGTCGGCTGGCTCTGGTGGTTGCAGTTGGTAGTCGTCATCGCCGCGGAAGCCCTCGGCGCGGCGGGATTGCTCTTCTCTGTCTGGCCGGTCATTCCCGTGTGGGCGCTGGCCCTGATTTTCATGGTGGCCTTCACCGCGATCAACCTCGCCGGAGTCCGGAACTTTGGTGAGTTCGAGTTCTGGTTCGCCATCCTGAAGGTTGCGGCCATTGTCGTGTTCCTCATCATCGGCGCGGCATTGCTGTTTGGTTGGCTTCCTGGAGTGAGTTCCCCCGGCTTTGGACACATCACAGGTAACTTCGCACCATCCGGTTGGGCCGGAATTGCCGCGGCGCTCTTTGTAGTGATCTTCGCCTTCGGTGGCACCGAAATCGTGAGCGTGGCCGCCGCGGAAACGCAGGACCCGGTTAACAGCGTCGGCAAGGCCATCCGCACCGTGGTGTGGCGCATCCTGGTTTTCTACATCGGCTCAGTCTTCGTCATTGCCGCCGTCCTTCCCTCAGACTCAGAAGGGTTGAAGTCGCCGTTCGCTGGCGTCCTGAACCTTGCGGGCATCCCGGGAGCCGGCACGGCAATCACCCTTGTTGCCGTTGTGGCCCTGCTGTCAGCTCTCAACGCGAACCTCTACGGGGCCTCACGCATGGTGTTCTCGCTGTCCGAGCGCGGCGAAGCCCCGGCTTTCCTGTCGCGGCTGCGCGGCGCCCAGGTGCCCATGGCCGCGGTCGGCGTCTCTGTCGCTTTCGGCTTCATCGCCACCGTGCTGGAACTGCTCTTTCCCGATCGCGTCCTGCCGGCCTTGCTCAACCTCGTGGGCTCCACCTGCCTCGTGGTGTGGGGTACGGCACTCGTGTCCCAATTCATCCTGCGTCGCCGCGCCGACCGCGAAGGCACCGAGTTGCCGCTTCGTATGAAGGGCTTCCCCTTCCTGACGGTGTTCGGACTGGTACTGCTAGCCCTCATCTTCGTGGTGGGCTTCTCGAACGCCGAGAGCGCGGGCCAGTTGATCGGCACGTTCCTGCTGATCGCATGCATCGCGTTGGCCTGCCGCGTCGGGGCCAAGGCCAAGGCGGCACGAAGCGCCTAGCCAACCCGACCAACTCGCAGTTGTTGTCGTTTTGACGCCCCATAACGACAACAACTGCTGGGCGGTTCCCTGGCCGTGGGCCCCACCGGCGAGGGCTCCCTGCCTGAGCTTGCGAAGGCTGGGAGCCGGTTGGGACTTGCGAGGCGAGGGTGGCGGCGGGGATTAGTTGGGTGAGCGGGAGGTGCACAAACTGCTATGCATTACCACGGAACCATTGACAGTTCATGGCAGTTTGCCTAGCCACAAATAGGCGGATTGCCTACGGCCTACACAGTGACTACGGTCACGTCCATGGACTCATTTCTTCCCGCTGTGGCCGCAGCCGACGCCGCACCCCTGGCCCCGGAACAGCTCAGGGAGCTTTATTCCCTGATGGCTGCCGTTCGATACCTGGATACCTCGGCCGTCGCTTGGCAGCGTCAGGGAATCATTCCCGGCTATGCTCCGGAACTCGGTCAGGAAGCAGCCCAGGTCGGCAGCGCCTACGCCCTCGACACGGCACGCGATTTCGCCTTTCCGACGTACCGCGAGATGGGCGTCGCCAGGACCATGGGCGTGGACATGGTGGCCTACATGTCCACCCACAAAGCAACATGGCACGGCGGCATGTATGACCCCGTGGCAAGCCGCCTCGCGCCCATCCAGGCCGTAGTGGCCGGCTCGGTGCTCCATGCCGTCGGCTGGGCCCACGGCCAGACCCTGAGCGGGGAGCCGGGAGTTGCCCTCAGCTACTTCGGCGACGGCGCTTCCTCCCAAGGCGATGTCCATGAAGCCATGAACTTTGCCGCCGTGATGAAGGCACCGGTTGTCTTCTTCATCCAAAACAACGGCTGGGCGATTTCCGTGCCCACCGAACGGCAGGTTGCCGGCGGTTCGGTGGCTGGCCGCGCGGCCGGCTACGGCATCCCGGGCATTCAGGTGGACGGCAACGATGTGGTCGCCGTCTACGACGCCACCCGGGACGCCCTCGCCCACTGCCGCGCAGGAAACGGCCCGGTAGTGGTCGAAGCAATGACCTACCGCCGCGGTCCCCATTCCACAGCTGACGACCCCGGCCGGTACCGGAGCCTCGACGACGAGCGCATCGACGCCGGCAAGGATCCCTTGGAGCGCCTCCGCGAGCGTCTGCTCGCCGAGGGCGTGGCAGATGACGCCTTTTTCGCGGCCGCCCACGAAGCGGCACGGATCGAGGAAGAAGCGATCCGCACCGGAATCGAAGCCCTCGGCCCGCGGCCAGGCACTGAGATGTTCGATTTCGTCTTCCAGGAGACCACCCCTGCCCTTGAAAACCAGGCCACCCGTTGGCGCGAGGAGTCCGAACATGTCTGAGAGCACCACCGCCACCCTCGAAGCCGGGGCAACCACGGAGTCCCTGCGGACACACATCTCCATGCAGCAGGCCCTCAACCGCGCCTTGGACGAGATCCTGTCGGCCGATCCGAAGTCGGTGGTCTTCGGCGAGGATTGCGGCCATTTGGGTGGGGTCTTCCGCATCACCGATGGCTTGCAGGCCAAGCACGGAGAATCCCGCGTCTTCGACACGCCGCTCGCTGAATCGGGCATCCTGGGCATGTCCGTGGGGCTGGCCATGGCTGGCTTCCACCCGATTCCGGAAGTCCAGTTCGACGGCTTCGCGTATCCCGCCATCAACCAGATCGTGTGCCAGATCGCCAGGATGAACTACCGCAGCCGGGGCAAGCTTCCGATGCCGGTCACGCTCCGGGTGCCCAGCTTCGGCGGCATCCGCGCCCCCGAACACCACGGCGAAAGCCTCGAGGCGCTCTTCGCGCACGTTCCGGGCCTCAAGGTTGTCTCGCCGTCGGACCCGCACGACGCTTACCACCTGCTCAAGTACGCGGCCTCGCGGCCGGATCCGGTGATCTTCATGGAACCCAAGTCCCGGTATTGGCAAAAAGGCGACGTCGACGCAGCCGACGGCGGAACCCTCACCGGCGCCCGCATTGTCCGGCCGGGCCGCCACCTGACCCTCGTGGCCTGGGGCGCCATGGTGGCGCGGTGCCTGCAGGTTGCGGAACTCGCGGCTGAGGACGGAATCGACGTCGAGGTCCTTGATCTTCGCTGGCTCAAGCCGATCGACGCCGAAGCATTGGCGACTTCCGTCGGAAAGACGCGGCGCGCCGTCGTCGTGCATGAAGCTCCGCTGACCTCCGGGCTGGGAGCCGAAGTGGCCCAACTGATCACGCAAAGCTGCTTTGACACACTGAAGGCGCCCGTGGAGCGGGTCACGGGCTTCGACGTGCCGTATCCCTCCGGCGACCTGGAGGACGAATACATCCCGAACATTGACCGCATCCTCCTGGGGATCCAACGAGTACTGGAGTATCGACGTGGCTGAAATCAGCTTTCCCTTGCCCGATCTTGGCGAAGGCCTCATTGAAGCGACCGTGCTGGACTGGCTCGTCTCCCCCGGCGATCAGGTGGAACGGAATCAGCCCCTCGTGGAGCTGGAAACGAGTAAGTCCGCCCTCGAGTTGCCGAGCCCGCAGGCAGGTAAAGTGATCCGTATCCACGGTGCGCCGGGCGACACTATCAACGTCGGTGAACCGCTGGTGGTGTTCGAGGTGCCGGACAATACTGCCGGCATCGTGGGCACGGTTCCGAAGGATGATGCACCCAAGCGCCGGGTCCGCCTGAGCGCCGTACTTGATGAGGATTGACACCATGAGCGGCAGGCACACGGAAGAGCACATCCACACTGTGGAAGGGACAGATCCGCATCTGTTCGTGGAAGTCCATGAGCCTGCCGAAGGCACCGATGCGGGACTGCGACCTATCCTGCTCCTGCATGGCTTCTCTTCGTCGAGCAAGCTCAACTGGGGAGACACCGGGTGGATTACCGCCCTGCAGGCCGCCGGCCGCCGCGTTATCACAGTGGACCTTCCGGGGCACGGCCGAAGCGCTTCGCCCGAGGACTTGGACTCCTACTCCCCCAGCCGGATCCGCGCGGACCTGCTCCAGATAGTGGCCGACGCCGGCGCGCGCCCGTTGCGCGATGGTGACCCTTCCAGCGGACTCGACATCATTGGTTATTCTTTGGGCTCCCGGCTCGCTTGGGAATTCGGGGCAACCCAGCCCGAACTCGTGCACCGCCTGGTGTTGGGCGGCCCGAACAAGGAGGACCCGCTGGCATCCTTCGATCTCGTGGCTGCCCAGCACTACCTTGCAGATGGTGCGCCCATTGAAGACGAGTCCACCGCGGGGTTGCTCAAAATGGCGCAGCTCTTGCCGAGCAACGATTTGTTTGCGCTCTTGTCGCTTATCGAGGCGATTAAGGGCGAACCGTACGATCCCGCCGAGGCGGTGCCGCACATGCCGATGCTGCTGGTGGCCGGAGACAAGGACGAACGGGCTGTCACCATGCCTGAGCTCGCGTCGATCGCCGCCCACGCCGGTGGCATGGTGGAACAATTACTCGTCCCCGGACGGAACCACAGCAACGCCGTGACCAGCCGGGTGTTCAAGGACGCCGCGGTGGTGTTCCTCGGCGTCTAGGCTGACGACGGAGCGGCTGGCCTTAAGGGGCCAGCCGCTCCGCGTTAAGGGTCATCCGCTCCAGCACGCTGATGGCCATGGCGTATTCGTCCAGGCCTATCCCCATCGAGATGTCCCGGCGGGAGTCCTCGACGAGCCTGTGGGCTTCCGTATGTTTTGCATGACCCAGCTCGCTGAGGCTGATGCGATCGTCCACCATGATGATCATTCCGCGGCCTACCAGCGCGGCCAGTTCAGCTTCGCGACGACGCGAATCGCCGCCCCAAAAGGGGCTCAGAACGCCGTCAAGGACTTCGGGGCTGAGCGGCGCCTCCGCCAGGACGTTGAGTGTCTGCCACTGCCTCCGGCTGAGTTTCAACCTCGCCAAGGTGCGGTCCAGATGCGCTTCCAATGCGGCATCCAGTCGTTTGATCCAATAACCGATGGGCCTGTTCACACGGCCCATCGTGGCAGCGAGGAGCGGCCGCGGCAAGAAAGGTAGGCTTGATTCAGCGCTGGATTACGTGGAAGTGAGACGAATGGGCATGCGCTTCAAGGACCGTGCGGACGCCGGACGCCGGCTGGCAGCCGGGCTTCCGCAGCTCCGGAAACGGCCAGACACGATCCTGCTTGGCCTGGCTCGCGGCGGGGTCCCCGTAGCGGCCGCGGCCGCCGTCGAACTCTGCCAACCGTACGGTGCCGTCCTGGTGCGCAAACTCGGCATCCCGGGACGTGAGGAAACCGCCTTCGGCGCCCTGGCCTGGTCCAACGGCAGAATTGTCCGAATAATCAATCGGCCCCTTGCCGAACGGATGCGGTGGCACGGAATCACCCAGGGTTCGCTCGACGCCGTGGAGGTGCGCGAGCGGGGCGAACTCCTGCGGCGCGTGAAAACCTACCCGGGGATCAGCTTCGATCTCTCGGGCAAGACTGTCGTTCTTGTCGACGATGGGCTGGCCACCGGCGCAACCATGCGCGCCGCAGTCGAGGCCGTCCGCGCCGGTGGAGCAGCGACCGTAGTGGCCGCCGTCCCCGTGTCATCCCTCGAGGCCCAAGCGTCCATCAGCCGGGTGTGCGACTTCATGATCTGCCTGCACACGCCGGGCAAATTCCACGCCGTGGGCGCGTTCTACGAGCACTTCGAGCAACTGACGGACGACGACGCGGTTCGGCTTTTGGAGCAGGCTGGTTGAGCCCGCCGATATTCGCAGGAGTTCCGACGCTCACATCTGAAGGCCCATTTCCCGACGCTCCTGCAGATATGTCGGCTTCCGACCCGACGCTCCTGCACAAATGAGGGAAAAATCCGGAACGCTCTTGCACATGATTTGGACCGCACGTGGGTTTCGGTTTTTGGGCCCCTAGGTGAGGGAGCGTTGGCGGATTTCTCGTCATAGGTGAGGGAGCGTCGGCGTGCCTTTGGTGCCTAATGCGCGCTGAACCCTAGCGGACGGCCCTTGGTTTCCTTGGCCAGCACCACCCCGACCGCGGAGATGACGCACAGGACCATGATGTATACGCCCACGGAACCTGACCACTTGGTGCCGTCCAGGAGGGCCTGTGCGATCAAGGGTGCGAAGGCCCCGCCCAGGATCGAGCCCAGCGCGTACCCGATGGAAATCCCGGAGTACCGGACTTGGGCAGGAAACATTTCGGCATACATCGCAGACATCGGGCCATAGGAAAGGCCCAGCCCGATGGTCAGGACGAAGAGGGCTGTTCCGTATAGGAGGATGTACTTGGAATCGATCAGGGCGAACATCGGAATCATCCAAGCGAACACGAGTCCGTAGCCGATCAGGAACGTCTTGACCCGGCCGATCTTGTCCGAAAGCCAGCCACCCACCATGGTGAAGACGAGCCATCCAAAGGAAGCCACCGTCGTGGCCAAAAGAACCTGCGCCGACGGCATCTTGAGGGCCTTGTTGGCGTAGGAGATGAAGAAGGCGATCAGCAGGTAACCGGCCGCGTTGTTGGCGATGAAAATCAGGGCAGCGAGGATGACTTCCTTGCTGTTCTTGCGGAAGAGTTCACCGAGCGGGGCCTTGCTTTCGGCTTTGCGCTGCGAGATTTCCTTGAAGACCGGGCTCTCCCCCACCGCCCGGCGGATCAGGTAGCCCACGACGATCAGCACGACCGACAGCAAGAATGGAACACGCCAGCCCCAGGCATTGAAGTCTGCCTTGGACAGGCCCGAGGTCAAGAAGTACAGCAGGCCCGTGGCCAGGATCATGCCGATGGGAACTCCGATCTGGGGGTAGGCACCAAACAGGCCGCGCTTGGACTTCGGCGCATGTTCCACGGCCATCAGCGCTGCGCCACCCCACTCACCGCCGGCTGAGAAACCCTGCAGCACGCGCAGCGCAATAAGCAGGACCGGCGCCCACAATCCGATGGTTTCATAGGTGGGAAGCAAGCCGATCAGGGCCGTGGCTCCGCCCATCATCACGAGCGTCATGACCAAGACGGCCTTGCGGCCCAGCCGGTCACCCAGATGTCCGGCAACAAGCGCGCCGAGCGGACGGAACAAGAAGCTGATGCCGATCGTGGCGAAGGAGAGGATCTGCGCCAGCCCGGGGCTGGACTTCTCCAGCGGCGTCAGGAACAGCGGCGCTAGCAGCGTCGCTGTCAGCTGGGCGAAGATGAAGAAGTCGTACCACTCGATGGTGGTGCCCACCAAGGTGCCTGCGAGGACCCTGCGCACTTCGCGCTTGCTGCTTGGGCCCGCTTGGGTGTCGACAGAGGAAGTTGCGGTCATTGAAACTCCTGTGTTGGGTGCGGTGATGACTGTCGCCCTGAATTACTGACAGAACGGTCAGTCGGAATAGCGTACTACGCAAATGTGATGGATGGCACAAAATGACGACGACGACGGGGGTCGCCGTCGTCGTCGCACGCGCCGCGGCGGGTTCAGTCCTCCCGCTCAAGGAACTCCCGCACCCGGGCGCGGACCGGCTCGCGATCGTAGCTGTTCACGAGGGCGCCTGCCATGCGGACGGGGTCGCCGAAGAAGAAGTATTCATAGAGGGCCTGGCGACCGGCGAAGGAGGAAATGCTCGCGTCGAAGGCAAGCTTGAAGAGGCGCACGCGTTCCGGTCCCGTCAGTGTCTTCGCCTGCATGTACAGCTCGATGTCCGGCAGTGCCTCACTGGCCACGTCCGCTTCGCCGGGGAGCGCCATAAGGCCGGACGCCGAGAACTTGCGGATGATTGCCGGGAAGCGCTGGGCAACCTTGGGGTACCAGTTGCGCGCGGCGTTCAAGGTGGGCCAATGCGGCAGGAACACGCCATCCGGACTTGGAGCGGCCTGGGCCTCCGCGGCCACCATGAGGGCCTTTTCGATTTCAACGGTTTCGATCAGCTCCGCGAGGTCTTCCTGGATGTGCTGGAAACCGTCGATCCCAATGGACGCCGCGATCTCGGACGCAAGGCCAAGGAAGAACTCGCTCTTGGCAATGGTCCGCGTGACCACCTGGTGGGTCATGAGGGCCCCGGCGCCGGTCTCGGAGTAGAAGGCGTTGCAGAGTTCGGGATGGCCAAGCATGAAGATGCGCTCGTTGGGGACGAAGACATTATCGAAAACCACCACGGCGTCCATCTCCTCGAAGCGGCTTGCGAGGGGTTCATCGTGGGTGCTTCCTCCGTTGTAGAGGGAGGTCCGGCACAGGTAGCGCATGCCCGGCGCGTCATTCGGGAGGGCGAAGGCGTAGGAATAGGGGGCGTCTTCCGGCGTTGCTCGGAGCAGCGTCGAGGGAAACACGAGGAGTTCGTCGGCAATCGGCGCAATCGTGGCTAGCATGCGGGCGCCACGCACCACGATCCCATCCTCCCGCTCCTCTACCACCCTGGCCGAGAGCTGGCCACCGAGTTGCTCAGAACCGGACACCGAGCGGTTGACCTGCGGCGGAATCAGCGTGTGCGTGGCAAGCAGATCGTTCTCGCGGCAATTCTCGTAGTACCTGCGGATGTTCTCGCCAAACATCGGATCGGCCTGGGCGAACCACTTTTCCGCAGCCGCGAGGGCCGTGAGCGCTCCGTTCATGTAGTCACCGGTCCGGCCGAGGAATCCATGGGAGTACTCGGCCCAGGTGCGGATGGCCGCATGCCGGTGCTCAAGGTCCTCTTTGCTCCGCGGCGCCAGGAACGAAGTGCTGACGCGATCCCCGGTTGTGGGAGATTCGTAGGTGAGGGCGTCCGCATATTTCGGGTCATGCTGCATGTCGAAGAGCTTCGCGTACGTGCGGGCCACGTTCCTGAAGGACGGGTGGTCGGCGATCTTCCCGGTGACCACCTCGCCGTCGATCAGGACGTGGGGGTTCATCGAATTGAGCTTGTCCAAGTACTGCTGTCCGGTCCGGATTCCCATGGTTGTCTCCAATGATGGTTGGGCTGAAACGGCATTGCGTGTGTGGATGCGGCATTTCCCGGCGCCGCGGCAACTACAGAAGATCCTCCATTCCCAATTGGCTTTCCGGGATGGTTGTGAAGGAGCTGTTGGCGAAGGCCAGCGCATCGCCGTTGCGATAGTTGAAGTCGACCACCTCGCCCACGTAGAGGGTGTGGTCACCACCGTCGTAGGCAGCCCATGGCGTGCACTCGAAGTAGGCGAGGACATTGGATAGGCGCGGCGCCGTGCCGCCTTCGACCCAACGGGGCTCGGGCCCGGGACGGCCCGCGAAGTGCAGGGCGAGTTCCTGTTGCTCCGCCCCGAGGATGTTGACGCTGAAGGGCGTCCCGGCAAGCTCGTCGTGGGCTTTGGCGGTGCGGGCGATGCTGACAAGGACCAACGGTGGCTCCATGGACACCGAGGTGAAGGAATTCACGGTAATGCCGTGCCGCTTGGTGGCACCG
This sequence comes from Arthrobacter sp. FW306-04-A, assembly GCF_044358315.1. Taxonomy (GTDB): domain Bacteria; phylum Actinomycetota; class Actinomycetes; order Actinomycetales; family Micrococcaceae; genus Arthrobacter. The sequence goes on from NZ_CP084559.1 coordinate 2,803,874, forward strand.
TCGAACGTCACGATGGCCACGCCTGTGGCAAATCGGCCCAGACTGCCACGGAAGTGATGTGCCCGCGGCCGCGAAGTGCGGCCCAGGCGGCCTGGCTCCGCGTTCTGGCTGGACTTAGCAATCATCATTGATTCCTGGCTGGAGATTGTTCTATATGTGAACTTGTTCTATATTTGAACAACAAATTCTCATACAGAACCATAGTCTTTTGCGACCCACGGCACAAGACGGCGGGTCCGCCGCGTTAGACCCCAACATAGGATGGAGCCCATGATGTCTCCCAGCGCCACGAAAAAACCGCAGGAAACGACGGCGACCGTCTCACCGTCTCAGACTCTGTCCCGCGGAATCCAGGCCCTGGAAATCCTGGCCGCCGCCGAGCGCCCCTTGACCATTGCGGAACTCGCCGGCGCCCTTGGCGTTCATCGCTCCGTGGCCTACCGGATTCTGCGCACGCTGGAGGACCATTCCCTTTTGGTGCGCGACGATGCCGGCCGCGTGCAGCCCGGCCCCGGCTTGGCGGTGCTGGCGCGGGGCGTCTCGCGCGATCTCCAGACCGCAGCCCTCCCCGAACTGACCCAGCTCGCCAACACGCTGAACATGACGGCGTTCGTGGCGGTCTGGGACCATCAGGATTGCGTCACGCTGGTCACCGTGGAGCCTCGGCACTCGGCCGCGACCCTGGCACAGCACCCGGGGACCCGCCACCCCGTGAACACCGGGGCGCCTGGAATCGCCATCCAGTCCACCATGAGGGAGGACGAATGGGCCACCCGCGCCCCTGGCCTGCCCTATCGGCCCGAGGCAACCGAAGCGCGCCGGCTCGGCTATGCGGCAAGCCACGACGAGGTCATCGCAGGATTGTCATCCCTGGCCGCTCCCATTCAGGTGCCCGGCGGGCGGCCCGCGGCGATCGCCGTCGTCTACATCCGCCGCGAACAGGACCAAGCCGCCGTCGGGGAAGCGCTGGCCGCGAGCGCAGCTCGGATAGAGTCCCAACTGGCGTAAGGGACCCTGCATTTCACCCTTGATGCGTGCGGTCGTCCTATTTCTTCCGACGCTCGCTCACTTTTAAGGCCAAAACCGGGAACCCTTTTGCAGATGATCTGAAAGAGGGTTTCCAAAAATTGGCCCATAAGTGAGCGAGCGTCGCTATTGTCGGGTGACCGGCTTACGCCGGAGGAAGAGTCCCGCCACGATTCCGAGTACCAGAAGCGCACCCGAAGCGGCGGTGGACACCACAAAAGCGGCGCCGGGACCTTGGGTCTGTGCCAACTGGCCGGCAAGGGAGGCGCCCAAGGCCGTACCGGCCACGATCCCGCTCGCCAGAGCGGTCATGACCGTTGCCATGCGGCCGGCCGGAGCCACGACTCCCCCGATGCTGAAGACCGTCACCATGACGGGTCCCACCGGAATTCCCAGCACCAGCAGAACGATGGCCATCGGCCAGATCCCGGCCGGAAGGAACAACAACAGGGAGAACGCCGTCATCGCCGCCGCGGCGACCACCCAGCGGACTGCCAGCCCAACGCGCTGCGGCCAGTAGGCAACAGACAGGGCGGCGACGGCGGAGCTCAGGCCCATGACGGAGTACATCAGCCCTGCGATTTCGGCAGTGGCGAATTGGGCGGAAAAAGCGCTCAACGCATTCTGTGTGGCACCGAAAAATGTTCCCATGCAGACCATGGCCAATACCGGAACGGCCACTTTCACCCAGCCCAGGGAACGGACACTTGATCTGTGTCCTTCAGGAGCGCTCCCGACGGCGGCCGGTCCCTTGCGCTTCGCCCGCACCACAGCCAATTGCGAAGGATGCACGGCGAAAGCAGGTACGAGAGTGGCAGTGAGGACCGCAGCCAATGCCAGCGGCAGCCAAGGAGCTACAAGGCTGGCCAGAATGCCAACCAGCGCCGGCCCCAGGACGAAGGTGACTTCGTCCGCGGTTCCTTCGTAGGACAAGGCAGTATCCAGGTCTGCGCGGCTCGCCGCCACACTGCCGGAACCGGCGGCCTTTCCACTAGCTCCCAGGCCCATGTTCCCTGTGGGCAGGTTCCTTGTGGTCAGGGCCATCCAGCGGACACGGGCCATGGGACCCACCTGCGGGCAACTCGCTCCGGCGAGGAAGGCCGTCACTAGAATGGCGATCGCGTCCGTGGGCGCGTTGAAATCCGGCGTCAGGTAGGCGGCGACAAGCAGTGCAATGACCGTGACCGCGTTGACGGCCGCGGCTACCAGCAGGACCGGGCGTTGGCCTGCCCGGTCAGCGAGCGAGCCCAGCACCGGCGCTCCCACGGCCGACCCGATGCCGACGGCGCCGGCGGCCAGGCCGCCGATGGCGTAGGAATGGCTGACAGCCGTGACAAGGGTCAGGGTGCCAACGGTCAGCATGGCGAGGGGCAGTCTCGCGAAGAGTCCCAACGGAAGGAAGTTTCGACCAGCAAGTTCGGGCAGGCGCGCGAAGCGACCGGGCAGGCGCGAACGGCGCTGCGGGGCAGGCTGTGACGGGGCAAGCGCGGTGTTGGCCGCGGAGTTTCGTGCAAAGGAGTTCATGATTCCGGGTTCGCTGAATGGTGCGCATCGTCCCTCCTCCCGATGCGCGCGACCCGGTGTAACCCTCCAAGTCTACCGGACGGCTCGCTGAGGATGCGTCCGTTCCGGCGGCTCCGTCCTAGGCAGCCGTGGCGTCGACTATTCGCACGGTGGAGCCGTTGCGACTCTTGATCACTTGGAGCTGGCTGCTGATTCTCTGCTTCATTTCGGCAACGTGGCTGACGAGCCCGACTACCCTGCCGCCGTCGCGCAATCCTTCCAGCGCGTCCATCACCTGTTCCAGGGACTGCTCGTCGAGGCTCCCGAAGCCCTCATCCACGAACAAGGTCTCAATATCTACGCCGCCGGCCTCTTGCTGGACAACATCCGCGAGCCCCAGGGCCAAGGCGAGCGAGGCCATGAAGGATTCCCCGCCGGAAAGGGTAGCGGTGTCCCGCCGCTGTCCCGTCCATTCATCCACGACCTCCAGGCCAAGGCCCGATTTCGCGCCCCGGGCCGCCTTGGCGTCCGTGTGCTGAAGGGTGTAGCGGCCATCGCTCATGGCAACAAGGCGCTCCGAAGCCGCCGCTGCGACTTGTTCGAGCCGGGCAGCCAGGACATAGCTGTTGAGGCTCATTTTGTAGCCATTGTCGCCCGATCCCCTGGCGGTTTCGGCGAGTTCACTGAGCACCCGGGCGCGTTCGCGGGGTTCCCGTCCCGAGGCCGACACTACTTCATACTGCGAGCGGAGCGTTGCAAGGCTGGTTACCGTTCGGGCGGCGAGCCCCGCAGCAAGGGCAAGACGGCGCGCCGCTTCTTCCGCTTGACCGGCCTCCCGTTCGAGGGCGGCCAGCTCGACGGCGGCCAAGGGCACCTCGCCGATCTGGGCTTCCTTGGCAGCAAGCACAAGGTCCTCGGACTCAAAAAGCTCCGCGAGACGGGCGCTCTCGGTCTCGGAAGCCCTGACGGCTTCGTCTAAGCGGGCGGCGTACTGTTCTTCGAGGATATCGCGCCGGGCATCCTCGGCTGTCCCGTAATGGTTTGCCGAAAAGGCACGTTCCAAGGCCGCCGAAGCATCGTCCAAGGCCTCCCGGGCGACCTCCAGCTGGGCGCCTGCGGTGACGGCGGACTGGAGGAGCTCGCGCTGCCTGGTCAATGCCTCGATCCTGCCATGGAGCGTATCGAAGCCGTCACGAAGCCCGGAAAGCAAGGTGTCCAGGGACTCGCGTTGTTCGCTCAGCAGGATCCGGGCCGACTCGTCCTGGGCCGCAACCGTGTCATCCCGGAGTTGCTCTTCTTCCAAGCGGGAAATCCGCTCCATCACACGGGCGAGACTTTCCTTGCCTCGCTTGAGTCCTTCGACGGCGAGCCGTGCTGAGGCGAGCGCGTCTTTAGCCAAGGCCTCGGTGAAAGCAGCTTCCTTCGGATCGATGCCTCCACCTTGGGCCGCGAGCACGGCGACCTCCTGCTCGGCGGAGGCGAGTTCAGCCGACGCCTGGAGAAGCTCGTGCTCGCTCTCGTCATAGCGCTCGTGGGCGGATTGCTCTTCCTCGGCAAGGGCCAAGGCCGTCAATCCGGCTGGCGCTGGCGAAGGGTGCTCAGCGCTTCCGCAGACAGGACATGCTTCACCATCATGCAGCTTCGCTGCGAGCTCTGCGGCGGCGTTGGCCAAGCGGGATTCGCGGAGATCCAACCAGAGTTGGCGGAGGTCCTGGGAAAGGGCACGGGCCAATGCGTGCCGTTTTACCGCCGCGGAGAGGGATTCGAGGGCGGCTGCGTGACGAGCCACGGTCTTGACAGTGTTCTGTGCCGCCGCGGCTTCGCTTTCGCGCAGGGGCAGTTCCAAGGCTTCCGCTTCCAGTGGGCCCAGACCGGTTTCCAAGGAGGCTGCCTCCGCGCGAAGCGCTACCAAGTTCAGGGACCTTGATTCCTTGGCGGTGTCCCGATGCTTTGCCGCAACATTGAGTCCGACAAGCCGGCCAGCAATATGGTCGAGCTCTTGTTCGTCCGCAACCCGGGCCTCCAGGACCGCCGTGGTTTCCCCAATCCTTGCCAGGGCCGCGACGGGATCGCTTACGTCCAAAGAGGCCGCGAGGAGCTTCGCCGTAGCCGACTCGGCCTTCGAGGCCGCGAGGTCCAGTGCCTTCGCAGCACGGTCAGCGGCGTCGAGCTGGCCGCCGAGAACGGCCGCCTTCCGGTGACGTCCAAGACGGTCGCGGAATTCCTGGACTTCGGTTGCACGCGCGGAGAGCGCTTCGTGGCGGCGCGTGGCGGCGTCGAGCTTCGCGTGCCGTTGAACCCGTTCCCGGGCAGAGTTGAGCTTATCTGCCAGCTGAAGCCTGGCTGCGTCGGCGGAGCTGGCAGACTGTTGCCGCTCCAGCGATTCGGCCCGCGCCCGTGCTTCCATGTGCCCAAGCCTGAGTTCCGGCGTCCCCACGCCGGACCCGGCGTCATGGACATCCGGCTCGACGGACTCTTCAACGCCCAGCTGTGCAAATTCCGATTCGGCCCGCTGCAGGAGCAAGTGAAGACCGTTCTGGTTGTCATCCACTTCTGCGCGCGCGGCGTTTGCCTGGAGGGCCAACTTTTGCTCGATGGCTTCAAAACGCTGGGTGCCGAAAAGTTTCTGCAGCAGGTCGAGCCGGTCGGAAGCCTTGGAGCGTAGGAAGGCCGCGAAGTCTCCCTGCGGCAGCATGACCACCCTGGTGAACTGCTCCCGGTCCATCCCGAGGACATCACCGATTTCCGCACCGGCTTCGTCGTTGCGGGAACTCTTTTCTTCCCACGAACCGTTGACCCGTTCACGCAGGAGGGTCTTGGCCTGCTGGGTGGTGAAGCCTTTGCGTCCGCGGGCACTGGGCCTGTCCCACGCCGGGGAGCGGGTGACTTCGAGGCGCCTGCCGCGCGCCGAGAATTCGCAGACAACGCGGGGCTCTGCAGCCGGTTCCGCGTGGTCGCTACGCAAGCGTTTGCCGTCTTGGCGGGCGCCGGGCACCGAACCGTACAAGGCAAAGCAGATGGCGTCGAGCACGCTCGTCTTTCCGGCGCCGGTGGCACCGTTCAGGAGGAACAGACCCTGAGCGCCCAGCTGATCGAAGTCGATCGACTGAACCCCGGCAAACGGCCCGAAAGCCTCGATCTCAAGGCGGTGGATTCTCACAGCTCCGCTCCTTCCAGCCGGACCGCTTCCAAGGCTTCATGAAGGGCGGAAAGTTCCGTCTCGTCAGCCGTCCTCCCGCGCACATGGTCAAGGAATCCACAGCAAACGCCGAGATCGTCCTCGGCTTCAGCAAGCCTGCTGCTGTAGCTGGCCTTGGCCCTTCCCTCGGCGTCCTCAGGGTCAAAGCCCAGCACAAGTGTGTCCGGGAAACGGGTACGCAACTGTTCCATGGCTTGCGCCGGCCGCGCGGAGTCAGTGAGGGTGATCTGGCAGTAGGCGGATTCGGCCCAGTTGTGTTCCTCGGACTCCAAAAGCTCGGCGAGCTTTCCCCTGAGAATCGCCAGCTCCCGCGGTGCCCTCCACAAGATCTCCCCGACGCTCTTCACGCCGTCCACTCCGACATCAATCAGCCAGGCGCCCTTCCGATGCTTGGCTTCGGAGAACGAGTACGCCAGCGGCGAACCCGAATACCGGACGTGCTCCGAAAGTTCCTGCCGCCCGTGGAGATGGCCCAAGGCCGTGTAGCCAAAGCCGTCGAAAAGATCGAGTGGCACTGCTCCCAAACCGCCGATGCTCAGATCGCGTTCGCTCTCCGAGGTGATGCCTCCACTCGCGAACGTATGTGCCAGCACTACGGAATGCACAGGTCCCGTCTCGCTTCTCCGAGCGATGTCCTTGTGAATCAGCTGCACCGCTGCCCGGGTGACGTCAAAATGACTCGCCGTTTGTGTGCTGAGCCGTTCGGCAACGAGCCTAGGTTCAAGATAGGGAATGCCGTAGACGGCCAACACCGGGGCACCCGGATTGGCCCTGCTGGCCTCGTTCCCGTCAAGTGCGAACAAGACCGGGGAATCCAAGTCCTCCACCCGTGTCCTCAAATGGACTCCGCCGCGCTCCAGCAAGCGTGAGGCGAACCCGAGGCGGATCGCGGAATCATGGTTGCCGCTTGTCAGCACCACCTTGGCCCCGGCGTCCGTGATCCGAACCAGGGCGTCGTCGAGAAGCTTCACAACATCCAGGCCAGGAAGTGCACGGTCGTAAACGTCACCGGCAATCAGCACGACATCGACCGATTGCTCGCGGATAACTGCCAGCAATTGCTCAATGAAGTTGCGCTGGGCATCGAGCATCCCGACGCCGTGGAATGAGCGGCCCAGGTGCCAATCCGAAGTGTGAAGAAGCTTCATGTTTTCACGCTAACGGGAGGCACAGACATTTTTGGCGCGGCACGGCGGCGCCGGCAATATCGGGGTCTTCCGGTCAACTAATTCCGGGCTCAGTCCCGCTTGCCGTCGAAGAAATCACGGGCGGGGTCGACGGCGGGCTTCACTTCTTCAGCCGCAGCAGCCGCAGCAGCCGCCACGGGTGAAACCTCTGCCGGGCCATCCGGGGCGGCGGCGTCCGTGTCGTCGTCGGACTCTTCGTCCCCTTCGCCGGACTGCGCCGGTTCTTCAATCTCCGCGACGGCTGCCGGAGCGGACTCGCCAAAGCCGCGGAAGATGAGACCCGCGATCGCTGCCCCCACCAAGGGTGCCACCCAGAAGAGCCAGAGCTGCTCCAGCGCCCAGCCGGAGCTGAAAACGGCGGCCGCGGTGGCACGGGCCGGGTTGAAGGCAAGGTTGCCGATGGACTGGCCCAATTGCAGCAGCGCTGCGACGGTCAGGCCGACGGCGAACGGTGCGGCAACCTTGCTGGGGTTCCGCCGGGCCGTGACCCCCAGGAAGACCCCTACCAGGATCGCCGCGCCGAGTACCTCCATGAGCATCGCGCCAGTGAGCGGAACCTGGAAGCTGGAATGCGCACCGAACCCCGAGGCCGCGGTGTCAAAGACGTTGCGGCTGTCGGTGATCCCGGGAACAGTCCGCACCACCGCGAAGACCGCCAATGCACCCAGCAAACCACCCACAAGCTGGGCTCCTAGATAGGCGGCTCCATCCACGAGCTTCGTGCGCCCAGCGATCATGTGACCAACTGTGACTGCCGGGTTGAAATGCCCACCCGACAAGTAGCCGAAGGCAAGCATGGCAGCGGTAACGGCGATGCCGCTGGCCAGCGACGCCGGCATCGGAACCGCCTGGGGATTGATGAAGATGAGCACACCCAAGCCAATAACCACAAGGAACAGCGTCCCCAGAGCTTCAGCGGACGCCCGGGCGATGAGGCCCGGACCGCGGGAGGAGGGAACGGACACAGTTGTGGTCATGTCGGAGGATTCCTTAGTTCGAAGTTCGGGTGGCGTTTTGCGGAGGCGCACGGCAACAGCTAGCCAACCAGCAGATCGCGCGCTGTGCCCTGCAGCATCCTGTCAGCCGAGTCTGGACGCTTCCTGAATCCGAGCCTAATCGCCAAGCGCGATCGCGGCGACCGCCGCGCAGCCCAGTGCGATGATGGACAGCGCGCTTGCCAGCATGAGGACAGCCGACGCTTCGTCCGCGCCCTGGTGGAGCTGACGCGACCTAACCCAAACAACGCTACCCAGAACGATCGTCGCAGCGGCGGCCGTCAAAGCGCAGATTCCTTGGTAGTCGAGCCCCGGTATTCCAGTGGGCACTTGCCCCGCGCCGGACTTAGCCGACAGCCACCTGCGCCAGATAAAGAGATCCACAACGAGAAGCGAAATAAGGGTCCGGCGCCAGGCGAGCGTGGTGCGCTCTGGCTGCAGCCCTGAATCCCTGGCCTCGACGCTCAACGCGCCATCAGGATCAACACAGCGAACGTGAAGGCTGCCACGGCAACCACGATGGTCATCAGCATCATGACCCGTGAGAACGGCAACGCTTGGTCGTTGCGCATAGCGGCCTCCATCTGCGCCCAACGTCGGTAGGCAAGCGTCGCGAGGCCCGCACCAATGATTGAAAGCACGACACACAGGACAATGCGCACGGGCTGAGGTGCGATGTTCGGAGCAAGCTGATCGATCGCTACAGCGCCCGCCAGCAGCGCCAAGGAAGTGCGAATCCAGGCGAGGAAGGTCCGCTCATTTGCCAGGGAGAATCTGTAGTCCGGCGTCTTTCCGGTTTTCCGCCACGCGGGTTCACGCATCAATGCCTCCTGGTTCAGGAGCCACCGTATCAGTGGGCATGTGAAGTCCGGCGACGCAGCCGCGGTAAATTACCACTATGAGTGCTGAACCGTCCCCCTCCGTCGCGCCATCCTTCGAGTCCCGGGTCCTCGGCTGCCTGCTGGGCGGCGCGCTGGGCGATTCGCTCGGCTACACGGTGGAATTCGACGACGTGGACACCATCCGCTCCCGCTACGGCGCGGCAGGCCTCACCTCCTTCGGACAGCTCGACGGCGGCACCCACTTTTCGGACGACACCCAAATGACGCTGTACACCGTGGACGGCCTCGTGGAAGCACTTGAGTGGGCCAACGACGGCGTAGCCGCCGATGAAACGGCGTGCCTCTGGCTGGCTTATCTTCGCTGGCTCGCCACCCAGGACGTGGCCTTGCCGGCGTCGGCCCCCGTTCCCCACCCGCGTTGGATCGACAGCCAGGAAGTGCTCCGGCACCGCAGGCATCCGGGCAAAGCGTGCCTGAGCGGACTCGCCACGGGCCAGATGGGGACAAAATTTCGCCCTGTCAATCCGGAATCGAAGGGCTGCGGCACGGTGATGCGATCCGCTCCATTTGGCCTCGTCCCGCATATTTCCGAAGCCACGGTCTACAAGCTGAGCACCGACGCGGCGTCGCTGACCCACGGGCACCCTTCGGCACGGCAGAGTGCCGGCGCCTTCAGCGTGCTGGTGCACAAATTGGCCTCGGGCTTGGAGGTACGGACCGCGGCCGAACACGCATTGAGTGTGGTGGCGGCATTGCCGGATCCAGCCCCTGAACTCCTGGATCGTCTTCGCCAAGCGCTGGAACTATCCTCCACAGGCGCCATACTCAGCCCCGAAGAACTCACGGCGCAACTGGGCGAAGGCTGGGTCGCGGAGGAGGCACTCGCCGTCGGGCTCTATGCCGTGTTGGCAACCGCCGCCGCGGCGGAGGCACAGCTCGATCCAGCGGCCCATTTCCGTCAGGCGGTGGCCGTCGCGCTGAACCACAGCGGTGATAGTGACTCCACCGCTTCCATCGCGGGCAATATCCTGGGGGCATTCCACGGTGAGGCCGCCTTGCCGTCGGATTGGCTGGAAGCCCTTGAGGCGCCGGAGGTCATCCGCGCGATGGCGCAACAGTTGATTGCTGTCACGGTCGGCTAGGAATAGCCAGCTCAGGCCTGGCGAAGTGCGATGTTATTGCAGGCTTCGCAAATTTCCTCGGGAATGAGGCCGTGCTTCTGAAGGAAACCGAAAATGGCGCAGCCGAGGCAGAACCCCACAAACGACTCGAGGGACGCCGCGACAATCAATAGGGCCAGCAGGATCCACGCTCCCAGCGCGAAATCGGCGAAGAAGAGAACCACGGCAGCGGTACTCAGCACAGCGCCGATTCCTTGTGCGAAGCGCTTGGGCGGACCCGGGACAAGCTTGGCAGGACCGACCCGGGGTGCCAGGACCTTCACGGACAACAAGGCAAACGGCGAGATCCTGGGCCCGAACAGCACCCGCAACCAGAAACCGGCCGCAATCAGCACGAGTCCCCAGCCAAAGCCGGTGAGGAGCGTAAGCACCGCAGCCAAAACCACAAGGCCCGCAGTGATCCTCGCAGCGTACTCATTGACAGGATTGGGAAAAGCGAAGACGGCGCGCCACCCGGTGGCCGCCGGAGACGGCGTCCCTGCGGTGAACCGTGTGGTGTCAGCCTGCTTTCCCTGTGTCATGGCTCAAGGCTAGGAGTGCGGGCACGTAACGGGAAGCTTTGTTGCTCCGTATGAATATTGATGCTGCTAGCTTCCGCCGACCATCTGCAGAAACTCTCCCTCGGAAAGCACTTCGATCTGTTGGCCGCGGCTATGCAATTCCAAGACCCGCTTGGCTTTCCCCGTGAGGCGACCGTTCCGGAGATCGCCTGCCACGAAGCCGTCGCCCACCACCAGGACCGTGGTCCTTCCGGTGACGCGGCTCTCGGGACGTGCGCCCATCTCCGCGGCCCGCTGTTTCGCTTCCGGCCGCGCAATGGCAAGTTCACCCGTGAAAACTACAGTCTGGCCGAACAGCGGGTGGCCCGGTTCCGCTGCAGGGTTGGGCACCGGATTGGTGCCCTCTTCGGGCCAGTTGCTCCAGGCTCGACCAAGTTGGCCAGAGCCATTCCCGACGCCGGAGCGGCTAGAAGGTTGCGACCCGGCCGCGACGGCCGCGAGCGCAGCCAGGGTTTGCTTGGACAGGCCATCTCCGGGCTGGAAGGCCTGCTGTTTGGGCAAGGCCAGGCCGAGGGACAAGTAGAGCTCGGCAATACTGTTCGCATCGTTTCTGCGGGCAATATCGACCAGGATCCCCGCGCAAGCCCGGGCGTCCTCGGTGGCATCGTGATGGTTCACGAGGGGCACGCCGGCCTCTTCCGCGGCGTAGGGCAAGGAATTGGACACCAAGGAATAGCAGCGCCTGGACAACATTACGGTGCAAACGTATTCGTAGGCCGGACCGGACAGCCCGGACACTTCAAGCCCGGAACGGATGACGCCGAGATCGAAGGCCGCATTGTGGGCCGCCAAAATATCGCCGCCGATGAAAGCCCCGATTTCGGGAAAGAGATCCCCAAAGCGTGGAGCGCCGGCGACGTCCTCGGCCCGGATACCGTGGATTCGTGTGTTGTGGTACTCGAAGTGGTCGTGGTTTTCCGGTGGGCGCATCAGCCAGGAGGCTTCCTCCACCACCACTCCGCCGCGGACCTTGCTGAGGCCGACCGAGCACGGCGAGCCCCTGAAGCCGTTCGCAGTTTCAAAGTCGATCGCCGTAAAGTCCAATGCCACTGGTCAAGGTTACAGCGGAAAGAGCCGCCCGGCGCTCCAGGGGTGGTCGCCACGATGAGGGCGTCCGCGACGGCAGGACCACGGACAAACGACGGCCTCAAACTTCGCTTGCTGTCTCCTGCAAATTGACGAGAGCCTTCTTGGTTGCCCTTTGGGTCAGGACGTGGATCACTGACCCTGCTGCTGCCCCTGCGAGGCCAAACAGCACCACGCCAGGCAAGGAGTCCTCGAGATTAGTCGCATCCTTGGGGGCGTGTTTGCCGGTGGACTTGCTCCAGACTGCCTCCAAGACCTTATTGGCCGCAATTCCGGCGCCCATGCCCACGACCATGCCGAGCAGTTTGATCAAGACGTTCATCTGGTTCCTCCGATTGTGGCCGCACTGGCCGTCCAAATGCCTTCGGTGCTGCGCGACGCGCACGTGTCCAAGCAGCCTCCGGCCGTTTGACTAGGAATGATTGCGGATAATCAGCATGCTTAGCATTCAGCATAAGTGAAGATCAAGGTTCCGGCACAACGGTCGCCGGCCCAGCCTGGGACCATTCAAAGCCCTAGCGCCTCGGTCTTGTGGGCCGGTGTCCTGGGGCCGCCAGTTCTTGTGGACCGGATGGGTATCCGCCCCGGCGGCTGGCCACGACGATTGCGAGGGCTGCCGCCGTCGGGACGGCTGCGGCCAGCGGCACCCACAGGGCGCCGACAGTATTCAGCGCAAAAGCGCCGTACAAGGCGCCGACGGCGATGCCCAGTTGAATGGTAACCACCGTCAATCCGTTCGCGGCGTCCTTGTGTTCTCCGCCGGCGCGGAGGATCGCGGCCTGATTGTAAATACCGACGGCCCCGAAGGCACCTCCCCACACGGTCACCAGCACGAGTTCACCACCCCATGTGCCGCCCATTACTGGCAACAGGCCGAAGGCGACCACAAGCAGGGCGATTGCTGAAAGCAGAGAGCGCCGCGGATAGGAATCGGCAGTGAGACCGGCGATCCAGATCCCCAGGAGGCTGGCAGCCCCCACCACGGACAGGGAAAAGCTGGTGAAGGCATCCGGAAGGCCTGAGGCGTGGAGGAACGGGGCGATGTAGGTGAAGAGGGTGAAGTGGCCCAGGAGCAAGAGAGGCCAGGCCGTGGCCACCGCGATCACGCCGGGTAGGCTTAGGGCTCCGCGGAGGGTCGGCGTAGTATTGCCGTCCTCGTCGGGGGCTGCGGGGAGCACCCACACCGCCAGCAAGGCGAGGACCGCGCCGACTCCGGCCAGGACAAGGAACGAGGCACGCCAGCTGAGCACCGAGCCCATGAGTGTGCCGATCGGAGCGCCGACCGCAAGCGCGATGCTGTTACCGCTGAAGACCATGGCCATTGCTTTTCCGACAGAGTGCGCTGGAACGATCCTGGCAACATAGGGGGCCATGCTCGACCACAGCATCCCGTGAGCCACGCCCCCGAGGAGCCTAGCGGAAACTGCCAAGCCCAGGCTGGGGCTGGATGCCAACAGCACGTTGCTTAGCGCGAACGCGAGCACGGTGGCGATCAACAACGGCTTGCGCTGGACTCGTCCGCCTAGCAGCCTCGACAGGGGAAGGGCCGTGAAGACAATGACTGCCGCATAGGCGGCCGTGAGGGAGCCCACAGCTGATTCCACCACCCCCAGGTCCCTGCTGATCTGGGGCAGCAGTCCGGACGGAAGGAGTTCGGTGGTGACCGCTGTGAAACCTGCTGTGGCGAGGATCAGAAGACCTCCCCACGGGAACCTCGGGGCTCGGAGCGATGCCTCAGACGCGGCCTGTTGCGAAGAGGGCTGCATCGACGCACGTGTCATGGTGTCCTTAGGCGTCGTTGTGAGCGAGGTTGCCGGAGAGATCACGGTGGGCCTCGGCCTGAGCCCGGAGGGCCTTGGCCCGCTGCTCGAAGACACCCACAGCGTCCGTCCCTGCGGCGAACCGGAGTGGAGGCTCCTCCAGCCCGGCCAGTCGGATCAGGGCATCCGCGAGCTTGGCCGGGTCCCCGCCCTGCAGTCCGTCCATGCTCTTCCACGCCGTGACGGTCTGTTTGGTGCGTTCGGCGTAGTCCTCGATGGTGGATTCGGCGTAGCTCGTGGATTCCGGGGTGAGCAGCTCCGTGCGGAAGAATCCCGGTTCGACGAGCATGGTGCGGATCCCGAAGGGTGCGATTTCGGGGGCGAGGGATTCGGCCCAGCCCTCGATGCCGAACTTGGACGCGGCGTAGGCGGTCAGGAACTCTCCGCCGGCGATGCCCGCGGTCGAGGAGATTGTGACGACAAGACCCGAGCGCTGGGCCCGCATGACCGGCAGGGCCGCCCGGGTGACGTTCATGGGCCCGAACATGGTGGTTTCGATCTGTGCCCGGAAGTCCTCGGGGGTGATTTCCTCGAAGAACCCGGCGTGGAAGTTGCCGGCGTTGTTCACGAGCACGTCGATCCGGCCGAAGCGGTCGACGGCGGCCTGCACGGCCGCTTCCGCCGCGGCGGGGTCGGTGACGTCTAGCTTCACGGCCAGCAGGTCCTCGTTCTCGCCGACGGCCCGGGCGACTTTTTCCGGGTTGCGGCCGGTGGCGACGACCGCGTGGCCGGCGGCGAGGGCCGCCTTCGCAATGTCGGTTCCCATGCCGCGGCCCGCTCCGGTGATAAACCAGACCTTCTTCCCGCTCATGTCTTCCTGCTGTTCTGTGCTGGTTTTCTGTTCAGTCATGGTTCTGTCTTTCCTGGGTTGAGTGTCCCCGGCTGCGAATGGGAAGGCAGGCCTGGAGATCCACCGGCAGGGGTGCCGGCGGTAGTTGTTCCGGGAGGCGATGCCGCCCAGCTGGCAAGAAACGTCAGCGCGTTCCCGGACGCGGAGCCAGGCTCCGCGGTGAAGGTGAACAGGGTCTGACCTTCATCGCCGGGAAGGTCCAGCGTCTCGAACTGCAGGGATAAATCGCCGGCGAGCGGGTGATGGAAGCGTTTGGTCCCAGCGGTGTGGATCCGCACATCGTGTCCGGCCCACAGCGCGGCGAATAGCGCGCTGCGCGTGGTCAGCTCCCCGACCAGCTCGTTCAACACACGGTCGTCGGGGTTCCGCCCCGATTCCGAGCGCAACATCGCGACTGTGGTCGCCGCGACCGCGCGCCAATCAGGGTAGAAGTCCCCCGCGCCCGGATCAAGGAAGAGATAGCGCGCCTGGTTCGGCAGCCGCCCCGGAGTCCCTGGTCCCGACTGTGCAGCTGAGTTGAACTGTGCGGCGAAACTGAACACCGGCCCATACAGCGCCCGGCCCAACAGGTTCGCGGCCAGCACGTCCGAACGGCCGTTCTGCACGATGGCTACCGCTCCGGTCATCCCGTCCAGCAGACGCAGCACCCCGGGACGGACCCTTTGCTGCGGCGGCTGGCGTGGCAACCGACGCGACGGGACGTTGGCCGTCCTTGCCAGATCCATCAGGTGCGCCCGCTCAGCCTCGTCCAACTGAAGGGCAGATGACACGGCCTCGAGCACAGCGTCAGAGACGCCGCGAATACTGCCGCGTTCCAGGCGGGTGTAGTAGTCTGCGCTCACTCCCGCGAGTTGCGCCACTTCCTCACGGCGCAGGCCGGGAACACGGCGCAACTCCCCGTACACCGGGATGCCGGCCTGCTCCGGGCTGATCTTCGCTCGACGCGTGATCAGGAACGCACGGATGTCGTCTCTTCTGTCCACATCCACCACGCTACGCACGCCGGGCGAATGGTGGCAGTGTCTGTCAGACACCCCCGGCGGATGTCTCAAGGCCCGACGGCGGTTGTCCCGTACCCTTGAAGGGTGACCCTTTCTGCGATGAACGCCTTTGCCGTATCCGCTTTGGGGGGCGCAGGACAGGTGCAGCCGCACATGTCCGCGCTTCTCCCCGACTGGTTGAACCCCCAGGTCTTCCTGGCCGACCCCGCTTTGGCGCCGTGGGTAGTCCTGGTTGTCTGCGGAATTGTGTTCGCAGAGACGGGGCTCCTGGTGGGCTTCTTCCTGCCTGGCGATTCCATGCTCTTCACCGCGGGCTTGCTCGTGGCCACGGACACCATCAAGTTCAATATCTGGGCACTTGCTGCCCTGATCATTGTGTCGGCGATCATCGGCAACCAGAGCGGCTACCTCATTGGCTCCAAGGCCGGACCCGCCATTTTCAACAAGCCTGATTCCAAGCTGTTCAAGCGGGAGAATGTAGAAAGCGCACACGCCTTCTTCGAAAAGCACGGCGGTAAGGCCTTGATCCTGGCGCGCTTCGTCCCGATCATCCGTACCTTCGTCCCGGTGATCGTCGGCGTCGCGCAAATGGACAAGCGCAAGTTCTTCATCTTCAACGTGATCGGCGCCGCGCTCTGGGGCGGCGGCGTCACGCTGCTCGGATACCTTCTGGGCGACAAGGTGCCGTGGGTCCGGGACAACCTCGACATCATCTTTGTGGTCATCGTGCTGCTCTCGGTGGTCCCCGTCGCCATCGAGGTCATCCGCGGCTTCCTGGCGAAGCGCAAGGCCACCGAACGTGGAACAGAACCCGTCGAGGAGTTCATCGAAGAACACGAAGCCGGCAAGCGCAGCGAATAGCTGAGCCGGCCCCATCAAGTCGAATGGCACCCTGCAGTAGCGGGGTGCCATTCGCTTTTCTAGCGCAGGGCGTCCACGATGGCCGGAAGCAGAGCCCGGAACGCCTTGGCACGGTGGCTGATGGCGTTCTTTTCCTCGGAACTCAACTCGGCGCAGCTGCGGTCCAAGCCCTGGGGCTGAAGCACGGGGTCGTAGCCGAATCCACCCGCACCGCGGGGTTGACGCAAGAGGGTGCCTTCCAGCTGGCCGTATTCGACTACCTCCCGCCCACCGCCGTCGACGGCGTCGGGTACAGCGAGCGCCGCCGCGCAGACGAACGCCGCTCCGCGGTGTGTGTCGGGGACGTCGGACAATTGCGCCAACAAGAGTTGGAGATTGGCGGCATCGTCACCATGCCGGCCGGACCAACGGGCCGAGAAGATGCCGGGGGCTCCACCGAGAACGTCCACGGCGAGCCCGGAATCATCGGCAATCGCCACCAGTCCGGTGGCTTCGGCCACGGCCCGTGCCTTGAGCAGGGAGTTCTCGGCAAAAGTCACCCCGGTCTCTGCAACGTCTGGGGCTCCTGCTGCGGCCGCGTCAATCACTTGGGTATCGACATCGAGCCCCGGGACCTGTCCCCTGAGGAGTTCCCTGAGCTCGCGCAGTTTGCCCTTGTTGTGGGTGGCGAGAACGAGCCGCGGAACAGCTGCGGTCATTGCCTCGCTCACGGGGCCTCGGCCAGGGTCTCGCGCTGGATCGCCGCCAGTTCGCCCGTGCCAATGAGGGCAAGGTCCAGCAGCGCATTCAGCTCATCGCGGTCGAACGGGGCTCCCTCTGCGGTTCCCTGGACCTCTACGAACTTCCCCGAGCCGGTGACCACCACGTTCATATCGGTTTCGGCACGCACGTCCTCTACGTAGGGCAGGTCCAGCATGGGGATGCCGTCGATGATCCCTACAGAGACGGCAGCGATCGTGTCGATCAGGGGCTGCGCGTTCTTTGCGATCATCTTGTTCTCCCGGGCGAAGCGGATCGCTTCGGCGAGTGCCACGTAGGCGCCGGTGATCGCTGCGGTGCGGGTTCCGCCGTCGGCCTGGAGGACGTCGCAGTCCAGCACGATCGTGTTCTCGCCTAGCGCCTTGGTGTCGATGATGGAACGCAGCGACCTGCCGATCAGGCGCGAAATCTCGTGCGTGCGTCCGCCGATCCTTCCCTTGACCGACTCACGGTCGGAACGGGTGTTCGTGGCCCGCGGCAGCATGGCATATTCGGCCGTGACCCAGCCGCGGCCTTCACCTTTGAGCCAGCGCGGCACGCCTTCGGTCAGGGAAGCTGTGCACAGCACCCGGGTGTTGCCGAATTCGATCAGGGCCGAGCCTTCGGCCTGTTTGGACCAGCCGCGCGTAATGCTGATGGGACGGAGCTGATCAGGCGTGCGGCCGTCGGCACGGATGACGGGGACAGATGTGGCTTCGGAAGTCATACTGCAAGCTTAGCGATCACAGGGCCGCTGCTGGACTGCGGGTTCAGACGGTGTAGTGAACCCCGGCAACCGCGACGGCGACATCGCCGGCGAACTCGGGCCGCGCCTCTGCCATGACCTTGGTCTGCGACGTCCACACGGGGATGTGAGTCAGGAGGAGGCGTCGGGCTCCCGCGGCTGTGGCTGCCTGCCCCGCGCGTTTTCCGGTCAGGTGCACATCCTTGATGTCGTCGTCGCGGCCTTCTTCGAAGGCCGCCTCGCACAGGAAGAGATCCGCGTTGCGGGCTGCATCCTCAAGTCCCTGGCACGAGTCGGTGTCTCCTGAGTACGTCAGGATCCTGGTGACGGGACTTCCTTCTTTGCCCGGCTCCGTAACCTCTACGCGCAATGCGTAGGCCTCTTCCACGGGATGGTTCACGGCATACGGCGTCACCGTGAACGGTCCAAGCTGCACGGACTGGCGTTCGCTCCAGTTGCTGAAGTCGAATTCTTCGTGCATTCCGGGGTCCAGTTCCAGCCCGTAGGCGGTGGCCATCCGGTCGGCGGTCGCGGCGGGCCCCCACACGGGGATCCTGTCCCGACCCCAACCGCCTGGCTTCCAGCGGACGGCCACGTGCAGGCCGCACAGGTCCATGCAGTGGTCCGGGTGCAGATGGGTCAGGAAGATCGCGTCGATGTCCTCGAGGTCCATGTACCGTTGGATGGCCCCGAGCGCGCCGCTGCCTAGGTCCATGACGATCTTCCACTGGCGTTCGCCGTCTTGCGCGGTCAGCAGGTAGCACGACGCCGGAGAGCCCGGCCCGGGAAAGGAACCTGTGCAGCCAACAATGGTCAGTTTCACTGGATGCGGCCCCCGCGGGCCGCGGCGAATCCGTTGACGGTGAAGGCTACAGGATCAACGAAGTTGGAGGTCCTCGCATGGTGGCCTCCAGTGCGGGCGGCCTCCAGCATTTCCGGGGTGATGCGCGCGAGGCTTCCTGTCGGGTACTGAGCGGCCACATGATCCACGTGGCGCACGGACAGGACCTCAGGGCCGAGGAAGCGGCGCGCCAGCGTTTCGAATTGGACAGCGTCCCCGGTCGCCATGAAGTCGTGCCGCGGCAGGCTGGCATCGGTGCGCTGGATCCCGTGCGTGGCCAGGGCGCGGTACACGTCTTTGGCCGTCTCCTCGGCGCTGGACACAAGGGTGACGTCCTCCCCCATGACGTATGAGATCACTCCCGTCAGCAGCGGATAGTGCGTGCAACCCAACACCACTGTGTCCACACTGGCGTCCCTGAGAGGTTCCAGGTACTCGTGGGCTGCGGCCAGGAGCTCGGGACCGGTGGTGATGCCGGCTTCCACGAAGCTCACGAATTCCGGACAGGCCACCGAGGTGATATTCAGGTCCGGGGCAGCGGCAAAGGTGTCCTCGTAGGCACGGGAACCCACTGTGGCCGACGTTCCGATCACGCCGATCCGGCCAGAGCGCGTAGCGGACACCGCCCGCCGGACCGCCGGCTGGATGACTTCGATGACGGGAATCCCGTAGCGGGCCGTATACCGCTCCCTGGCATCGCGCAAAACTGCGGCCGAGGCTGAATTGCAGGCGATGGTCAGAAGCTTGACGCCGGAGTCCACGAGCTCGTCCATGACCCCGAGGGCGTTGGCCCGGACTTCGGCGATAGGAAGAGGCCCGTAAGGTCCGTTGGCAGTGTCGCCCACGTAAATGATGGACTCGTTGGGCAATTGGTCGATGATTGACCGCGCCACGGTAAGCCCGCCCACTCCGGAATCGAAGACACCTATGGGGCGTGATCCCAGCAAAGTGTTGTCTTCCTTGTTGTTCAGTGTTTCCGGCTTGCGCTGGGATTCCGGCGCCGATGCGGCGCTCTCCCCACCCGATACCGTATCCGATGCTGAGTTCATGATTCTTAGAGAATAAGCCAAGGCATGTGCCGCAGCCATGACTTGTGGCGGGGGCCTCGTGTCTGTTTTGTCACACGGAAGGCCGCGAGCACGTCTAATTTCACCTCAGGATTTCCGGTCCATCGATGCCATCATGGCCTGCACCAGCGATTCCTGGAGCCACGTGGTGAAGTTGTACACGAGCGCCAGATAACTCTCTACGTCTTCGGCCTGGGACCAGTCCTGCATGGCGTGGACATGGTCGGCATCGGCTTCGTCGCGGATATCGAGGCGCTCGGCCAGGACCAGGCGGACGTCGTTGAGCGCCATGGACCAGAGTTTGGCCTCCTCCGGCGTGAGCACAAGCTCGTTGCGGTCCAGGCCCATCGCTGCGGCCCGAAGCGCACCGATTTTTCCTTCGCGCAACGCGCGCTCGGTGAGCTGGCGGAACTCGAGGGAAGCCGCGTCGTCGTTCTTCGTGACGTTTGGCAGCAGCCTGAGCAAGGCGCGATCAGACGGCTCCTTGACATTCATGTCCAGGCCGATCAAGGCCGTCAAAGGGTCTTCATTCTGGGACAACTGCGGTTCCAGCATGGAAATGACATCGTCCAGAAGACCGCGCAGGAGGTCGCGCTCGGCGGGCTCAAGGTAGCCGGTGATGCCTTTGAGTCCGTACTTGAAAGCCTTAGCCACGTGCGCCACCCTTGCGTCCCCGGCCGTCGCCGCTGCTCGCCTTTTCAACCGTTGCCCACAAACCGTAGCCGTGCATGGCAACCGCGTGCTGCTCAACCTGTTCCTTGCCACCGTACGCCACGATCGAACGGCCCTTCCTGTGGACCTCGAGCATGAGTTTGTTGGATTTCGCCTCGGAATAGCCGAAGTAGCTCTGGAACACGTAACTCACATAGCTCATGAGATTGACGGGATCGTTCCAGACCACCAGGTTCCAAGGGATGTCAGCAGCGCTGAGGAGGTCGGTGGACGACTGCTCCGCGGTGTCCGTCCGTTCCTCTCCCTTTAAGCCTATGTCTGTGGCTGCGCAGGTGCCGGGGGCGACGGTAGTGGTCATCTGTCCATTCTATGGCGATCGATGGGCCCACATCGGCGAGGGGCCCGGGTCAAGCGAAGCGAGACCTGGGAGCCGGTGGGTGGGCCCACGCCGGCGAGGGGCCCGGGTCGAGCGAAGCGAGACCTGGGAGCCGGTGGGGACTAGAGTGAATTCGTGAGCAGATCCGTCGCCTGGGACCATCCCCGCACGTCGTTGTACACCGATCACTATGAGCTAACAATGCTGGAAGCTGCCCTGCATTCCGGGGCCGCGCACCGGCGCTCGGTCTTCGAGGCCTTCGCCCGCCGCCTGCCCGATGGCCGCCGCTACGGCATCGTCGCCGGCACCGGCCGGCTGCTCGAGGGAATCAAGGACTTCCGTTTCGGCAACGCCGAGCTCGCCTTCCTGGACCAGCACAAAGTGGTGGACAGGCAAACCCTCGACTTCCTGGCTGACTACAGGTTCTCAGGCGACATCTGGGGCTATCCCGAGGGTGAAGCGTACTTCCCCGGCTCCCCCATCCTGATCGTCGAATCCACGTTCGCGGAAGCGTGCATCCTGGAAACCTACATCCTGTCCGTGCTCAACCACGACACCGCCATAGCTTCGGCCGCCTCCCGCATGACTAGTGCCGCCGGGAACCGGCCCTGCATCGAGATGGGCTCCCGGCGCACCCAGGAGGAATCCGCGACGGCGGCTGCACGGGCCGCGGTCATCGCCGGTTTTGGCAGCACCTCCAACCTTGAGGCCGGCCGGCGTTACGGCATCAAGACCGTAGGCACGGCGGCCCACTCGTTCACGCTCCTGCACGATACCGAGCGCGAGGCCTTCGAAGCGCAGATCTCCGCCTTTGGACCGGGAACAACGCTTCTAGTTGACACCTACGACGTCGGGACCGGGGTTCGCACAGCCGTCGAACTCGCAGGTGACAAGCTCGGGGCGGTCCGCCTGGATTCCGGAGACCTGGTTGCCCAGGCACAATGGGTTCGGGAGCTTCTGGACAGTCTCGGCAACGTCAACACCAGGATCGTCGTCACCTCGGACCTCGATGAATACGCGATCGCCGCCCTCCAATCGGCCCCGGTGGATGTGTACGGCGTGGGCACCTCCCTGGTCACTGGATCGGGAGCGCCGACGGCCAGCATGGTCTACAAGCTGGTCAGCCGGACCAACGATGCCGGGGAATTCGTCTCTGTCGCCAAGGTTGCCAAGAACAAGGCCAGCGTGGGCGGGCGCAAATACGCCCTCCGCAAACTTGACGAACGCGGCATCGCAACGCACGAGATCGTAGGCATCGGACACCGGCCGGAAGACGACGGCAACGACCGCCCCCTGCTCCAGCAGTTCATCAAGAATGGTGAACTGCTCCCTGGGTGGACAGGACACGAAGGCGTGGTCCGGGCACAGGATCGCCATTCAGCCACCATGGCTGAGCTCCCTCCCGTGGTTCGGAGGCTGCAACGCGGCGAGCCGGCAATCCCCACCATCTACGAGGAGGACTGAATGTCCCGGGCCCTGATCATCGTCGACGTCCAGAACGACTTCTGCGAGGGCGGATCCCTTGCCGTGGAAGGTGGCGCTGCTACCGCCGCCGCCATCAGCGAATACCTCGACGCCAATCACCAGCATTTCGACCACATCGTGGCCACACAGGACTGGCATGTGGACCCGGGCAGCCATTTTTCCGACACGCCGGACCTGGTGGACAGTTGGCCACCGCATTGCCGCGCCGGGAGCAAAGGCGCCGAACTCCACCCGGACCTGGATGCCGAGTACATCCAGGCCTGCTTCCGCAAGGGACAGTACACCGCGGCCTACTCAGGGTTCGAAGGAGTCCTGGCACCCGAAGACGAAGTGCCCACGGGCGAGCTCGCACCCGGCGCCGTCCCTTCCGCCGAGCTGGACGAAGACGCACTGGGCCTCGACGACTGGCTGCAAAGCCACGGAGTGGAAGAAGTGGTGGTGGTGGGAATAGCCACCGACTATTGCGTCAAGGCCACCGCTTTGGACGCCGTCCAGGCCGGCTACTCCGTGACAGTGATCGGCGAACTCACCGCCGGAATCGCGGAAGATCTTGGCGAGACCTACGCGGAACTCGAGGAAAACGGCGTCGAACTGGGACAGAGCTGAGGCCGGGAATCCCGGCCAAGCAGTCAAGCGGTTCTACTTCCGCCCGATGAACCAATCCTGAAGCTTGCGCAGCCGCGACTGCAATTGGTCTTCGTTCGCTTGGGCGACGGCCGGCCCGCCGCACACTTCGCGCAATTTGTTATGAACGACGCCGTGCGGAGTACCTGTCCGGGCAGACCAGGCCGCCACGTTCTTGGCAAGCTCGTTGCGCAGATCCATAAGCATCCGATGGTCTGGAACCACGGGTGACGCTGCGGCCGCCAACGGCGACTGACGCTTCTTCCGCGACTGCTGATCATGTTGCCGTTGCCTGAGCAAAGTTCCCACCTGCTCGGCATCGAGCAGCCCCGGAATCCCGAGGAAATCAAGTTCGTCCTCGGAACCGATATCTGCTCCCGTACCGAATTCGCCGCCATCGAAGAGCACGCGGTCAAAGGACGCCTGGGAATCGAGTGCTTCGAACTTACCCTTTTCCAGGGAGTCCGACGCCTTCTCCTCGCGGTTGGCCTCGGCCATCAGGTTCTCTTCGGGGTTGAAGAGACCATCCGGATCTTCCTTCTCGGGCCGGTCCAGGGCATGGTCCCGCTCGGCCTCCATGGAGTTGGCGAGGGCCATGAGGGGCGGCACGGAGGGCAGGAACACCGACGCCGTCTCGCCGCGCCTGCGGGCACGGACGAAGCGGCCCACGGCCTGGGCGAAAAACAGCGGCGTGGACGTGGACGTCGCGTAGACGCCGACCGAAAGCCGGGGGACGTCAACGCCTTCTGACACCATGCGGACAGCCACCATCCAGCGCTTGTCGCTCGCGGTGAACTCCTCGATCTTGTGCGAAGCCTTGGAATCATCGGACAGAATCACCGTGGGCGACTGGCCAGTGATCTTCTTGAGCTGGCCGGCGTACGCACGGGCGTCGTCGTGGTCCGTCGCAATGACGAGGCCTCCGGCGTCGGGCACGGTACGGCGCACCTCGCTGAGGCGCTTGTCCGCGGCGGCAAGAACCGCAGGGATCCATTCGCCGGTGGCGTTCAGCGCGGTCCGCCAAGCCTGGGAGGTGATGTCCTTGGTCACGGCGGCCTCACCGAGGGAAGCCGCCATTTCGTCGCCGGCGCTGGTACGCCATCGCATCTGGCCCGAATACGCCATGAACAACACGGGGCGGACAACATGGTCCCTCAAGGCGTTGCCGTAGCCGTAGGTGTAGTCCGCCTTCGATCGGCGGATGCCGTCGCGGTCTTCGGCATATTCGACGAAAGGAATGGGCGAAGTATCTGAGCGGAACGGCGTACCTGTGAGGGCCAGGCGCCGCGCAGCGGGATCGAAGGCCTCCCGCAATCCGTCGCCCCAGGACAGTGCCTCTCCCCCGTGGTGGATTTCGTCCAGGATGACCAGCGTGCGGGCGGCCTCGGTCTTGGCGCGGTGGAGCATCGGCTTGCTTGCCACCTGTGCATATGTCACCGCGACGCCGACAAAGCCCCTGCCGTGCTGGCCGTCGGAATTCTTGAAGTTCGGGTCGATGGCAATGCCCACCTTGGCAGCGGCATCCGCCCACTGGCGCTTCAGGTGGTCCGTGGGAGCAACGATCGTCACGCGGTTGACGGTTCCGTTGTCAATGAGCGTCGAAGCGATCCGAAGGGCGAAGGTGGTCTTACCAGCGCCCGGCGTGGCCACTGCGAGGAAATCACGGGGATTGGCGGCCAGATACAGATCCAGTGCTTCCTGCTGCCAGGCACGCAGTTTCGGGGCGGTTCCCCAGGCTGCGCGTTCCGGATAAGCCGGTGGCAGGGCAGGGCCGCCGAAGAGTGTTTCAGTCACGCGGATTCCACCCGCCTGGTGTCTGCCTGACTCGCGGCAATCAAGCCGCGGGCCACGCCACCAGGCGCAGCTCCATGCAGGCCGCTGCACGAGGCAGCGACGATTCCAAGCAAGGCCGCTGTAGCCAGCGAAACCCAAATAACCACAAAAACACCCATCTTTTCCGGATGCGCCGGATCACGCATGGCAGTAAACAGGCAGGAGAAAACACTCCCTCCTGCTACTAGGGAATATCCAACTACTACGGATTGCTCACTGCTGGGACTTGCCTACTACTTGGAGTCGCCCGAGCCGCTGCCCTTGTCTCCGCCGTCGTTACCGGGGCGAAGTCCGTCATAGATTTCTTTGCACTCGGGGCAGACCGGGAACTTCTGCGGATCCCGGCCAGGAGTCCACACTTTGCCGCACAGCGCAATCACGGGTGCGCCTGTCAAGGCGGACTCCATGATCTTTTCCTTGCGGACATAGTGGGAGAAGCGCTCCCGGTCACCGGGTTCCACTTCCTGGCGCACTTCCTCGCGCTCAATGGTTGCAGTGGAAGTTCCGGCTCCGGAAAGCTCGCGCATGGGATCGTTTTCGAATGGGTCCGGAGGCAGCGTCGTCATGCCATCCATCTTAGCCGCTGCAGCTACGCGATCAGATGCTCTGCCAAGTCGGCTTGTTGTCGTACGTGTGGCGGTAGTAGTCGGCAAGCTTGAGCGAGGAAGCGGCAGCTTCATCAATCAGGATGGTGGCGTGCTGGTGCATCTGCAGCACCGATGCAGCGCAGATGGCTGCGACGGGCCCCTCCACGAAGTCCCGGACGGTCTGGGCTTTTTGCGCGCCGGTGGCAATCAGGACAACATGCCGCGCATCCATGATGGTTCCGAGCCCTTGCGTGACCACGTGGTGCGGGACGTCGTCGATGCTCTTGAAGAAGCGGGCGTTGTCCTTGCGGGTCTGCTCGATCAGCGTCTTGATCCGGGTCCGTGAGGCGAGCGACGATCCCGGCTCATTGAATCCGATGTGGCCGTCGGTCCCCACACCAAGAATTTGCAGGTCAACGCCGCCGAGCGCCCGCATGGAGTCCTCATACGCCTGGCACGCGGCAGGAAGGTCGGCTGCGGTGCCGTCGGGGCTATGGACGTTCGCGGGGTCGATGTTGACCCTGTCCGTGAATTCGCGCCGGATGACCTCACGGTACGATTCCGGATGTCCAGGCTCGAGCCCTACGTATTCGTCCAGGGCGAAAGCGTGGGCCTGGCTGAAGTCGAGGCCCCTTTCCTGGTGGCGGCGCGCAAGCTCGTCGTAGACAGGGAGCGGAGACGAGCCCGTGGCGAGGCCCAGGACAGCGTTCGGCTTTCGACGAAGCAGCGACTCGATGGCATCAGCGGCAAGTGCCCCGATCTGCTTGCTTCCCGGAAGGATGACAACTTCCATGGTCCACGACCTCTCTAGCTGATTTTCCCGGTTCGACTGGTTCGACTTTCAGGTTATCCCATGTCCCATATCTTGTCATTGTTGCTCATGGAATCAACGGTGGACGCTGAGTTGGGCGAAGAGCTCCGGCCCGCGTCGGTCAAGCCAGCGGCCGCCGATCCGGACACCCGCCAGGAAGAGAACTACTCCAAGAAGTGCGCCCATTGCCAGATTGATCCACCCCCACAACGGATCGCCCGTGACGGACTCGACAATCACGAGCACAAGTTCGGGAAGGAGCAGGACAAGCAGGACCGCCATTCCTCCGAACTGGACGGCCAGTGTCTGGGCAACGTTGCCTGGCGGCTTCTTGAACGGGCTGTCACCGGGCAACGGCACGCTTGACGTGTACCGCGCCGACACGATGGAGGACAACCCCAGACCCGTAAACAATACGCCCAAGGAAAGTCCGAGGATACCGGGCAGCCAGTCCCAATCTCCCGTCAGGAAAAATGGTCCGACGGCGAAGATCAGCACTACGGGGAGCGCGAAAGCCAGGCAAGCCAGGGCCCGGCCAAGCCGGTCATCGATGCCGCGGACCCCGGCGGCCAGATGCAAGGCAAACGCGGTGTTGTCGTATGAAACATCGGCGGCGATGGACCAGGAGAGGACAAAAGCAGTCAGGGGCCCGAGGACCACCAGCATGGAGTAGCCTCCGGACTGCCCGGACTGGAACAGGAAGATCACGGGCATCAACGGGACCACAGTCAGTGCGGCCGCATAGCGCGGATCACGGAGCCAGTAGGTGAGGGCGCGTGCCGCCACAGCGCCGGCAGGAGTTGCCGGCAGAAGTCCGAACAAGCCAAGTTTTCCGCCGCGTTTTCCTGATCCGCCGGAGTATCTCGGAGTGACCAGCGCCCGCTTGAGCAGTGCATTCCAACATGCAAACAACGCGAGGAGAGTGGCCAACGAGATGAGCGTCTTAATGCCGGCGCCCGCGACATCTCCCGATGCCAGGTCCCCACCTAGGGCCCAGGGGGCGCCGAGCGGAGTCCAGGAGACCGTCCGGGCGAGTTCGGGGAGATAGTCGGTGGAACTGGACACTCCCCCAACGACGCCGGCCACGATCGGTCCCATCAAGACAAGCGGCACAAAGACCACAATGCTGC
This sequence comes from Arthrobacter sp. FW306-04-A, assembly GCF_044358315.1. Classification (GTDB taxonomy): domain Bacteria; phylum Actinomycetota; class Actinomycetes; order Actinomycetales; family Micrococcaceae; genus Arthrobacter. The sequence continues at coordinate 2,830,894 of NZ_CP084559.1, forward strand.
TCGCATCCTTGAAGCGACGGGAGGCAGCGAGGCTGGCTGTCGCCGTCGTTACCACTTTCGACAGCACCACACAGCTGAGGACGCCCAGAACGGCACCCACCAGAGCACCGGCCACAGCCGGCACACTTCGCCACCATGTTGCTGCGGTGAACAAAGCCACCAACAGGGTGGACAAGCCCGGCAATCCGATGAATCCGGCGAGGGCAAGTCCGGTCAGCAGCTGGCGCATGGGGATCGCCGACGTCGTGAAGCGGGAAGGGTCAAGCGTCATATCCGCGGCCGAGGCCATCAGCGGCACCACAGCCCAAGCCAGGATCGCAGCAGCCCCGCCGAGGACGACGGCGGTATCTGCGGTCTCAGTATCGGCCCACCGCAAGGCAACAAGGAGCGCAATCAGGGTCGCCACGACTCCCAATGCATAGAGCCCGCCGATCGCGATCCCCACGATCTGGCCCGGACTGCGCCGGAAGCCGTTCAGCAGGAGCCGCCATTTCAGGCTCAGAAGGTGCGCAACCATTCCAGGCCTTCCGTCCGGTTTCCGCCGCCCACCAACTGCACAAAGCGGTCCTCGAGCGTGGCGGCGCCGCGGACCTCATCCACGGTTCCGGCGGCTAGCACCCTGCCCGCCGCTACCACGGCCACGTGGTCGCACATGCGCTGCACCAGGTCCATGACGTGGCTTGAGACGATCACGGTCCCTCCCGAGGACACATAATTGTCCAGAATCCCCCTGATTTTGGATGCTGATATCGGATCCACCGATTCAAAGGGCTCGTCCAGCACCAACAGCCTTGGCGCATGGATGAGCGCCGAGGCCAGTGCGATCTTCTTTGTCATGCCGGCGGAATAGTCCACCACGAGGGTGCCCGCGTCGCCGCTGAGATCCAATGCGTCGAGCAGTTCGCCAACTCTCTGGGCAACGACTTCCCTGTCCATGCCGCGCAGCAGGCCCGCATACGTGACCAGCTGTTCGCCGGTCAATCTGTCGAAGAGCCTCACGCCGTCCGGCAATATCCCCATCAGTTTCTTGGCTTCCAGAGGCTTCGCCCATACGTCCACGCCATGAATGAAGGCAGTTCCGAAATCCGGCCGCAGGAGCCCCGTTGCCATGGACAACGTGGTCGTCTTGCCCGCCCCGTTGGGACCAACCACTCCATAGAAGGAACCGGCGGGCACATCCAGGCTGATGCCGTCGACGGCGATCTTGCCGCCGAAGCGTTTGGCCAGTCCGCGAAGCGCCAAGGCGGGCACCTGGAAGGTGGGAGCGGATTCGGGAAGCTGGACACTCATGCAGCCAGCCTAGTCCCGGCAAGGCTTCCGGGGTTCGTCCCTAAGGGGGAACTCCGGACCTGCATTCCGGACCTGCCTCATCCCAAATGACTAGATGCGCAAAGGATTAGATCCCCAAACGCTTGGCGTCAGAAGCTGTGCCGCGGAACCGCGCGCTGATACTGCGGCGCCCACTCCAAGGGGAACCCGAGTTCAAAAGCTGCACGAAGCCACCAGTGCGGATCTCGGAGTGCCGCGCGGGCCATGAACACGCCGTCGGCTTGGCCGGTGGCCACGGTATGTTCGGCTTGCCCGGAGGACGTCAGGAATCCGACAGCCCCGGTGGGGACGCCTGCCTCGCGCCGGATCTGCTCAGAGAATCCCGTCTGATAGCCAGGGCCGGCTTTGATCCGCTGATGGGCCACAGCGCCGCCGCTTGAGACATCCACCAAGTCCACACCCCGCTCGGACGCCGCCCGGGCCAGACGCACCGAGGTGTCAATGTCCACGCCACCCTCGGCCCAGTCAGTGGCCGAAATCCGCAGCAACAATGGCATCGAGTCAGGGATGACGGCACGAACGGCATCGATGACCGCAAGCGTCAGGCGGTGACGGCCGCCCTCACTGCCTCCCCAGGAATCATCGCGCTTATTGATCAGCGGGCTTTGGAACTCATGCAGGAGGTAGCCATGGGCACCGTGGATCTCGACGGTGTCGAAACCCGCGTCCACGGCCCGCACGGCCGCCGCCGCGAAATCGGAAATCACGGCCTGGATGTCCGCCTCGCTCATGGCGATAGGGTCGGCAAGCCCGGCAAAGGCTTCGAGCCCGGGGCCCCGGGGCACCCAGCCGCCGTCGGCCTCCGCAACGGATCCGTCCTGTTCGGCAAAGGGCCAATAAGTCGAAGCCTTGCGTCCGGCGTGTGCAAGTTGGACGCCGATCTTGCCACCTATGGCGCTGTTCCGGTGGACGAAGTCCACGATCCGCTCCCAAGCGGCCGCCTGCTCATCCGTATACAGCCCGGCGTCCCTCGGGCTGATCCGCCCCTCGGGGCTCACGGCTGCCGCCTCAGTGAGGATCAGGGCCGCGCCGCCCGTGGCAAACGCTCCGAGGTGCACCAGGTGCCAATCGTTGGGCACCCCGCCATCGCCGTCGGGCGAGCAACTGTACTGGCACATCGGTGACACCCAGCCTCGATGAGGCAAGGTCAAGGAGCGTAACTGAAGCTGGCTGAACAACGCCGGCTGCGTCATCAGAAGAGGACCCGAGCGAGACCTTGCCGGGCCTTGGCCACACGTTCGTCCGAAATGCCGACGACGTCGAACAGTTCGAGCAGGCGTACACGCGCCGTTTCGCGCCCGGGCCCGAAATTGCGGCCGATGAAGGCAATGATGCGGTTAAACGCGTCCTCGATGTGGCCACCGGAGATGTCCAGATCCGCCACACTGAGCTGCATTTCGACGTTGTCCGGTTCCTCGGCGGCCTGGTGGCGAAGCGCTTCGGCTTCGGTCGCGGTCAAGGACTCGAGCCGGCCCATCAGTTCCACCTGCGCGAGTCCGGCTTTCGCCTCCGAGTCAGCGGGCTTCTCGGCAAGCGCCTGGCGGTAAGCGATCGCGGCAGCGGCGTAGTCCCCGGCCTCAATGGCATCGAAGGCTGCTTGGTGCAGGGGCGGCAAAGGCGGGGGCTCAGCACCCGTAGCGCCTACGCCGATGTTGCCCGTCACCCCGTTGGCTTCGGCCACTTTGAGGAGTTCATCGATAAGGCTGCGGATTTCCTGGTCCGAGGCGGGCCCCTCGAAGAGCGGCACAGGCTGGCCTTTCAAAACTGCGACAGCGGTGGGGACGGCCTGGATCTGGAATGCTTGCGCAAGCTGAGGGAACGCGTCAACGTCTGCCGCGGCCAGGACGACTTTGCCGGCGAAACCTTCGACAACGGTTTCGAGGCTCTGCAACAGGTTCGAAGATTCCAAGGAGCGGTTGGACCACAAGAGGAAAAGGACGGGAATCTGCGAGGACAGCTGCACGAGGTCTTGGAAATTAGCCTCGGTGGCATCTACTCGCAGAGGCTGGCTGCTTCCATTGCTTCCCCCTGCGGCGGCCGGGACGCCGCTCGATGCCGGCGGCGCAGGGCGCCGCAATGCAGAGAGGTCGACGGCGCCGCGAAGGTTGAGCTGGCTGGCAGCGGCTGGAGAGACGGGACGGGATCCTGGCGAACTCATACCGTCCACTCTAGCCGCTGCGCCAGATGCATTTGCCTACTTGAAGTTGGCTCCCACCAGACCGCGGACCGCGGCAACGAGCTTCATCGGAGCAGTCGAACCAGCCGGCGGAATGTACACGGCGACTGACTCCGCGAAGGTCTGCACGAGGCCCACCTTCGTGGAATCCCCGCCGGCAAGCACAGCCGCAGCCTTGTCCACAGTCAGCGTGTCGCCATCGGCCTTGGGCTTGCTGGTGAAGTCAAAGTCCAGCTTTCCCACAACGACAGCGCCACCGTCGGACGTCCTGAACACTGCCGTGTCCGCCGGAGTGGGGGTATGGGTGAAAGTGAAGTTTCCATTGGCACCGGCCTTCACGGTGCTGGCCTGGTAGTCCAGGACATCGGCAATGTAGGGCGAGTTGGTTCCCTCCACCAGCTTGTCCTTGAAAGCGGAGTCGGCCTTGGTCAGGCGATCACCCAGGGCGGCCAGCGCCTCGGTCCCGCTGTACTGCAGCCCGGACTTGTCCGCGGCCGCTACCTGCTGGGTTCCGCCCAAGGGGATCGCCGGGAAGGACGTCCCGGGCTGGAGCGGAGAAGCGCTCTTGAGCTTGTAGTTCTCGCGCGGCGAAGCCTGCACAAGTGTCAGGACCTGGGGAACCACATTGCCGTCGCCCTGTGTCACGGCGATCACCGTGCGCGGCCAGGTCCGCTGAGTGGTAACGACGCTACCCAGCAACTTGCTGGACCGGACGGGCATCCGTGCCTCGTGCGTTGCAACCTGGGACCGGATCTTGTAGTTCTGGGTCCGCACCTGAAGCTCCGCGCCGTCAACCCGGGGAGCGAGTTTGGCGGCATCACGCGCGGCATCGCCGGCGGCCACTGCGCTGGCGACCTGTTCCAGGATGCGCTTAAGTTGCGCATCCACCAAGACGGGGGCAGACGGGGCCCCGGAGGTCTCTGACGGGCTCGCGCTCGGTGATCCTGAGGGAGAAGGAGTATCGCTCGCCTGGGCACCTGCCGCAGTGCCACCAACGAGGGCAGCTGCCACTGCGGCAGCCACGACCGAGACACGTAGAGCGGATCCGCCGCCCGTGATCTTCTTGGTGTCTTCGCCAGAAGTGCCGTTATCGACTTCCGTGCTCTCGTTTGTCTTCCCGCCGTCGGCGGGATCGCTTGGGCGAGGGCCCTTGCCTCGGCCGCGTATGAACCTGTTGACGAAAGGCAGAGCCGCACCCGCGAGAATGAGGATCGCACCAATGACGATGAGCGGGACAGCCCACGGCATGGTGGCATCGTTGGGGAACGTCACGGAGACCGACGACGGCGCCGGCTTGGTGCCGTCGGTTGCCAAGAGCAGCGACCAGTTGCCACTCGCCGGCGGAGTAAAGGTGTAGTCCAGCTGACCGTTGGCGTTCTCGGTTTCCACCCAGAGGTCCGATCCGGCCGGGGATGGAGCTGTCGCCTCGCCGTCAGTGCCCGCGACTTGGAGGGACTTGCCGTCCTCGGAAACCCCGTTGACGCTGTTGTGTGCGGTCTTTCCTACCCATGCATCGACGTCATCCGGGCGGCCAACAGCCAGTACGAAATTGCCATCACCCTTGACGCTGATCTTTGTCGGACCACCTTTGTGGGTCAGCACGCTTTGGTTGATCACGGTCAGCGGAGCGGCTTTGGCGTCGCCGGGAGCGGACGCCGTCACGGTCTCGGCCGGAGCCCAAAAGGTCAGCTGGCCAACACCGGCCAACAGTGTCAGCAGGCCAAGCAGCACCAGCGAAACTGCAGTCTTCAATCGCACAGGAATACCAATCATCAGCGGTCGTTGAACTTCAAGGGTAACGGTTTTGTTACCGAAGAGTCAGTTCGGAGTCTTCCGCCGGAGCCCCCCGGCACGCCGCTTGGCCCCTGGAATCCGCCAATTCAGGCCGGCTGATAGTGTGGCGAACAACATCACATCGGGCACCGCCGGAGCCTGAACGCGGAACGAAAAGGCAGCTGAAACACGTGAAAGAGCGCAAGGATCCGACTCCCGCCGAACACCAGCCCGGGACCAGCCCGGACGGTTTGGCCAGCGGGTCCGCCCAGGACGGCAGGGATCACGGCGAGGGGCTGATGGCTTCCTTCGTTCGCCGGCTCCGCCAGCCCATTCCGGGCGCACAGCCGCGGGTGCGTTTCGAGATGCCGCCCGAGCTTGTGCACGATGAAACAGCCGAGGCCGAGCAGGACGAATCCGGCGGTCCGCGCTTCGGCTCCCCCGGTCCGAGGATGTCCGCGCAGCATCCGCTCTATGTCGGATTCATGGGCACGGCCGGCGTCGGTGTCGCTCTCTTGTTGTATTACATCGGTACCAATACCGCCCAGCTGTTGCTATGGATCGTGACCGCCTTGTTCATTGCACTGGGCTTGGATCCCGTGGTTCGTTGGCTCGAGGGCCGAAGGATTCCGCGCCCTGCCGGCGTCGTCATCGCGGTCGGAGCGGTTGTTGCCGGAGTGGCGGCGTTTTTTGGCACTCTCATCCCCACGATCGTGGAACAGGTCTCGCAGATCGTGCGGCAGGCTCCTGATTGGATCCGCGGTTTCGTGGATTCCGATTTCTTTCGGTCCCTGGACAGCCAGTTTGGCGTCCGCGACCGGATCAGCCAGGAGCTGGACAAATTCGTCAAGAACCCGGACGCCATGGGTGGTATCTTCGGCGGCGTGGTCGGTTTCGGTTCCACGGTGGCCAACGGCGTGTTCGGGACGCTGATCGTCCTGGTCCTCAGCCTTTACTTCCTCGGTGCACTGCCCGCCATGAAGAGGTGGGGCTACAGGCTTGCCCCGCGCTCGCGCAGGCCGCGTGTGGAGGCGCTGTCAGAGGAAATCACGCGTTCGGTAGGCAACTACGTGATCGGCCAAGTTTGCGTGGCCTTGCTCAACGCATTGTTCGCTTTCATCGTCATGAGTATCCTGGGCATTCCGTTCAGCGTCCTTCTGGCTTTCGTGGTGGCCCTGCTCGCGTTCATACCCCTGGTGGGAGGAATGATCGCCGCCGTGGTGGTCATTCTGGTGGCCTTGACCGCTGGGTGGCAAACGGCCGTGATCTACGCCATCTGCTACTTCGCCTATCTGCAATTCGAGGCCTATTTCATCTCCCCGCGCATCATGCAGAAGGCCGTCGCTGTTCCCGGCGCAGTCGCCGTGATCTCGGTGATTGCAGGCGGCAGCTTGCTGGGCGTCCTCGGCGCCTTGATTGCCATTCCGACGGCGGCTGCCATCATGCTGCTGATCAAGGAAGTCTTCATCATCCGGCAGGACCGCCACTAGGCCTTGCGATGGCCTCGGGCCCAGCAACTGGGCAGCCGGCGGCCACCGGTCAGGCGGTAGCTACCGGACCCGTCCATTGGCGCGGCAAGCCGTCGGGTCCCGCGCCGGCTTCCGTTACGTCGTCGACGATCTCGTCCAAAACACGAGCCGCATACTTCTCTCCGACCCACAGGTGCTTGGCGCCGTCGATCCCCAGGACACGGGCCTGTGGCACCAGGCTGAATCGCTCAGCGGCCTCAACGGGCTGAAGATAGTCGTCGTGTTCCGGAACCAGGACTGTCAGTGGCTTCCCCGAGGCAGCCCATTCCTTCAGGTGCACATCAGTTGCCCTGTGCAGCGGTGGCGACAGCAGGACAGCCCCCTGCACCTGGGAAGCCACAGGCTCAACTGCCCCGTACATCAAAGCCAGCTCCGTACCAAAAGACCAACCCACCAACCAGCGGTTGGGAAGCCCGCGTTCCACTGCGAAGCGAACGGCGGCCTCGACGTCGTACCTTTCACCAATTCCTTCGTCGAACTGCCCCTGGCTGGTACCTCGAGGCGAATGCGTCCCCCGCGTGTTGAAGCGCAAAACCGCGACGCCGGCCAGAGCCGGGAGCCGATAGGACGCCTTGCGATAGACATGCGAATCCATGAATCCGCCGTGGGTGGGCAGCGGGTGCAGGGTAATCAGCGTTGCCGTGACCTCACCGGATTCCGGCAGCGCCAACTCTCCCACGAGCCGCTTCCCGTCCTCAGTGAGGAACTCCACGTTCTCACGGCGCGCCGGCAGAACCGTCGACGCCCGGATATCCGTTGCAGACTCCGGTTGGCTGAAAACGAAGGACCCAGGATCGAAGCTCATGCTTCCAAGCTTAAGTGCTCAGCGGTACCTGTACGTGCGGCCTGTCCAGCAATTGTTGTGCCAGTGCCGGCGTTCCGCCAATCCTGCGGCTTCGCCGAAAAGGTGCGTCTCGGACCACACCACCAAGTGGGCGATTCCGGGCATGATGGCCATCGAACAACCGGGGCAGATATAGGTCTTCTCGGCATTCCGTGCGGTCATGGTCCGGACCATCCAGTCGCCGTCGGGAGCGCTTTCCCTGCGGGCGATGCCCGAACGGGCGCGTTCCAGATCCAGTTCCGGCGACTCGCCTGTCCGTTTCCAGCTTGCCTTGGCTGATTCGGTGCGTCGGGGGCGGTTGGAGCGGGGCATGTCTCCATTCTGCCCCAGTCGCTGAATGCAAACGGCAGAGGAAGTAAAGTGGAGCGGGTGCGACTCGTCATAGCCCGTTGTTCCGTTGATTACGTTGGCCGCCTCAAGGCCCACCTCCCGCTTGCCACCCGGCTTTTGCTCGTCAAATCCGATGGTTCAGTGCTGGTCCATTCCGACGGCGGCTCCTACAAGCCGCTGAACTGGATGAGCCCGCCCGCTACCCTCCGGGTTACGACACCGGAGGAGACCGAGGTCGAAGAAGGCGTGGTGGAGCAGTGGACAGTGCAATCGGCCAAGACCGATGACCGGCTCATCATCAACATCTACCAGCACCTCCACGACACGTCCCACGACCTCGGAACGGACCCCGGGCTCATCAAGGATGGCGTCGAGGCCGACCTGCAGCGACTGCTTGCCGAGCAGATCGAAACCCTCGGGGCCGGCTATTCGCTCATCCGCCGTGAGTACTTCACCGCCATCGGGCCGGTGGACATCCTCGCCAGGGACAGCGACGGCGGGACAGTCGCCGTCGAACTCAAGCGGCGCGGCGACATCGACGGCGTCGAGCAGCTCACGCGGTACCTCGAGCTGCTCAACCGCGATCCACTGCTGGCGCCGGTACGGGGCATTTTCGCCGCCCAGCAGATCAAGCCGCAGGCCAAGGTCCTTGCCAACGACCGCGGAATCGACTGCATTACCCTGGACTATGACGCGATGCGCGGCGTAGATGACAGCGAGTCGCGCCTGTTCTAGATGGTCTGGTTGGCCCCGCCTTCATCCTGGGCTAAACCGGGTCAGAGGCAACCACAGGCAACTAGAATCAAAGCATGACTGTCCCAGACCGGCCTGCGTCTTCTTCTGCGCCTGTGCGCCACCTTATTACCGGAACGATCGTCAGTGACGGTGTGGTGATTGAAGACGGGCTGGTGGCGGTGGAGGACGACCGAATCGCCTTTGCCGGGCCGGCCGCCGAATTCCACGAAGCTTCCTTTGAAGGCTTCGAGGAAACGCCGCGGACGGATTTCCCCTCCGAACGTTACATCGTTCCCGGTTTCGTGGATGTGCATTGCCACGGCGGCAACGGTGGCGACTTCCCGGGGGCCGACGAATCCTCGGCGCGCAAGGCCATCGATTTCCTGCACCGCTCCGGAACCACAACCTTGCTCGCCAGCATGGTCACGGCGTCCCGGGAGGACCTCCTCCGCGGCATCGAGCTCTACGTGCGTTTGGCCGACGAAGGGCTTGTGGCGGGAATCCACTTGGAGGGGCCCTTCCTCTCCCATGCCCGTTGCGGCGCACAGAATCCTGCTTATCTGCTTGACCCTGACCTTGATCTCATGAACGAGCTGGTTGAAGCCGCTGCCGGCAAGCTCGCCACGATGACTTATGCCCCCGAGCTTCCCGGAGCCGCAGCGCTTGTGGACCTGATGACGTTCCACGGAGTCACGCCGTCGCTTGGTCATACGGATTGCGACGACGCCACGGCTGCTGCCTCGCTCACCGCGGCACGCGAGGGCCTGGAATCCGCTGGTTTCGACGGCGTCAGCTCCCTGCCGACTGTCACGCACCTGTTCAATGGCATGCCTCCCATGCACCACCGCTCCCCCGGCCCCGTGGCTGCCTCCCTTCGGACGGCACAAGAAGGCAAGGCCGTGCTGGAACTGATCGCCGACGGGACCCACCTCGATCCAAGCACCGTGGCAACCGTTTTTCAGCTGGTAGGTGCCGCGAACGTTGTCCTCGTGACCGATTCGATGGCAGCAGCGGGACTCTCCGACGGAAACTACATGCTGGGCCCCTCTCCAGTGACCGTGACGGACGGCGTGGCTACCTTGGATGCCACGGGCTCCATCGCCGGCGGCACTGCCACCATGCTCGACGTCGTCCGGCGTACCGTTGCGGCTGGCGTCGGTCTCGCTGACGCCGTTTCGTCGGCGACGGCGGTTCCAGCCGCAGTTTTGGGACTCTCCGATGAACTTGGCGGCCTCCGAAGAGGCCTGCGGGCCGATTTGGTGGTCGTGGACAAAGAACTGCAACTTGCGGGCGTATTGCGCAATGGGGATTGGCTGGCCTAGGTCGAATTCGCAGACGCCCAATGGCGCGAGCCGCTTTCTTCCGTTACCTTCTTTTTACTTAAAATTTGTCGGAATTCCCGAACAGACCGTTGACCTCCAGTAGCCGCCATGAAAGTGTTGTAGCAGTCTTTGTGTAGGTGTGATTCATGCTCGCAAGACGTGTTGCGAGCGTGAAGCTCCTGCGAAGCCAACCAAGCCCGGCTTGGACGGAAAACCAGGTCTTCTCGCGGAGTAACCAAGGCCGGCACGCGGTGTGCCGGACTTAATAGTTCCACAATGAGGAGAAACAAAAATGGCACTGGGCACCGTCAAGTGGTTCAACGCTGAAAAGGGCTTCGGCTTCATTACCCCGGACGACGCAGAAGGCGACGTCTTTGTCCACTACTCCGAGATCCAGACCGGCGGCTTCCGCACCCTCGATGAGAACCAGCGCGTTCAGTTCGAGATCGGTCAGGGCGCAAAGGGCCCGCAGGCCACCGGCGTTACCGCCGTCTAGTTTGCCTGCTTGAATTCTGCCTAGCAGGTTCAGCGAAGGGGTTCCGCACAGGATGCGGGACCCCTTTTCCTTCCCAACTGGCTCGCATTTGTTGACCCTATGGGGCGTCAAAACGACAACAAATGCGAGTTGGTTGGGTTTTTCAGGCAACGAGAGTGCGAAGAAGCCTGGCAGTTTGCCGAACGGACAGCCCTGGCAAATATGCCCGGCTTAGCGCAGCGCCGATCGCGGGAATCTCCAAGCTGTCCTGGTAGTACATATAGAGGGTCCTGTATTCGGGCTGGAACCTGGATTTGAAGCGTGCCAGCGACCGGAATCCGTAAACAGGTTCCAAGGTTCTGCCAACAAGGTCGAGAATGCCCGCCATACCGGCGTCCCCGCTGGAGAACTCCTCGGGATCCCCGGCCAAGGGTGAACCAGACAGGGAAATGACCTCCACTCCGTGACGCAACTCCTGCACTGCCGAGGCAATCATGAATTCCATGATGCCCGGGAACGCATCACCCCGCCGGCGCATGAAGTCCAATGTCCAGCTAATCACTCGACCCTCACGAAACACGGGCAACCAACTGGTGACCCCGTAGACAAACCCTTTGCTGTCGACGGCTATGCAACACAGCACGTCGTCGTCCATCAGTTCGTCGAGCGAACCCAGAGTAAAGCCCATTTCAGGTACTTTTTTCCTGGCGGCCCATTCTTCTGACACCTCGCCAAGTTGGGAACGGATGTGCTGGGAGAACTTTGAATAGCGTCCCCACCGGACTTCAACGCCGGCTTTGAGCGCCCGGTTCTTGGCTGTGCGGACGTTTTGCCATGCTTTGCCCGTGAACTCGAGGTCGCGGATGAAGAGCCGGGTTTCCTGGGCGACGGCAATTCGGCGAAATCCCGTGGATTTCAACATCGGCCACAATTCCTCGGTACAGGAGTAGAGGCACGGCACCAATGCGTGGTCCGCACAGTAGTCGAGGAAACCTTCGGTCGCGGCCCGGGCCTGTTCGGGAACGCCGAACGGACCGGCGAGGGTCAGTGCAACGTTTCCATGCTGCTGGTAGGCAATCCCGGCGTCCATTCCGGGAGTGAACCAGAACTTGTTCGGCTCCCATAGCGCCATCCAGGAGAGGGACTCTCCGCCGCGCTTGACCAAGTCCCTTGCCACTTGCCGGGCCGGATCGTCTCCGCCAGGACCGTGTTGCCGCTTGAGGAGCAGCATCCACACCGCGGCGAGTGCCACAAGCCAGAAAATAATCCCCGACCAGGCGAACAATATTGATTCCGCGGCGCTGCGCTCGGCGAACACGCGCCCGAAAGCCGTGGGTATCGGCAGCGGAAGATACTGCCGGGCGAGTTCGGCAACGAGTCCCAAGACGCCGCCGTCGTGCGCCATGCCGCCCGAACTGAGCCAGGCCCCTGTGTAGGCACTCGCCAGTGCAACCCACGTTCCGCCAACCAGCAACGCCATCTTCCGGCGAAGGAGCGCCCTCGACGCCACAACAAAGTTGCCCCTGAACAGGAAAAGCAGAATTGCCAGGATGAGCGGAACCAGCGCCAGCGTCAGGAGATGAAACACTGCGGAGCCCAGGACTACGGTGCGGCCACGTCCTGGAAAGTGCGGAATGCTGGCAAACAAAACCAGGTAGGCGAAGGACAGGGCCACCACACCAAGCTGTACGCCAATGGCGATCTTCAGCGCCAAGCGCCTCCCTTGACGCATGCCCACCGCACAAATGAGGAGAAGCAATGCGGGTACGACGGCCAGGGCTACTCCGGCTGGCCCGGGATAGCCCTGCCGTCCAAGTTCCAGGCACTTGATGTCCACAGTGCCGCCGCAGTTGGCCTGCAGCTGCGTGAGTGTGGGGACAGGGTTCAGGACCATCTCGCGGAGCAATGCCAACGGCCCCGCAGGGCTCCGCACGGCGCCGGCTACGAGGGGCCCGACGCCGAAAATCGCCACCATGAGTGATAACAGGTTTCGCGTCTCACGCCTGGTTGCGCGATGGCTCGGTGGTATGCCTTGGTCGAGTTGGAGCCAGAGACCACCCCCGAGTCCTACCAGCGCACCGGTGAGCGCCATGACAGCCGAGGGATCGCCAACGTAGAGGACCAGGAGAAGTGCCAATGACACAACTGTCGCCCTTAGCCGCCGGCGCCACAGCGTGGGAAGAAGACCGCTGGCGGCCATCGAGACGAAGAGGGTTGCGGGAAGGGGACCGGAAGTGATGGCGTCCATCATCCGTCCCAGCCAGCCGTCGTCGGCGTAGGCTGCGACCTGGACCACCAGCAGGAAAGCAGTGACCGCCGCAAACTGGCCACCGAGGAACCCTACGGCCGTGCGGAACCATCCCAATTTGCGCTCTGAGGACCCCAGCAGCACGACGAGCAGCAGCGAGCTCGTAACGTAGTCGAACGGATTGACGGCAAAGAACATCGAGGTCCAGATGGACCACCAGTCCCCTGACTTCAATCCGCCACCACTCACGCTGGTGAGGTGCCGCAGCACATCGGGGCTGGACGCGACGTCGGGATCGAAGATTGCCGGAGTAAGCAGGTAGAGCGCGAGCACCGCTACGGTGAAGGGGATCGCGCCAATATGGACAGCGACGTTTCCAATCAAGGCCTGAACGAGCGCTGCCACCATCTTCCGTGCGGGCTTGGCGTCCTCGCGCGCAGCTACTTGGTCCTTGGACAATTGAGATTCCTGGGTGCTCATTGCGTGATCCCCCACCGCGGAGCCAGGAAATCCATCGCAGAAGGAAGCTCCTGCACGGCCACCGCCCACGAGTGGCCTGCTCCCACAACCGAAGCCTGCCTGATATCGAACCCGGAACCGCGGGCTGCCGTCGCAAGCTCGGTGGCGAAATGGCTGAACTCACCATCAGCGGTACCCACCGCTATGAAGCCTGCATGCCCGGCGTAGCTTTGCTTTTTCATCAAGGTCAGCGGAGTCAGGGCATCGAAAGCCGCAGAGTCTCCGCCGAATGCGGTCTGGATGGTCCGCTGGCGGTCGGGACCAAGTGAAGGCTCCCGCTCGCCCGAGAAAGCAATGAAGGAAGGATAGATTTCAGGATGCAGGGTAGTCATCTGCATGGCACAAGTCGCACCGAAGGAAAACCCGCCGACCCCCCATTTCCTTGGATCGGCGGACACGTCGAGAGTCGAGTTGATCCAGCGCGGAACATCGACCGCGAGGTATGTGTCGGCACGGGCGATCCGGCTATCCATGCACATGGTGTTTGCAGTATCGGAACCGTTTGGATCGACAACCACCACAACCGGCGCTACTCCACCATGTTTTGCCGCGAAGGCATTCATGGTCGGTTCAAGCAGCCCGCCGGTCAGCCAATCGGCGGGACGTCCGGGCTGGCCGGCGAACAAAACCAGCACGGGTAGTTGGGTTCGGTTGGTGGCCAGGTAGGCCGGCGGGAGGTAGATGAAAGCATCCTGCGCCTTGAAACCGGATTCGGTCCCTGGAATCGATGCCCGGCGGACTATTCCCGCACCGTGCGCTGACACCGGCAGGGGTCCCGAAGCAACCTTTTTGAACTCATCCCCAAGCTCCGGAATCCGCCCCACATTGTGGCCGAGGAGATCTGCTGCCGTGTGGTTGAGGCCGAAATAGCTGTTGATCTGAAGCGCAGCAAAGAGCAAGACGGCCACGAACGAGCCTGCGGCGGCGCTCCTGACACGCCACGAAGAACCAGGGAGCCGGAACAGGAAGAGGGCCAGTGCTGAGAAGGCAACCACGGACCACGCGAGAACATCGACGGGGAGGTCCTCGGGGAACACGGTGAGAACGTTGACGAGCAACCAGTGGATGAATGCCACAACTGCGATTGCCACGACAACGGCCACGACAATGGAGAGCACCCAGCGCCAGCTTGGTCGAAAGAGCAGGAATGCTCCCCCGGCGATTCCCGCGCCAAGGACAGTCCAAAAGAATGGACCATCAACAAGGCTTAATTTGTCAAGAAAGTCCACAGTCCTCAGCGCCAGGTGCCGACGCCCACTACGGGGCCGGCTTCCAGCCAAGAAGACAACCCGGCGTAGGCATCAAATCTCATCGCCAGCATGAACCGCTGGCCTTCATGCTGGAGTTCCACGACCACGACGTCGGGCTGCAGCCTCGTCAGTTCTTCTTCGGTTGGCTTCCGGCGACCCAGGAGTTCCAAAGAGCTGCGCCGAAAGGTGTGCCTCGGACGGAAGCTGAGGGAGAGCAAGCGGAACCACTCAAGGTCGGAGTCCTGATAACGACAAACCCCCATCCGCCAGCTGTTTCCAGCCATGCAAATGGAGGCGTCGACCGTGCCCAGGGCGCGCCGCAAATTGAAGCGGCGCACCCCGACGAGGCACAGTGTAAAAATCAGCAACGCAAACGCCGTTGCCAAGGCGATGAACGGAATAGCAGAATCGTCCATCAAGGTCTTGCTATCGGATCCCCGCAGTAGCTGCTTCGCCCAGCTGGGCGTTGTCAGCGACGATCACCACGCGGTTGTTGTCGACGGAGAAGAACCCGCCGTCCACAACTACCGCCAAGCGGTCTCCGGAAACCGGCTCGATGGCCAGCTCGCCCTCGGCCAGGATGGCGAGGAGCGGCGAGTGGCCGGGCAGGATCCCGATTTCACCATCGCTGGTGCGGGCCTTGACCATCTTGGCCGCACCGGACCACACAAAGTGATCCGCTGCGACAATCTCAACCTCGAGCTCAGCCATACTACTTGGTCTGTTCCTGGATCTTGGCCCACTGGCGCTCGACGTCATCCAGGCCGCCGACGTTGAAGAACGCCTGCTCTGCGATGTGGTCCAGCTCGCCATCGCAGATGGCCGTGAAGCCTTCCACGGTGTCCTTGATGGACACAGTGGAGCCCTCGACGCCGGTGAACTGCTTGGCGGTGTAGGTGTTCTGGGAGAGGAACTGCTGGATGCGGCGTGCACGAGACACGACGATCTTGTCTTCCTCAGACAGTTCGTCAACACCGAGGATGGCGATGATGTCCTGGAGTTCCTTGTTCTTCTGCAGGATCTGCTTCACGCGCACGGCCGTGTTGTAGTGGTCCTTGCCGATGTACTGCGGGTCCAGGATGCGGGACGTCGACGTCAGCGGGTCAACGGCCGGGTACAGACCACGGGATGCGATTTCACGGGAAAGTTCCGTGGTCGCGTCGAGGTGTGCGAAGGTCGTTGCCGGAGCCGGGTCGGTGTAGTCATCAGCGGGCACGTAGATGGCCTGCATCGAAGTGATCGAGTGACCCTTGGTCGAGGTGATGCGCTCCTGCAGGAGGCCCATCTCGTCGGCGAGGTTCGGCTGGTAACCAACTGCGGACGGCATGCGGCCGAGCAGGGTGGAGACCTCGGAACCGGCCTGGGTGAAGCGGAAGATGTTGTCAATGAAGAGCAGCACGTCCTGGTTCTGCACATCGCGGAAGTACTCCGCCATGGTCAGGGCGGACAGGGCCACGCGCAAACGCGTTCCCGGCGGCTCGTCCATCTGGCCGAACACTAGAGCGGTGTCCTTGAGGACGCCTGCCTCTTCCATTTCAACCCAGAGGTCGTTGCCTTCACGGGTACGCTCGCCAACACCGGCGAATACCGAAGTACCACCGAAGTTACGGGCAACACGGGTGATCATTTCCTGGATCAGGACGGTCTTGCCGACACCGGCGCCACCGAACAGACCGATCTTTCCACCCTTGATGTACGGGGTGAGAAGGTCGATGACCTTGATACCGGTCTCAAGCATCTCCGTGGAGCCCTCAAGGGACGCGAAGGCCGGAGCCTTGCGGTGGATCGGCCAGTAAGCGTCAGCCTTGATCTCGGACTCATCAACGTCAAGCGGCTTGCCAAGGACGTTGAAGATGTGGCCCTTGACTCCGTCGCCGACAGGCACGGAGATCGGGGCACCGGTGTCCTGCACGGAGGTGCCGCGGACAAGTCCGTCGGTGGCCTGCAGGGCGATGGCGCGGACGAGGTTGTCACCCAGGTGCTGGGAGGTCTCGAACGTGATGGTCTTGGTCTCACCGTTGAGAGTGATCTCAGTGGTAAGGGCATGGTAGATCGACGGGATTGCGTCAGCCGGGAATTCGACGTCGACAACCGGGCCAATGACACGGGCAATACGGCCGGTGGCGCCGGCCGTTGCAGCTGCGTGCTCGGTAGCGGTGGCAGTCATCTCTCTCACTTCACTCAGTAGATGGCGTGGGGTTAAGTTTATCTATTTGGTGCAGGTGCAGCTTGCGCCGAACCAGACACCGGCGGCTACGCGCTCAGGGCGTCGGCGCCGGCCACGATTTCAGAAAGCTCCTGCGTGATCTCAGCCTGACGGGCCGTGTTGCGCAGACGCGTGTACTTCTTGATCAGATCGGTCGCGTTGTCGCCTGCCGACTTCATGGCACGCTGGCGGGCGGCGAGCTCGGAAGCTGCAGCCTGCAGCATTGCTGCGAAGATGCGGGACTCGATGTAACGCGGCAGCAGTGCGTCAAGCACTTGCTCCGATTCTGGTTCAAATTCGTACAGAGGCAGAAGCTCGGACTCACTGACTGTCTGCTCTTCGACTTCGAGCGGCAGCAGACGAACAACTGTGGGTTCCTGCGTCACCATCGACTTGAAGCGGGTGTAAACGACGTGGATCTCGTCCACACCACCCTCAGCGAAGTCATTGGCGAACTCTTCGAGAAGAGCGGCACCGATTTCCCTCGCAGTCTTGAATTCCGGTGCGTCCGTTCCGCCGGTCCATACGCGGGAGTACGAACGGTTGCGGAAGTCAAAGTATGCCTGGGCCTTGCGGCCAACCAGGTAGGTCTTGACTTCCTTGCCCTCTGCTCGGAGAAGTTCGTTGAGTCCTTCGGCCTGCTTGAGCACGCTCGCCGAGTAAGAACCAGCCAGGCCACGGTCCGAGGTGATAACCAAGACAGCGGCACGGCGGATCTGTTCCGGCTCGGTGACGAGCGGGTGATCGATTTCGCTCTGGCTTGCGACAGCAGAAACGGCACGGGTGATCGCGTTTGCGTAAGGCAGTGAAGCTGCCAAGCGGGCGCGGGCCTTACCGATGCGCGAGGTAGCGATCAGTTCCATCGCCTTGAAGATCTTGCGCATCGACGTCGTCGAGCTGATCTTCTGGCGGTAGACCCGGATCTGGGCTCCCATACATTTCCTTTCCTAAGATCCCGATGGATCAGCGGCTAAGGCTTTGGCGAAGGCCCCGGGCCTGTGTTTACGCAGGCCCGGGAACCAATGCTCTAGCGCTTCTGCTTGACGATCTTTTCCTGGTCGACTTCGCCGCCGGAGATCGCTTCGTGCTCTTCGTGTCCGGCGCCAACCAGGAGGTTGTCGCCTTCGCCGAAGAAGCCCTTCTTGAAGGCAACGATGGCAGTCTTCAGCGCTTCAGCGGTGTCGTCGTCCAGAACGTTGGTCTGCGCCAGCGTGGTCAGGATGGAGGACTTGTGCTTGAGGTGCTCCAGGAACTCGGACTCGAACCGGCTGACATCCTCAACCGGAACATCGTCCAAGTAGCCCTTTGTACCGGCCCAGATGGACACAACCTGGTCCTCGACCGGGAACGGCGAGTACTGGCCCTGCTTGAGCAGTTCCATCAGGCGGGCACCACGGGTCAGCTGCTGGCGGGAAGCCGCGTCGAGGTCCGACGCGAACATCGCGAACGCCTGCATGTCGCGGTACTGTGCCAGGTCCAGCTTCAAGGTACCGGAGACCTTCTTCATCGACTTGACCTGCGCCGCACCACCAACGCGGGACACGGACACACCGACGTCAACAGCGGGGCGCTGGTTGGCGTTGAAGAGGTCCGACTGCAGGAAGATCTGGCCATCGGTGATGGAGATGACGTTGGTTGGGATGTAGGCCGAGACGTCGTTTGCCTTGGTTTCGACGATCGGGAGACCGGTCATCGAACCTGCGCCCAGCTCGTCGGAGAGCTTGGCACAACGCTCGAGCAGACGGGAGTGCAAGTAGAAAACGTCACCCGGGTACGCTTCGCGTCCCGGCGGGCGGCGGAGCAGCAGGGAAACAGCGCGGTAGGCTTCAGCTTGCTTCGACAGGTCATCGAAGATCACCAACACGTGCTTGCCGCCGTACATCCAGTGCTGGCCGATGGCCGAGCCTGCGTACGGAGCCAAGTACTTGAAGCCAGCCGGGTCGGATGCCGGGGAAGCAACGATGGTGGTGTATTCCAGCGCGCCGTGGTCTTCCAAAGTCTGGCGGACGGCGGCGATGGTGGAAGCCTTCTGGCCGACGCCGACGTAAACGCAGCGGACCTGCTTGGTCACATCGCCCGAAGCCCAGTTCGCCTTCTGGTTGATGATGGTGTCCACGGCGATGGCGGTCTTGCCGGTCTGGCGGTCACCGATGATCAGCTGACGCTGGCCGCGGCCAATCGGAATCATGGCGTCGATAGCCTTGAGACCGGTCTGCATGGGCTCGTGAACCGACTTGCGCTGGGTCACGCCCGGAGCCTGGAGTTCCAGTGCACGGGTGGTCTCGGCCTTGATCTCGCCGAGGTCATCGATCGGCTGGCCCAAGGGGTCAACTACGCGGCCCAGGAAGGCATCGCCTACCGGGACGGACAGGATTTCACCGGTGCGGTGGACTTCCTGACCTTCTTCGATACCGGTGAAGTCACCGAGGATGATGACGCCGATTTCGCGGACGTCGAGGTTCTGGGCCAAGCCCAGGGTGCCGTCTTCAAAGCGAAGCAGCTCGTTCGCCATGACCGAGGGAAGGCCCTCAACAC
This sequence comes from Arthrobacter sp. FW306-04-A, assembly GCF_044358315.1. Lineage (GTDB taxonomy): Bacteria > Actinomycetota > Actinomycetes > Actinomycetales > Micrococcaceae > Arthrobacter. The sequence continues at coordinate 2,850,165 of NZ_CP084559.1, forward strand.
GGGCGATGCCGTCACTTGCGGCGGTCACGCGGCCGACCTCTACGCGCTCTGCGTTTCCGGGTTCGTAGGACGCCGCGAACTCGTTCAACGCATTACGGACGTCGTCGGCGTTGATGGTCAATTCGGCCATCTGCAGTCCCTGCTCTCCTGTTTTCGTGATCATCGTTGCTCACGATGACCGGTGTTTGTATCAGTTAAGTTGTGCTTGTCTGGCTAGCCAGCGAGTTGCCGGCGGAGCTCGGACAGGCGGGCTACGACGGAGGCGTCAAGCACTTCGTCAGCCACCTGGACCCGGATTCCACCGATCAACGTCGGATCAACGCTGACGTTGACCTTCAGCTCGCGGCCGTAGAGGGCATCAAGCCCGGCCTGCAGACGTCTGGCCTGCGCATCCGTCAACGGACGGGTAACGCGGACAGTTGCGATCCAGCGCTGCTGGCGCTTGGCTGCAAGCTTGGCGAAGTTGTCGATGAGCTTGCTCGGCTTGACGCCGCGCGGCTGCGACACGGCCTGGCCGATGAGAAGTTGGGCTTCCGGGCTTGCGCCAGGAACCAGCTTCCCGGCCAGGCTGATCTTGGCCGCAGCACTTGCCTGCGACTCTCCCAGAGCACGTTGTACCTCGTGGCTGGAAGCAACGGTCTGGTTGAAAGCAAACAGATCGTTTTCCAGCTCTTCCAGCCCCGTGATTCCGGAGGCAGAAACGGCCGACTTGTTTTCAGCCACGGCGATGACCACCGTGGCAGCAAGAGTCTCGAGTGCATCGCCGATATCGCGTGCCGATGCCCAGCGTGAGCTGGCCAATCCGCTCGCAATTTCCGCAGCATCAGCGGAGACTTTCCCGCCAACCAGCTGCTTGACCAGCGCCGACTTTTCTTCTCCACTACGGGAAGGGTCAGTCAGGGCGCGGCGCAAGCCAGCCGAGCTGTCCACCGTTCCCAGGATTCCGAAGAGGTCCTTAGCCAACTGCAGCGAGGCCGTTGGAAGCGTAGCTTCCAACTGCTCCAGCGCTTTGGTCAGCGATTCGCTCGATACACCTGCCATTACTTAGCTGCACCTGCGCTCTGGGTCTCCAGATCTGCGAGGAAGCGGTCCACCACGCGGGCGGCACGCTCGTCATCGCTGAGCGATTCGCCAACGATGCGCTCAGCCAAAGTCGTGGCCAAGGTGCCCACCTCGGAACGCAGGGAGACAACAGCTGCCTGACGCTCCGATTCGATCTGCGCATGCGCCTGCTCGGTGATGCGTGCCGACTCGGCTGCTGCCTTGGTCTTCAGCTCCGCGAGGATCTGGGCACCTTCGGCACGAGCTTCTTCGCGAATGCGGTTAGCCTCGGCGCGGGCATCGTGAAGCTGCTGCTTGTACTCTTCGAGAGCTGCAGAAGCTTCAGCCTGGGCCTTTTCAGCCTTGGCAATGCCGCCCTCAATCGCCTCTGCGCGCTCCGCAAAAGTCTTCTCGAACATCGGGACAACAAACTTGACCACGATGTAAAAGAGGACCCCGAAGCCGACGAGCACGACGCCCATTTCCCAGGGGTTGGGAACGAGCGGATTAGCCGACTCGGCGGCGCCTTGAGCGGCGGCTGAGATGATCTGCTGATTCATGTTTCACCCGTCCTTATCTACTCGGTTCTGAATGTTCGCTTGGTTCTTAGCGGTTTACTTGAGAACGAAAGCGAAGACCAGGCCGAGGATGGCGAGGGCTTCCGTCAGAGCCAGACCAAGGAACGCGATCGGCTGGAGCACGCGCTGGGCTTCCGGCTGACGTGCAACACCGTTGATGTAAGCAGCAAATACGAGACCCACACCGATACCACCGCCGATTGCGGAGAGACCGTAGCCAATGAGGTTAAGGGAGCCGTTGATATCGCCGTTCATTGTTTTCCTTTCAAGATGCCGCACTCGCGGCAGGTTGTTTGGTTTGCTTCAACCCCCGAGGGGGAAGATTAAGGGTTGTGCCTAGTGGCTGTCCGCGTGGAGCGCGCCTTCGATGTAGATCGCAGTCAGAAGGGTGAAGACATATGCCTGAAGGACCATGATCAGGGCCTCGAGCATGTACATGGCGACGGCGCCAACAAGCACGAGTGCAGAGGCACCCTTGAGGAGGACGTTTTCCTGCATGACAAGGAACTCAATGCCGGAGCCAGCGATCATCACAATAAGGTGTCCCGCCATCATGGTGGCGAAGAGACGGAGGCTGTGGGTGACCGGACGGACCAGGAAGTTGGAAATGATCTCGATCGGCACAACGATTATCAGGATGGGCCACGGAATACCGGACGGAACGGTGGCGAGCTTGAAGTACCTCAGACCGTTCTTCTTGATGCCGATGCCGATCCAGGTGATGTACACGACTACTGCGAGCACATAAGCTCCGCCGACGTGGGAGAAGCTCGGAAGCTGGATCACGGGAATTGCGCCGTAGATGTTGTTCACCAGGATGAAGAAGAACAGGGAGAACAGGAGCGGCACGAACTTCATGAAGTCCCGGCCGCCGATGATGTCCTTGGCGATGCTGTTGCGGACGAAGCCGTAGGCCATCTCGCCTGCGAACTGCAGCTTGCCGGGAACCAGCTGCTGCTTGCGCGCAGCGAGGATGAAGAATGTAGCGATAAGGACGACCGACAGGATCACCAGCAACATCTGCTTGGAGAAGCCATCGCTCGCACCCCACGGCAGGATAGCCGGCAGGTGCATTTGGTCGATTCCGGGAGGATTGAAGGTCCCTGAATCCTGGGCCGGGAGCGCAAGCGCGATCAACGCGTTTCCTCTCTGCAGTGTCCATCATTGGGCGTTGTTGAGGATCCGGCCGCGTTTCTTGCAGCCATTTCCCGTGTGAAATTATTTGGCATTACTGTCCCCGTCCTGGGACGGACCACTGTCTGCTTTGCTCTCACTGGAAGACGAGCGCTGACTAGTGAGGCCGTGCATATGGGAAAGATAGAACCCTCCTGCGGCTCCAAGCAGAGCGCCAAGGAGCACAATCCAGCGAGTCCCCCACAGATTATCCAGACCCCAGCCTATCAAACTCCAGACTATGATTCCGCCAACAATGTAGCTGAAGACGGCAATGCCGGCGTTGTATCCGCCATCGCCTCCGTCGCTCAGGGACTCAGTGGAATCGCCGGTTTTTAGGGCATTGGGCGTGGTGGAGTGTCGCTGGTTCTTAGGAGTGAACATCGTCGCCTCCTTTGCCCGCTGCGGGGTCGTTATATATCTGGAGCCGGGCCTTGCTGAAGCCGTAGATTTCGGCGGCTTGCCACGAGACAACGGCGACGACGGCGCCAATCACGAACCAGCGACCGTGCAGCCATGCGGGGGCTCCGAAGACGAACAGCACCACGGCAAAGCCCACCACCTTGACAAAGTAACTGGCGACAAAAAGGCCGACCGCTCCGGAGGGATTGTCACGGCCAACAAAATGGCCGATCAGCAGGCTGATGGCAAAAAAGGCCATCACCAGCGCCCCGCCGAATGCGACAGAAAGAACTCCTAGGCCACCGTTCATGACCGCCGCAACAACGGACGTTGCCGCGAGAGCCGCAACCGCCGCCGTCGAGCTGAGGAAAAGAAGCCGCAGCCACAGCGAAGAACTGGAGCGGGAGACAGCAACGCCGTTCGAGTCGGACTGTTGTCCGCCGGCGTTGGAGGTCATGGGGATGCCAATCGTCGTGGCAAAGATGCCAAAGTCTCAAAAGGGTGGGTGCACGGCCGAGTGACTGTCCGCCCTAGAATTCTACATGAGATAGAACTGTGATGTTAACGCCCTTGTCACACACCGTCTACCGGGTGGCGCGTCCGCCGCGAGCGAAGTACGGCCAAGCTGTAACGCCGGCCATGATCAACGCGGCCACGATGTCCACCGTCAGAACCATCTGCCAGGGGAAAACAGCGAAAGCCAGGCCTCCGAACGCCAGGATGCAAGTCCACACGTACATCATGAGCACGGCCGTCCGGTGCGTGTGACCAAGCTCGATGAGCTTGTGGTGCAGGTGTCCTCGGTCGGCTGACCACGGCGATTGCCCACGTGCAGTCCGCCGCAACACCGCCAGCCCGAGGTCCAACAGCGGCAGCGAGAGAATCGCGAACGGCAGCAGGATGGGGACGATCGTCGGAATACCGTTGGCGCGGTCGTAAAGTCCGGAGCTGATCTGGCCCGTGGATACCACACCGGCCGAGGCCATCACGAGGCCCAAAAGCATGGCGCCTGAGTCGCCCATGAAGATCTTGGCCGGGAACCAGTTGTGTGGCAGGAATCCGATGCAGCAACCTACGATGATTGCCATCAGCAGCGCCGCCAGGTCCGAGCGGTCCGTGAGCGTCGCATTGCGGTGGACCCAGTAGGCCGTCAGGAAAAACGCAACGCCGCCAATCGCGGCGACACCTGCAGCCAAGCCATCGAGTCCGTCGATGAAGTTGACGGCGTTCATGGTGGTCACAATGAGGAGCGCGGTCAGAACGACACGCAGCGGTTCGGACTCAATCCGAATGGGCTCCGGAACAAACGGAATCACTGACATCTGCACGCCCCAGACCGCAACGATCGTGCCGGCTGTGCACTGGCCTATCAGTTTGACCCACCATCGGATGTCCATCACGTCGTCAGCGACTCCGACCGCGACGATCACCAAGGCGCCGGCCAGTATCCCCCACGGCGCGCCGTTCCCGTGGAAGATGTCTTTCACGAAGAACGAATTGCTCGCTACGGCGAGGGCCACGGCAAAGCCCGCGAAAAGTCCAAGGCCGCCGAGTCGGGAGATGGGCACCGAGTGCATATCTCGGCTGCGGATAGGGGCAAACAGCCGAAGTTTGTTCCCCATCTGGCGGGCTACCCAGGTTGCAAGATAGGACACGACGGCAGCCGTGAGCATCATGAGTGAGTACATGATCACGTGGCGGCTCCTGTTGGCGGTGGTGGTGGATTTCGTCCCCGGCGAATAGCTGCCGGCACGTCACCCGCAACACCTCTGCGCACCGCCGAATATTGCTGTACTACAGTTGGACTCTGTCAAGATACTAGCGGCAACGGCGGCTTTGCTCCGTTTAACGCGCCCCTAGGGCGAGCCGGGAGGACCCTCCCCGCTACTGCCCGGAAGGAACCCTACATGACTGTGTCCGTTGCCGTTGCGGCTGTGACCTTTGACCGCCCCGGAGAGCTTGCAGTCCTGCTCGACGCCATCAACAAGCAGTCCATAGCGGTGGACACTGTCTGTCTCGTGGACAGCGGTACAACCCCTTCGCGGGAGCTCGCATCAAGCCACCCAAACGTGGACTACGTTCGCTCCGAGGCCAATCTGGGCGGCGCGGGCGGCTTCGCACTTGCGATCCTCAAGGCAGTGGCGAGCGGCGCTGAATGGGTCTGGATCATGGACGATGACGCCGAACCAGGCGATCCCGAATGCCTTGAAACCCTGGTTCGCGAAGCGGAAGCCCGGGGACTGGATGCCGTGGTCCCGCTCGTGGTGGCCCCCGGCCACCCGGACAAGCTCTCCTTCTTTTTCCGGATCGACGGCAAGGTGACCCACGACCGTTCCGAAGTCGAGAAGGCCGGGTTCCTGCCCGACGTCGGGCACTTCTTCAACGGGGCCCTCATCCGTTCCAGTGTCTTCTTCAAAGTGGGAGTGCCGGATATCCGGCTGTTCATCCGCGGCGATGAAGTGGACTTCATGATCCGCCTCAGGAAAGCGGGGATACGCTTCGGTACGGTCGCCACGGCGTGGATCACCCACCCGCACGCGTTTTCCGAGACCAAGCACGTCTTTGGGGCGCGCTGGCACGTGATCGTGCCGGATTCGGCGTTCAAGCGCTACTTCTACTACCGCAACCGCGGCTATTTGATCCGCCGGTATCGGCGCGGCAAGTCCCTGGTGGCCGACGTCGGAGGCTACCTGGGTTACTTCCTTCCCCGCGGTGACTTCCGTGGGCTCGCCGAGTGGTTCCGGGCATTCTCAGCCGGTTTGCGCTACAAGGGCTTTGGCCCGCTGGAGGACCAGAAGTTCTAGCGGCCCGGCGGGGTGCTGTTCTTACGAGAGAGCCGACGGCGGACCAGCAGGCCGAGCAGCACCCACGGCTCGCCGAAGACCCGGTACGCGACGCGGCCCGGATGCAGGACAAGTCGCCAAGCCCATTCAAGCCCGAGGCGACCGAGCCAGCGTGGAGCAAGCTTCTGGAGCCCCGCCAACTGCTCGATAGCACCGCCGACGGTGCAGTAGACCGCGGGCGGAAGCTCGTCCAGCCGCCGGTGCAAAACCGACTCCTGGAGCGGCATTCCAAGGCCAAGAAGCACTAGCTGCGGACGGAACTCCGCCAGCCAAGCAACGGCGCCCTCTTCGCTGGCGTTGTCCCAATTCTCACCAGGCCGGCCAGAGACCTCGGCACCAGGCACGATCTCGCGCAGCCGTTCCACTGTCTTGGCGTTGGCCTCAGGGCCCGCCCCGACGACGGCGATCCGGCGTAGTCCCTCGACGCCGCCTAGCGCCGGCACCCAGTCCGTGGATCCCAGGCGGTATTCCATCAGGCTTGGGCGGTCGCTCGGTGAGTCTCCTCGGCGGCCAAGTCCCCAAAGCATGGCGACAGGCGCTCCATCCAGGAGGACCACATCGCTGCGTTCATAGAGATGGCGGAAATCCGGGCTCGAATGAAACAGCGTGACACTATGCAGGTTGTGCCCAAGAACCACCTTGGTGGTTCCATCCGAAACGAACCCGCTCATGGCCGCGATAAGTTCGTCCGTGCACAGGGCAGTGACGTCCACATCCAGAAGGGGAATCCGGTCCCGGACCAGGCTCATTCGGCCCTGATCTCGTGCGACTCCGGCTCCGTGCTCGGCTCAGGCACGGTTTCGCCGAGCGCCAGCACGCCGGGAACCACCTCGCGGAGGCGTTCCAGGGAAACAGCACCGTCGCGGACCACCCGGAGCGGCAGTGTGGTGGCGTCAACAATGGTGGATGCTACGGACTCGGTTCCCTCGACAGGCCGGAACCCGCCCTCGAGGTACACCTCGACCGATTCGGCAAGCTGGGTCCTCGCCTCGCCAGCTGTCTGCGCGGCGGGTTGACCGGTTCGATTGGCCGAAGACACCGCCAGCGGACCGGTGCGGTTGAGCAGTTCAAGCGCAATTTCGTCGTCGGGCATGCGCAGGGCCACGGTTCCGCGGGTCTCCCCCAGATCCCAGTCCAAGGACGGCTGGGCATGGAAGATCAGCGTCAGGCCGCCAGGCCAGAAGGCGTCTGCCAGTTTACGGGCGTCTTCCGACACATCGGTTGCCAGCCCGTCCAGCGCATTGGGCCGTGGGATCAGTACGGGGGGCGGCATATGGCGGCCGCGGCCTTTCGAGACAAGCAGCATGGTCACGGCCTGGGGTGAGAACGCGTCAGCGGCAATGCCGTAGACGGTGTCCGTCGGCATGACGACACACTTTTTCTCGTTGATGGCGCGCTGCGCATGCTCCAGGCCTTCGGCGCGTTGTTCCTCTGACGTGCAGTTGTAGCTTGTGGTCACAGCGCTATTCTTTCATTTCCCGGAGGCAGCGATTGCCAACACTGCGCTCGTGGCACGTTCCTTGCCGTTGAGATCAAGGTGAGTAGTGACTTGCGTCCAGCAGCCGGCGGCCTTCAGATGTTCGGAAATCCACTCTGCCTGCACCTCGGCGTGCTCCATCACGAAGAAGCCGCCGCCCTTGAGGAGCCGGGCAGCCGAGGCGGCAGCCGCCGTCGGAAGCTCCATGCCGTCCGCTCCCCCGCCGTAAAGCGCCTCGGGCGGATCGTGTAGTGCCACTTCAGGTTCGTTCGGAATTGCTTCAGCGGGGATGTAAGGCGGATTGGAAACGACGACGTCGAACGTTCCGTTGTGTTCGGGCAAGGCGTTGCGGAGGTCCCCCTGCACGAGCTTCACGCCTAGTGGCTTCAGGTTCCTGGAGGCCCAGGCGTGGGCAAACGTGCTGAATTCGACGGCGTGGACCTCGGCCCCAGGCACTTCATGGGCGATCGAACCAGCAATAGCACCGGAGCCGGTGCCAAGATCCACAACCTTGGGGTGCGGGAGTCCCTGGAGGTGGTCAATGACCAACTGCACCACCGATTCCGTTTCCGGCCGCGGAATGAACACGCCAGGACCCACGGCCAGCGTGAGGTAGCGGAAGTGCGCGACGCCGGTGATGTGCTGGAGCGGAACGCGCTGTGCACGCTCCGCCACCAGGTCCGCATAGCCTTCGGGGGCGGCAGAATCGCCGAGCAGCATGGCCCGCAAGCGCCCAAGGCCGACACCCAAAAGATGTTCGGCCAGAAGCTCGGCGTCCACGCGCGGAGTAGGCACGCCGGCGTCGGACAGGATAGCGGTCGCCTCGCGGACGGCGTCAGCCAGGCTCTGGCCAGGAAAGAGCGTCATGAATTTCCCTGCAGGCTGTTACTCGCCCAGGGCATCCAGGCGCGATTGTTCGTCCATCTCGATGGCCGATTGGATGACCGGCTCCAGGTCGCCGTTCATAACAGCGTCGAGGTTGTAGGCCTTGTAGCCTGTTCGGTGGTCGGCAATCCGGTTTTCCGGGAAGTTGTACGTGCGGATGCGCTCCGAACGGTCCATGGTGCGGATCTGCGACTTGCGCTGGGCCGAGTTCTCGGCGTCGATCTGCTCCTGCTGATGGGCGAGGATGCGGGCGCGCAGGACGCGCATGCCGGCTTCCCTGTTCTGCAGCTGGGATTTTTCGTTCTGCATTGCCACCACGATGCCCGTGGGAAGGTGGGTGATGCGGACTGCCGAGTCCGTGGTGTTGACGGACTGGCCGCCAGGACCCGAGGACCTGTAGACGTCGATCTTGAGGTCGTTCTGGTTGATTTCGAGCTCTTCGGGCTCATCCACTTCCGGGAGCACCAGAACACCGGCCGCCGAGGTGTGGATACGGCCTTGGGACTCGGTAACGGGAACACGCTGGACGCGGTGCACGCCGCCTTCGAACTTCAGCCGGGCATACACGCCTTCAGCGGGATCGTTCGAGTTGCCCTTGACGGCCATCTGGACGTCCTTGTAGCCGCCCAGATCGGATTCCGTGGCAGAGATGAGCTCGGTCTTCCAGCCACGCGACTCCGCATAACGCATGTACATGCGCAGCAGATCCCCGGCGAAGAGGGCGGCTTCGTCGCCGCCTTCACCACCCTTGACCTCAAGAATGACGTTGCGGGCGTCGTCAGGATCGCGAGGAATCAGCAGCCTGCGCAATTTCTCCTGAGCTGCCGGAAGCTTCGCCTCAATCTCGCCGACCTCGGCAGCAAATTCGGCATCCTCGGAAGCCATTTCCTTAGCCGCTTCAAGATCGTCCATGAGTCCGCGCCAACGGTTGTAAGCCTCCACAATGCCCTGCAACTGAGCAGAACGCCGCCCCAACTTGCGAGCCAAGGACTGGTCGGCATAAACAGCAGGATCACTCAACTGCGCCTGAATAGCAGCATGCTCATCAAGCAATCCCTGTACGGACTCAAACATTTTCTAACCTCTTTCGACTTGTACAAGTCTAATAACTGCAACGCGAAGGGCGGGGCCGGAACATCCGCGCGCCACAAGCCGCACGAACGAACCAGCGCCCGCCCCTAAAACAGCTACTTGTCGTTATCCGACTTAGCTCCAAGAGTCGTCTTCTGTACCTGCATCAGGAATTCGACGTTGCTCCCGGTCTCCCGGATCTTGTTGGTCAGGAGTTCAAGGCTCTGCTGGGTCTCGAGTCCGGACAGGACGCGGCGCAGCTTCCACATGATCTTGACTTCTTCGGCCGAGAGCAGGTTTTCTTCGCGACGGGTACCTGAGGCGTTGACGTCCACGGCAGGGAAGATGCGCTTGTCCGCGAGCTGGCGGGACAGGCGGAGTTCCATGTTGCCCGTGCCCTTGAACTCTTCGAAGATGACCTCGTCCATCTTGGAACCGGTCTCCACGAGCGCGGTTGCCAAGATGGTGAGCGAGCCACCGTTTTCGATGTTGCGCGCAGCACCGAAGAAGCGCTTCGGCGGGTAGAGCGCAGCGGAGTCGACGCCACCGGACAGGATACGGCCGGAGGCCGGTGCTGCCAGGTTGTAGGCGCGGCCCAGGCGGGTCATGGAGTCCAGGAGGACAACTACGTCCATGCCCATTTCCACGAGGCGCTTGGCGCGTTCGATGGAAAGCTCGGCAACCGTGGTGTGGTCATCGGCGGGACGGTCGAAGGTGGAGGCAATGACCTCGCCCTTGACGGTGCGCTGCATGTCCGTGACTTCTTCGGGACGTTCGTCAACAAGCACCATCATGAGGTGGACCTCAGGGTTGTTGGTGGTGATCGCGTTGGCGATGGACTGCAGGATGAGCGTCTTGCCGGCCTTGGGCGGGGACACGATCAGGCCACGCTGGCCCTTGCCGATCGGTGCCACGAGGTCGATGACACGCGGGCCGATCTTCTTGGGGTCCGTTTCGAGGCGCAGGCGCTCGGACGGGTACAGCGGGACGAGCTTTGCGAATTCGACGCGGTCCTTGAGCTCTTCCGGCGTCTTGCCGTTGACCGACGTGACGCGGACGAGCGCGTTGAACTTCTGGCGGGCGGACTGCTGGCTGCGGTCTTCGCCGTCACGCGGAGCGCGGATTGCGCCGACCACGGCGTCGCCCTTGCGCAGGTTGTACTTCTTGACCTGGGCAAGAGACACATAAACGTCGTTGGCACCGGGCAGGTAACCGGAAGTGCGGATGAACGCGTAGTTCTCCAGTACATCCAGGATGCCGGCAACGGGCAGCAGGACGTCATCCTCGGTAACCTCGACGTCGTCCACGTCGGGGCCTTGGCCACGGCCGCGACGGCGTTCGTTGCGGTCGCGGAAGCGGTCGCTGCGGGTGTTTCCTTCGCGGTTGTCGCGGCCGTCACGGTTGTCCTGCGGACCCGGACGATCGTTGCGGTCGCGGCGGTTGCGACGATTGCGGCGGTTGCCGGTGTCATCGCCGTCGTTAGTGTCTTCGCGCCGCGTACGGGTGCTGTCGCGGCGATCGCGCTGGCCGGGTTCGCCGGCTTCGGCCGAAGCCTGCTCACCTTGGCGCGGCTGGGCCTGACGCTGATCGGCCTGACGCTGGTCGGCCTGACGCTGTTCTACGCGGGGCTGTTCTACGCGGGGCTGTTCGGCCTGGGGCTGCTCGGCCGCACGGGTCTCGCTGGCTTCTCCGGCCTCAGCAGGAGCTGCGGCCGCCTCGCCGCGACGACGATTGCGAGTGCGGGGCTGGCGGCGTTCGCTGACGGCCTCGCTTGCTTCGGCTACTGGAGCAGCGGGAGCCTCGGCGGCAGGCGCCGGAACCTCCACGGTTTCCGTGGCAGCAGGAGCGGCAACAACGCCGTCGCTCGTGGCGCGGCGGCTTCGGCCACGGCCACGTGCCCGGGTGCCTTCCTGCGCAGGAGCTTCGGTGGATGCTGCGGCAGGTGCGGCAGAGTCCTCGACTATTGGCGTTGCAGGTTCAGCTTTTACTGCTACGGCTTTGGTCGCCGCAGGAGCCTTGCTGGTAGTTGCACCGGCACGGTGGGCTGAGATAGCCGAAACCAAGTCCCCCTTGCGCATCCGGGATCCGCCCGAAATGCCCAGCTGACTGGCGAGAGCCTGGAGCTGCGCGAGCTTAAGGCCTGCAAGGCCGCTGCTCTTGGCGGTTGCGGCCGTTGATTCAGCTGCAGAAGATGTTGTGTCCACAGCTGAAGCCAGCTCAGTGGTTTCTGTCACGAAGGATCCTTCCCCCTCGACGGCGTCCAGACCTAGAGCTGGACGCGATGATTTGTTCTGGACTGCAGTTCAGATCTGCAGCCGTGATTTCGGTCTTGCCGGTTTAGTTTCAGCAGGGCCGGATACTGATACGTCTTCGATGCTCCGGCGGGCGGGGCGCGGGCTGACGGTCCGGGTAACAGAAAGGGTTCTGTGGCACCTGCGACAGGCCGATAAGGAGACGGCACCGGCAGACTTCGACACAGTAGGAGACGGGAACGGCGTTATGCCGGGATCCAATGTCAGGGAACTGCCCGCGGTTCTACCGCCGGTGCAAGTCCACTCTAGCACCTTCAACGTCCACTGCCAGTGTCATCACGCGCCAAGAAACGTCTGGTGTGTTGTCCGCAGTGAAAGAGGCAATGAATTCCGCAATCGCTTCTGCTTCGTCCGCGCCGTTTGCCAATGCCAGAACTGTGGGGCCTGCACCGGAAACAACCGCGGCATGGCCCGAAGACCGCAATGCCGCAATCAGCGCCGCGCTAGGCCGCATGGCCTCCGCGCGGTAGCTCTGGTGCAAGTAGTCCTCAGTTCCGGGAAGCAGGAAACGGGGCTGCGCAGTCAAGGCGTGGATCAAGAGCGCGGCGCGTCCTGAGTTCATGGCTGCAGCATGATGGCCGATGGAAGCCGGAAGCAAGCCGCGGGCTGTCTCGGTGGACAGTTCGTAGTCGGGAACGGCGACGATGGGGATGACGGATGGAATCACTTCAGCACGCGTGCTGCTGTACTGCTCGCTGTCCTGCCATGACAAGGCCAGTCCGCCGAAAATCGCCGGTGCGACGTTGTCCGGGTGGCCTTCCATCTCGCTCGTGAGTTGCAGGATCCATTCACGGTCGCGTTGTGCGGATTCGGGCACCAGGGCGTTGGCTGCGGAAACGGCCGCAACCACTGCAGATGCCGAGGAACCGAGTCCGCGGCCATGCGGGTTGACGTTGTCCGCGGTGATCTTCAGGCCATTGTGCCGGAAGCCGAGGCGTTCCAGGGCCGTGTTGATGGCGCGGACAACGAGGTGGCTGGCATCACGGGGAAGACTGTCGGCCCCCTCACCGGAAAGCTCGAACTCGAGCTTTCCGGTGGTAAGCGTTTCGACGGTCAGGGTGTCGTAGATCGACAATGCCAGGCCGAGGCTGTCGTAGCCGGGGCCTAGGTTGGCGCTGGTGCCCGGGACCCTGACGGTCAGCTGCTGGCCTGCCGCGACAAGCTCAAGTCCGGTCGCGGTGGGCTGCGTGGTTTCCACTCTTAGTTTTCTTCCAGTCCCAGTTCAGCTGCCACGGTCACGACGTCGTTCGGTACCTTGACGGGCTGGACTTCACTGCCGTCTTCGGTACGGAGGGCCCACTGCGGATCCTTGAGTCCGTGTCCGGTGACCGTGACCACGATCGTCTTTCCGGAGGGAACTTCGCCCGCGGCGTGCTTTTTGATGAGCCCGGCGACGCCCGCCGCGGAGCCGGGTTCGACGAAAACGCCTTCCCTGGCGGAAAGCCAGCGGTGTGCGTCGAGGATTTCTTCGTCAGTCACAGCGTCGATGAAGCCACCGGATTCATCACGTGCCGCGATTGCCGTATCCCAGGATGCCGGGTTGCCGATGCGGATGGCCGTGGCGATGGTGTCCGGTTCGGTGATGGGGTGGCCCGCCACGAACGGTGCCGCTCCTGCGGCCTGGAAGCCCCACATGGCCGGCGTTTTGGTGGAGACGGCGGGAAGGGTGCCCGCGGTTGCGGACTCGAAGGGCGCGGAGTACTCCTTGTAGCCCTTCCAGTACGCGCTGATGTTGCCTGCGTTGCCCACCGGCAGGACGTGGATGTCCGGAGCGTCACCGAGGGCGTCGACGATTTCGAAAGCACCGGTCTTCTGCCCCTGGATACGGGCGGGGTTGACCGAGTTCACGAGGAACACCGGATAGGACTCACCGAGCTTGCGCGCGATGTCCAAGCAGTTGTCGAAGTTACCATCCACCTGGAGGAGCGTGGCGCCATGTGCGATCGCTTGGCTGAGCTTGCCCATCGAGATCTTGCCTTCGGGAACCAGCACGGCGCACTTCAGCCCGGCGGCAGTGGCGTACGCGGCGGCCGAAGCCGACGTGTTGCCCGTGGACGCGCAAACAACTGCCTTGGCGCCTGCTTCGACGGCGGCCGTCATGGCCATGGTCATTCCGCGGTCCTTGAAGGACCCGGTGGGGTTCATGCCCTCCACCTTCAAGTACACGGTGGATCCAGTGAGCTCGGAGAGCTTCTGCGCGTGGACGAGCGGGGTTCCGCCTTCACCGAGGGTAATGACCTTCGTGGCTTCCGTTACAGGCAAACGATCAGCGTATTCGCGGATTACTCCGCGCCATTGGTGAGCCACTTAGACCCCTTCTACCCGCAGGACGGATGTCACAGAATTGATGACGTCCAGGCCCTTGATGGCCTCGACGGTTGCCGCGAGTGCGGCTTCGGATGCGCGGTGCGTGACGATCTTCAGCTCGGCCGACTCAACGTTCGAGGCGGCATCACGGTGGATCGTCTGGCGCATGATTTCGATGGAGACGCCGTGCTCCGCAAAGATATGGGTGATCCGGGCCAGCACGCCGGCTTGGTCGGCAACGTCAAGGCCGATGTAGTAGCTGGTGTTCGAGGCATCTATCGACAGTGCGGGCACGTGCCCGGTAGTGGTCTCGGTTCGGCCGGGACCTCCCAGCACCACGCGGCGGGCAGCCGAGACGAGGTCGCCCAACACGGCAGACGCCGTCGGAGTTCCACCTGCGCCCTGGCCGTAGAACATCAACTCACCGGCATTTTCGGCTTCGATGAAGACTGCGTTGAACGCACCGCGAACGGCCGCGAGCGGGTGTTCACGCGGCAGGAGGGTGGGGTGGACGCGGACCGAGATGCCGCCGCCGTTGCCAGGCCCCGAGTTCTCGATCTTCTCGGCGATGGCCAGCAGCTTGATGACAAAGCCGGCTTCCTTCGCTGCCGCTATGTCAGCTGCGCTGACCTTTGTGATGCCTTCGCAGTAGACGTCTTCGAGGGCGAAACGCGTGTGGAACGACAAGGACGCGAGGATGGCGGCCTTGGCTGCGGCGTCGTGGCCTTCGACGTCGGCGGTGGGGTCAGCTTCCGCGTAACCGAGGCGTTGGGCCTCGGCCAAGGCGTCGGCGAACTGTGCACCGGTGCTGTCCATTTGGTCGAGGATGAAGTTGGTGGTGCCGTTGACGATGCCCAGGACCCGGGTAATGCGGTCGCCGGAGAGGCTGTCGCGGATGGGGCGCAGGATCGGAATGGCTCCGGCGACCGCCGCTTCGTAGGAGAGCTGGACGCCGGCCATGTCAGCCTCTTCGTAGAGTGTGGGACCGTCCTGTGCCAGCAAGGCCTTGTTGCCGGTGACGACGCAGGCGCCATGCTGCATGGCAGCCAAGATGAGCGAACGGGCCGGTTCAATGCCGCCCATGAGCTCGATCACCAGATCCGCATCCTTGACCAGAGTGTCGGCGTCGGTGGTGAACAGTTCGCGCGGCAGTTCGACGTCGCGCGGTGCATCAATGTTGCGCACGGCGATGCCGGACAGCTCCAAGCGCGCACCGCTGCGGGCCGCAAGGGCGTCGGCGTCGTCAAGGAGAATCCGCGCTACCTGGGCCCCAACATTGCCACAGCCCAGCAGGGCAACCTTCAGGGTTCGCACTTCAGACATTCGCCACTCCCATGTCGCGGTTCAAGAGATCTTCTTCGGTTTCCCCGCGGACGATCAGCCGTGCGGATCCATTGCGCACAGCGACAACGCCAGGCCTGGCCAGATAGTTGTAGTTGCTTGAGAGGGCCCAGCAGTAAGCGCCGGTCCCCGGTACAGCGAGCAGATCACCGGCTGCCACGTCTTCGGGCAGATATACATCTCTAACAACTATGTCGCCGCTCTCGCAATGTTTGCCCACTACTCGGGACAGTTGCGGCACGGCATCCGAGGCGCGTGAGGCGATAATGGCCGAATAATCCGCGTCGTACAGCACCGGACGGGCGTTGTCGCTCATGCCACCGTCCACCGACACATAGCGACGCGGGAACGTAACGTTTTCTTTGCCCTCGGCATCTACAAGCGCGTCTACAGGCGCATCCACGCGCACGGTTTTAATCGTCCCGACCTCGTACAAGGTGAAGGTGCTGGTGCCCACGATCGCGCGGCCGGGCTCAATCGAAATACGCGGCGAAGTGATGCCCAACTCAGCGCACCTTGAGCGTACGACGGCGGCCATCGCCTGCGCGATTTCGGCTGGCGGGCGCGGGGTGTCGGCCGGCGTATAGGCGATCCCGTAGCCACCGCCCAGGTCCAGTTCCGGCAAGACGATGGAATACTTCTTTTGCATTGCGGCAAGGAATCCCAGGAGCTTCTCGGCCGCAAGGGCGAACCCGTCCGGCTCGAAGATCTGCGAACCGATATGGCAATGCAGGCCCAGGAGTTCCACGTTGGGGTAGGACGTAGCCGCCGCGACAGCTTCCTCCGCCGCTGAGAGACCAGCAGCCTCGGTGGAGTCTTCGGCCATGGAGAGCCCGAATTTCTGGTCCTCGTGGGCCGTGGCAATGAATTCGTGGGTGTGGGCGTGGACGCCGGGAGTCAGCCGCAGCATCACCTTCGCCGTTTCGCCGCGGCCGGAGGCTATCTTGGCCACCCGTTCGAGCTCGTCGAGGCTGTCCACCACAATGCGTCCGAGCTTCATGTCCAGTGCCCGGTTGATCTCGGCGTCGGACTTGTTGTTGCCGTGCAGGCCCAAATTGGAGCCGCTGATGCCGGCGCGGGCCGCGACGGCGAGTTCTCCGGCGGAGCAGGTGTCCAGGCGCAGGCCTTCCTCGGCCACCCAGGTCGCCACGGCTGTGCACAGGAAGGACTTTCCGGCGTAGTAGACGTCCACTCCCCCGCAGATGTCGACGAAGGCTGCGTCAAAGGCATCCTTGAAGGAGCGGGCACGGGCACGGAAATCGCCCTCGCTCATGACGAACAGGGGAGTGCCGAACTGCTCCTTGAGCGCGCTGACTGGAACGCCGTCAATGGCGAGTTCGCCAGCGTCGTTCCTCTGGACACCGGCGGCCCACATCGGCGCGTGGAGCGCATTCACGTCCTCGGGTACGGCGAGCCATTCAGGAGCAAGGGGTGAAGCTGCGGCGTTGTCGGGGCTTCGCTGCACGCGGATCACATCCGTTCCGGAGCTGAAACGCCAAGGAGCCCAAGTCCGTTTGCCAGCACTTGGCTCGTGGCATCGTTGAGCCATAGCCGGGTGCGGTTGACGTCCCGCACGGGCTCGTCGCCGAGGGGCGAAATGCGGCAAGCGTCGTACCAACGGTGATATGCCCCGGCGATGACCTCGAGGTGGCGCGCCACCCGGTGCGGTTCGCGGAGCTCCGCGGCCTTGGCCACGATGGACGGGTAGCTGCCGAGGTAGGACAGCAGCTCGTTCTCGGTGGCGTGGTCCAGGAGGGAGGCGTCAAAAGCGCTGTGATCCACGCCGGCCTCGATCGCGTTGCGGGCGGTTCCGCGGGAACGGGCATGCGCGTACTGCACATAGAACACCGGATTTTCGTTGCTGTTCTTCTTCAGCAATTCCGGATCCAGTGTCAGCGGCGAGTCTGCGGGGAAGCGAGCCAACGAGTATCGCACCGCGTCCTTCCCGAGCCACTCGATAAGGTCCTTGAGCTCGATGATGTTTCCGGCACGCTTGGACAGCTTGGCGCCGTTGACGGAGACCAGTTGCCCGATCAGGACCTCAATGTTGACCTCGGGATCATCGCCGGCGCAGGCAGCAATGGCCTTGAGCCGGTTGATGTAGCCATGGTGGTCCGCGCCGAGCAGGTAGATCTTCTCCGTGAAGCCGCGGTCCTTCTTCGACAGGTAATAGGCTGCGTCGGCGGCGAAATACGTCGGTTCGCCGTTGGCGCGGATCATCACCCGGTCCTTGTCATCCCCAAAGTCCGTGGTGCGCAGCCAGACGGCACCGCCGTCGTCGAACACATGACCCTGCTCCCGGAGGCGCCCAACAGCGGATTCGATCGCACCGGCGTCGTGCAGTTCCTGTTCGGAGAAGAAGACATCGAAAGCGACGCCGAATTCGGCAAGGGTGTCCTTGATGTCTTTCATTTGGGCTTGGTAGGCGGCGGCGCGGATCACCGGCAGCGCCGCCGCATCGGTGAGTTCACGGATTGCCGGATGGGCCTTGAGGATCTCGTCGCCGAGTTCCCGGATGTACTCTCCGGGGTAGCCGCCTTCCGGAACGCCGCGCCCGTGCAGGCGAGACAGCACCGAGTTCGCAAATACGTTCATCTGCGTGCCGGCGTCGTTGATGTAGTACTCGGCGGTGACCTCCGCGCCGGAGGCGCGGAGCACGCGGGCAATGGAATCGCCCAGGGCGGCCCAGCGCGTGTGTCCAATGTGCAGCGGTCCCGTGGGGTTGGCGGAGACGAACTCCATGTTGACCACATGGCCTGCGAGCGCCTGGTTGGTTCCGTAGGAGCTTCCCGCCTCGACGATGGCCTTGGCCAGTGCGCCGGCGGCGGCCGCGTCCACGGTGATGTTGAGGAAGCCCGGCCCGGCGATGGCTACGGCGGTGACGCCGTCGATCGCTTCCAGTCGCTTGCTGAGAATCGTGGCGAATTCGCGGGGGTTGGTCCCCGCCTGTTTTGCCAGCTGCAAAGCAATGTTGGTAGCCCAGTCGCCGTGCTCCCGGTTCTTGGGTCGCTCCACGCGTACGTCCTCGGGGAGGGCAGATTCGGAAAGCGCAAGCTCGCCAGCGGCGACAGCGTCTTTCAGGCAGGCGGATATGGCGGCGGAGAGTTCTTCGGGAGTCACCCGTCTAGCCTACCGGTGGGGCTTGCAAGTGGTGGAATTCTTTGCTTAGTGATCACGTGCACGCGGGCACCAGTTGGCGCACAGGCTACGCACAGTTTCACCACCTACAGCTCCCAGACTGAGCCGCTAGGCTGAATTCCACGTTGAACATCGGAACGGCCTTGTGCCCGAACCGTGCTTCCGGTCTGTGTGCAAAGACCCTTTCTTGTCCAGTTGAAACGAGCAGAACATGACTACGCCACTCCACAAGAGCATTCTCGTCGGCGCCGCCGGCCTCACCCTCGCCGGCTCGGTGGCAGCTTGCGCGCCCTCCACCCAAGCCAGCTCAGCCCAGGGCAGCACCCCGCAGAATACGAGCACGCAGGCGGGCGCCAGCAAGCTGGCCACGACAGGCTCCTCATCATCGGGCTCGTACAAAGACGGTACCTACAGCGCCGAAGGCTCCTACACTTCGCCCAACGGCCAGGAAACCGTAGGCGTCCAGTTGACCTTGTCCGGTGGCACCATTTCCGGCGTCGACATCACCGTCCACCCCTCGAACCCGAACACCAAGAAGTTCCAGGGCGAGTTCAAGGACGGAATCGCTGCGCAGATCGTCGGCAAGAAACTGGACGACATCAACGTGTCCAAGGTCGCAGGCTCTTCCCTGACAAGCGGCGGGTTCAACCAAGCCGTGGAAACCATCAAGTCCGAGGCCAAATAACCGCCATGCCACACCCGGGCTGGAGCGCCTTCGGCTTCGACGGAATCGGAACCACGTGGGAGATTTCGACGCCGGAGCCGCTTTTCAAAACGGTCCGGCGCAGCTTGCTTGGGATCGTGGAGGACTACGACCGGAGCTATTCGCGGTTCCGGGGCGACTCCCTGGTTGCCGGGCTCGCCCGGGAAGCCGGAACTGTCATTCTCCCGGCCGGGGCGTCCGAGCTTGAAGTGCTATTCAAGAAGTTGTACCGCCTCAGCAGCGGGGCCATGACCCCGCTGATCGGAAGCAGCCTTGAGCAGTTGGGCTACGGGGCGGACTATGCCCTGCGGCCCCTCGGCCACCCGGTGCCGGCGCCGCGCTGGGAAGATGTCCTGGACTGGAATGGCTCAAAGATCTCCACTTCCGCTCCGCTGGTACTGGACATTGGCGCTGCCGGAAAGGGCCAGCTGGTGGACCTAGTGGCTGCTGTCCTGCGCTCAGGGGGGATCACGGAGTTCCTTGTGGACGCGAGCGGCGACATGTTCCACTCCGGCGCGGAACCACTGGGTGTGGCCCTCGAACACCCTTACGACTCCACCCAGGCGATCGGCGTCGTCGAACTCCACGACGGTGCCCTGTGCGCTTCTGCGGCCAACCGGCGCGCGTGGGGGGACGGCCTGCACCATGTCCTGGACGGCGCCACCGGGCGCCCGGTGGAAACGGTGGTGGCCACCTGGACCATGGCCGCCTCGGCAGTGGAAGCCGATGCGCTGGCAACGGCACTCTTCTTCGTGGATCCGAAGGTGCTCGACGAAGAATTCGATTTCTCCTGGCTCAAGGTTTATTCGGACGGACACGCAGCCTATTCGGCAGGTTTTGAGGGGACACTGTTCACATGATCGCCATCAAAGCGCGTTCGGATGCCTGGCTTGGCCGCTTCACCATGTACCGGCTGATTCTTTGGATCCTCGCCATCCTTGCTGTGTACAGCATGGTGTTGAACGTCCTCGGCTGGCTGACGTTCGGCCTGCCGGAAATGCTCGTCCACCTCGTGCTGTGCGTGGGGCTGACGTATGCGTCCAACCGGCTGGTGGCTGTGCAGTTCAAGGTCCGGTCCCATTCGGAGTCTTCGCTCATCACGGGCCTACTCCTGTACTTCCTGTTCTGGCCCACCGAACTCGCGCCCACTGTTCAGGTTCCTGACCTTGCCGGGGTGGTTTTGGCATGTGTCCTGGCATCGGCGTCCAAGTATGTGCTGGCTTTCCGTGGTCGGCACATTTTCAACCCCGCGGCTGCTGGTGCCTTCATCGTCAGCCTCACGGGTTTGAACATCGCGACATGGTGGGCCGCTACTCCGGCCATGTTGTGGCTCCTTGTGCCCGGGGTCCTGCTGGTGCTGTACAGGACGCGGAAGATGCTGATGGCCTGCACGTTCCTGGTGGTCACAGTATCCGTCGTGTCCGCCGAACTCCTACGGGCAGGCATGGCATGGGGATCCGCCCTCTGGCAGCCGCTTGCGCAACGGCCGCTCCTGTTTTTCGTGGGCTTCATGCTCACGGAGCCGCTCACCTTGCCGCCTCGCCGCTTGCAGCAATTGGCGCTGGCGGTGGTCGTCGGCGTGTTGTTCGCAGTGCCGTACAACCTGGGTATCGTGGCCAATTCGCCGGAACTTGCGCTGCTCGTAGGCAACTTCCTCGCATTCCTCGCGGGACAACGCGGCGGGGTCATGCTGACCTTCAAGGGGTCGCGTCCCCTGACTCCGTTCACTACCGAATTCCGTTTTGAGCCGCACCGTCCCGTTCGTTTCCTACCCGGTCAGTTCATGGAGCTCAACCTTCCGCACTCGCGCTCCGACGGGAAGGGACGGAGACGGGTCTTCAGCATCACCAGCGCGCCAGGCTCGCCGGAGGTGACCTTCGGCGTCGGCACGGCGGAGCCGATCTCGGCCGCCAAGCGCGCGTTGCTCGCCCTTGAGGCCGGAGAATGCGTTCGCGGAACCGCGGTGGGCGGTGACTTTGTCCTACCGTCCGACGTCGGCAAGCCGGTGCTGCTCATCGCTGCGGGCATCGGGATCACGCCTTTCTTATCCCAGCTGGCGTCGGTCGACTCCGCGCGAAGGGACATCGTGGTGTTGTACCTCGCCCCCGGCGCTGCCGAACTTGCCGGGCGAGACATTTTGGAGGCCTCCGGTGCGCGCGTCATTGCGCGGGTGGCAGACGGCTCCCCGCCGCCGTCGTTCATACACGACGCCGGACCGGGCAGGATCGATGGCAACTCGCTGCGGGAACTCGTTCCCGATGTTGCCGAACGGGACGTGTACGTGTCCGGGTCCCCGGCAAACGTAGACTCCCTTCGCGCTGCCGCACGCCGTGCGGGAGCCCGACGAATCCATACTGACTCGTTCTCGGGCTACTGACCCGGCGCACAGCCTCCCCGTTTTCCATTGCGGCGCGGTGACCTGCTAAGCTCGTGGACGTCCCTCCGGCAACGGTTGGGAGCCCCGGATGCCCTCGTAGCTCAGGGGATAGAGCGTCTGCCTCCGGAGCAGAAGGCCGTAGGTTCGAATCCTATCGAGGGCACAACAGGAAAACCTGCCAGTTCAAGGACTGGCGGGTTTTTTCTTTGCCCCGGCGAGTAGTCGGGATGGCAATCAAAAATAAGTGGAAAAACCGCGTCACGTTTTGCTTCCTCCCTACACAACGTTCTTGTGCAGATACCAAAAGTGGAGCCCACAGCTGCGTTCCCGGAGCTCGAAGCCAAAGCCCCGGTCCTTGCCGGGAAACTCTCGCGGCTGCCAGCGGCGCAACTCGCAACCGTCCTTCGCCCGGAACCCGAGGACACCGATGCCGGACTGTGAAGCGGCCCGCCGCAACAAGCAAGCCCTCTACGAAATCGAGTTGGCGTGGGGCAACGGCATCGTGGACCTCGGCAAGCTGCAACGGATCCTGAAGGGTTCCGAAAACGGCGCGGACCCCGCGCCTCCATGCCCGATGGAGGCCTCTCACTTGACGTGATAACGGACATGCCGCACCGAGCCGGCCAAAATGTCGGTGGCCGCTTCTAAGCTGTTCGTACCTGGTCAAGTCCACCGGGTACGAAAGGGTTCGCTGTGATCTGTTCCATCATTCCGCCCTATATGCTGCGCAGGCTGGCAACCCAGAATGAGCCCCGCCTGCGGATCATCGCACGGGCGGCCAAGGAATCCCTGCTCCACATCAAGTCCCTTCAGGCGGTCCGCTCGCTTCCCGCGCCGGCCCCGGTACCCACAGCGCGCCAGGCCAAGCCAGGTCCGCCGAAACGGACTATCTACGACACCGGGTCCACCGAGGTCCTGCCCGGAAAGCTCGTCCGCAAGGAGGGCGGGGCGGCTACCGGAGACGCGGCCGCCGATGAAGCCTACGACGGACTGGGCGAAACCCACAGGCTTTACGCAGAAGTGTTCAGCAGGAATTCGATCGACGGCGCCGGGCTGAAACTCGATGCCACGGTCCACTACGGCCAGCTGTACGACAACGCGTTCTGGAATGGCAGCCAGATGGTCTTCGGCGACGGCGACGGCGAGATCTTCCAAAGGTTCACCAAGTCGCTCAGTGTGATCGGGCACGAACTCGCACACGGCGTCACCCAGTACACAGCAGCCCTCGCCTACCGGAACCAGGCAGGAGCCCTCAACGAGTCCATGTCCGACGTCTTCGGGGTGCTGGTGGAGCAGCATGCCAGAAAGCAATCCGCGGCCGAGGCCAGCTGGCTGATTGGCGAGGGCTTGTTCACCGATGCCGTTCAAGGCACCGCGCTCCGCTCAATGAAGGCGCCGGGGACCGCCTACGACGACCACGTGCTCGGGAAGGATCCGCAACCGGACTCCATGGATACGTATGTCCGGACCACCGCGGACAACGGCGGTGTCCACATCAACTCAGGCATCCCCAACAGGGCTTTCTCGATCGTTGCGCTGGAGTTGGGCGGCAATGCGTGGGAGGCGCCCGGCCAGATCTGGTACAACACCCTGACAAGCGGCTCCCTACCCGCTACGTGCACCTTCCGGCGGTTCGCCAAGGCAACGGCGACGTCTGCAGAGGAACTGTTCGGGGCTGGTTCTTCCGAGCATGACGCCGTCCTGATGGCGTGGGAAACTGTGAAGGTAAAGCTCTAGCAACACATACCAGAGCAGTGGAAGCCGTCGAACATGAAAATCACCGTCCAGCGCAGCGGCGGCGTCGCAGCGATCACGCGCGTCTGGACCGTTGATGCCGCCAGCTCCGAAGATAAGCAACGCTGGATGCCGATCGTGGAGGCCTGCCCTTGGGACCAAGTGCCGTCCCGCGGGCAATCAGCCGGGCCAGTAGCAGGGCAAGCCGACCGGTTCATGTATTCGATCCGAGCGGGTCAACACAGGGCAACGCTCCCGGAGACCGCTGTCACCGGACCATGGCACACCCTCGTGGAGCACGCCAAGGTGGAAGGCCGGGAAACCCTCCGCTAGCCGACTTCGGCCAACTGGCCGCGAAATGCCCTCCGGTAGGACTGCGGGCTGGTGTCCAGGACCTTGGCAAAGTGGTGCCTCAGCAGCACGGAATGCCCGAACCCGGCTTCGCGTGCAACTTCGTCAATGTTCAGTTCGGTGGTTTCCAGGAGTTCCTGGGCCCGGAGCACTCGCTGCGAGTTGAGCCAGGCTGCAGGTGTGGCGCCCGTCTCGGCCCGGAAACGGCGTGCGAAGGTCCGGGCGGACATGTGAAGCCGGGACGCCAGTTCGTTGACGCTGTGGTCCCGGTCAAGGTTCTCCACCATCCAGCGCAGCAAAGCCTCCATGGGCGCGGAGCCGCACGTGGGCATGGGTCGATCGATGAACTGGGCCTGGCCGCCGTCCCGGTGCGGCGGAACCACCATGTCGCGCGCAATGGCTGCTGCGACATTGGCGCCCAACTCCACACGGACCAGATGCAGGCAAGCGTCAATCCCTGCCGCCGTGCCCGCGCTGGTGATGAGTGTTCCGTCCTGGACGTAGAGCACGTTCTCATCCACATGGATCTTCGGATACCTGCTGGCCAGGTCCTGCGAGTAGTGCCAGTGCGTTGTGCAGCGGCGCCCGTCCAAGAGCCCAGCGCGCGCAAGTGCGTATGCTCCGGAACAAATCGACATGACCCATGCCCCGCGCGCGTGGGCTGCCCTCAGGGCATCTAGCACGGATTCTGGAACGTCCTCGTCCCTGCCGTAGGGGGCCATGATCACGAGGTCGGCATCGTCCGCGGCCTCCAGCCCCAGGCCGACGCGCATCGACAGGCCGGACTTCATCTTCACATCGCCCGGGACAGGGGTGCAGACCCTGAAATCAAAGCTGGGAACGCCGCTCCCCCGGTCCTTGCGATCAATGCCAAAGACCTCGTAGGCGGTCCCGAACTCGAAGATCGAGAAGTTGGGAACCACAATGATTGCCACCGTTTTCAACATAACTCCAGTGTGGCAGAAAATTGCCTAAATGGGTCATTTCTGCCACTGTTTCTTGGACTGGATCAGGAACACGATGGAGACATGGAAATCGTCGGAATCTTGGTGTTTATCATCCTCGTCATCACTGCCGCTGCTACTGTCTCAGCAGTTCTTCGAGACGGCCGCGGCCACCTTCCCCCCGTCCGCTCCGAACAGCCTTGGACCGCCCGGGAACTGCCTAGCACCCCTTACTGGACGCTTCGAGTCTTCTAACCATGCCCCGTCTCTAACCCCGCACTGTCTCTAACCACGCACTGTCTCTAACCACGCACTGTCCGAGCCTTCCTGCGCGGCCCCATCCGTTGCCCGAAGGCTCGGGCACAGCCTAGAACTCTATGAGGACGGCTATTGTCCGCATTGTGGGCTAGATTCGATGCCATGATCCAGACGTCCGCAAGACTGCTGCAATTGCTGTCCTTGCTGCAGGTCCGGCGTGAATGGACCGGTCCGGCATTGGCCAACCGGATGGGAGTCACCGAGCGCACCGTCCGCCGCGACATCGATAAGCTCCGCAACCTCGGCTATCCCATCCATGCTTCGCCCGGCATAGCCGGTGGCTACCAATTGGGCGCCGGAGCCCAGCTCCCGCCGCTGCTGCTCGACGACAATGAGGCCCTGGCGGTCGCTTTGGGACTGAACTCCGTGGCGGCGGGCCCTGTGGCCGGCATCGGGGAGGCCTCAGTACGCGCACTCGCGAAACTCGAACAGGTGCTGCCCTCGCGCCTGCGCCCCAGGTTCGCCATGCTCAAGGCCGCGGTCACCACGCTGCCGAGCAACGCGGCGTCCGTAGACCCCCAACAACTCACGGTGGTCTCTGCCGCAATCGCAGACAAACGGCAACTCAGTTTTGACTACGTCAAGGCCGACGGCGAGGCCGGCCGCCGCCTGGTGGAGCCGTACCGCTTGGTGGATACCGGGCGCCGCTGGTACCTGGTCGCTTGGGACGTCGACCGGGAAGACTGGCGCACATTCCGTGCCGACCGCATCGCCTCCTTGCCGGTCGAACGGAAAAGGTATGTGCCGCGCTCCCTGCCGTCCAAGGACCTCGCGGACTACGTCCAGCGATCGGTGACCCGCTCGCCTTATCGCTACGACGTGGTCGTCCGCCTCCATGCCCCCATCGGCGAGGTGGCCGCCGTCGTCGGCCCGCAGCTCGCCAGCTTGAGCGACGACGGCGGGAACGCCACCCTGCTCCGCGCGGGCTGGGACAGCCTGGCGCAACCGGCCGCCCACCTCGCTGCCCTGGACATGGACTTTGAGATCATCTCCCCCGAGGAATTCAAGGACTACGCCCGCACCATGGCCGGGCGTCTGCAAAAAGCTGCCGGGAACCACGCACTGCAAGGCGACGCGCTGCCACAGTAGACTGTCAGCAGCCATGACACTTCATATTTCCTACCCCGCAGAGCTGCCCGTCTCCGAGCGCCGCGAGGACTTGATGGCGGCCATCGCCGCAAACCAGGTGACCATCATCGCCGGCGAAACCGGCTCCGGAAAGACTACCCAGATCCCCAAGATGTGCCTGGAACTCGGCCTCGGGGACAAAGGTCTGATCGGCCACACCCAGCCGCGCCGCCTTGCCGCACGCACGGTTGCCGAACGTATCGCCTTTGAGATGGGCGTGGAGATCGGGCAGGAAGTGGGCTTCCAGGTCCGTTTCACCGGCGAAGTCAGCAGGGCTACCAAAATCAAGCTGATGACCGACGGCATCCTGCTTGCAGAAATCCAGCGGGACAAGCTGCTGCGGAAATACAGTGCCATCATCATCGACGAGGCACACGAGCGCAGCCTCAACATCGACTTCATCCTGGGCTACCTCAAGCGGATCCTTCCGCAGCGACCGGACCTGAAGGTCATCATCACTTCGGCCACGATCGACCCCCAGCGTTTTGCCAGGCATTTCGGCAGCGAAGAAGATCCTGCGCCGATCATCGAGGTCTCGGGCCGGACGTACCCGGTGGAGATCCGCTACCGGCCGCTGTCCCAGCCCGTCGGCGGTGGCGATGAAGACGCGTCCGACGACGAACTCGAGGAAGACCGCGACCCCCTCGATGCCGTGTGCGACGCCGTCGACGAACTCGCGCTTGAGGCTCCAGGCGACATTCTGGTGTTCTTCTCCGGCGAGCGCGAGATCCGTGACGCAGCGGAGGCCCTGAACGGCCGGATCGCGTCCAACCGCAGGCTGGCGGGAACCGAAGTCCTGCCACTGTTTGCCCGCTTGAGCCTGCAGGAGCAGCACAGGGTCTTCAACCCCGGCGGTAAGAGGCGGATCATCCTGGCCACGAATGTCGCGGAAACTTCCCTGACAGTTCCCGGCATCAAGTACGTGATCGACACCGGCACGGCCCGTATCTCGCGCTACTCGCACCGGACCAAGGTGCAGCGGCTGCCGATTGAACGTGTATCGCAGGCCTCGGCAAGCCAGCGTTCCGGCCGCTGCGGGCGCGTCTCCGAAGGCATCGCGATCCGGCTCTATTCGGAGGAAGACTTCGAGTCCCGTCCCCAGTTCACCGATCCGGAGATCCTGAGGACCAACCTCGCGGCCGTCATCCTGCAGATGACTGCCATGGGAGTAGCCCGCGGCCCCAAAGACGTAGAGAACTTCCCCTTTGTTGAGCCGCCGGACTCCCGTGCCATCAACGACGGCGTCACGCTGCTGCGCGAACTCGGCGCCCTAAGCGCAGCGCGCACCAGTGACGGCAGCACTGCCCGCACGGGCGACGGCGGAGCTCCCCCCACCGGCGACGTCGGCAACGGGCGTTCGGGCAGCGGCCTGACCGCCGTCGGGCAGAAGCTGGCCCAGCTCCCGGTGGACCCCCGGCTCGGCAGGATGATTGTGGAGGCCGGGAAGCGGGGTTGTGTCAAGGAAGTCATGATCCTGGCAGCCGCGCTGACGATCCAGGATCCGCGCGAGCGCCCTACGGACAAGCAACAACTTGCAGCGGAGAAGCACGCACGCTTCCGGGACGAGAACTCGGACTTCACCGGATTCCTGAATCTCTGGAACTACATCCAGGAAAAGCAGCAGGAGCTCTCGTCCACGCAGTTCCGCCGGCTCTGCAGGAACGAGTTCATCAACTACCTGCGCGTCCGCGAATGGCAGGACCTCTTCCAGCAATTGCGCCAGCTCGCCAAGCCGCTGGGAATCACGATCGACAACAAACGCGAGGCCGACCCCGTAAGCAACAACGAGGCCATCCACGTCAGCTTGCTCTCGGGGCTGCTGAGCCACATCGGCCTGCTGGATGAACGCAAGCGCGAATACGCCGGAGCACGCGGCAGCCGGTTCGCCATCTTCCCGGGCTCGGCCCTGTTCAAGAAGTCTCCGGCCTTTGTCATGGCCGCGGAATTGGTTGAAACAAGCCGGCTGTGGGCCCGGGTCGCGGCGAAGTTCGATCCCTTGTGGGCCGAGCAAGTAGCCCCGGATCTCGTGAAGCGCTCCTACAGCGAGCCCCACTGGTCCGCCCGGACAGGTTCGGTCATGGCGCACGAGAAGGTGATGCTCTACGGAGTTCCCATCATCCCGAACCGCCGCATCAATTACGGCCGGATCGACCCAGACCTCTCCCGCGAACTCTTCATCCGGCACGCCCTAGTTGAAGGCGATTGGAAGACCCACCACAAGTTCTTCCACCGCAACCGCGCTCTCCTCCACGAGATCGAGGAACTGGAGACGCGGATGCGCCGCCGGGACATCCTGGTGGACGACCACACGCTTTTCGAGTTCTACGACGCCAGAATCGGCAAGGACGTGGTCTCCGAACGGCACTTCGACAAATGGTGGAAAGAAGCCCGTCAGCAAGACCCCACCCTGCTGGACTTCGACCAATCGCTCCTCATCAGCGAGGACGCCGAGGCCCTGGATGATTCTGCCTATCCAAAAACCTGGTTGCACAAGGGCTTTGAGCTGCCGCTGAGCTACGAGTTCCACCCTGTGGCTCCCGGCTCGCCGCCTAATCCCTCGGACGGTGTCACAGCCGAAGTCCCCGTGCTGTTCCTTAACCAGCTCGACGACGCCGCCTTCCGATGGCAGATCCCCGGCCAACGGGTGGAGCTCGTCACGGCGTTGATCAAGTCGCTGCCCAAACACATCCGCAAGAACTTCGTTCCGGCCCCGGACGTGGCCCGGCAAGCGGCTGCTGCCTTGGAAACTGACTTCGATCCTGCCTCGGACGAGCTTGAGGCCTCGCTTGAGCTCGTGCTGCGCCGTATTCGCGGACACATCATTCCGCCAGGGTCCTGGAATTGGGATACCGTGCCGGCGCACCTGCGTGTCAGTTTCAAGGTGGTGGACAGTCGCGGCAAGGTGCTGGACGAAGGTAAGGACCTCGCCGACCTTCAGGAACAACTGGCCCCGGCCACCCGACGGGCCATCGCCGAATCCCTCGGGGCAACACCCGCGACGACGGTGCGCACCAAGGGGCCGAAGGGCACCGCCGCGTCCACTGCAGGGGTTACCACTTACGGAGGCGGCAGCCCGGCGCCGCAGGCGGCCGGTTTCCTGTCGGAGCAAAGCGGGCTCACCGGGTGGACCTTCGGCGCAATTGAACGCCAGGTGACCCGGACGGTGAAGGGGCACGACGTCACGGGTTTTCCGGCCTTGGTAGACGAGGGCAAGTCCGTCGCGCTGCGGGTGTTCCAGACCCGGTCAGAGCAAGAGTCCGCAATGCGTGGCGGTGTCATCCGTTTACTCGCTCTCCGCGTTCCTGCCCCGGACCGCTATGTCCTGGAACATTTGAACAACACCGAGAAACTGACGTTCAGCCAGAACCCGCACGGTTCGGTGAGCGCTTTGATCGCGGACTGTGTCCTCGCGGCTATCGACAAGCTGACTCCAGCCGAACTCCCCTGGGACAAGGCAGCGTTCGATGCCCTCTACGAACTGGTCCGAGCGGAACTGATCGACACCGTCTTCACGGTGACAGCCGTCGTCGAACGCGTCTTGGCCAGCACCCGCCGAATCGAGAAACAGCTCAAGGGCAGCACGAGCCTCGCCTTGATCAGTGCGCTCAATGATATGAGGAGCCAGCTGGAGCAACTCGTCTTCCCCGGTTTTGTGGCACAGACGGGCTACGCCCAGCTCAGCCAGGTGCCGCGCTATCTGGCCGGGATTGAGAAGCGCCTCGAAAAGCTTCCGAGCAATGTCCAGCGTGACGGGTTGAACATGTCTGTCGTCCAGGCCTTGGAAGATGACTACGACGACGCCGTCTCTGCGCTTCTGCCCGTCCGACGGGCGGGCGCCGAGTTAACACGGGTGCGCTGGATGATCGAGGAACTCCGTGTGAGCCTCTTCGCGGTCGAGCTTGGCACGGCCTACTCGGTCTCGGAAAAGCGTATCCGGACGGTGCTCAACCAGGCGTTGGCACCCGCGTAGCACCGTATCCGGGGACCTCAGTCCGCCGGAACGAACTCTCCGTGCCCGGCGGCGCGGAGGGCGGCACGAAGCTTGACCCCGCTGGTGTCCATGGTTGCGGGATCCGGGTGACGGTCAACGTTGTGGACCTCGAAATCGGCCATGGAGTAGGCCGGCCACACGTGGACGTGCAGGTGCTCGATCTCAAAGCCCTCCACGAGAACCCCGATGCGTTTGGCCGCGAACACGCCCTCCTGCACTTTGCCGATCTTCTGGGCCACATCCATGACCTTGCCCAACAATTCCGGCGAAGCGTCCGTCCAGGAATCAACCTCGTCTCGAGGGACCACCAAAGTGTGGCCCTGGGTGATGGGTGCGATGGTCAGGAAGGCCACCACGTCGTCGTCCTTCCAGACAAAACGTCCGGGAATCTCGCCGTTAATGATCTTGGTAAACAGGGTGCTCATACGTCTGCCTTTTCCGAAGGGGGCTGAAGGGTCTTGGTGTCGAGGACGAAACGGTATTTGACGTCGCCGGCAACCATGCGGTCGTAGGCTTCGTTGAGTTGCCGGGCAGTGACGACTTCGACCTCGCTTACTACGCCGTGCTCGGCACAGAAGTCCAGCATTTCCTGGGTCTCGGCAATGCCGCCGATCAACGAGCCTGCATAGGAAAGGCGGCGCCGAATCAGCGCGCCGGGGTTGACCGGGGGCATGTCGGTGGGAGGCAGCCCCAATTGGAAGAGGGCACCGTTCAGCCGCAAGGTACGGAAGTACGGGTTCAGGTCATGGGGCGCCGCAACGGTGTCGATCATGACGTCGATGGTGCGGTTGGCGCCTTCCATTGCCTCGGGATCCTTCGAGAGGATCACGTCGTCGGCGCCAAGTTCTATTGCCGCCTCGAACTTGGCCTCCGAGGTGGTGAAGACCACTACGTGCGCCCCCATGGCTTTCGCAATCTTGACCGCCATGTGGCCCAGCCCACCGAGTCCGACGACGCCTACGACGTCCCCCTCCTCGACGTCGAAGTAGCGCAGCGGCGAGTAGGTGGTGATGCCCGCGCACAGCAAGGGCGCCGCTGCTGCAGGGTCAAGGCCCTCTGGCACCCGGAGAACGAAGCTGCGGTCAACCACCACCGAGGTGGAGTACCCGCCCTGGGTGATGGAGTTGCCGTTACGCGTGTCCTTCACCCCATAGGTGCCAACGTTTCCGCGTTCGCAATACTGTTCCAGGCCTTCGAGGCAGCTGTCGCACTCCCTGCAGGAGTCCACCAAGCAGCCGACGCCCACCAGGTCACCGGGCGCGAAGTCGTCGACGGCGGAGCCCACGCTGCGGACCCGGCCCACGATTTCGTGGCCGGGAACCAGAGGATAGTTTTGGGCACCCCATTCGCCCCGTGTCGCGTGGACATCGGAGTGGCACAGGCCGCAGAAATCGATCTCGATCTCGACGTCGTCCTCTTTGGGTCCGCGGCGGGCGACGGTCAGCGGGACAAGACCGCTGTCCGCAGAAGTGGCGCCGTATGCGGCCGCGAGTGTCGGCGTGCCGTGCGCGCCGGGTGTTGATGGGGCGGCTTCCGCTGTCTCGTCAGCCACGACGAGCGGCTTGCCAAGGGGCGGGGGAACGGGGCGTCCGGGAGTCATGTTTCGACGCTACCCCCGCGACCTGAAGTTTTGCCACTCAGTGCCGCCAGCCCCTTCGGCGTCACTGACCGAAGCAAATTTCACCGGCCCGGGGCGCCCAGGGGCTCGGCACCGGTCACCACCCGGTTGGAGTCAAGCGAGGACCACTGCGAAAAGGACCCAGGGAACAGCGCGGCCTTGAATCCGGCGATTTCGAGGGCGGCGATTTCATGGGCCGCCGTCACCCCTGAGCCGCAGTAGACAGCCACTTTGCTGCCATCGTCGATGCCCAGGGCAGCAAATCTATAGCGGAGCTCGGCTGCACGGAGAAATGTGCCGTCCGGGCCGAGGTTTCCGGCGGTGGGGGCGCTCAACGCGCCGGGGATGTGTCCGGCGCGGGGATCAATGGGTTCGATTTCACCACGGTAGCGTTCTCCAGCGCGGGCATCGAGAAGGATTCCGCGATTGTGCCAGTCTGCCGCTTCCTCCATGCTGATGGCATCCATGTGGCCGTGGCCAAGTACGACGTCGCCGGGTACCGGTGGTTGCTCATCCTGGGCCAACGGGTAGCCTGCCGCGCGCCAGGCGCCCAATCCGCCGTCGAGCAGGAACACGGAATGGAAACCGGCGTCCCGGAGCAGCCACCATAACCGCGCTGCCGCGGTGCTGCCGCTGTCGTCGTACGCAACAACAGTGTCGCCGTCGTTGATGCCCCAAGCACGGGCGCTTCGCTGCAGCGCAGCGGTGCGGGGCAACGGGTGCCTACCCTGGCCCTCGGCTGACGGATCCGCGAGCTCATTGTGCAAGTCCACATAGACTGCGCCGGGGATGTGGGCCTGGCGGAAATGCGAATGGCCGTGCGGATCGCCCAGCGTCCAGCGGACATCGAGCAATACGGTCCGATTGCCCGCCTCCATGCGGTCCTTGAGCGCGGCTACGTCGATGAGGGTGGCCATCAAATCTCCTTCGTTTATTGTGTCTACCAAACGACTTCGAAGCTGCTGCCATGCAGCTGCCAACCGGTCACCAGCCTATCCTTGCGCGGCAGGCACCGCCGGTAGGCTGGATCGGTGAGCACTCTACGCAACCAGGACCGGGCATGGGCCAGCGAAGCAATCCGCCGCATCGAGGCCGAGAACAACCGCTCGGCGGACACGCACCTCTACGCAGTGCCGCTCCCCGAACACTGGGGCGTCCATCTCTATCTCAAGGACGAGTCCACGCACCGTTCCGGCAGCCTCAAGCATCGTTTAGCCCGGTCGCTCTTCCTCTACGGCCTGGTCAACGGCTGGATCAGCGAAGGGACCACCATCGTCGAGGCTTCGAGCGGCAGCACAGCGGTATCGGAGGCATACTTCGCCAGGCTGATCGGGCTTCCCTTCATCGCCGTGATGACTCGAACCACCAGCCCGGAAAAGATTGCGCTCATTGAAGAGTTCGGTGGCGCCTGCCTGCTGGTGGACCATGCTTCCGAGGTCTATGCGGTAGCCGAGGACGTTGCCCGAACGTCCGGCGGTTACTACAT
Organism: Arthrobacter sp. FW306-04-A; assembly: GCF_044358315.1. Lineage (GTDB taxonomy): Bacteria > Actinomycetota > Actinomycetes > Actinomycetales > Micrococcaceae > Arthrobacter. The sequence goes on from NZ_CP084559.1 coordinate 2,883,383, forward strand.
GGACCAATTCACCTTCGCCGAGCGCGCCACCGACTGGCGGGGAAACAACAACATCGCCGAGTCAATCTTTGAACAACTCGCCCTCGAAGAGCACCCCGTACCCGAGTGGATCGTGGTGGGCGCGGGCACCGGGGGAACCAGCGCCACCATCGGCCGGTACCTGCGGTATCACTGCCACTCCACCCGGCTGGCCGTTGTCGATCCGGAGAACTCAGCGTTCTATCCGGGTTGGCGCGACGGCGTCCCGGACTACTCCACGGGGATGCCGTCCCGCATCGAAGGCATTGGGCGGCCGCGGATGGAGCCCAGCTTCGTCCCGGCCGTCATCGACGCCATGATCCAGGTTCCCGACGCCGCTTCCGTGGCGGCCATGCGGCAACTGCATCGGCTTGCGGGGCTTCATGCCGGGCCATCGACGGGAACCAACCTTTGGGGCGTCTGCCAATTGATTGCGGACATGGTGGCCCAGGGAAAGCGCGGCAGCATTGTCTCCCTCATGTGCGACGCCGGCGATCGCTACGCGGGAAGCTATTACAATCCGGCATGGATCGCCGAGCGCGGCCTGGATCCCGCGCCGTACGAGGCCGTCCTGGCCGACTTCTTCGAGACGGGCACGTGGCCAAGGAACATGTAGACGGGCGCGGCCAGCGGACCGGGCTAGACCTCCACGGACTCCCGCGGGGACAGCCTGGCGTAGCTGGTGCCATACTTCGCGCCGATCCGGGTCACATGGGCTTCAACCAACCCGCGTCCCAGTTCGTTGAGCAAGCCATCGTGGACAGGGTAGGCCTTGGGTGCCCGGACGGAGATCACGAAGTCCACCACTTCGCCCACCTTTGACCACGGTGCGTGAATCGGCACCAAGAGCGTCTTGACGTCAATGCCATCAGGGACAACGAACGAGTCTCCGGGGTGGAAGACGTTTTCGTCCACGAGGTAGCCGATGTTGGCCACCACGGGAATCTGCGGGTGGATGAGGGCATGCTGCCCTCCGAAGGAGCGCACCGCGAAGCCCCCGGCTTCGAAGGAGGCGCCGGGTTCGACGGCGTGCACCCGGCCGCCGTCGTCGCCCGCTTTGGCAGCGAGCTGGGAGGCGACACCTGAAGGTGCATGCACTTGCAGTCCGGGGTTTCCTTTGAGCGCCTCGACGACTGCGTCGGCGTCCACATGGTCAGCGTGCTCGTGGGTGATCAGCACCGCGTGGGCCCCGGCAAGGGCTTCCCCGGACTCGGAGAAGGTGCCTGGGTCGATCACGAGGACTTGGCTGTCCTTTTGCAGGCGGACACAAGCATGGGTGAACTTGGTGAGCTTCATGCAGCCAGCCTAGAGGCGGCCCTCGGGCGGTGTCCACGAGCCGGCGTCCTGGAACCGGTATCCAAGGGTGGCCGGCTGGTAACCTTGGTGTTTGCGAACATCCACATCGAAATGAGTTCACGAATGTCACACGGCGCCAATGCCGCCACGTCCGGGCCCGCAGCCCAGCCCCTCCCGGCTGCGAAGGATCCCGCTGTCAAGGAGCAGCGCGTCACCAAGCAGCGCCTGGCTGTCAGCGCCGCCCTGGACGAACTGGACGATTTCGTGAGCACCCAGGAACTGTACCGACTGCTTCAGAACCAGGGCGTCTCCGTGTCCTTGGCCACGGCTTACCGCATTCTGCAGTCCCTGGCCGACGATGGTCTCATCGATGCACTTCGCAATGCCGACGGTGAAGCCGTCTACCGCCGCTGCGCCGTAACAGGTCACCACCATCACTTGCTGTGCCGCAATTGCGGCAAGGCCGTCGAGGTGGAGGCCCCGGCTGTCGAGACGTGGGCGGCCCGGGTGGCGGCCGAGAACGGCTACACCGATGTGGCGCACACGGTGGAGATTTTCGGACTCTGCCCCGAGTGCACTGCCAAGAAGGCCGCCGGCCTTCTCTAGCCAGCCACCGCGTCTAGCCAGCCACCGCGCGGTCCTCCGCTGCTTGGTCCATGACAGCGTGCGGACGAACTACCCGGCCGTTGATCCCACGTTTGGCGCGTATGTTGCCGATGATCCGGCACACCACATAGATCAGGAATGACAATGTGGTGACGTACGGGCTGATGGGAACCCTGCTGCCGAGCGCGAGGAGGATTCCGCCCACCGTGGCAGTGATCGCAAAGAGCACGCTCAACAGGACCACAAGCCGCGGCGAAGTGGTCACCCGCAGGGCAGCTGCCGCGGGAGTGATCAGCAGGGCCAGTACCAGCAGTGCGCCGACTATCTGGATGGACAGCGCAACGCTGACGCCGAGCAACACCATGAAGGCAATCGCCAACCCGCGGACGGGCACTCCCCTGGCTTCCGCCATCTCGGGATCAACGCTCGCGAAACTCAGTGGCCGCCACATTGCGGCGAGCGCGATCATGACCACCACGGCCGTGCCTGCCAGAACCTGGAGCTGCACGGAGTCCACTGAGACGATCTGGCCGGTCAGGAGTCCGAACTTGTTGGCAGCCCGGCCCTGGTAAAGGGCCAGGAACAAAATGCCAAGGCCCAGTCCGAACGGCATGATGACGCCAATGATCGAGTTCTTGTCCCGTGCCCGGACGCCCATGAGTCCCAGGAGCAGTGCGGCCGCAACAGAACCCACCAGCGAGCCAAGAATGATGTCCGTTCCGATGAGCAATGCGAATGAGGCCCCGGCGAAAGACAATTCCGAAATGCCGTGCACGGCGAAAGCAAGGTCCCGCTTCATGACAAAAGTGCCCACGAGCCCGCCGAGCAGGCCCAGGACGGCACCAGCCCAGATGGAATTCTGTACTAACGCCAGCAGTTCTCCGTAGTTTTCAAAGTTGAAGATGGTGTGCAGGATGCTGCCAAAGTCCATTTAGTGGCCCTCCTCCACGCCGGCGTGCGCGTCGTCATGGTAGTGAGTGGTGGCGTCCGGAAGCCCGACGACGACGATCCGGCCGTTCGCGCGGATCACCTCCACATGGCTGTTGTACAGCTCGGAGAGAACTTCTGTGGTCATGACGGCTTCGGGTGTTCCCACCCTGAACCGGCCGCCTGCGAGGTAGAGGACACGGTCTACGTAGTCGATGACCGGATTGATCTCGTGGGTCACGAATACCACGGCACTGTTCCGTTCGTGGCATTGCCGGTTAATGAGGGCGCTCACGGCCTGTTGGTGATGCAAATCCAGGGAGAGCAGCGGTTCGTCACAGAGCAGGAGTTCAGGCTCGGTGGCCAACGCCTGCGCAACGCGGAGCCTCTGCTGCTCCCCTCCTGACAATTGGCCAACTGAAACGCTGGCGTAGTCGCTCGCCCCTACCAGTTCCAAAAGACCGTCGACGCGGTCATTGACAGCCTTGGCGTTAATCCGCAAACCCCAGCGGTGGCCGTCGACGCCGAGGGCAACCAGGTCCCGTGCGCGCAGCGGTGTGTCCGGGGCAAAGGACTTCTGCTGCGGGACATAGCCGATCCTTCGGCTGCCTCGCTCAACAGGGTGTCCGCCCACGGTCACTGTCCCTGAGTGGAGCTGCTGCAAGCCGAGGAGGACTTTGAGGAAACTGGTCTTGCCGCTGCCGTTGGGACCAAGCACAGCGAAGAACTCACCCGCCCTGATGTCCACATCGAGGTCCTTCCAGAGGGCGCGCTGGCCAAACTGGAGACCCGCACCGCGAAGGCTCACTACCGGTGTCAAAAAGAAATCCTCGATCCATGGGGTTCGCGAGCTGTGTTGCTGTTGCATGCGCCTGGAGTGCACCCTGTGTTTTGGAAAGCACCCTATGTTCGGAACACAAAAAGCCCCCGCAGCCGCCCTGTACATCTTAGGACGATTGCGGGGCCTGTCAGCTTCCTGTCTTGCCTATGCTCGCTACTTGTTCAACGCAGCGGCGATGTTGCCCACGTTGTCCGTCATCCAGGCGATGTAGTCCTTGCCCTCCGGAAGTGTCTCGGTGAATCCGACAACCGGAACTCCGGCCGTGGTTGCTGCCGCCTTCAGTTTCTCAGTCTCGGCGCCCGCGGTCTGTTCGTTGTACGCCAGGAACCGCACCGACTTCGAAGTAATCAGATCGCTAGTTTCCTTGACTGCCGCCGGAGGAACGTCCGAGCCGGCCTCGATCGCGTGGCTGAATTCCTCAGGCGTCTTGTTTTCCAGGCCAGCAGCTTCAAGCAGGTAGCCCGGGACCGGCTCGGTGATGGCTACCGGAGCGGAGCCTTTGGATGCCTTGATTTCAGCCACTTTGGCGCTGAGCCCGCTCAAGGACGACTTGAACTTATCGGCATTGGCGGTGAACGTCTTGGCTTCCGCGGAGTTCAGGCTTCCGAGCTTCGCGGCAACGGCATCTGCCACCTTTCCCATGGCGTCGAAGTTGTACCAGACATGCTCGTTGAACCCTTCCGGCACCTTGGATGGCGCGCCGGCCGTCGCAGTGGGAAGAAGCCCGGACGTGTTGACGGCGGTGATGACCTTGTCAGCGGGAACTTTGCTGTCATCGCTCAGCTTGCTGAAGAAGTCGTCGTAGCCCGCACCGTTGTCGATCACCAGCCGGGCTTTCGAGATGGCCAGCTTGTCCTGGGTGCTGGCCTCGTAGGAGTGCGGATCTTGGCTGGTTTTGGTGATGATGGAGGTCACCGCCACTTTGTCGCCACCGACGCTCTTGGCGATGTCGCCATAAACACTGGTGGAGGCGACCACATCAATCACGCCGGAGGACGACGACGGCGCAGTCGCGGCGGGTGCCGCACATGCGGCAAGCAGGACGGCGAGGCCGGCGGAAGCGGCAAGGGAAAGACGGGCGGCGGTGCGACGCACGGGAAACCTCGGATCTACTCAAATGAGAATCAAGCACAATAGTTGGCTCAATGAGTGTATCCATAAATGGGAATGATTCCTATTTAGGATTCATGAAAGGTCCTTGCCGGCCCCGCAGGGCCGGCAAGGACCTTATGTTGACGCAGGTCCGCCCAAGCGCCGGATCCCCGTGGCCTGGGTAGCATCACGGATCTCGCCAACCAACTGTTCGATGACGTCTTCCAGGAACAACACACCCAGCGTCGCGCCGCCCGTCCCGACAACCCGGCCAAGGTGCGAGCCGGTCCGCTGCATCACGGACATGGCTTCTTCAATCTCGTCCTCGGGCGCGAGGTTCACGAGGGACCGGATCCGGCTTTCCGCAATCGGATAGCGCCGTCCCTCCTCGGGGATGGAGAGCACATCCTTGATGTGCAGATAACCGGTCAGCTCGCCGTCGTCGTCCAACACCGGGAAACGCGAGAAACCGGTGCGGCTGACGGCTTTCTCCAGTTGGCGCGGCGTGGATCCAGGCTTGAGCATCACGAGCTTGTCGAGCGGCACCATGATGTGCGCGGCGGTGTGCTCTGAAAACTCAAGCGCGCCGCTCAGCAGGCCGGCGTCGTCGTCCACCAGTCCGTGGCGAGTCGATTCCTGGACGATCGACTGCACCTCCTCAAGCGTGAAGGAGGAGGTCACCTCGTCCTTCGGCTCGATCTTCATCAGGCGCAGAATTCGATTTGCCAGAAAGTTCAGCGTCCAGATAACGGGCTTCACGAAGCGTGCTATGTGGACCAAAGGAGGCGCCAACAGCAATGCTGCCTTGTCCGCCACGGAAACAGAGATGTTCTTGGGGACCATCTCGCCAAAGGTCACATGCAAAAACGTGACCGCCAGCAAGGCAACCGCAAAAGCGATGACATCCGCCAATTCGACGGGGACGCCCACGGATTCCAGTGGTGTTCCCAGCAAATGGTGGATGGCCGGCTCGGCCACGAGGAGAATCAGCAACGAACACACGGTAATGCCAAGCTGAGCACACGCAAGCATTAACGAGACGTGTTCCATCGCGTAGAGGGTGGTCTGCGCGCGCTTGGAACCGCGTTTGGCCAAAGGTTCAATCTGGCTGCGGCGCGCAGACATGACGGCAAACTCAGCGCCGACAAAGAAGGCGTTGCCGATCAACAGAACTACGAGCCACAGGATTCCTGCCCAGTCGCTCATGCAGCACGTCCTTTGCGGGCGGTTTTGCCTGAGGGGTTGCCAACGGCATTGCCTGCCGAACTGCCTGAGCCCTTACCTAGCCGCTTGCTCGCTTGCTTCCTGCTTTGCCATCCCGTCGCTTCACGTTCCGCAATGGATTTATCGTCAGTGCCTCCATCGTCAGGCTCGGGCACTGTGGGGTGGAAACAAATGCGATCGATCCGGCGGCCGTCCATTCGAGTGACGGCCAGGGTGCCGCCGCCCGCCTCAACGACGTCGCCGACAATCGCGATCCGTCCCAGTTGGCTCATGACATAGCCGCCTACGGTCTCGTACGCGGAGTCGTCCGGGACGGTCAGGCCCGGGATCTGTTCGCTGACCTCGTCCGGGCGCAATAGTCCGGGGAAGTACCAGTCCCCCGAGGCGCTTTGCAGCAATCCAGGCCGGACTTTGTCGTGTTCATCCGCCACTTCGCCAACGATTTCCTCCACCAGGTCCTCGAGCGTTGCAATTCCTGCGGTTCCACCGTACTCATCAAGCACGACGGCGAGTTGCAGGTTGCCCTCGCGGAGTTCCAAGAGCAAAGAGTCGAGGTGGATGGTTTCGGGAACGCTCAGGACCGCGGACATGATGGCGCCGGCCTCGACCCTACTCCTGCGTTCAGACGGGACGGACACGGCTTTCTTGATGTGCACCACGCCACGGATGTCATCGGCGGACTCGCCGATGACAGGAAAGCGGGAGTATCCGGTGCGCCGGGCGGCCTCGATGATGTCCGATACCGGCTGATCGGCGTCAATGGTTTCCATACGGATGCGCGGCGTCATGACATCCGCCGCGGTCCGGGCGGAAAAGTTCAGCGTGCGCGCAACGAAGTTGGCCGTCCCGGCGTCGAGGGTTCCCAGCTCCGCCGAACGGCGCACCAAAGAGGCCAATTCAGAAGGCGAGCGGGCGCCGGAGATCTCTTCCTTGGCCTCAAGCCCAACGAGGTTGAGCATCTTGTTGGAGAAGCCATTGAGCACCACGATTGCGGGCTTGAACACGGCTGTGAACATCAATTGCGGACGGGCCAACCTCCGGCCCAGCGGAAAAGCCAGGGCTAGGGCCATATTCTTCGGGACGAGCTCGCCGATCAGCATCGACAACACGGTGGCGAAGGTCATGGCCATGATGAGCGACACGGACTGCGCAGCAGCCTCAGGCAGTCCGGCCCAGAGCAACGGTCCGTGCAACAGGGAGCCAACCGAAGGCTCCATGACGAAACCGGTCAGCAAGGTAGTGAGGGTGATCCCCAATTGGCAGCTTGACAGCTGGGTAGAGAGGGATTTCAAGCATTTGAGCAACGCCACAGCGGCGTGGTCGCCGCCGTCGATCGCTCTTTGGACGGTCGCCTGGTCGAGAGTCACTAGGGAGAATTCCACGGCGACAAAGAAGCCCGTGCCCAGAATCAGGAGCACACCGGCGAGAAGGAATAGCCACTCCATTAGAGGCCACCGCCGGCTGGAGCAGAAGGCTGGAGCAGGAGCCCAGGCAGACTAATGGCTGATTGACCCGGCGGGGGTTGGTCGGACGCAGCGGAAGAACGATCCGCTGCGCTGCCGGCCTGGAACTCCGGCGTGCGATGGGCATGTGTACGGGTGTTGCCGGCTCGACGGGTGCGCTTCGCGGAGATTGCCAAACGGCTTCCCCCGCAGGTCCCAGGCCGGCACCTAGAATTACTGTCCATAAGAATCCCAGTCTACAGTCCGGCCGTGAAGCGAATTCACCGGCCGTGACAAGGCCCGCGCCCTGATAATCCGCGGAAAAAACACGCGAAAACAGGGCCCTGCAAGGGCGCTTCGGCCAGCGCACATCGGGATCGGCATGATTTAGGTCACCACTATTGGCAGATAGCCGTCGCTCGTCACTAGACTGGCTAGGGTCTGAGTTCGCGGGACCCAGACCCTGGCTCGCCTTGCACCCCCCTGCAGTTCCCCGGGCCAGCTGGAAATCAACACTCATGGAAGAGGCGTATTTCAAGTGCCAGAGCAGCCAAGCCACCGTCTACCCGAGGAATTTGGCGGAAACGAGTGGCTCGTTGACGAACTGTACGAGCGGTACCAGCAGGACAAGAATTCGGTCGACGCCAAGTGGTGGCCGCTTTTCGAATCCTTCGATACCGCTGACGGCACTTCTTCCAACGGAACATCCGCAGCCCCTGCGAACCCTCCCACCCGTGAAATTCCTGTCGTCGCACAGGCCGCAGCAACGGCAATGACGCCGATGGCGCCCGTGGTTGTTCCCGCATCCGCTCCTGCCGCCGCCACGCCTGCCCCGGCTGCTCCCGCCGTTGCAGCACCGGCCAAGAAGGCTCCGGCCACTGTCGCCAAGGACGGCGCCCAGAAGCCGTCCGATGGCAGCCAAGCCCAGCCGATCCCCGCACAGCTTCCCAAGAGCACCAAGGCCCCCACGCCGCCGGAAGAGGACGTCGTCTCCGTCCTCCGTGGTCCGGCCAAGGCGATTGCTTCGAACATGGTCTTGAGCCTTGAGGTCCCTACCGCCACGAGCGTCAGGGCCGTTCCTGCGAAGCTTCTGATCGACAACCGCGTTGTCATCAATTCCAACCTTGCCCGTGCCCGCGGCGGCAAGGTCTCTTTCACCCACCTCATTGGCTACGCTGTGGTCCGCGCCCTCTCCCAGTTCCCGTCGATGAACGTGTACTACGACGAAATTGACGGCAAGCCCGTTGCCGTGCAGCCCGCGCACGTCAACTTCGGCATCGCCATTGACATGCCGAAGCCCGACGGTACCCGACTCCTGATGGTCCCCAACATCAAGAAGGCCGAGACCATGAACTTCGCGGAGTTCTGGCACACCTATGAAGACCTGATCAAGCGCGCCCGCAACGGCAAGCTCACAGCGGACGACCACGCGGGCACCACCGTCTCCCTGACCAACCCGGGCGGCATCGGCACCGTGCACTCCGTGCCCCGGCTCTCCAAGGGCCAGGCTGCCATCATCGGCGTCGGAGCCCTCGACTACCCGGCTGAATGGCAGGGCGCCAGCGAGAAGATCATCGCGCAGAACGCCATCAGCAAGATCCTCACGCTGACGTCCACTTACGACCACCGCGTCATCCAGGGCGCCGGCAGCGGTGAATTCCTCAAGCTCGTCCACCAGCTGCTCCTCGGTGCACAAAACTTCTACGACGAGATCTTCGAAGCCCTGCGCATTCCCTACGAGCCCGTCCGTTGGAGCCCCGACCTTCAGGTGGACCCCGCTGACGAGATCAACAAGGTCGCCCGCATCCAGCAGCTGATCCACTCCTACCGGGTCCGCGGCCACCTCATGGCAGACACGAACCCGCTTGAGTACGTCCAGCGCAAGCACCCTGACCTCGACGTCCTCACCTATGGGCTCACCCTGTGGGACTTGGACCGCGAATGGCCCACCGGCGGCTTCGGCGGCAAGCCGATGCTCAAGTTCCGCGACATCCTCGGTGTCCTTCGCGATGCCTACTGCCGCACCACGGGCATTGAATACATGCACATCCAGGAGCCTGAAGAACGCAAGTGGTTCCAGGACCAGGTGGAGCACCCGTACTCCAAGCCGAGCCGCGAAGAGCAGCTTCGCATCGTTTCCAAGCTCAACGCAGCGGAGGCCTTCGAAACCTTCCTGCAGACCAAGTTCGTGGGCCAGAAACGCTTCTCCCTCGAAGGCGGAGAATCCCTGATTCCGCTGTTGGACACCATCATTTCCGACGCTGCCGACGACGGCCTCGACGAAGTTGCGATCGGCATGGCCCACCGTGGCCGCCTCAACGTGCTGACCAACATCGCAGGCAAGACCTACGCCCAGGTGTTCCGTGAATTCGAAGGCACCCAGGACCCCCGTTCGGTGCAGGGCTCAGGCGACGTCAAGTACCACCTCGGCACCGAGGGCACGTTCACCTCGGACAACGGCAATGAGACCAAGGTCTATCTCGCCGCCAATCCGTCCCACCTTGAAGCGGTCGACTCCGTGCTTGAAGGCATCGTCCGTGCCAAGCAGGACCGGCTGGACCAGGGCGAGGCGTTCCCAGTGCTGCCCATCATGGTTCACGGCGATGCCGCATTTGCCGGCCAGGGCGTTGTGGCGGAAACGCTCAACTTGTCCCAGTTGCGTGGCTACCGTACCGGTGGAACCATCCACATCATCGTGAACAACCAGGTCGGCTTCACCACGGCGCCTTCATCGTCGCGTTCCTCGACGTACTCCACTGACGTCGCCAAGATGATCCAGGCCCCGGTCTTCCACGTGAACGGTGACGACCCCGAAGCTGTTGTACGCATCGCGCAGTTGGCTTACGAATTCCGCCAGCGCTTCCACAAGGACGTCATCGTCGACATGGTGTGCTACCGCCGCCGTGGACACAACGAGGGCGACGACCCCTCGATGACGCAGCCCCTCATGTACAACCTGATCGAAGCCAAGCGTTCCGTCCGCAAGCTCTACACCGAGTCGCTCATTGGCCGTGGCGACATCACCGAGGACGAAGCCGAGCAGTTGCTGCGCGACTACCAGGAACGCCTGGAACGCGTCTTCGCTGAGACCCACGCTGCGCAGACTTCGCCGATCCCGATCATCACGGCTGATTCCGCCGCGGTCTCCGACATCGAGCGTCCCATCGCCCAGCGGGCGGACTCCGGGACCAACGCGCCGGCCACCACCGCCGTTTCAGCCGAGATGCTCCAACGGATCGGCCAGGCGCACCTGGATGTTCCGGAGGACTTCACGGTCCACTCCAAGCTCAAGCAGCTCTTGGAGAAGCGCGAGCAGATGTCCCGCGAGGGCGGCATCGACTGGGGCTTCGGTGAGATCGCAGCCTTTGGTTCGCTCGTCATGGAAGGCGTTCCCGTCCGCTTGGCCGGCCAGGACTCCCGCCGTGGCACGTTCGTGCAACGCCACGCCGTCTTCCACGACCGCGCCAACGGCAGCGAATGGATGCCGCTGGGCAACCTGAGCGACAAGCAAGCCAAGCTGTGGATCTACGACTCCTTGTTGTCCGAATACGCAGCCATGGGATTCGAATACGGCTACTCCGTGGAACGCCCGGATGCCTTGGTCTTGTGGGAAGCCCAGTTCGGTGACTTCGTCAACGGTGCGCAGACCATCATCGACGAATTCATCTCCTCGGCCGAGCAGAAGTGGGGCCAGCGTTCCTCGCTCGTCCTCATGCTGCCGCACGGCTACGAAGGCCAGGGGCCGGACCACTCGTCCGCCCGTATCGAACGCTTCCTGCAGCTGTGCGCCGAGGACAACATGGTCGTGGCCAACCCCACGACGGCTGCTTCGCACTTCCACCTGCTGCGGCGCCAGGCCTACAGCCGGCCACGCAAGCCGCTCATCATCTTCACCCCGAAGCAGCTTTTGCGCCTCAAGGGGGCGGCGTCTGCGGTGGAGGACTTCACCACAGGCGGCTTCAAGCCGGTCATCGGCGAGCACGAGCCCCTGCAGGCCCAGAGCGTGGACCGCGTCATCCTGGTTTCCGGCCGCCTCTACTACGATCTTCTGTCGAACCGCCAAAAGACCGGCGACACCTCGACGGCAATCATCCGCCTGGAGCAGCTGTACCCGTTGCCCCAGGCCCAGATCGAAGCGGAACTGGCCAAGTACCCGAACGCCGACATCGTCTGGGCGCAGGACGAACCCGCCAACCAGGGTCCTTGGCCGTTCATCGGCTTGAACCTGCCACAGGCACTGGACCGGAAGGTCCGCCTCGTTTCGCGTCCGGCATCCGCCTCCACGGCAGCTGGTTCCATGAAGCGCCACAGCGCCGAGCAGGCTACCTTGCTCAAGCAGGCATTCGAGCGCAAGTAAGACGGCGACTGCCCGGCTGGAGGTTCAATACCCGCTTCCAGCCGGGCAGTTCTGTTTAATGGAACAAGTGTCCGGTGATCCTGCCGCCCGGCCGGGCACAGTGCAAGGACCGCAACGTTTGGTGAAGAGGTAACTGTGGAAGACAGAAAGCTGCGCATAGCGGCTGTTGGTGATGAACTGCTCGCCGGGCTCGGTGACCCCAGGGCCCTGGGCTGGCTCGGAAGGGTTCTTGCCCGAACTCCCCAGGACGGCGTTCTTGTGGAGAGTTACTCTCTTCCCTGCCCCATGGAGGGCACAGAGGGCCTTGCGGGCCGCTGGCTCGACGAAGCCGGGCGGCGCTTCAGCAACGTCCATGAGAACCGCCTCGTGATCGGGCTGTCCAGCCGTGATATCGAATTCGGCGTCTCCACAGCGCGTAGCCGCCTCAATCTGGCCAATATCCTGGACGGGGCATCCCAAAGCAACATCGAAGTATTCGTCGTCGGTCCGCCACCTACGCTGGACCCGGCCAAGAACCGCCGGATCGCGGAACTCAACGCCGCATTTGCAGACGTCACTACCCGCCGCAACCACCAATACGTGGACACGTTCTCGCCGTTGCTCAGCCACGAACAATGGCGTACTGACCTCGCAGCCAACGGTGGCACCCCGGGCCAGGCGGGCTACGGCCTCATGGCCTGGCTCGTGTTGCACCGCGGCTGGTTCCAATGGCTGAGGATCGCCCAGCCGGAATAACCGGAGCGCGAGGCGCCCCTCCAACGATGGACCCATTGCCAAGTAGCAATTCGCGATATATCGTAAGTTTCATACGCGATATATCGCATCCTTTGGAGGGGTCATGTCAGAAGAAAACTGGACCGTTACCGGCCCGCAGACCATCGACGTCGACGGCGTCCGCTCACTTAAGCTGGGGATCGTCAAGGGCCGCTTCGACGTGGTCACGCACGATGAACCAATCGCCAGGATCGAAGTCTCGGAAATCGACGGTGATCCACTGAGCGTCAGCCTCGTTGACGGCCGGCTCGAAGTACGCCATCAGTTGCACGGCCCGCAAGGTTGGTTCCGGAACCTTATGGGGACCGTCAACAACACCAGTACGAACACCGTCGTCATCAGCATTGCATTGCCCGCCGGTGTCGACGTCGAAGCAGGAACCGTGGGCGGTGACGGAATGGTGTCGGGCGTCACCGGTCATATCCGCCTCAACACGGTTTCCGGGTCCGTTCTCGCAGACGGCACACGCGGCGAGCTTCAGGTCAACACCGTCAGTGGCGAAGTCATCGCCCGCAACCACGACGGCATCATGACCGCCAAGAGCGTCTCAGGCGAGGTCACGGCCTCGGGCCGCTTCAAGAACATACGGGCCAACACTGTCAGCGGCGACCTCAGCTTCGATCTCCACGGCTACACCCAGGATTTCGGAGCCAATTCCGTATCGGGCGACCTCACGATCCGCCTGCCGCATGACGTCGGAGTCGACATCGTTGCCAAAACGGCCAGCGGCACCGTGATGATCGATGACCAGCTTTACGCCCAGGGAGGCGGCAGGGTCCAGACCATCGTTGGCCCCGACGAGCGCCTCATGGTGGCGCGCACCAATTCCGTGTCCGGAAAAACCTCAATCATCCATGGCAGCGCGCCCACCCCCGGAACAGCACACACGGTCCCCGGAGAAGAGGAAGTCTGATGCCGCCCGTCTTTGCCCACGGAGCCCTCCGGCTCTATCTGCTGGCACTCCTGGAATCGGGCCCCAAGCACGGCTACGAACTCATCAAGGCCCTCGGCGAACGCTTCGGCGGGACCTACTCTCCCAGCGCCGGAACCATCTACCCGCGCCTTGGCAAACTCGAGGAAGAAGGACTGGTAGCCACCAGCAGTGATGGGCGCCGCACCAACTACTCCATCACCACTGCCGGACTGGCGGAGCTCAACAGCCGGCGGCAGGAACTGGCCGACGTCGAGGACAACATCTCTGCGTCCGTGCGGCGGTTGGCCGATAATCTCCGCGAGGACATCCGCAGCAACATGCGCGGCTTGCGGGCGGACCTAGCGGCAACCGCCGAAGCCGCACGCGCCAATGCGAAGTCCCCGGAATTCCAGTCGTGGGCGGGAAGCTACTCGCCTGAGGGACACCGGATCCTCAAGGAGGCCGAGATGATGGTCCAGTCCTTCCGCGATGACATCCGCGTGGAACTGCGACAGCATGCGGGGTCCAGGGCCCTGACTCCGATCGCCCTTGAAACCGTGCGGACCGTCCTGGACCAAGCTAGGATCTCCATCCGAAATTCCCTGCGGGGCTGAGTCCGGAATCCACTAACGGGCTGGCGCAGCGCCTTCCACCCTTGATTTTCCGGTTCGCGGGGCGGCCCCCGGATGTGGGAGACTGGAGGGCAGCTTTATTGAGTATCAAGAATCTAAGGAGGCCAGCTATGAGCAAGCGTGCACGTAAGCGTCGTGACCGTAAGCGCGGCGGCGCAAACCACGGCAAGCGTCCCAACACCTAAGCCAGCGGCTTAGCGTAAGACTTAATGCGGAGGGCCCCGGAAACCATCAGGTTTCCGGGGCCCTTGCCGTTCCAGGCGCTTAGACGTCCACCGACTTCATCGAGTGGATCCTGTCCAGGATCGAGTTCTTGAGGTTCTCAGGAGCCGCCTCCGTGCAGGAGCGCTTCACCACGGTGCGAATGACGCACTCAAGGTCGTATTGCTCGGTGCACTCCGGGCAGTCTTCCAGATGCACTTTGATCTCTGCGATGTCTTCACGGGTCAACGCACCATCGAGGTACTCGTAGATACGCTGCATCCGAGCATCGTCGCAGTCGCCCAATCCTTGGCAGCTCATTTCCTTTTCTCCTGTTTTTTGCTTGCGGCCGCGCCCACGGCCAAGACCTTTTCTTCCGCGCCGGCGCTGATTCCCCGTTCCGCGGCGTAGTCCGCCAGCAGATCGCGCAACATTTTCCTGCCGCGATGAAGCCGGGACATGACCGTCCCGATCGGGGTATTCATGATGTCTGATATTTCCTTGTATGCGAAGCCTTCGACGTCAGCGAAGTACACCGCGAGCCGGAATTCCTCCGGAATGGACTGCAAGGCGCTCTTCACGTCCGAGTCCGGCAAATGATCCAATGCCTCCGCTTCCGCGGAGCGCAGCCCCGTGGACGTGTGCGATTCCGCCCGCGCCAGCTGCCAGTCTTCGATGGTGTCCGAATTCGACTGCAACGGTTCGCGCTGCCGCTTCCGGTAGAGGTTGATGTACGTGTTGGTCAGGATGCGGTACAGCCATGCCTTGAGGTTGGTACCCGGCTTGTACTGATGGAAGGCCGAGAAAGCCTTGGTATAGGCCTCCTGGACCAGATCCTCGGCGTCGGACGGATTTCTGGCCATGCGCATGGCAGCCGAATAGAGCTGATCGACATATTGCATGGCGTCGCGTTCGAAGCGCGCCCTCCGTTGTTCAGGAGTCTCGGACGCAAAGTCCACTGCAATCTCGACGTCGGCCTCAACAGCTGCGTCGTCATCGGACGCTGCGTCCGCGACTTCCGTCGCTGCTTTGTACATGGCCGCTGCGGCCGGATCCATGGTGCTCATTGCATCCAAGTCTACTGTCACCCTCCGGGAGTCCACCGGCAGCTCCCGCTCAAGCGCCAAGTGTTCCTCGCGGTCCTTAACCAAAGCCAAAAAACCATCTCCGCTCAACGACGCTGACACAGGCGCGGCACAACACACACGCCCAAACCCCGAGGTCCAGCCCATACCGCACCTTCTTCTGACAACGGCAGGCTCCGGGCAAATATTCCACAAAGATGCAAGACTAGATCCGACTGCACCCCGTGAACACCGCACCACTCGAACGCAGCACCACCTGACCATCGTGGCAAGCCCTCCAGGAGGCAAAGACATGTCCCTCGTCCGTTTTCTCGCCAGGCCAATGTTGGCTTCCAGCTTTGTTGTCGCAGGGCTGGACAAGCTCAAGAACGCGGATGACACTGCCGAGCAGCTTTCTCCCCTGCTCCGCCGTGCTTCGAAGTCGCTGCCCTTCCCCGCGGACGAAAAAATGCTGGCGCGCGTCATCGGCGGCACGCAGGTAGGCGCGGGCGCCTTGCTCGCCCTCGGCAAGTGTTCCCGGTTCTCGGCTACGCTGCTTGCGGGTATATCGGTGCTGAACACTTTTGTCGAATGGCGTTCCGCAGACATCAGCACGAAGGAAGGCCGGCTCGCCCGCCGCGCCCAGTTGCTCAAGAACATATCCCTGACCGGCGGCGTGCTGCTCGCCGCCGTGGACACGGCCGGCCGGCCAAGTCTCGCGTGGCGCGCCGAACACCTCGCGATGGACGCCAAGAAGGCCACGGGCAAGCAGCTCAAGAAGACAGACCGCGCAGTTCGCAAGGCCGTAGACAACGCAGTTGGAGCATAAGGAAGCATGCCAGGAACCCCCGCCACGCAGACAGATGAATCAGGCAGCCCTACAGCCTCCGCACTCCCTTTGTGGCCGGCGCCTTTCGCCGGCCATCCCGTGGATGCCACGGTCACGGTTCCGGGTTCCAAGTCGCTGACCAACCGCTATCTCATTCTGGCGGCATTGGCCGACGGCCCGTCCCGGTTGCGGGCACCCCTGCACTCGCGGGACTCCGCCCTGATGGTCGAAGCCCTGCGCCAGCTTGGTGCAACCGTTAAGGAAGTTCCCGGCGACGGACAGTACGGCCCGGACCTTGAAGTCACCCCGATGGACGCGGCTGCAGCTGTTCCTGAGTCCGCCATCGACTGCGGACTTGCCGGCACAGTCATGCGCTTCGTGCCGCCCCTTGCCGCCCTCCGCAACGGCACTTCGGTGTTCGACGGCGATCCACACGCGCGCCAGCGGCCGATGGGCACCATCATCGAAGCCCTCCGAACACTCGGGGTAGAAGTCAGCGCGGTGGACGGGCAAACGGCCGCCTCTTTGCCGTTCAAAGTTTCCGGTACCGGTTCAGTTCGCGGTGGCCACCTCGTCATTGATGCGAGCGCCTCTTCGCAGTTCGTCTCCGCCCTCCTGCTGGTCGGTGCCCGCTTCGAAGAAGGCCTGCACTTGGAACATGTGGGCAAGCCCGTGCCGAGCCTCGACCACATCAACATGACAGTTTCGGTTCTGCGCGGCGTGGGAGTCCAGGTGGATGACTCCGTGCCGAACCATTGGCGCGTGACCCCCGGCACCATCCAGGCCTTCGACGAGAGGATCGAGCAGGATCTCTCCAACGCGGGACCGTTCCTCGCTGCGGCGCTGGCCACCAAGGGAACCATCCGAATCCCCAACTGGCCTGCAAACACCACGCAGGTCGGCGACCTCTGGCGGGACATTCTTGCCACCATGGGCGCCACGGTCACGCTGGACAACGGCACGCTGACTGTCACGGGTGGCTCCGAAATCCTGGGTGCCGACTTCGATGAAACCAGCGAGCTCGCCCCCACCGTGGCGGCATTGTGCGCCTTGGCCTCAGGCCCTTCCCGGTTGAGCGGTATCGCCCATTTGCGCGGCCACGAAACCGACAGGCTTGCCGCACTGGTCGCCGAAATCAACCGGCTTGGCGGAGACGCCGAGGAAACCAGCGACGGCTTGGTGATCCGCCCCGCAGCGCTGCATGCCGGCGTCGTGCACAGCTACGCTGATCACCGCATGGCGACCGCGGGCGCCATCCTTGGGCTCGCCGTCGAGGGCATCCAGGTCGAAGACATCGCAACCACTTCCAAGACCATGCCCGAATTTCCGCAAATCTGGGCGTCAATGCTCAGTGGTAGCCCAGCGGCCGCGGACACCGGTTCAACGGAGACAAGCAACTAACGATGGCTCGCGACGCAAGCTCCTGGGACGAAGCCGATGTCCGGATCCGCCCCAACAAGAAGGGCACACGCCCCCGCACGAAGGACCGCCCCAGCCACGACGACGCCGTGATCGGGCGCATCATTACGGTCGACCGCGGCCGCTACACCGCGATTGTGGGCGAAAGCTCGGACAACGAGCGCATCGTCATTGCGGCCCGTGCCCGGGAACTCCGGCGCTCCCCCGTGGTCCCCGGAGACTTCGTGGCCCTCGTCGGCGATGTGTCCGGAGCGGCGGATACCCTCGCCCGCCTCGTGCGCGTCGAGGAGCGAAAGACCCTCCTGCGGCGAAGCGCCGACGACACGGATCCCATCGAACGGGCCGTGGTGGCCAACGCCGACCAGCTCGTGGTGGTGGTTGCGTCTGCCAACCCGGAGCCGCGGACCGGCTTCATCGACCGCGCCTTGGTGGCAGCGTACGACGCCGGGATCGAGCCGCTGCTGCTCGTCACCAAAGCGGATGTCAAGGATCCCACGGAACTGCTCGCCAATTATGTGAGCCTGGGTTTCCCGATCATCATCAGCCGGACGGCCGACGCAGGCGCCTCCGGCATCGACGCCCGCTCCGACGATGGCTTGTCCGCCCGGCTTGATGGCGACGCCGTCGGCCAACTGCGGGACTACCTCGACGGCAAGGTCACCGTTCTCTTGGGCCACTCCGGCGTCGGGAAGTCCACCATGGTGAATGCCCTTACTGGCGCCGAACGCGCCACGGGTGGGGTCAACGCTGTCACGGGTCGGGGCCGCCATACCTCGTCCTCAGCCCTTGCATTGAAGCTCAGCGACGCCCCTGGCGGCAGTTGGATCATCGATACGCCCGGCATCCGTTCTTTCGGCCTGGCCCACGTGAACCCGAATCGCATCCTGCACGCCTTCCCGGATCTGGAACCCGGAACGGAATCGTGCGAGCGGGGTTGCAAGCACGATGCCTCTGCGGTCCGTTGTGGCTTGGACTCGTGGGTCGCTGATGGCCATGCCGGCGAGGCTGGCCCCGCCCGCCTGGCGTCGTTGCGTCGGCTCCTTGGCGCGGACCCGCGCATGGAAGCCCAAGAGGCCAAGGAATTGGGCACGGTCAATTGACAGCAGGTCAACTGACCGCGCGGTGATTGCCGTCCTACCTCCCCGGTTCACTGGCGAATAGACGGTAGTTTGGAACCATGACCCAACCCGATTCGAGCTACAACGACGACCTGCGGCTGGCCCATGTCCTGGCCGACTCCGTCGATTCCCTGACAATGGAGCGGTTCAAGGCACTGGACCTTCAGGTCGAGACCAAACCCGACCTGAGCCCAGTGACCGATGCCGACAAGGCTGCCGAGGAAGCAATCCGCGGGCAGCTCTCCCGTTCCCGCCCCCGCGACGCCGTTCTGGGGGAAGAATTCGGCAGCACCGGCCACGGCTCAAGGCGTTGGATCATCGATCCCATCGACGGGACCAAGAACTTCGTGCGTGGCGTACCCGTCTGGGCAACGCTGATCGCCCTCGTGGACGAGGGCGAAGTTGTGGTGGGCCTTGTCAGCGCTCCGGCCCTCGGCAAGCGCTGGTGGGCTGCCAAGGGCTCGGGGGCCTACATGGGCCGGTCACTTGCCGCTGCCACCCGGTTGAAGGTCTCCAACGTGTCACGGCTTGAGGATGCCTCGCTTTCCTACTCCGAGCTTTCCGAGTGGAAGCAGCACGGCTTGCTCGACAACTTCCTTGGCCTGGAGAACGATGTCTGGCGCAGCCGCGCCTACGGCGATTTCTGGTCCTACTGCCTCGTGGCCGAGGGCGCCGTGGACATCGCCGCCGAGCCGGAACTCCAGCTTTACGATATGGCAGCCTTGGTGCCGATCGTGACCGAGGCCGGCGGACGCTTCACGTCCCTGGAGGGCGCAGACGGTCCCTTCGGCGGCAATGCCGTGGCCACCAACTCGATCCTGCACTCCGAGGTCCTCAAGCGACTTAACCCCGAGCTCGACGACTTGCTCTGAACCTCCCCTTTCACTGAATAATCGACGGCGGACGCCCCCTTTTCGGGGCGTCCGCCACTTTTTCTTCGGCAGACTGCACATTTTCCGGCGATCGTAATAATCCGCTTAACAATCGCCGGTCACATTGGAACCTGCCCTGCGGGTGTCCTAGTCTCTTTACAGGTCACGAGTGCCAGCGCGAAACCCCGGTTTGCTGGCCGGCAACCCTCCATCGCGGCGGGGTGCCCCGGGTGACGACCTGGCCGGTCCGGAACGGATGCGGCAAGCGCGGACCCCCTGCACACAGGGGTCCCTCTTGAGTGAGGTCCCATGAGCACAGCCACGTTTACTTTTCCCGCTCTCCCGCAGCACAACGAATCCACGCAGCAGCGCGGTGAATCCCGATCTCCGGCATCTCGTCCGTTGGCCGCGGTTACTGGCGCAGAGCTGCAAGCGCCTCTGATCCAGGGCGGCCACGTCCGCTACGCCAATCTTGACTACGGCGCCTCGGCGCCTGCCTTGACCGTAGTTTCGGCATATCTCAACGAGATCCTCCCTTACTACGCGAGTGTCCATCGCGGCGCAGGCTATGCCTCACAGATCAGCACCTCCGTCTATGAAAACGCCCGCAACATCGTCCGCGACTTCGTTGGTGGCCGGGCAGACGATTCCGTGATTTTCACTCGCAACACCACCGATTCGCTCAACCTCCTGGCCGGCTGCGTGCCTGCCGAGGACGGGCGCCACATTGGCGAAGTCCTCTATCTGGACATCGAACACCACGCCAATCTCCTGCCGTGGCAAGCCGTCCCGCACCGCAGCATTGTGGCAGCGGGAACTTTGGCCGGCACTCTAGCCAATGTCCGCACGGCGCTCTCCCACGGGGGCGTCAGCCTCCTGGCAGTCACGGGTGCCTCCAACGTGACGGGCGAGATCCTGCCCATCAAGGAACTCGCTGCTTTGGCCCACGAGTTCGGTGCGCGGATTGTTGTGGACGCGGCACAGCTCGCTCCACACCGGCGCATCGATATCGCCGCGGCGGATATTGACTACTTGGTTTTCTCTGGTCATAAGCTCTATGCGCCGTTCGGCGCAGGCGTCCTGGTGGGACGCCCCGACTGGCTCGACGCCGGCACACCCCACCTTGCTGGAGGCGGAGCAGTCCGCGAGGCACGCCTTGACTCCGTGAGCTGGGCCACGGGACCGGCCAGGCACGAAGGCGGCTCGCCGAACGTGCTCGGCGCGGCAACCCTCGCACGGGCCACGCAGGTCATCGCCAGCCTGGACCACGAGGAATGGCATGCCCACGAAGCCGCCATCCGTACGCATTTGGTTGATGGCCTCAACGCGATCGACGGCGTGACCGTCCACCAGATCTTCAGCGACACCGATCCCCAAGACACCATCGGCGTCGTGAATTTCTCGCTCCAAGGCTACGACGCTGGCCTCGTGGCGGCCTATCTTGCGGCCGAACACGGCATTGGCCTCCGCGATGGGCGTTTTTGCGCCCATCCGTTACTCAAGCGATTGGGCCTCCCGTCCGGATCCCTGCGGGCCAGTTTCGGCGTGGGGTCACGGCTGGAGGACGCCACCCGGCTCATCGCGGGCATCCAGGCGCTAAAAAGCAACGGCCTCGGCTGGGACTACGTGGTGGATGCCGGCCGTTGGGTGCCTGCGAACGACCACCGCAGCTACCCGGAGTGGGCTCCCAACACCCCGGGGACCGCGGGCGCAGCTCCCTGCAGTACCGACTGATTGCGGTAGATTCGTAGGGTATTTTTCACGTCCTACGAAGGAGTTCCTGCGTGGCCCCGCGACCCAAAGGCACGTCAGCCGGCCCCAAGCTCTATGAGGAACGGCGCCTTGAGCTCGGTCAGAGTTTCCAGGACGGCGGGGAGCACTACGACCGTGTCCGGCCCGGCTACCCTGCGGATTCAGCGGATTGGCTCCTGCCGGAAGGGGCGCAAGACGCGGCGGACCTGGGAGCCGGGACCGGAAAGTTCACGGCGCTCCTGGTCGAGCGCGGGCTGGCCGTCTCCGCGGTGGACCCTTCGACGGACATGCTCACGCAACTGCGCAAGACGTTCCCGCAGGTGGTCGCCCTGGAGGGAACGGCCGAGGCAACTGGACTGGCGGACTCAGCATTCGACGTCGTCAGCGTTGCCCAAGCCTGGCACTGGTGCGATCCCCTCGCAGCCAGCACCGAGATCGCCCGGATCCTGCGCCCCCGCGGGGTTGTCGGCTTGATCTGGAACCAGTTGGACACGTCGGTGCCTTGGGTCCACCGCTTGTCCCGCATCATGCATGCCGGCGATGTCCACAAACCGGACTTCCGGCCTGTGGTGGGACCGGAGTTTGCCTGCCTCGAAAGTCACGTGACGCATTGGGAGGATCCCGTGACTCCGGCTGACATCCTCGAACTGGTGAAGTCCCGCAGCTACTA
Source organism: Arthrobacter sp. FW306-04-A (assembly GCF_044358315.1). Lineage (GTDB taxonomy): Bacteria > Actinomycetota > Actinomycetes > Actinomycetales > Micrococcaceae > Arthrobacter. Next base: position 2,905,430 of record NZ_CP084559.1, read on the forward strand.
CCTGAGGGCGAATGACGCCACCCGGGCCAAGGTGATGGGGAACCTCGAGTGGTATCTCTTCGAGCATCTGGGTCACGCGGAGAGCGAGGTCATCCCGCTGCCGTACCTCACGCAGAGCTGGCGGGCGTGGAAGGTCTGAGGCCGCTGGTTCAAGATAGGCTTGTAACCGTGAAGACCAGTGCGCCCTCCTCCTCGATCGAGGACTACGTCAAGGTCATCTACTCCTTCACGGAGTGGCAGGACAAACCCATCACGTCCTCGCAGCTGGCGCAGCGGCTAGGCGTCGCCAATTCCTCCGTCTCGGAGATGGTCCGCAAGCTCAAGGACCAAGGCCTGGTGCACCACCAGCCTTACAGCGCCATCACGCTGACCCCCCGGGGAATGCAGCTTGCCCTTGACATGGTCCGTAGGCATCGCCTGATCGAGACCTACCTCGTGAGGGAGTTGGGCTATAGCTGGGACGAAGTCCATGACGAGGCCGAGATGCTCGAGCACGCCGTCTCCGACACCTTCATCGACCGTATGGCAGCCAAGCTGGGCAATCCCGGACGCGATCCCCACGGTGACCCTATCCCCGCGGCGGACGGTTCAGTGACCCTGCCACATGCGCACCGGATGATCGAGCTCGACGACGGCCACTCCGGAAAGATCACCCGGATCAGCGACGAGAACCCGGAGTTGCTGCGCTACCTGTCTGCCGAGGAAATCGACCTTGATGCCAAAATCCAGGTAATTGGCCGCAAGCCGTTCGGCGGCGCTCTGGTGGTCCGGATCGGACAAGGCCCGGGTAGCCGCGACTACGATCTCGCCGACGAAGTCACGTCGGCGCTTTGGGTAGCCACCGACACCGCGCACGAAGGTTGCGTCCTCGCGGAACGCTGACGGAACGGCCGCTGGACCGCATGCGTCTTGGACACCCTGCATCTTCGAAAGCACTGCTCAGGCGCGCTGGGTTGCCGTCCCGCCGTCGTCGGGGGCTTGACCTTCCGGAGATTCCGTCACCGCGGCCAAGACCGGGTTCCGGATCCCGACGGCTGATGCCGCCGCCCCGAGGAAGAACAGCACCGCAGTGACCACCACCGCATTGATGAGACCTTGGCGGCTGAAGACCGGGCCGATGATAAGCCCGGCGAACGCGATGCAGATCAAGCCGGCAATACGGGCTACGGCGTTGTTCACGGCGGAGCCGATCCCTGCCTCTTCGGTGGGAACGGCACCCAGGATGGCCGCGGTGAGGGGCGCCACCAGGGTGCTGAGGCCGATTCCGAAGACAATCTGCCCTGGTAGCACCTGCGTCCAGTAGTTCAAGGGCTCCTGGACGGCCATGGTCATGAGGAACCCTATTCCACAGATGAACGGTCCCGCCGTCATGAACCATCGAGGACCGTACTTGCCGGCCAGGCCGCCGAAGAACGAGGCTGTGAGCATCAGGATCACGGTCGCGGGAAGCAGAGCGATGCCGGCAGTTGTGGCTTTCATTCCTCCGACTTGCTGCAAATAGATGCCCACGGCGAAGAAACCCAGCGACAGGGCGCCATAGATGGCCAGCGTGGCCAGGTTTCCCCAACCGAAGTTGCGGATGCCGAAGAGCCGGAGGGGCAGCATTGGCTCCGGGGTCCTGGCTTCGTGGATCAGGAACAGGGTCATGCCAACGACCCCGACGGCGAGCGGCATCCAAACCAGCATGTTCCCCCAGCCCATCCGTCCCTGTTCGATGAAGGCGTAGACCGGGCCACCGAGTCCCACCATGGCCAGGAATGCTCCGAGGTAGTCGATCTTTTTGCTCGTGTCCGTCGCGGCATCGGACTTCCGCAGCCCGGCGAGGATCGGCCAGACGGCAACGGCCGGAACCACATTGATAAAGAAGATGACGCGCCAGGACAGCAGGTCGACCGACACGCCGCCGATCAGCGGGGCGACGATGGCAGCCGCGCTGGTCCAGCCGGACCATTGGCCGATTGCCTTGGACTGAGCCGGCCCCGAGAAGAACGTGACAATCATGGCGAGCGAACTCGGGACCAGGAGTGCACCGGCGATCCCCTGCAAGGCCCGTGACACTACCAGCACCTCCCCGTTCCAGGCGAGACCGCAGATGACGGATGTGATGGTGAAACCGGCGAGTCCCCATTCCAGGATCCGCGCACGGCCGAAATGGTCGGACAAGGATCCGGCGACCAGGATCAGCGCACCCAGGGTCAAAAGGTAGGCATCCACCACCCATTGCTGGATGACAAGTCCACCACCCAATTCGCGCCCAATCGCCGGGAGCGCGAGGTTCACCACGAAGCCATCCAGAATAGCGATGAAGGAAGCCACAATAGCCACAACAAGGACCCGCTTTTGCAGCGGAGTGCTTGGCAGCAGGGCCGCTGCGTCGGTCATGAGCACAGCCTACGCCTGCTTGTCCGCTGACGCCGGGATTCCTCCGGATCCTGCCACGGCGAAAGTCCCGTATCGTTGAATGGTGATTAGCAGACGTGATGCCGCACTGGCCCTTGATATTTCGATGGAAATGGCCCAACGCCACGGCATCCCGTCAAGGCTTTCAAAAGCCGAGCTGACCGAGCTGCAGGACAACCCACCGCAGTGGCTCGTCCAATCGCGCGCCAACCGCACCGGCAAGCGCCCCGTATGGGTTCACCTGAGCTGTGTGGTGTGCGGTTACACCGAGGCTGCACGTCCCAAGAAGTGGTGGCCGGAGTTCACCTACGTTTTCTGCGGACACCACCGCAACAGCGAGGTTCCCGGAATCCTGCCCGGCGAGGTCCGCAGCGAGTACGAAGGAATCGGCTCGCGATTCGTGGGCATTGTTGACGTTCCGGCGTCCGAAGCCTAGCTGTTGGTGCGTTGAGCGGCCGGTTGCTTTCGGCCGAAACAAGCGTAGTTTACAAAGAGAGGGCCTTTTCAGGACCCTCTTTGCAGGATCTTCAGGGAAGATCCGTAGTTAGGGAGCATGACATGCCTGACAAAGCGCCGCACCAGCACGAGGCGAAGAAGAGTATCAAGTCCATCAAGGAGAAACGGGCCGTGAAGCGTGCCAAGCACGAATCCGACGCTGCCGTGGATCCCGTGGCCCATTTGAGGATGAGGAAGAAATAGCAAAAAGCCGGGGCCACTGGCCCCGGCTTTTTGGCGAACTGGTTCCATCACGGCGCCGGCTCCTCATGAATCCGCGTCAGTCATTTCGCTGGGCACGGCCACAATTGCGTGGACTTTGCCATCGCGCAGGACCGTCAGCAGGAACGGCTCTCCTATGGCCTGCGAAAACAAGAGTTTCTGAAGGCTTTCAGCACTGGATACGGCCCGCGACTGTGCACTGAGGACAAGATCGCCCGCCAGCAGTCCCGCTCGCTCAGCCGGAGATCCAGCGATGACTTCCACCACCCGGAGTGCTTCTTTCTGGCCTGTCCGGATCACCGCACTCGCGTCCAGCGGAATAGGGGTGCTCACCAAGCCGAGGTACGCCCTGCGGACCCGTCCGTCCCTGAGCAGGGCGGCGATGATCCGTTGAGTGGTGGTGTTGATGGGCACGGCAAGCCCGAGGCCCAAGCCAGCCACAGCGGTGTTGATTCCAACTATCCGCCCCTTGGTGTCGGCAAGGGCTCCCCCGGAATTGCCCGGGTTCAATGCTGCGTCGGTCTGGATGACGTCCTCGATGACCCTGCTGTGCCGGCCGGACCTGACCGGGATGGAACGTCCGAGCCCACTGACGACGCCCGCGGTCACTGATCCTGCGAGCCCTAGCGGGTTGCCCACGGCGATCACCAATTGGCCTACGTGCAGTGACTCAGCGTTGCCCAATGTGGCGGGCGGCGGGGTGTGGTGCCCACGAACAATGGCGAGATCGGACAAGGGATCCGCACCGACGAGTTCGACGTCGGTATGGGTTCCGTCGGCGAAGATTGCCCGCCCGGAGCGGAGACCCGAGACTACGTGGGCGTTGGTCAGCATATAGCCGTCACCCGTAAACACCACAGCCGATCCACTTCCGATCCTGACTTGGCCGTTTCTGCGGGCGCTGCTCATCTCCAAAGCTGCAACATGCGGCGTGACCGTCTCTGCGACGTGCATCACTGTCCGCGAGTATGCGTCCAAGGCTTCGTCATCCGACGGGGCGTCAGGGATGTCCTCGGGAAAAGTTTGTTCCGGCAACGTACTCATCGTGCACCTCCTGTAACCGGTGGTGTCTATATCAACGAATACTCTGCTGCGGTTAGTCCGTTCCGTCCTACGCCGTGGGTGAACGAGAGTTGGCGCCGAACCCCACGGGACATGCCGCCGTCGGACCCTCTCTGAACGGAAGCACCGCGCGGGCGGCTTTCGTGACTCTCCGTTGGTTAACAACCACGCCTGGCGCATCGAGGCAGCTGTCGAGTAGGAAATCCCCAAAACAAGCAACCACCACTCGCGACAGGAGCGACCTGTGCTCCTACTCTTGCGGCTAGCGTCCATGCCGAGACAGATGGGCCAGATTTCCGCGACTGAGCCCGGACTGCGGATGGACCCAGAGCGTCACGCGGCATTCCGCAACGGTCAAGAATGGGGCAAATCATGATGACGTTGAGGCTGACTAGGACGGGCTTGCCAGCGCCCACAACCAAAGACAAAGGCAAAGGCAAGGAGGACGGGCTGGATGGACTGATCGCCGTCCCAGAACCAGGGTCGGTGCATCTCCTGCGTGTGGACAAGGACTGACTCCACACTGGGTCCGCCTCCCGGACTGGGCCGCGGGGCATCGGCCTTTCGTAGCAATGCCGGAATCAGCCGATGTGCTGGGATTGGGGGCGAACTTGGACGGGCAACAATGGATCTGGGTCGCGCTGGTGCTTATTGGGGCAGCGGTAGTAGCAGCTGTGATGGTCTTCGGACGCCAGCGGCGGACGCTGCTTGATCGCAAAGGCACTGCCAAACACCGCGAACAGGACACTGGATATCCCCCGGCCAACGACCGCGGCAAAGGCGACGAGCCAGAGCCTCACCATCCGGAATCTTGAGACCGACGGAAACAGGAGGCCACGACCCCGCCCCGCGACTACCAGCCCAGACAAAGAAAAACACCCCGGTCCGAAGACCGGGGCGTAACCGATGACCCGACTCATCCGTGAAGGATGTCTCGACTCATCACAAGGGTGGAGATGGGGGGAATTGAACCCCCGTCCGATGTCGTGTTGTCAGGGCTTCTCCGGGCGCAGTTCGCGTCGGAATTTCTCGGCCCCAGCTATCCTGCGAACAAGTAGCTGATCCGGGCCCAGTCATCTAAGTGTCCCATTTGCCTCGATGACGAAGGCAAACAGCAGTGGCTATCTAAATGACGCCAGGATCCGGGGCAATAGCAACCTCGGGCTGACGGACTGTCTTACTGCTTAGGCAGCAAGAGCGAAGTCAGTGCGCTTAGAATTGGCACTTATTGGTTTGCAGACAGCGTTTACGAGATAATTCTGCATCCTCGGCCCGCTTCACCTGTCGCGACTAACATCGTCGAAACCGATCATCCCCGTATTTTGTTATCAATCCCAGCAGAACCGCGACCGCTCAAGAGCACCCACGAAACAATTCCTGCTCGGTTAATCATCATAACGCACGGAGGCACCGGAACATTCCGGGATACGCCTTAGCCGCCGCCCCGGCCGGATCCTCACCGAACTAGCGGCGGTTCCGCTCGCGGAGTTCGCGCAGTGATTCGCGCTTATCCTGCTGCTCACGCAGCGTCTGCCGCTTGTCATAGTCCTTCTTGCCTCGAGCGAGGGCAATCTCGACTTTGGCGCGTCCGTCCAGGAAGTACAGCTGGAGCGGCACTACCGTCAGACCGGTCTCGCGGATCTTGCCGGAAATTTTGTTGAGTTCCTCGCGGTGAAGGAGTAGCTTACGACGGCGGCGGGCGGCATGGTTGGTCCAGCTCCCTTGGTTGTACTCAGGGATGTGGATGCCCTCCATCCACAACTCGTCGTTGTAGAAGGTGCAGAAGCCGTCAACCATGGAGGCATGACCCTCACGCAGGGACTTCACTTCAGTTCCCATGAGGGCAATTCCGGCCTCATAAGTATCCAATATGTGGTAGTCATGCCGGGCCTTCCGATTGGTGGCCACTACCTTACGGCCACTTTCCTTGGGCACGGTAGAACTCCTTGGTTATCGAAGAATCACACTAGTCTACGCCAGCAGAACCCTGCCGCGTCCGCTACAGAAGGTTCATGGGATCTGTAGCCTGACCATTCACCCAAGTTTCAAAATGCACATGGCATCCAGTGGAGTTACCCGTTGTACCCGAGTATGCGATGAGCTGGCCCTGGCTCACCTGCTGCCCGGAAGAAACCACCACGCTGGTGTTGTGGTAGTAGATAGTTGTCAGGGAGTCGCCGTTGATGACTCCGTGCGAAATCTTGACCCGGTTGCCACCGCCGTCGTTGCCCCAGCCAGCCGAAAAGACCGTGCCAGCCGCGGCCGCGTACACCGGGGTGCCGCAAGGCGCACCGAAGTCGATGCCGGTGTGCATGTAACCGCCCTGGCCGTAGAAATCAATGGTTCCAGGCGGCGTCGCGCGCCATCCGAATCCCGACGTGATGGGGATGTTCCCGGGAACCGGGTGGATCAGGCCAAAGCCGGAGCGAGGATTGCTCACTGGTGGGACGTACGGTTGCGGCGCCTGGCCCTGGGCCTGGGCGGCAGCAGCCGCGGCTGCGGCGAGCCGCTGTTGCTCGGCCAGCCACGCTTCACGCAGCTTGCGGTCCCGCTCGGAGATCTCAGCCGCGACGGCGTCCTGCATCGTCTTGACTTGCTGCAATTGAGTCTGAATCCCGGGCTTGGCCGCTTGAAGTTGACTATTGAGGCGGGTGGTGTCGGAAATGAGCTTGTCCACCTCGGCCTTCTTGGCTGCTGCATCGTCACGAGCTGCCTTTTCGCGCTCCAGTGCGGCATCAGCTTTCGCCTTGAGATCGCGAATTTCCTGTTCGACGGCGGCAAGCCTGGCCTGCGAGTTCACATTGGTGGCACTCTGCTGCGTCAACTTGGTCATCGCCGCGTTTTGGCTGCGCATCGCCTGGTTGGCGAGGTCCATGGTTTCGGTGAGGTTGCCGCCGTCGTTCGATCCGAACAGCAAGGCAACGTTTGTGGGCACACCGCCGGATTTGTACGCCTGGGCCGCGATCTGGCCAATGAGTTTCTTGGTGTCCGTGATCTTTTGCTTGTCGTTTTCCAACTGCTCGGTGATCTTGGCCTTGCTCTGCTGCGCCAAATCAACACGTGCTGCGAGAGCTTCAGCTTCCTTCACCGCAGAAGCGACCCTGCCCTGCGCTTCGAGAAGTGCCTGTTGCGCTCCGGGGAGCCTGCCCTGGTAGATCACGAGGTCGCCAGCCGCCTTGGCGATGTTCGCGTCAACAAACTCCAAGGATTGTTGTACTCGCGCCGATTCCGCGTTGAGGGCGGCCTGCTGGTCATCGAGGTCATCCGCGCGTGCCAAGGGAGCGGTGCCCAAGCTGGCAGCCAGTGCAATGGCCAGCACAGAGCCGGCAACTTTCGCACGGCCACTAACCATGCGTATCTGTAGGGCAGCCTGGTACTTCCGGGTCATCGGCTGTCCTGTTCGCTGGAGGTCACTGCTTTTCATGGCTACACCTTGAGGTATCGGCGAAGGGTCAGGAGGGAAGATATCCCTGCCAGGCCGCCGCCCAACGCTATCAGGACCGGCGCGATCACGAGTACCTGGGCCGAGGAAATAAATGGAGTGTTCAGGAATTGTTTCGACAAGTCTCCGTTGAGCCAGAATTGTGCCACCAGCCACAGGGTGCCGGAGGCCAGCACGGCTCCGACGACGGCTGCAATGACGCCTTCAAGTATGAACGGCAGCTGGATGACGGTTTTCGAGGCTCCAACGAGGCGCATGATGCCTGTCTCCCGTCGCCTGCTGAACGCGGACAATCGGATGGTTGTGGTTATTAGCAGGACAGCGCAGAAGATCATGATTCCTGCGACAACCATTGCCGCCACAGATGCGCCGTTCATCCACTCGAAGATCCGTTCCAGAACCTGACGCTGATCGCTGACGGTCTCGACGCCGGCTTGGGAGGAGAATGTCTCGCTGATGATCTGGTACTTCTCAGGGTTCTTCATGTTGATTCGGAACGATGCTGGAAGCTGATCCTGGGTTACCGAGTCAACAATCGGAGAGTTGGAGAACTGTTCCTTGAAGTGCTTGAACGCCTCAGCCTGGGACTCAAATTGGTAGTCGCTGATGTATTGCTTGACGGCGGGCGAGTCGAGCATCTTGGCCAGGTTGTCCTGCTGCTCCTTGGTCACTGCGCCCGACGCACAGCCAGTCGCCGTCGAAGAGTCATTGCAGAGGAAGATGGCAACCTGGACTTTGTCGTACCAGTAGCCCTTCATCTGATTGATTTGCATCTGCAGCATGCCGGCCGCGCCGACAAACGTCAGGGACACAAAAGTCACCAGGACAACAGAAATCACCATGGACAGGTTGCGACGCAGTCCGCTGCCGATTTCGCCCAGGATAAATGCGAGCCTCACTGCTGAACCCCCTGCGCGCGGTCGATTTCCGCATCGCTGGCGTCCTTCATTCGCCGGGACTCTCCCACCACCGGAATCATCGAGGTGTAGAGGGCCCTTGCCTCGTCACGGACCACAACCCCGTTCCGGAGCTCCACCACGCGCTTGCGCATCTCGTTCACAATGTCGTCGTCGTGCGTCGCCATGACCACAGTGGTGCCGTTCTGGTTGATCTTGTCGAGCACGCCCATAATGCCCATCGAGGTGATGGGGTCCAGGTTTCCGGTGGGCTCGTCCGCCAGCAGGATGCCGGGCCGATTGACGACGGCGCGGGCGATGGCCACGCGCTGCTGCTCGCCACCGGAGAGCTCATGCGGCATGCGGCGTTCCTTGCCTTCAAGCCCAACAGTCTTCAGCACCTCCGGAACTGTCTCCCGGATGATACTTCGGCTCTTGCCAATCACTTGCATGGCGAAGGCCACGTTGGCGAAGACGTTCTTCTGCGGCAACAAACGGAAATCCTGGAAAACGACGCCGATGCCACGGCGAAGCTTAGGGACGCGCCAGCTTGAAATGTTGGCCACGTTCTGGCCGGCGACGTAGACCGCACCGGATGTTGCCCGGTCTTCCTTCAGAATGAGTCGTAGAAACGTCGACTTACCGGAGCCTGAAGCCCCGACGAGGAAGGTGAATTCTCCACGGTCAATCTCAAGGTTGACAGTATCCAGCGCCGGACGGGCATTGGGGTCGTAGACCTTGGTGACATTCTCAAATCGGATCATGACTCTTCAGAACCCCGCCGGACATGCCACGTTCGGCCAGTCCAACCGCCAGCGCACGGGCTTTCGATGGGGGAAGTTGAGCGCCGGCTCTTCGACTATACGCACGCTCCGCTGCGGAATTGCGGGGTTGATGCGGTGTGTCGTCCAATCGAACGATCGGCGGCTACTCTGCGGCGTTGCGGTTGCCCGTGCGCCAGCGGATGCCGGCGTCGATGAAGTCGTCGATGTCGCCGTCGAGCACCGCTGACGTGTTGCCCACTTCGTGTTCAGTGCGCAAGTCCTTGACCATCTGGTATGGATTGAGCACGTAGGAACGCATCTGGTCGCCCCACGACGCCTTCACGTCCCCAGCGAATGCCTTCTTCTCAGCGTCTTCCTGTTCCTTTTTCAGCAGGAGGAGGCGCGATTGGAGCACGCGCATGGCTGCTGCGCGGTTCTGCAGCTGGGACTTCTCGTTTTGCATGGAGACCACGATCCCGCTCGGAATGTGGGTCAAACGCACAGCGGAGTCCGTAGTGTTGACCGACTGTCCACCAGGACCGGAGGAACGGAAGACATCGACGCGGATCTCATTGTCCGGAATGTCAATCGAGTCGGTCTGCTCAATGAGCGGGATAACCTCGACGGCGGCAAAGGATGTTTGTCGGCGGCCTTGGTTGTCGAAGGGGCTGATGCGGACAAGTCGGTGCGTTCCGGCTTCGACACTGAGCGTTCCGAACGCATACGGCGCCTTGACCTCGAAGGTAGCTGACTTGAGGCCCGCTTCTTCGGCGTACGAAGTGTCCATCACGGTGGTCGGGTAGCCATGGCGCTCTGCCCAGCGTAGGTACATGCGCATCAGCATCTCGGCGAAATCTGCAGCGTCAACGCCGCCTGCACCCGCACGGATAGTGACCACGGCCTCGCGTTCGTCGTACTCTCCCGAGAGCAAGGTGACCACTTCAAGTTCCTTGAGGGCCTTGCGGATTGATTCGAGTTCCGTAGCGGCTTCGACCATGGAGGCGTCGTCGTCTTCGTCCTGGCCGAGCTCGACGAGGACTTCGAGATCGTCGATGCGTCCCGCCAGCCTGTTCAACCGCTCAAGTTCTGACTGCCGGTGTGACAACTTGGACGTAATCACCTGCGCGGAGGAAGGATCGTCCCAGAGGTTCGGCTCACCAGCTTGCTCGCTCAGTTCTGCGATCTCTTCCGTGAGCTTCTCGACGTCGGAAACCTGTTCGATGGAGCGATAAGTGGAACGAAGTGCGCGGATTTCTGCGGGAAAGTCAATCTCAGCCATGGTTGTTCCAGAGTACGCCATCCATTGCCCGGCGTGACGCGGGGGAATGGACGTGTGAAGGCTTGCCTTAACGCGTCAGTCGGGAACGCGCGGTGGATCGGGCTTCGATCGGAACGCCTTCGGCCAGCAGGAAACTCACTACAGGCGGGTGGGCAACCGCCCTGAGCACCACTTCGGCCGTGGCGCTGTCCGGACTTCCTGTGCCCAGTCCGACGGCAAGTTGATCGAACCGTGAATAGGCGCTGTTTTGGCTCAGGTATGACTCGGTAACGCTGCGAACCCTCTCGCTGCTGAGGACGGCCGAGGGCTTTTCAGCACCGCCTACTTGGCCGAGCGAATAGCTGTCCGCGGCTGCTACCGACGCTCCGTCGGCCAAGGAGAGAAGCTTCTTGTGTTCTATGTACACTGCGGAAGCCGCGGCAACCACCGTGGCCAGCAACAATGCGACCACCACGTAGCCGATAATCATGACCATCATTTGGCCGCTCTCCCTGCCCTTCGCGCTGGACCTCAGCGCGTCTGCAGTCGAGGCAACGTCGGTCATCTGAACCGTCCGACGATTTGCGTGGCAGACGCATTCAGATGCGCCGCATCCATCCTCAGAGCCTCGCCGAAGGGCACCATCGGCAGCGGTACCGTGAGCTTGACCGTAACCGTGACAGCCGTCCCGGCAGAGAGACAGTCGTCGCGGTCGCACGCGACGTCCACAGTCGCCCGGCGGGCGGAATGCCCAAAGTCGGCAAGAGTCAACGCAGCAGCCTGTTCAGCGGCGACACGGCCTTGGGAGGCCTCGTTCCGCGTCACGTAAACTTTGGCGGCCTGGTCCGCCGCACCGACGACGGCGAAGGAACCACCCTGGATCTGCCCGACGGTGACGATGAAATAGACCACGGGAACCATGAGCAGGAGGGACAAAAGAGTGAACTCCACCACTGCGCTTCCCCGCTCTGAGGCACACCGCCCGGGGGCACATCGCCCAACAGCACGCTGTTCGGGAGCACGCCGCGTGCCGTTGTTGTCTGGCCCCTCCTGGCGTGGCAGGCAGAGCGCCTCGCGGAACCGGGCAAGCCCAGCGCGGACAAGATCAGTCGGAAATCGCGGCATGACCCCGCACCTCCAGTGCAGGGCCAGGTCCGATCAACCCTATGACGGGCAAGGGCGCCCGGACTGTCACCTCCAAGGTGCGGATTCCTTGGACACTGGCTTCAGACGTCGAGATGTCCCGGGCAAACTCTGCATTCAGGGCAGTGCCGATCAGGTCTGCGGTGCGCTCACGCGCATCTGCCGGCGTCCTGTCCGCGAGAGTGCCGTAACGGGCTCCGGACGAGGCTGCATCGATCAGGGTATTTCGCACATGCATCACGAGGGTCAGCTGGATGATGGCGAGGAAGAACACCGTCACGAGCCCACCGACCAAAACAAAGTCCACGACTGCGGATCCCTGCTCGTCCCAGCGGCAGACACCGGCTCGGCTGCCACACTCCGCTCCCCTGCTGCGGAACGGCATGGGCTACTTTCCCACCTTGCTCATGGCTTGGTTGAAGAGCCCTTCAAGAGCCGGACCGGCGAGTGCAAGCAAACCCGCAACGAGTGCCGCAGACATCAAGGTGATCATGACCCAGCCGGGTACATCGCCTCGCTCGGGATGATTGTCTCCGCGGGCCAAATACCTACCCGGGTCCGTCTTGAGTCCTGATCCGGTTAGCAGGAGAGTCCACAGTTGCCAAAGCAAAAGGCCCGATGCGGGAAGGCCGCTGCGTCCGAGTTTCTTCATTATTCCCCATTTCCATGTGCAGGAATCCATTTGCGAATTTCCGTGCAGTTTTTTGTTGTGAACATTCAGCGAAAGTCCATGTGATGGATGCGAAAAGGTCGTTGTGGATCGCGCATTAGAAACCAAGATTCAGCGCGGCTAGGCCCGGATACACGGCGAAGATCACGGTCAGGGGCAGGACGCCGAAAACAAGTGGCACCATCATGGCGATCTCCTTCCGGCCTGCCGCTTCCATCAGCTCGCGTTTGGCTGAATCCCGGACGTCTGCAGCCTGGGCCCGCAATACATCGGCCAAGGGGGTACCGCGCTCGACGGCAACTACAATTCCGTCCACGAACCTGACCAGCGGTCCGAGGTCGGTTCGTCCCGAAAACTCGTGCAGCGCTTCGATCAGAGGCGTACCGGCCCGCGTTGCGGCCAATACCAAGGCAAACTCCTTCGCCAATTCGCCGCGGGCCGTACGACACACCCGGTCAAGGGCACCGCTGGCGCTCTCCCCCGCGCCGACCGCAAGGGCCATCAGTTCGGCAAGGCTGGGGAATTCCGCCAGCATCCGGCTCTCCCTTCGCTTGATCTGCACCCCCAGCAAGTAGTCGCGGAAAAGGAACCCACCAAGCGCACAAACCAGGACCGAGACGACCGCAAGCAGCGGGCTGAACCGGCCCACCGTTACCCCCATGATCACGGCGACAACCGCCATGGCAAAGCCCGCCGCTGCCCACAACAGCTGCTCTGCCCGAAAGTCCAACGCAGATTTTCCCGAGCCGGCCTTCGCCAGCCTCTTGTTGAGTGCGGCGGTACCGAAGTTGAACCGCGTCAGGTGGTGCAATGCGTCCCGGAAAACGGGCCGCAGAATGCGTTCCAAAGGGCCGAACGGCGCAATGTCAGTGGTTGATGCCAGCAATCGGGACTCAAGGTTTTGGGACCTTAGTTGCGGTTCAATGCGTTCCGAGAAGGGAGTGGAGCGCATGAATGGCATGCGAACGAAGATGAGCCACAGCCCGCCCCCCAGGAGAAGACCACAGAACACGGTCATGGCAGTCAGTGTCATCGAAGCACTCTTTCGTCCTCGGGAAGGGCGCCGATGCGAAGCATGCCCCAATAGCAGAGCCCCGAGACCAAGAGTCCGCCTCCCAGCACACTGGCTCCTGCCGCGGAATTGTAGGCATCAACGACTTCCGGCCTGCTAGCCAGCAGCATAAGGACGATCCAGGGAGCGGCAACCGCCAGTCGCGCTCCGTTGATGGTCCATGATTGCCGCGCCTCAAGCTCACTTCTGGTCCGGGCGCTCTCGCGAAGGAATTCGGCGAGAGTTCCCAGGAGTCGGCCGAGATCGGAGCCGCCCACTTCTCGGGTCAGTCTGAGCGCCTCGATGATCCGGTCGGCGACGGGATCGGCCAGGCGCTCTTTCAGCTTGCTCAGCGCTGAATCGAAATGGCCACCGGAACGGTAATCCGCGCCGAATTCCCTGAAGAGCTCCCGCAGTTCCGCGGGACCTTTGTCAGCGAGCTGGACAAGGGCCTCTGGCAGCGAAAGTCCCGCTCGGATTGCCGAGCGCAGGTGGTCAACCACGTCTGGCCAGAGCTCCCGGAGCATCGCTGTCCGTTTGCGCGCCCGCCAGCTGACAATGGCCAAAGGAAGCCAGGCACCGAACAGGCCGAAGCATGCCGCGATCGAAAGGGAGGCTGTCATGATGAAGACCACCAACACCGTGAAAAGACCCAATCCCACACAGGACGCGATGAACCCCCTGACGCTCACTTTTTCGATCCCGGCGGTGAGCAGCAAGGTCTCGAGGCGTCTCGGTTTAGACTCCTTGACGGCAGGCTGTTGCTCCCAGGCGGACCACCAAATGAGAAATACGCCCAGCCCACATAGAACACCCAACAGCGGCGCCATCAGTACTGCTCCAGGAGCGTCGCAACATCAAAGCCTGCCCGGGCGAATTTCTCCGCAGGGGGCATGGAATGCGTTCTCGGTTGAAGCCGGCCATCCTGCATCGCGAATACCGTGGACGACTCAATGATGCCGTTTTCCACCCGTCGGCCCAGCGAAAGGACTTCGGTGACTTGCCGGCGTCCGTCTGCATGGCGGCTGCAATGGACCACGAGGTCGATGCAGGACGCCACTGTTGGAACAACGAACGCACTCGAAATGTTGTCACCGGCCAGCAGCGGCAATGTGCAAATCTTGGTCACGGCGTCGTGGGCAGAGTTGGCGTGGACGGTACACATGCCGGGCAAGCCCGAGTTCAAGGCAATGAGCATGTCCAGGCTTTCGGCTTCGCGGACTTCGCCCACCACAAGACGGTCCGGCCGCATGCGCAGAGCCTCTTTGACGAGTCGGCGCAGGGGAATTTCGCCTTGACCTTCGAGGTTCGGCTGACGGCACTGCAGGCCGACAACGTCACGTACCGGGAGTTGGAGTTCAAAGATCTCTTCGACGGTGATGACCCGCTCCCGGGAGCCGATGTTGGCAGCCAGGCAATTGAGCATGGTCGTCTTTCCAGCTTGTGTGGCTCCGGAAACGAGGATGTTCAGTCCACTGGCCACCGCAGCTCCCAGGAATCGGGCTGATTGTGGCGTCAATGTGCCCAACTCCACCAGATGTTCGAGCCGGCTCGCCTTGACCACGAATTTGCGGATGTTCACAGCCCAATTCCGGCGAGTCACATCGGGAATGACGACGTGGAGCCGCGAACCGTCAGGAAGGGCAGCATCCACAAACGGTGACGAGAGGTCCAGCCGACGCCCCGAACTTTTAAGCATCCGCTCCACGAGGTCGCGGACCTGTTGCGCGCTGAGGCTAACCGACGTGAGTTCGGATTCGCCATTCCGGGCAACGTAGATCTCGTTGGGCGCGTTGAGCCAGATCTCCTCGATGGTTGGGTCGTCCAGAAGTGGCTGGAGCGGGCCGAAGCCGGCAACGGCGTCGAACACGTACTTTCGCGCTGTGTCCAGATGTCCCAGGGGAGGCAAGGGACCAAGAAGGGCCCGCTCGTCGTAGTCACTCACGGCGGCCTCGACGAGCCGGTGTACTTCAACCGCTTGGCTCAGAGGGTCTAGTCCACGCCGTCGAATCAGCTCGCGGACTTCATCCTCGACGATGCGCAAAGCATCCATCTTTCCCCCAATGCAAGATGCGCCTCTGGCGCTGCGGAACCACCAACAGGGTTAAAGCTAGGGGAGGTTACAACATGGGACCAAGTCAAATTGGGGCGGTTGTGGATAACTGTTCACCCACTGGTCACACTGGCAACATCTTGAACTCTGGTCACTCTTGCCACCTAGTGTTATGGTGTCCCGGTTAGGAGCTGGCTTTATGGTGCACCGCAGAGGCGTTCATTGCTGGAACTGTAGTCGCGAGCTATCACCATGTGCCCTCATCAGGGCGGTACTTTGCCGGAATTGAAAATGAAACGAACCACCCCAACAGAGGCACCTCGATTCTCGGTCGGCCGTTCAGGCGTCGCACTAGCCATCGTGCTCGGCCTGATGCTCACCACTACCGAGGCAGCCCACTCGGAGACCTCGGTTGTGCCGCCCGACCCCACAACGGTCTCAACTGCGGCGAACCCAACATCGTCGCCGTCGGCCGAAGGGAAAAGCTCCCCGCTGACGGTTCCCTCATCACCCACCTCGCCGCCAGCGCAGGCCGCGTTGCCGTCATCGCCTGGTGATGGGTCCCATAACGCCGATTCCATGAAACAGGCCATGAGGGCGGCGATTCCGTCCGGAGGCGCGGAAATGGGGCAGCGATCGCCGCGGGTGTTGGCAGCCAAAGGACTCCAGGCGAGCCAGGCCTCAGTCGGTACGCGGGCCTTAGCGGGTGCACTCCCGATGGCCGCCGATACGGGGCATTGGCGGCCGACTTACGGCATCGCAGGCCAGGACGTCAGTGCATATCAAGGCAACGTCGATTGGGCCACGCAATGGAATCTGGGTTCGCGCCTGGCTTACGTGAAGGCTAGCGAGGGCAACTACTACCTCAACTCCAACTTTTCGCAACAATACAACTCGTCCCGTAGCGTCGGAATGACTCGCGGTGCGTATCACTTCGCCATTCCAAACTGGTCTTCAGGTGCAGACCAGGCAAATTACTTTGTCGCGAACGGTGGAGGGTGGAGCCCGGACGGCTACACCCTACCGCCCGTTTTGGATATCGAGTACAACCCCTATGAAGGTCAAACCATCAATGGGTTCTACTTCGGTGATGTCTGCTACGGCATGTCGGGTGCTTCGATGGTCAATTGGATTTCGGATTTCGGGAACACCGTCAAAAACTTGACCGGTCGTTACCCGGTGATTTACACCACGACCGATTGGTGGACGCGATGTACCGGAAATTCGGCAAGTTTTGCCAACTACCCGCTCTGGATTGCTTCCTATCCGTCCGCGCCCGGCAACTCACCTGGCACCCTGCCGGCCAGCTGGACGCAGTTCAGCCTCTGGCAATACAGCAGTACCGGACCATTTGAGGGCGACTCCAATATCTGGAACGGCGACGACGCCGGGCTCAAGGCTTTTGCCTCCCAGAGCCAAGCACCCCAGGCACCCCAGCCACCCCAGCTATCTACATCATTCAAGGTTACTGCTGTCGGGGATTCAGACGGCGACGGGAAACCCGACCTGGTGACTCAACGGTCGGATGGTTCCTTGTGGTTTTACGGGGGCGCAGGGAACGGTGGCTATACGACCGGGCGTATTATCGGCACCGGCTGGAGCATTTACGACAAGATCGTCGGAGTCGGTGATACAAACAGGGACGGCAAGCCGGACCTGATAGCTCGCCGTGCCGACGGCACCTTGTGGTTCTACGCAGGCGACGGCACCGGAAACTACCAGTCGGCCCGACAAGTCGGCAGTGGCTGGCAAATCTTCGACCAGATCGTCAACGCCGGCGACTCCAACGGCGACGGCATCCCCGATTTGGTCGCCCGCACCCCCGACGGCGGACTGTGGTTCTACGCGGGCGACGGCACCGGCGGCTACAAGACCGGCCGCCAAATCGGCACCGGCTGGAACATTTTCGACCAACTGATTGGTACCGGCGACTTCGACTCGGACGGAATCCCGGACTTGTTGGCACGGCACCCCGACGGCAGCCTCTGGTTCTACCCCGGCGACGGGAACGGCGGATACAAGACCGGGCGTATTATCGGCACCGGCTGGACCATCTACGACCAAATCCTCGGCGTCGGCGACAACAATAACGACGGCAAAGCCGACCTGCTGGGTCGCCGAGCAGACGGGACACTCTGGTTCTACGCCGGCGACGGAATGCGCAGCGACGGATACGGGCTTCCGAGTCAGGTCGGTAGCGGATGGAATGTATTCAATAGCATGACCGCCGTCGGGGATTCAGACGGCGACGGAAAACCTGACAATGTCACAAGGGATTTCAATGGTTCCTTGTGGTTTTACGGGGGCGCAGGGAACGGTGGCTATACGACCGGGCGTATTATCGGCACCGGCTGGAGCATTTACGACAAGATCGTCGGAGTCGGTGATACAAACAGGGACGGCAAGCCGGACCTGATAGCTCGCCGTGCCGACGGCACCTTGTGGTTCTACGCAGGCGACGGCACCGGAAACTACCAGTCGGCCCGACAAGTCGGCAGTGGCTGGCAAATCTTCGACCAGATCGTCAACGCCGGCGACTCCAACGGCGACGGCATCCCCGATTTGGTCGCCCGCACCCCCGACGGCGGACTGTGGTTCTACGCGGGCGACGGCACCGGCGGCTACAAGACCGGCCGCCAAATCGGCACCGGCTGGAACATTTTCGACCAACTGATTGGTACCGGCGACTTCGACTCGGACGGAATCCCGGACTTGTTGGCACGGCACCCCGACGGCAGCCTCTGGTTCTACCCCGGCGACGGGAACGGCGGATACAAGACCGGGCGTATTATCGGCACCGGCTGGACCATCTACGACCAAATCCTCGGCGTCGGCGACAACAATAACGACGGCAAAGCCGACCTGCTGGGTCGCCGAGCAGACGGGACACTCTGGTTCTACGCCGGCGACGGAATGCGCACCGCCGGATATTTAGGTGCGAAGCCGGTTGGAAGTCTATAGGCGGATACGGCCTTTGAAGGTGCGCGAGCACGGTAGGGCCAGGCTATGCCGTCGCAAGTTCAGAGTTTTGTGCTACCGAAGCTAACGATGAGGCAAAACAAGCGCACAACTAAGTTCCTAGGGGTGCTAGGAAAGGACGCACTGACGGTTAAAGACCCGCATACGCCGATGGTGCGTGGACAAGCGAGAATGCTATGAAGAGTTGGGCACTTCCGGGGAAGACGTCGGCCGAGCCGCGATGCTGGTCTTTCCGTCTTCGGCCAGCCGGGGCCTTCGGTATAGGCTTACGTACTAGGGTCCAGGCCCAGCGTCTCCTAAGAGCCGCACTGCTAGGGACCACTCTTTGCACCAGCTTCGATTCGATCCCCTGAGGACCATTAGCTTGACATTAATACAATCGCGCTCTTCATCCTTTTTACGGTCAGGAGAACGGTTCAAGGCATGGCTGCTAACGAACGACAACCCGCTAAAACTGGCGGTCGTCGTCGCTTTCGTAGCATTGACTCTGCTTGGAGCGACGACTTCTTCAATTGGAATGCCCACACTGCGGCAAGATCCCGCCAATCCTCTTGGATTTCAAATAGGTGAATCGTCGTCTATCAGAGCTGACGAATATAATGCTTTTTCTCCAATTGTGCTGTCCATCATGGTCACGGGAGCGGCTCCCACGACGAGTTCCCTCGGTGCTGCCGCCGACCTCATACACCGTTATTCCTCTGGCGGTTTCTTCGAGAGCTTCGTTTTCTTCGACTCGACCCTTCTGAAGACTGCGCTGGTCCTTCCGGACAGCATGGTATTCGCGGCCCACTGGTGGCTTCCGGCGTTGCTTCTCTTCCTCTTCATGCCCAAATGGTTCGCCCAGGTCGGAGCTGCACGCCGATGGGGCTGGATGGCTGCCACCTTGATCGCGCTGTCCCCGGCCGCCTCGTGGTGGACAATGATGCCCATCCAGTTGATTGCCTACACGCTCACCGGTTCCAGCCTGTTGCTCTCCGCCTACCGCCGTTTTTCCTTGGGTCAGCGGCTGATTCCCCTCATACAGTGCCTGGCCTCAGGTATTCTCCTCGCTGGTTTGCCCAGTTTCTACATTCCTTGGTCCCTCGTGCTGGGCTTGCCCGTCCTGGCAGCGAGCGTCGCGTGGATAATGGCGGCTGACGGTGCATGGCGGCCGAAGATCCAGGCACTGGGCACCGCAGGCCTTATTGCGATTATTTTCGCGGCAGGAATGCTGTGGGAGAACCGCGCAGGTATCTCGGCGCTCCTGGAAACGGTCTACCCGGGGTCCCGGCGCTCAACCGGTGCCGCGCAGGCGTTCGGTATGTTGTTCGGGGCGCCGGCTCTGGGACCATTACGGGACATGACACCCGTGGGCAGTAATCAGAGTGAGCTCTCCACGGCATTCACCATCACTTTTGTATTGGCTGCTCTCTTGCTGACAGGGATCAAAACGTTTGGCAGGCTCCGGGACAACGCAGTGGTCCTCGTCATGTCGGCCTTCGGGTTCGTATGGCTGGCCTGGTGCACCATTAATTTCGGCGACCGCGGAGCCTCTATTCCACTCCTCAACTACGTTCAACCCGGGCGCGCGGCCCAGGTTTGCGGGATTCTAGGGTCGATTCTCGTATGCCTTCTCCTGTCCCGACTGAGTCCGGGAAAGAACCTGAGGCTCGCTGCCATTTCAGCCAGTGGATGCGGTCTCGTGACGGCGTATGCCGCGTCTTCCCTGCAGCAGAACTACATGCCCAACATCACCCAGCCTCTGATTGCGGTGGCGGCGCTCGCGGTGAGCGCCTGTGTGTTCTGTGTGGTGCGTTTCCGGGACAAGATCTGGCCCCTCGCCCTTACCGCGGTTCTGGCAACGCTGCCGGTCATCGGCGCCAACCCACTTATTTTTGGGCTCGGCGACCTGCGGGCCTCAGAAACGGCCACCTACCTCCGTGGAGAAGGCAGGACGGCAGCCGCCGCGGGGGAAGTATGGGTCACGGACTCTCCCTCCTTGGACACTGTCATGCTCGCCAACGGCGTTCCTTCCCTGAGCGGCGTTCAGCGGTCAGGACCGAATAAGGCGGCCTGGGCACAGCTTGATCCGGCCTCTGCCCACGTTAGGGAATGGAACCGCGGCGGCGGCTTCATCTACTTCGAGTGGACGCCGGGCCAGCCCATGGTATTTGGCAATAACGGTTCTGATTCGGCCATCGTGGTCGCGGACCCTTGTGATCTCAAACAACGGGTGCCGAATTTGGTCGGGATGACGTCCACGCACCCCCTGAGCGGCAAGTGCCTCGTGCCCGGACGCGTCCTGACATGGTCGAACCAGACCATGTTTGTTTATAAGTTCCGGTAATACGGCCGGCGCCGGGCAGCCTGGCCCGGGTCAGGGATAGAAGCGCTTGCTGGGTGAGCCGGCCTCGTGGCTGCTGGGCACGCGGTTTTCTTGTTGCGGCACAGAGTGAAGCTTGACAGATCGTACGTATCCGCAGCCTTTATTCCTCCAGGGTTTCGGGTTTGACCGAGTCTGGCAAGGACCGCGATACCAACCAGGCGGAGATCAGCCCGTCTTCGCGTCTCGTCATCCAAGGGGATGCCGGGTTTGCCGGTTGCGGGTGCAGTTCACCCCTGGTCCCGTGCGCGGCCACCAGATCCTGACGCCGGGGATTGCACGGCCGAAGAGGTCGTACGTAGCCGCAGACGGCCCTGCAAGGCAGACTGTACGTCAGCGCCTCCGCAGTTTCTCGGTCAGAGCGCCCCGCAAAGCGTGCAGCACCAGCCCGATGTCACCCTTCGGCGACTACTCATCAACCTGCTCGTTCGACGACGCAAGCACTCCAGTGGGTGTCAGGCTCGCCCCGTGGTTGCCTTCGGGCACCTCGGCCTTAAAAATCCAATGCTTGTACAGGAGGAAGTTCCAGACCGTCGTGGCCACTGTGGCGGCTGCCTTCCCAATGGCATACGACAAGCCGGCCGCGGCGATGCCGTTGACGATCAGGTCCGTCGCCACGAGATTGAAGACAACCAGGGCACCGTACTTGAGGAAGCTCACGTGTGCCCGGGCGCCAGACTGGAACGTGAATTTCCTTTGAGCAAAGAAATTGAAGACCAAGCTCGCAAGGAACGCCACGGGCGTGGCGACCCATAAGTCCACCCGGCCGACCTCGTGCAGCAGGGTGAGCGTTCCGAGGTCGATCCCGAAGGAGAAGGCACCAACGGCCAGGAATTTGATCAGGTAGCCGTTCCGGGCAAACCCGAAAAGGCGGCGAACCCAACTGGCGACGGCTTCCCCCACGATACGAATTACCACCCTGCAGCTCAATGAACCCCGGCCGTGTTGCTAAGGAACCTTCAAAAGTATAGTCCAATCGCCATCGGGTCCGCTTGCGCGGGCAATTCAGGCTGCTTTACAGGGGCTCCTCAGGGCACGGATGCGAGTGGTGGTACTTGGTTTTTGGGGCCTTAAAACGAGTGTTGACGTCCCTCTTTGTCGCTCGTAGCGTCGATACATCAGCCGCGCGTCGCCGGCAGGAAACTGGGCCGAACGGCTTGGCTTGTCGCCTTTGATGCGCTGTCGGTTCCAAAAACAAGAGGTGCCCGCGATGAGCACTGGCAAAGCCGAATTGTGCAAGCGCAAACACACGGCACTGAAGGTCTGGCTAGTCAGGTTGCAGGCGCGACGAGGGGGTTTCGGATGCAAAACAGAAGGTTGGTGGCCTCCCGCTTTGGGCGGGGGACCCCTGATAAAGGTCAACGGACCCATCGCAAGGCGACTGCCATGGGGGCAGTCGCTCTCCTCTTAGCGACGCTCTTCAACGCGGCCATGTTCGTTCAGCCGGCACAGGCCGCGGGACCGCTCGTAGTCACCCTGACCTTCGATGACGCCAACGCAGACCAGGTGACCGCTGCCAACTACCTGAATTCGAAGGGGATGAAGGGGACATTCTTCCTTCCATCCGGCTACCTCAATGCCGCGGATCCCAATGGTGGTCCGGCCCCTTACATGACGACCGCTCAGGCCCTCGCCCTCCAATCGGCAGGCAATGAGATTGCCGGGCACACGGTGACGCACCCCGACCTTGCCCAGATGGACGCGAACGAGGTGGCACGCCAGGTGTGCAATGACCGCGTTAACCTGACCAACATGGGCTTCCGCGTCACGAACTTCGCCTACCCGTTTGCCTCCGCCACCCCAGCCGTGCAGCAAACAGTCGCCAACTGCGGCTACAACAGCGCCCGAGGCCTCGGCGACCTTAAGAGCAAGGCTGCTCCAACGCTGACTCAAGTCGCCGAGCCGCTACCAGTTCCGGCAGCAGACCTCTACTTCACCAAGGCGCCGGATGAGGTGGACAACACTTGGACAGTTACCGACATGCAAACGGTTGTGACCCAGGCAGAGGCTGGTGGCGGCTGGGTCCAGTTGACTTTCCATCACTTCGACTCGACCTCGGATCCGTTGACAGTCACCACTGCCAACTTCCAAGCCTACGTGAATTGGCTGGCGACGGAACAAGCGGCCGGCAGGATCGCCGTCAAGACAGTGAGCCAGGTGATGGCCGCCCAGTTCCCTGACCCGTCCAATCCAGCCCTCGACGTAGACAAGCCAGTTGTCAACGGACCGGCCGCACCGCCCCCCATCACTGTCGGAAACCTGCTCCAGAACCCGAGCCTGGAAACGGCCGGCCCGGTAGCCTCAGGACTCCCGTATTGCTGGGCGATCGGTTCATACGGCACGCAAACCTCCACGTTCACCTCTGTGACTCCCGGCCACACGGGAAACGTCGCCGAACAGATGGTGACGACCGGCTACGTTAGCGGAGATGCCAAGCTGCTACCTACTTTGGATCTAGGCCAGTGCGCTCCAAGCGCTACTCCCGGTCATACCTACCAAATGTCGGCTTGGTATAAGTCAACCGCTTTGACTCAATTCGAGTTGTATTACCGAACAGGCCTGGGCACGTGGACGTACTGGACAGCCAGCCCGAACTTCGCGGCATCAACGGCCTGGACCCAGGCAACATGGACCTCACCACCCGTCCCCGCGGGAGCCAGCGCCATCAGCATGGGCCTGAACCTGCTCACCAATGGGACCTTGGTAACCGATGATTACGGCCTGTACGATTCAATTGGGGTGGCGAGCGTCTTCAAATCGATGACACCGACCAGGATGCTGGACACCCGTAACAACCCCGCCCCCGTCGCACCGAACGGAACAGTCTCGTTCCAGGTCGCCGGCGTCAACGGCATCCCGGCAAACGTCACGGCTGTGACATTCAACCTCACGGTCGCCGGTGCGGCTTCGTTCGGATTCGTCACCGCCTATCCGTCCGGAACAACCGCGCCGAACGCCTCCAACCTGAACTATGCCACGGGTCAAATCGTCCCGAATTTGGTGACGGTACCAGTAGGCGCGGATGGAAAGGTCACCCTTCTTAACGCCTCCAACGGCACCTCGCAACTCATAGCGGACGTCTCCGGATACTACATCCCTGCGGCCGTACAGTCGCCGGGCGAGTTCCAACCCATGGCGCCTAGCAGGTTCCTCGATACCCGCAGCGGCACCACCCCGGTAGCGCCCGGCGGAACAGTCTCCTTCCAGGTGGGCGGCGTCAGCGGCATTCCGGCGTCGGTTTCGGCGGTGACGTTCAACCTCACTGTAGCCAACGCGGCGTCATTCGGTTTCGTCACGGCCTATGCGTCCGGGACCAACCGGCCGAACGCCTCCAACCTGAACTACGCTACTGGGCAGATCGTTGCAAATAGCGTGACTGTACCGGTGGGTGCGGACGGAAAGGTCACCCTTTTCAACGGCTCTCCCTCCGGAACCGCCCAGCTCATCGCCGACGTGTCCGGCTACTATCTGGGCGGCGGCGCCGCTACGGTTTCGGGGGCCTTCCAGCCAATCACGCCTACCAGGTTCCTCGATACCCGGAACGGCCCCACCCCTGTGGCGGCAAACGGAACAATATCGTTCCAGGTCGGCGGCGTCAGTGGGGTTCCCGCAACGGTTGGTGGAGTGACTTTCAACCTCACGGTGGCCAGCACGATGTCGAACGGGTTCGTCACGGCCTTCCCGGCCGGAACCCAAGTGCCAAACGCCTCCAACCTGAACTACGCCCCAGGGCAGATCGTGCCGAACCTTGTGACGATACCAGTGGGGAACGCTGGACAGGTCAGCCTGTTCAACGCGTCAAAGGGAACCGCGCAACTCATTGCAGACGTCTCGGGATATTTCCTCCCATGATCTCCTGACGCTCCACAACTGAAGCAGAAGCACCTACGCCCCCGTCCGCATATAGCGGGTCGGGGCGTAGGTGTTTTCGCGCGCGACTCCATTGCAAGTTCAACGAGTCACAAAAATCCCACCGGCAACATTAGCACCACCTTGCACATCGGTGTTATGGTTGGCTTCAAATTTAGCGTTACCCCCAACCGGCCACCGATATTTTCAGGTGCCTCCCCATCGGGAGTCGGTAATCTCGTGTGGAGCTAAGCCATGAAGACCACTCAATTAAGAGCATCTATCTCCACTTTCGCGGCGCACCGCGCCTATGGCCTCTTCTCAGCGGTCTTGTGTGGAGTGGCAGCAATTCTCCTTTCCACGACGACGGCGGTCGCGGCTCCAGCAACACCGGCACCATCTCCGGGGACGCTTCCCCCCGCGGCCACCGCAACGTCGACTCCGTTACCCTCGCCTTCCGCGACCACTGCGCCCCCGGCTCTCCAGCAAGCAACGCCCGCGCCGACGTCGTCACCGTCGGTTCAAAGCCCGACGGCGGCACCCCCACCCACCGCCGCAAGCCAAAACGACGAAGGACGCCGCGCCGCCATGCGGGAAGCCGCCGGTCCCGGGGGCGCCCAGATGGGGCAGCACTCCCCTCGAGTCCAAGGACTACTGACAACGCAAAGCAGCTGGACCCCGCCCTTCGGCATTCAAGGCATCGACGTCAGCTCCTACCAGCCATCTGTGGATTGGCAGCAACAGTGGAACATGGGGGTGCGCTTCGCCTACGTCAAAGCCACCGAGGGCAACTACTACGCGAGTCCTACCTACAGCTCGCAGTACAGCGGTTCCCGCAGCGTCGGGATGATCCGTGGGGCGTACCACTTCGCTATCCCCAGCTGGTCCGCGGGCGCGGATCAAGCGAACTACTTCGTGCAGAACGGCGGCGGGTGGACCTCGGACGGGGCAACAATGCCGCCGGTGCTCGACATTGAATATGCGCCTTCATATACGGGTACGAATATCTGCTACGGCATGTCACCGTCCGCGCTCAACACCTGGATCCACAACTTCGGCGATACCGTCCGTGCCCTCACTGGGCGGTACCCGATGATCTATTCAACGACGGACTGGTGGAAAACCTGCCTGGCCGACTCAACCGGCTTCAGCGACTATCCGCTCTGGATTGCCTCGTACACAACCAACACGGCAATCGGCACGCCATCCAGCTGGTCAACCTACAGCGTTTGGCAATACAGCAGCACGGGACCATTCAGCGGCGACTCGAATGTTTGGAACGGGGACTACGCATCCCTGCAAAGGTTCGCGGGTAATCCGGCCAAGGGTTCCTTCGATTCCCTGTCCCTTGTCCGGGACACCACATCGGCATACCTTCGGGTCACGGGCTGGTCGGTTGATCTCTCGAGGCCGTGGGTATCGACTCCCGTCAACATCTCCGTCACGGGGCCCAATAACGTGACCACCGGGTACTCATTCTTGGCGAACGGATACCGGCCGGACGTGGACAACGCCTTCGGCTATGGGCCGGCGCACGGTTTTGACAATAACATCCAGATCACCGCCTCCGGCACCTACAAAGTGTGTGCCACCGCCGCGGGCGCCAACGGCAGTGTTGATCTTGGGTGCAAGAGCTATCAAGCAAGTGGCGTTGAACCGCCCATCGGCTCCTTTGACAGCCTGTCGCAGGTCCGCACCCCAACCGATGTTTCGCTGCGCCTGACCGGATGGGCCATAGATCGCGCTAACTCCAACACCGTGTCTTTCGCTGATGCCTATGTCACGGATCCGAATGGACAGACCGTGGGCTACCGCATCGCGGCCAACACATCCAGGCCGGATGTTGGAACCGCCACGGGTTACGGCGCGAACCATGGCTTCGACAAGTTGATCAGCCTCGCCAGAGCCGGCAACTACCATGTGTGCGTCTACGCGATTGGGCAGTTCTACAACACCGGGCTGGGCTGCAAGGACATCGCGGTGGGCTCCAACCCGCCGCCAAAGGGCTACTACGACTCAATCCGAATCGACCAGAACCCGGGTGCGGCAAACATTGTTGTGAGTGGTTGGGCATTCGACCCTACCAACGCGGCAGCCAGCATTCCTGTCCACGTGTATGTCCAGGCCCCGGACGGCAGCAACGTGGGAACAGCCTACACGGCAAACCTCTCGCGGCCTGACGTGAACAATGCCTTCGGAATAGCCGGCAACCACGGCTTCAGCGCTTCGCTTGGGGTCAAGACACCTGGTAGGTATACCGCCTGCGCCTATGCCCTGGCGGTCGCACCTCTCGCAAGCGGGAATACGGCGCTGGGCTGCATGACCATCCAGGTGACCAACACACCTATCCCGAACGGCTACCTCGATTCCGTGGGCATTGCCACCGTGTCGGGACAAACCAACATCAAGGCGACTGGGTGGACGTACGACCCCGCAGTTCCAGGCTCATCCACACCCGTGCATGTCTACATCACCTATCCTGACGGAACCCGCCGGGGATATGCCTTCACGGCAGACCTTCCGCGGGCCGACGTGAACAACGCCTTCCGGATCACGGGAAACCATGGCTACTCCACGCAGGTTTCGATCACCCAGCGGGGCAGGTATTCGGTGTGCACCTACGGAATCGGAATAGCGCAGTTCAGCTCCGGTAACGCCTTCCTCGGCTGCCAATCCCTCAATTATTGAGCCGCGCGCTGGTTCAGTCCTCAGAGGTTCAGCGGTTAGGGTTGTCAGGAGGAAAGTCTCAGCTATACCCGTAATCGAAAGGACTCCCGGTGCATCATCGGTCGATTCGCCGAGCGACAGGATGCCTCCTGTTTCTAGGCATCAGCTTGGCCGCTTGCGCCAGTCCCCCCGCTAAGCAGCAAGACATTCGCGGTGCGCTTACCGCCATCGGAAGTCCCATTCAAAGCGACCCGATCGGCGCCTGGGCCAGTGCCTGGCGGAAAACCAACACAGCGACGTCACTGAGCTACTCGCCGGACGGCTCCGACGTCGGGCTGAAAGCGCTGGCGACCGGCCAAGCTTACTACGCTGCGCTCGACGCCCCTTTGACGCCGCAGCAACAGGACTCGACAAAAGTGCGGTGTGGCTCGGGCGGCGCGTTCAGTGTCCCGACATCCGTGACCTCGATCGGTGTCGTTTTCAACATGCCAAACATCCGAAGCTTGAAACTCAATCCGGACGTGCTTGCGAAGATTTTCTCCGGCGATATCAGTCGCTGGAATGACGGCGCGATCGCGGCGATCAATCCGGGCACCACGCTTCCGGACGCACCCATTGTGCCCGTCACGGCAAGCACCCCTTCAGCATTGACTTCCGCCAGCACGCACTATCTCTCGCCGTCCGCCAGCTGGTCCGCAGGGGTCATCAACAAGTGGACGAAGGTAAAGGGCGGCCAAGAGGTCAAAAACTTCAGCGACATCGCAAAGAAGGTCGACGGCACAGCCGGCGCAATCGCATTCATGGATTCGGCGTCGATCGGATCCCGGTTTGATACGGCACTTTTGTCCTTCGGCGGAAGTTTCGTCAGGATGTCGAAAGACTCCGTGGCAGCAGCCGTGCAGGCTGGCACTACCAAAACGGTCGGGACGGGAGTCGAATTCAGCCTTCCCGAAAAAACCGACCATGGCTACGCATTGGGGAACGTGAACTACCAGGCATTTTGTACCACCTACAAGAACGGGCAGATTGCTTCACTCGTAAAATCGTGGGCGGACTTTGTGGTCGGTGCGGATGGACAGGTAGCCTCGACTTATTTCGCCGGGGTGGCCTCCCCAAGCGAACAATCCTTGCAGGAAGCTTCACGCCTGATTGAAAAGATCGGGAGTGCTCAGTGATCCACCAACCAGCTTCCCAGAGTCGCACACGGCTCGGCACTTCGCGTCAAGAGCTCCCGACTGCAGGAGGGTTGCGGTCCCGGGCGCGGAATGTCTCGCCCGCAACCAAGGCAGGTTTCGGATTCTTCATCCGCGTTTTTGCCCTGTTGGCCGCACTCATCACCTTGTGGATCCTGGCCACTCCCCTGATGGCCTATCCCGACGAGCCCGCCCACACGATTAAAGCGGCAGCCGTGGCGAGAGGCCAGTTCTTCCCGGTACCGGGCGAGTCCTACGGCAATGGCATCCACGTTCAGGTTCCGTCCTACATCGCCAACGTCGATTCCCAGCGTTGCTTCGCGTTCCTCAAGGAACAACCCGCAGGTTGCGCGCCTGATATCCCTCTCGGCGACACCTACACCACCATTGGCGTCACCTCGGCCGGTTTGTACAACCCCTTCTACTATTGGTTCGTCGGACTGCCCAGCCTGTTCATGTCAGGAGCTCCGGCCATCTTTGCCATGCGCATTGTCAGCGGACTCATGTCTGCTGCCTTCTACGCTGCCGGCTTCACCGCTTTGTCCAGGCTGCGCCATCCCAAGTGGCCAATGGTCGCGGCCGCCGTCGCGACGACGCCGATGGTTTTCTTCCTTGCCACAGGTGTTAATCCGAATTCACTGGAGGTCGCCGCGTCGATGGCGGCATTCTGCGGCTTGGTCTCTGTCCTTGAGAACTCTAGGCAGCTTCATCTTGCCCGCCCGGGAATCCTCGCAGTCGGCATATCGGCCGCGACCTTGGCCAATACGAGGAATGTCTCCTTACTGTGGCTCCTGTGCGGCGCGATTGTGGCCTGCCTCTTCTTCCGGGGAGCCGATATCGTTGCAATCTTCCGCAACCGGCTCCTGCTCATCGTTGCGGGGCTGTCCGCAATCGGGGTGGCGCTTGGAGTCATTTGGAACTTCGTCATGCTGGCGGCGCCGCCGTCGGCCGGCGAAGCACCCGCCGGTATTTCCAACGCGGTGGAGGGCCTCCGCCCCTCCAATGCTTTCGTCACCATGCTGGATAGGTCCTTCGATTTCGTGAACCAGTACATCGGCGTCGCGGGTTGGCTTGACGCGCCGGTTCCCCAAGCCGTCCTGATGTTCTGGAATATGCTGCTCCTTGCGCTCCTGCTGATGGTTTTCCTGATGCGCCCGGCACGGTTGCAACTGGGTTTCTGGGTAGCCATTGGCATGCTCGCGGTAGTTCCCGCCTTGGTTCAGGCGGCGCTGGTCACCAGCAGCGGCTTCATCTGGCAGGGCAGGTACAGCCTGCCGTTGTTCGCGATCGCGGTCATTTCGGCCGGGCTGGCGCTTCGTTTCCGAAAGTTCCAAACCAATCTGACTAGCCGGACGCTCACCAAGATTCTGCTGTGGGCAACGTGCGCCGCCCACGTGTATGGCTTCGTGTATATCCTGCGGCGCTATGTGGTGGGCATCCCGGATTTCGCCAATTGGCTCGTGATGTTGAGCAAGCCGGATTGGCAGCCACCCCTGTCCTGGGAAGTGCTCACCTTGCTTCTTGCGGCGACCTTGATCTTTGCCGCATCCCAACTTTTTGGATTCCTGCATCCTGGTGTACCGTTCTTCCCGGCCCGGCTCACTCATGCGTTGAACCGGGTGCGCAGTCGAAACGGGCGGCCGTTGGAGCAAGCTGCACGCGACAGCTCCGTCCTATCCCAACACGTCGAGTAAGTCCTCCCGGATAACCTGGAACAAGTAAAGGGTCTGGTCAGGCAATCTTGCCTGACCAGACCCTCTAGTTTTTCAGCTTCGCATGGAGCGACTAGCTGCGAAGATAATCCGCCAACCTGTCGTAGCTGCGGGCCGGCGCGAAGCCGGTTCGTTTGATCTTGCTCAGGTCGAGAACACTATTGAAGGGTCGTGGTGCCGCGGACTTCCCTTTGAAGTACTCTTCCGTACTCACTCCCGTGACGTCGTCACGGGATGCGCCGCAGAGTTCGTACACGCCCCCGGCAATGTCGGCCCAAGTCTCGGATTCACCGTCATTGCTGAGGTTATACGCCCCAAACGGGGCGTTCGAGTCCAATAGGTGCTTAATCCCGGCCGCGATGTCTTCCGTGAAGGTGAGCCGGCCGATTTGGTCGTTGACGACGCTAGGCTTGATTCCACGACTCGCGAGGGAGGCCATGGTCCGAACGAAGTTGTTACCCTCGCCAATGACCCAGCTGGTCCGAACGATGTAGTGGCGCGGAACCACACTGACGACGGCGTCCCCAGCCGCCTTGGTCTGGCCATATACGCCAAGCGGGGTGAACGGTTCATCTTCGTCATGCAATTCGCGTGTGCCGTCGAAGACGTAATCCGACGAGACATGAACCAACGTCAAGTCCTGCTCGATCGCAGTCTTCGCCAAGCGCGCCACAGCTGAGACATTCACTTGCCAGGCAGCTGCCCGCCCCTCGGGGCTCTCGGCTGCGTCGACGGCGGTGTAAGCGGCCGCATTGATGATCGTCGAGTAGTTCTTCCAGTTCCGTCCCGCAAACGATGCTTCGTTGGATAGGTCGAAGTCGGCCCGCGCTGCAAACTCAACCGAAGCGATGCCGTCGTACAATTCACGCAGCGCCTTGCCCAGTTGACCGTCGGCGCCCACCACGAGCACCTTCCGGGCCGGCATGGGCACTACCTCAGCCAGTCGCGGGTGTGCCCTGTCCTTGTCAGACAGCTCTGCCTGGTCCAATGGCACCGGCCATGCAATGGCAGCGGTCTCGTCCGCGAGATTCAGGAAGGTGTATCGGCTCTGGGCGTCTGCAGACCAGTGGTCATTGACCAGATAAGTGTAGGCGGTGTTGTCCTCAAGGGTCTGGAACGCATTGCCGACGCCGCGGGGAATGAAGATGGCTTGGCTCGGGTCAAGTTCGGCGGTGAAGACAGCACCAAAAGACGGGCCCTCGCGCAGATCGACCCAGGCTCCGAAAATCCGCCCAGTGGCCACCGAGATGAACTTGTCCCACGGCTCGGCATGGATTCCGCGGGTGGTGCCGGTCTTCTCGTTGAACGAAATGTTGTTCTGAACGGGACGGAAGTCCGGCAGGCCAAGAGCGATCATCTTGTCCCGCTGCCAGTTTTCCTTGAACCAGCCGCGGTTGTCGCCGTGAACGGGTAAATCATAGAGAACGACGCCGGGAATCGGAGTTTCGCGGGCTGCGAGCGGTTTCGAAAACTCGATCGTCATCGCCTACTGGCCCTGTTCCGTGTATTTGGCTTCGGTGGCCGCCTTCTGGGGACGCCACCAGGACTCGTTGTCCCTGTACCAGGCGATGGTGGCTTCAATTCCGGCGTCGAAGTTGGAGTATTGCGGCTCCCAGCCGAGCTCATCGCGAAGCTTGCCGGAATCGATCGCGTACCGGAGGTCGTGGCCCGGCCGGTCTACGACGTGGTCGTAGGCATCGGGCGACTGGCCCATGTGCTTGAGGATGAGCTCCACAACGTCCTTGTTGTTCTTCTCGCCATCAGCGCCGATCAAGTAAGTCTCGCCGATCCGGCCTTTTTCAATGATGGCCAGCACGGCGGAGGAGTGATCGTTCGCGTGGATCCAGTCGCGGACGTTCTCGCCCTTGCCGTAGAGCTTCGGACGGATCCCGTCGATCACATTGGTGATCTGGCGCGGGATGAACTTTTCCACGTGCTGGTACGGGCCGTAGTTGTTCGAGCAGTTGCTGATGGTGGCCTGCAGCCCGAAGGAGCGCACCCAAGCACGGACGAGCAGGTCTGAACCGGCTTTCGTCGAAGAGTAAGGGCTGGAGGGGTTGTACGGCGTCGCTTCCGTAAAGCGCTCGGGATCGTCCAGCTCGAGGTCGCCGTAGACCTCGTCAGTGGAGATGTGGTGGAACCGCTTGCCGTGCTTCCGGGCGGCTTCGATCAGCGTGTACGTCCCGATGATGTTGGTGTCCAGGAAGGGACGGGGATCGTGCAGCGAGTTGTCGTTGTGGGATTCGGCCGCGTAATGGACCACAACGTCGCAGTCTTCAACGAGCTTGTCCACGAGCTCTGCGTCCGAAATGTCACCCTGGACAAACTCGAACCGCTCCGCCGGTAGGCCGTTCAAGGATTCCAGATTGCCGGCGTACGTTAGTTTGTCAAGGACCGTGACACTGTCCACTGTCCGTTCTAGGACGTAGTGGACAAAATTCGAACCGATGAAGCCGGCACCGCCGGTGACCAGAAGTTTCTGCATGGGAACAGCCTACCGAACGCCACGCCAAGGGCGGTCAAGATCGCAGGCGCACCCTGCGTGTGGCCTCGAACATGAGACGGAAGATCATGATCCGTGCTTTCACGATTCTTGAAAGGGAACGCCAGCCCGCCGGCGTCTGATTGTCGTCGTGCAATCGTCGGAGCACCGTCGACTCATCAAGGTGGCAAATCGACCGCGCAACATTGCCGCAAATGGCCAGCCAAAGGTCATGGGATTCATTGACGTACGCCGGAATCGGCACAAAGTAGCTGAGCGCATCCCTACGGATACCCATTGCGCATCCGTAGTAGGCGCGGTACCCGATCAAGATCGCAAACAGATTGGCCAGGTGCCGCCGCGAGTCCGCGGACCGAAGCCGTGGAATCCAAGGCCTGGCTCCGCCGCCGAGTACGTCGAAGTTTCCCGCAACGATCTTGTGGTCTGCCAACGCACCCAGCATGAGTTCGACCCGACCGGGAATCCATACGTCGTCTTGGTCGGAAAGCATGATGAATTCGCCCCGGCTCAATTCGACCGCCTGTTCGAACGTCCGGACATAGCCTTTGTTGACCGACGCGCTGACAAAACGGAGTCGCGGATCCTCGATTCCCTTGACGATCGCGGCGGTGTCGTCAGGGGACGCGTCGTCCACAACCACCAATTCATCGTTGGGACCCAGATCCCGGAGGATGGAGTCAATCTGTTCCTCGATGAAGAGGGATCCTTTGTAGGCCGCCAGGCAGACACTCACGCGGATCGGCTGCCCATCCGGCGTCGTCGAATCGTTCATGAACTCCACTCTAGGCGAGTTACCAAAAGGTAAGCGGGCAGGCATCATCGCGTATCATCGTAAAGTCACGCCGTCGAGCAATAGGACCTACCAGTAATGAAACCCGTGTTGCTTCGACTCGCTGGATTCACGCTGCTTCCTCTTCTGGCGTTGGTTCTGCCCTTCCTCCTGCTCCCTGTCATTGCGCGCGTTGTAGGGGCCGCCGGTTGGTCGAGCATCACATCCGGACAGGCCATCGGAGTCTTTGGGGCCACGATCATCCTGTGGAGCTGGAATATTTCAGGCCCGGTGGCCATCGCGCGCAGCCACTCTCCCAAGGATCGCGCGTCGATCTATTCAAGAAGCATCCGGACTCGGATCATCATTGCCCTGGTTGTCTTTCCTCTCATGAGCATCATCGTGGCCCTCGTCGCACACGATGGCTATCGCCTCGACGCGATTACGATGGCGTGGGCCACTGCCCTCACCGGATTTTCCCCGGCCTGGTTCGGAATCGGCACCGGACAGCCGCGAATTTTGGCCATCTACGACACGCTCCCCCGCTTTTGTGGAGCGCTCCTCAGCGTTCCCGTCATTGTTGTCACCGGGCAGATCTGGATATATGGCGTGCTTTCCCTCCTTGCGACCATTGCGGCCTCGATTGCTTTCCAACTGCGATTTGGTGAGGCAGGGACGTGGTTTCCCAAGCGTCCGGGGAAAGTCATCCAGGAGATCGTTCCCGAAACGGGTACAGCGGCCATCAACTTCGCGGGAAGCGCCTACGCCTCGTCCCCGGTTCCCATCGCTACTGCGACAGTGCCAGTGGCTACGGCGACCGCCGGTTTCGCTTCGGCGGACAGCATCTACCGCTTCGGCCTCTTCAGCGTTGTGGCTGTCGGGAACACTTTTCAAAGCTGGACCCTCGAGGGAAGCGCTGAGGACTCACGACGGCGGCACGCGGTGGCGCTGTTGACGCACCTTGCCCTCGGGGCCGTCGGGGCGCTTGGATTGGGTTTCCTGGGTCCGTGGGCTTCAGCGATTCTGTTTAGCGATGCAAACAAAGCGGACACCGTGACCTCGGTCTTCTACGGGATCTCTTTCTTCTTCCTCTCGGCTTCTACGCCCCTAATTAGAAACCTCCTCATTCCCGCCGGGCACCAAAGAACTGTGCTTTTGTGGACGGGGATGTCGGCGGCGGCCGGAGTCGTGTTCATGCTTGTGGCCGGCTTGAGTACAAATGTTCCGGGTGTCGCCCTGGGAATGGCCATCAGCGAGGCGTTGCTCTTCTTCGGCCTGCTCGCCCCGGCGTCCAGGCTCCTGCCTGCCAAGGCGCTTCCGATAAGTGTGGACAGGTAGGATCATCTCCGTGATTGAAAGTCCACAACGACGAACCGCAGCGGTCATCGCCGCGTTCAACCCCGACAATGAATTGCTCACCAACGCCGAATCCATTGGACTGCAAGTTGACGAACTCATCGTCATCGACGACTGCAGCACCTCCCCGGCGTCGGAATCGATCTTCGATCGCCTTTCCGAGACCGGAGCAAGGATACTGCGACTAAGCAGCAACTCCGGAATCGCAGCCGCCCTGAACCGCGGACTCGAGGAACTGGAAGCGACCACCCGCCCGGATTTTGTGCTGACTTTTGACCAGGACTCGCTGCCAGTCCCGGATTATGTCGCAAATGCGCTCGCGACTTATGACCGCGCGGCAGCTAAGGGACAAAGAGTGGGCTTCGTCAGCGCGGAGACATTCAGCGGGCATCGCGTGCCGGCTCTCGGAACCTCCAGCGGATTGTCAGAGGCTTTCGACCCCATGCAGTCCGGCTTCTTCATCCCGCGTTCCACATTGGCCGACGTCGGCAACTTCGAGACGGGCTTCTTCATCGACTGCGTGGATTCCGAATTCACCGCACGGGTGAGGGCAGCCGGTTACAGAATAGTCATCGGGGAAGGGTGCGAAGTCGGACACCGCCTCGGAGCGCGCCTCCCTGCGAGGGTGCTCGGACGGCCCCTTCGACTTCGCGGTGATGATTTGTCTTTCAACTACTACTCGCCTTTTCGGATGTACTACATCATGCGCAATGGGACCACCCTCGCACGCAGGTACTGGCGCCGCAATCCGGCATGGGTCATTCGACGCATGCTGGAAGACGCAAAAGCGCAACTTCTCCGCTTCGCGTTCAGCCCGGATCGACGGTATCTAGCGATCGCCGCCTGGGAGGGGCTTATCGATTCATGCCGCGGAAGGCAGGGTCGCATCAGCCCGGATCTCCTCGACCGCATCCAGCCACGATGACATTTAGGAGAACGATGGAAATTCATGACTCAACGCGGGTCCTGGTCATCATGCCAGCCTGGAATGAAGCCGAGTCAGTTGGCGATACGGTCCGCGAAGTTCTTGGTGTCGGACGTCCCTACGACGTGCTTGTCGTCAATGATGGCTCCACGGACGACACCGCGGAACTTGCTGCCGAGGCCGGAGCGACGGTTCTGAACCTCCCCTTTAATCTGGGCGTCGGTGGCGCAATGCGTGCCGGCTTCAAGTACGCCAAACGCCTGGGCTACCGCCAGGTGATTCAAGTCGACGCCGATGGGCAGCATGATCCGCGGAACATCGGCGAAGTCCTCGCCGGCCTCGAGCATGCCGACATTTCGATTGGCGCCCGGTTCGCGGAAAAGGGCGAATACAAAGTCAGCGGTCCTCGAAAGTGGGCAATGCAGTTCCTTGCAAGGGTCATTTCCGGTCTGGCAAAGACTCGCCTCACAGATGTGACATCCGGATTCCGGGCTGCCAACCGCCGAGCCATTGACCAGTATCTGGACCACTATCCGGCAGAGTACCTGGGCGACACAATCGACTCCCTTGTTGTAGCCATCCGTTCGGGCTGCAAGGTGACGCAGATCCCCGTTGCGATGCGCCCGCGGCAGGGCGGAACTCCTAGCCACAACCCCGCCAAGGCAGCGGTCTATCTAGGCCGCTCCACCTTCGCGCTCCTCTTCGCGCTAACCCGCAAGAGATCAACCATTCCGTCCGTATCACCATCGGCCCAGGGGGCTTCCTAGTGGGAAATCTGGCTGCCTTCCTCCTCGCATTGGCGATCGTGGGGATCGTTTTCGAAATGCTCCGGCGCAAGAAGCTTCGCGAGAAGTACGCTGCGCTTTGGCTCGTTGTCGGGACGGGAACCCTGGTCCTTGCTGCGTTCCCCCGATTGCTAACCATCGTTGCCGAACTCGTTGGCGTGCAGCTGCCATCGAATCTGCTCTTCATTATCAGCATCCTGCTGCTGTTGGGTGTGTGTCTGCACCTGTCTTGGGAAATCTCCGTCGTCGAAGATGAGACCAGGACCCTGGCTGAAGAAGTTGCGATCATGCGGGCCCTCCTTGAGCGACTTCAGGGCGCAGAAACCACAGAGGACGATACTTCAACTCCTTCCAGCTCGAAGTAAGGAACCGAATGGCCCTGGACATCTTCATCCCCTATTGGGGGGATCCTGACTACATGCGGCAGGCGGTCGACAGCGTACTGGCACAGGATTCGGACGACTGGCTCCTCACGGTCGTGGACGACGCTTATCCGGGCGACGAGGTCCGCAAGTATCTCGAGCAATTCAACGACCCTCGGATCACTTACATCCGCAAGGAAACCAACCAAGGCATTACGGAGAACTTCCGCACGTGTGTCTCGCTGGCGACGCAGGACACGTTGGTAGTCATGGGTTGCGACGACGTTCTCCTCCCGAACTTCGTCGATGTCGCCCTTGGCGCACACCGGGACTTTCCAGACGCCTGGATCATCCAGCCAGGCGTCGAAGTGATCGATCAAGCCGGGGATTCCGCACGGCCGATTGTGGACTTCGTGAAGCAACACTTGGTCAAACCCCGCGGGTCCGAAGCGAGGGTGGTCAGTGGCGAGAAGCTGGCAGTCAGCCTGCTCCATGGTGACTGGCTCTACTGGCCATCCCTGATTTTTCGGCGCGACAAGATCAGCGACTTCGATTTTCGCGACGGCCTCCACGTCATCCAGGATCTTGGGTTGATCATGGATATGGTGTTGGCAGGCGCTAAGCTTCTGATCGAGCCGGAGGTGTGTTTCGCGTACCGCAGGCACACCGGCAGTGCCTCCTCAAGAAAATTGCTGGATGGTTCCCGTTTCGCCGGGGAGCGCGGATACTTCAAACTTGCCGGCGACCTTTGCACCAAGAAGGGTTGGCGGAAGGCATCGCGGGCAGCGGCCTTGCGTCTTACTTCCCGGGGCCATGCTCTTGTCCTCCTTCCCAGTGCAGCATTGCACGGCGGCCCGGCGGCTGTAGGTTCCCTCCTTCGCCACACTCTTGGAAACTAGGTAATTCGACGTGCAACCCGATATTGATCCGTCGAAGCGTCTGAACCAAGTTGCGGCCGTTGTCACGGCGTTTCGCCCTACGCCGCATCTGGTCGAAAACGTCTCGTCCCTCCTTCGCCAGCTAACCACCGTAGTGGTCGTCGACGACGGCGGCGGGCCCGGTTTCGACCACATCTTTGACGCGGCAGCCACGGCGGGTGCGCTGGTACTGCGGCTCGAAGAAAACTCCGGAATCGCGTCAGCCTTGAATGCAGGGATCGAGTTAGCACGCACTAAACCGGTCGACTACATCATCACCGTCGATCAGGATTCGCTCCTGACCGCCGAATATGTTCGACAACTAATGGAAGCCGCTGAATCTGCCGTGGCCGCGGGCGTCACCCCTGGCCTTGTATCGCCTGCGCGAATCCACGGCAATCCCGTCAAGACCGCAGGGTCGAAATCCGGGGTTCAGCTGGGACGGGAGCCGATTCAATCCGGATTATTGATTCCGGTTTCAACCCTGGATACGATTGGCAACTTCTGGGATGGGTTGTTCATTGACCTTGTGGACACGGAGTACTACTTCCGTGCGCTCGATGCAGGACTACCGACTGTACTGGCAGATGCGGAGTTCGACCATTCCCTGGGCTCACTGGTAGATGCGAATATCTGGGGCAAAGACATCAAGTTCCAGGACCAGACCCTGAAGGTCCGGATCGCGGCTTCGTGGCGCTATTACTACATATTCAGAAACAGGATTCTTGTCGGTCGCCGATATGCGAAAGTGCATCCGGGGTGGGTTGCCGGCGGCCTGTTGCTGGACATGAGGCATCTCCTTCTCGTCACGGCCTTGGCACCGGGCCGCGCTGCCCGGCTAAGGTCTGCGTTGAGGGGAACTATCGACGGCATCCGTGGCCGGAGCGGAAAAGCACACCTCGGCTAGGAGTTCAGTCCGTGCACCTGGACAGTCGCTGGTTTTGCCGCGGACTCGAAGGTAAGGGATGATGGGGACCATGCGTGGAATCATTCTCGCCGGTGGCACCGGCTCTCGTCTGCATCCGATTACTCACGGCATCAGCAAGCAGCTGGTCCCGGTGTATGACAAGCCGATGATCTACTACCCGCTCTCCACGCTCATTTTGGCGGGCATTCGCGACATCCTCGTCATCACGACGCCCCACGATGCCGAACAGTTCCAAAGGCTGCTCGGTGACGGCTCCCAGTTCGGCGTCAATATTTCCTACGTTCAGCAGCCTTCGCCGGATGGACTGGCCCAGGCGTTTATCCTGGGCGAGGAACACATCGGAAATGAAACCGTAGCCCTCGTTCTGGGGGACAACATCTTCTACGGACAGGGCATGGGAACGCAGCTGCGGAAACATGCAAACATCGACGGTGGCGCCGTCTTTGGCTACTGGGTAAAAGACCCCAAGGCATACGGAGTGGTCGAATTCAACGACGATGGCAAAGCCATTTCGTTGGAGGAAAAGCCGGAACACCCCAAATCGCACTATGCGGTTCCCGGCCTATATTTCTACGACAACGACGTCGTTGAGATCGCGAAGAACCTGAAGCCTTCGGCCCGGGGCGAGCTCGAAATCACGGACATCAACCGCACATATCTCCAGAACGAAAAGCTCCATGTCGAGATCCTTCCGCGGGGCACGGCCTGGCTCGACACTGGTACTTTCAACGACCTGAACGACGCCTCGAACTTCATTCGCACGGTAGAGAACCGCCAAGGCCTCAAAATCGGGGCTCCTGAAGAAATCGCCTGGCGCCAAGGGTTCCTTTCCGACGACGAGCTGCGTGAGCGTGCCGAGCCGTTGGTAAAGAGCGGTTACGGAGCATACCTCCACGGCCTGCTGGAAGGTTAGTCCCCGCGCGTGTGGTGGTCTGTCCTGCCGCAGCTGATCGGTGCTGCCCTGTTGTTGGTTTCGCCCGGCCTGCTCGTGGCTTTGGGATTACGGTACCGAGGATTTGATGCGCTTGGGTTGTCCCCGGCTCTTTCGGTAGGCGTGATCGTCATGGCCTCGACGGTGAGTCCGTTCTTGAATATTAGGTTCAATCTGGTTCCGGTGGCGGTTGTGGCCCTGGCCCTCGGCGTCGTTGCCTGGTTCCTGTCCCGTTCCCGCAAGGGCTCGAGCACAGGCACCGCCG
This sequence comes from Arthrobacter sp. FW306-04-A, assembly GCF_044358315.1. Taxonomy (GTDB): domain Bacteria; phylum Actinomycetota; class Actinomycetes; order Actinomycetales; family Micrococcaceae; genus Arthrobacter. The sequence continues at coordinate 2,945,389 of NZ_CP084559.1, forward strand.
TGAGATCCAGTCTTTGGCGGCGGTCCATCCCCTTTGTCTCCGCCGGACTGGCGATGGCCGTAGTTGGTGCCCGCGTCATGCAGGCGGTCGGCGGTCCCGAACATTTCTCGCAGACATACGACGCCGTTTTCCATCTCAATTCCGTCAAATACTCCCTTGACACCGGGAACGCCTCTTCGCTGACGATTGGAAACATGACGGGCGGTGGGTTCTATCCTGCCGGCTGGAATGCGGTGGCAAGCTTGGTCGCCTCCACATTTGCGTTGGACGTTCCTTCCGCAGTGAATATCGCCAACATCGTCATTGCCGCGTTGTTTTGGCCACTGAGTTGCCTTCTGATGTCCCGATGGGCGATAGGCCGCTCTCCTGCTGTGGCTCTGGCCGTGGGAATTGCTTGCGCTTCCCTCGGCGCCTTCCCGCTCTTAATGATGGATTTTGGCGTCCTGTACCCCAATCTGCTGTCAATCAGCGTTTTGCCGGGCTCAATCGCGCTCGCTGCGGCGATTTCCCGCGTCGCGCCTGCCTGGGTACCTCGCGATCTGCCCGCCTTCCTGGCACTCATACTGAGTTTGTCCGGACTTCTCGCGGCACATCCGACCACCTTCATGGCGTGGCTGACGTGGACCGCCCCCATGGCAGCGGTCCTTGCTTGGAAAGCCATCCGGCTACGCCGAGGAAATTCGCAACGCCTGGGACGACCAATCGCAGCGTTGCTCGCCTATTGCGTAGTTTTTCTTGCGCTCTGGATCGTTCTCAGGCCGCCGTCTGACGCCTCGTTTTGGGGTCCGTACCATACGGTTCCACAATCCTTGGGCGAGGCCCTCGTCTTCTCGCCGCTGGACTTGCCGACGGCGTGGCTGGTTGCCCCTTTTGCGTTACTGGGTGTTTGGACCTGTGTAAGACGGCCCCGGTACAGGTGGATCGTTGCCGTATTCCTGATCTTCACCGGCCTGTTCGTAGTGGTTTCGGGATTGCCGATTTCCAGGGTGAGAAGCCTGCTAACCGGTGTTTGGTACAACGACACCTATCGCATCGCGGCACTCCTCCCAGTCATCGCCGTGTTGCTCGCTGCCCTTGGCCTCGATTGGGTCTGCGAGAAAATCAACGCATCCCCACTGATTCGAACGGTCTTCGGAGCTGGGAACCCGAATCCAGCCCGGAGGACGGCACTCCGATTGTCGATTCAAGCCGGGGGAACGGTTCTTCTCATCATTGGTGCCGTCGTGCTGGGTCAGCTGGGTGGAATGAACAGGGAAGTCGAACAGACCGCGGCGAAGTACACCCTGTCAGCCAGTTCCCCTTTGGTTTCGACAGACGAGTTGGCAATCATCCAAAGACTGCACAATGTTGTCCCCCATGACGCTGTCTTGATCGGTAACCCATATACCGGCGCGTCTCTTTCTTATGCCCTGGGTGATCGAAAGTCCGCGCAGCTTCACATCCTTAGCTACGTTTCCCCCGATCTCCAAGAGATATACGACCGCTTGGGAACAGTCTCAAACGACCCTGACGTGTGCCGGGCAGTCCGGAGCCAGCACGCGTACTATATTCTCGACTTCGGGACGCTTGAAGTCCACGGCGGCAACCACACTCCGGCCGGCCTCATACATCTGGATGAAAATCCGGGAGTTCAACTCGTCGACAGCCAAGGGAACGCCAAGGTCTACAAGATTACGGCTTGCGGAAGCAATTGATCCAACGCGCCGCCGAGCGGCCCGGAAGGACACTAGCCGGGCCGCTGGGTTGCCGCTAGTCCGCCGACCGCCGTCGAAGTTCTTTCACGACTGCGTGTACTTCGCCATCCATGATGATTTGGCCGTGTTCCAACAACACTCCGCGTTTGCACACCGAGGCCACCAGATCCAGGTCGTGGCTCACCACGAACAGCGTCTTGCCCGCCGCCGCCAATTCGTTGATCTTGACAATGCATTTGCGTTGGAACGGTTCGTCGCCCACGGCGAGGATTTCGTCAATCAGGAAGACCTCAGGGTCTGTGTGGACCGCGATTGAGAATGCCAGCTTCAAGTACATGCCGGAGGAATAGAACTTGACCTCAGTGTCGATGAATTCTCCGATTTCGGAGAACTCGACAATCGAGTCGAACATGTCATCGATCTGGCTTTGGGTCATCCCAAGGATGGCCCCGTTGAGGTAGACGTTGTCGCGGCCGCTGAGGTCGTGGTGGAACCCTGCCCCGACCTCGATCAGGCCGGCCACCCTCCCCCGCGTGCGGACGGTTCCCTCATCCGGTTGCAGCACGCCTGAAATGAGCTTCAACAGAGTTGACTTGCCCGAACCGTTGAGCCCAAGCAACGCCACCGTTTCGCCCTGTTCAACGTCAAGCGAAACGTCCTTAAGCGCGTCAAACTTCCTGGAAAGGTCCCCTTTGCGTCCGGTCAGCAACCACACGATTGCTTCCTTCATACTGCGGGTGTGCCGGAGCACGAACTTCTTCCGCAGATTACGGCACGTGATCGCTACGCTGTCGGAGACTTCCGTGGGTGCAGACATTTCAGAGCTCCTGGGCAAAATGAACGGACAGCTTCATGAAAACAAGCTGGCCAATCACGAGGACGAGTGCGGCCACGCCAAAGGCAGACGGAAACCAGACTGTGAGCAGGTCGGGCGGCATGGAGATCGACGCCGATTGCTCGGCGCTCAGCGTGGGTGACCAAAACGCCCAGTGGAAGATTTCGACGGCGACTGTCACCGGGTTCAGCTGGTACAGGAAGAACCATGGACCCATGACGCGCTGCACCATCGGCCACACATAAAGAACCGGCGAAGCCCAAGTGACGATCATGAGAATCATGTCGACGATGTTCTCCGAGTCGCGGAAGTAGACGTTCGCAGCACCAAACAACAAACCGAGTCCGGTGGAAAGGATCGCGGTCAAGATGAAGGCTCCAACGACGGCCAGAAGCTGCCAAATTGATGGGCTCCAACCGCTCAGCAAACAGGCGCCGACCAAGACCACAACTTGTGGAAGCAGATGGGCTGCCGAAACCCACACGGTGGAGACCGGGAACAGTTCCCGGGGCAAGTAGATCTTACGAATGAGGTCCCTGTTGTCGACAATGGAGCGCGTCGCGTTGCCTAGGGACTCCGTAAAGAAATTGACCAGCACGATTCCCGCAAAAAGGTAGATCGCATAATTGGGGGTTCCCCGTTGCATGTCGAGGAACACTCCGAGCGCTACGAAGTAGATCAAGAACTGCATCAACGGCTTCACGTACGACCACAGAAGTCCAAGCACAGACCCGCGATAGCGGATCTTGATCTCTTTGCGGACCAGCAGTTGGAGCAGGAACTTGTGTTTGTAGACGTCAATGATGCCGCGGCCGCGACCCGGTTGGACCAAGTCGGTCACGGGTTGTGTCATCTAATGGCCTTCCCCGTCGGCCAAGCCAAACGTCTTCTTCCAGGCTTCCATGGATGTGATCTCGGGCAGAGCCTTCCGGTATTGCTCCGCGAGCTCCTCCCAGTGGCGATAGAGATTGGCATGTTGTTTTCCTGCTTCTGCCAGCATGGCCTTGAGCTGCTCCGGGTCACGCTTGTACCAAGAGGCAGCTGTGCCGTCGGCGTTGGAGACCACGACGCTGTCGTAGTGTGCCAGGCGGAACCATCTGTTGTCGCGGTGGGCAAGGAAACCTTGAGGCCGCTCCGCTGCCTCAGGCGAGGGCTTTTTCATCAACTGACGGGCGACCGTCGTGACCCCCCACTTGACGAGATCCTTTTTGTGGGGAAGCCCGATGGGTTTCAGGCCGGAAGGCCCCTGGCCCAAGGCCGGTGCAGGGAAGTCGTCCACGTTCTCGCGCATCTGAGCATCCGGGTAGTTGGACTTCAGTGCATTGATCTCGCCGAGCTTCGAGGCGATATTGCGGTGCAAGTGGTCGGGTCCGAGGAAGAGGTCCCGCAAGGCGTCGAGTCGGGAGTGCTCGGTGAAGTACTGCATGGAAACCAAATGTTTGACGTCCGCCTGGAACGACTCCCGGATCACCCTGCCCCCCTTCTTGTAGGGGCTGTAAATGAGCGTCGTAATAAGGCGGTTCCGGCCATGGAAATATGCCTGCCAACCGACCAGGTCATCCTTATCAATCCAGGACACATGCCAGACTGCGGCACCGGGCAAAGACACAGTGGCAAAACCCGCCTCACGGGCTCGAAGCCCATACTCGGCGTCGTCCCATTTGATGAAGAGCGGAAGAGCCAGCCCGATCTCGCGGATGACCTCGGTCGGGATCATGCACATCCACCAACCGTTGTAGTCAACGTCGACACGGCGATGAAGCCAGGGGGTCTGCCGAAGGTTCGCAACGCTGAAATCATGCCTCATCTCCATGTCGGCATGCGGCATGGCTGGCACAAAGCGGTACGGGTCCACCACTTCACCGAACGTGTGCAGCACGCTGCGACTGTAGAGATCGAACATATGCCCACCGACGATAGTGGGCTTGCGACAATGGTCCGAGAAAACCAGTAACCGGGAAATACTCTCCGGCTCGATGACGACGTCATCATCGAGCAAGAGGGCGTAGTCGCTTCCGTTTTCCACAGCCTCATACATGCCGCGGGAAAATCCCCCGGAACCACCGAGATTGGCCTGATCGATGATCCGCAGCTTGCCTCCGAGGGCAGACTTGACTTCGGCGAAGCCAGGCTGATCTGCGACCTTTTGTGTTCCTTGGTCCACAATGAGGATTTCCTGAACGTGTTCCAGTACCTCGGGATGCTCCGAAAGAATCCTCGCATTGTTCAGGCAGAAGTCCGGTTTGTTCATGGTGGTGATCTCAAGGGTCACCTTCCCCGGATGAACGTCGCGTTCCGCACCCTGCCACTCTGCCGAATCAAGAGTGAGGTCTTCGCGGCTGGACGCAAGATCGAACCAGTACCAGCCGCCGTCGCCGAAGGGCTTGAGTGAGAGGTCGAACTCAGTGACAGAAGTTCCTTGTACCCGGGCTCCGTCAACGCGCTGGAGGGTGCCCCGCGCGTTCGACTTGAAGACGGTGACCGTGCCGTGGCCTGTTGTCCGGACAACGAGACGGATCGATTGCAGGTCCGTCCAACGCCGCCAGTAGCTCGCCGGAAAAGCGTTGAAGTACGTTCCGAACGAAAGCTGCTCTCCCGCGCGGAGCTTGACCGAACTCCTGGAGAGGACATCCTCGAAATGGACTTCCTCGCTGCCCGAACTCACGAAGTGAAGTTTCTCCTCAGGCGGCTTCGGGTTCCTTGCGAATTCGTCGTTTTCGCGCAAACGGATGCCGTTCGCCGGTCCGGCGTCGACGTACAGGGAAGTTGTGTCGATCTGGTCGTCGGAAGGCAGGATGACTCGCTGGAGTACCTGCATTTTGCTGCCACTCACGCGTCCACTCCTCCGCTCTCAATTGCCGCGCCGCTTTCGAAATGCGGACGGATCTTGTTGTCAAACATGGATAGCGCCGAGCCGATTGCCATGTGCATGTCGAGGTACTTGTAGGTGCCCAGCCGGCCACCGAAAAGCACGTCCCTCTCTGCGGCCGCAAGATCCCGGTACTTGAGCAATTTCTCCCGATCGTCTGCGGTGTTGACCGGGTAGTACGGTTCGTCGCCCTTTTCCGCGAAACGGGAGAACTCACGCATGATGACGGTCTTCTCCGTCTGGTAATCACGTTCGGGGTGGAAATGGCGCGGTTCAATGATGCGCGTGAACGCGACATCGTCGTCGTTGTAGTTGACAACCGGGGTGCCTTGGAAGTCACCCACGTCGAGGACTTCTTCTTCGAAATCGATGGTTCGCCACGACAGGTCTCCGGCTACGAAGTCGAAGTAGCGGTCAACCGGCCCGGTGTAGACAACCGGAATTTTGCCTACGACTTTGTCCTTGGAATACTCGTGCGAGTCGTCGAAGAAATCGGTGTTGAGCTGTACGTCGATATTCGGGTGCTCGGCCATCCTCTCGATCCACGCGGTGTACCCGTTGGTCGGAAGGCCTTCGTATTTGTCGTTGAAATAGCGATTGTCGTAGTTATAGCGGACCGGGAGCCTGGAAATGATTCCTGCGGGCAAGTCCTTGGGGTCCGTTTGCCATTGCTTGCCGGTGTAGTGCTTGATGAACGCTTCGTACAGGGGTCGTCCGATCAGCTGGATACCCTTGTCGTTGAGGTTCTGCGGGTCCGTTCCGGCAAGTTCGCCTGCCTGCTCCTGAATGAGTGCCCGCGCTTTGCCAGGCGTCAGGTTGGCCCTGAAGAACTGGTTGATGGTAGCCAGGTTGATGGGCAGCGAATAGACCTCGCCCTTATGGACGCCGTACACCTTGTGAACGTAGTTAGTGAAGGTTGTAAACCGGTTGACGTACTCCCACACTCGTTCATTTGACGTGTGGAAAAGGTGCGCACCGTAGCGGTGGACCTCGATTCCGGTCTGCTCTTCCGTCTCGCTGTATGCGTTGCCTCCGACGTGATGCCGGCGGTCGATGACAACAACCTTCAAGCCCAGCTCGGTGGCTGCCTGTTCTGCGATCGTCAGGCCAAAAAAGCCTGACCCGACAATGACGAGGTCAGCGGTCACAAAATCTCCTGGTTCGAATATGGCCAGCCCAATGGTCTGCATTGGCTGCAGGTCAAGCCTACCCGAGATAGCGCGCCCAATTGCCGCTACGCCCTTTCCCTGCTCAGCGGGCGCACCGTTTTCCACATAGGCCAACTGATCACGAACATCCAACCCTCATCGCAAATATCGTGGAAGAACAGCCGTCGCGAGAGCCAAAGGAGCGTACACCGAGTGACATTCCATTGCACCCTTGTCCGGGGTCCGCGGGCGCTTCGGCAAGCGGAACCCATTGAGCTGGCCATCGAGGTTGGCGACGGCAGCTCGGGAGCCCGCATCCAGGCCGCAGTCGCCACTGAGTTCGGAACCGGCGAACTGACGGTCGACGGGAGGCCACTCAAAGGTCTCACCGTCGGCGCCGCGCCACTTATGTCCGGAGCAGTGTTGGTTGACGGCGCGGATTCGTGGGGACAAGACATCCCCGATGCCAGACGCGTGCCGGCAGCGCTATCGCTGCTAGTCCATGCGGGACCTTCTGCGGGCCTGATCGTCCCGCTGGAACGGGGCAGTTACAGCATCGGGCGAAGCAGCGCTGATATTTCCCTCGCGGATCCAGATGTTTCCCGATTCCACGCTGCCCTTGTGATTTCCGAGACAGCAGTCACGATAACTGACAGCGGGAGCGCGAACGGGATCCTGGTGGATGGACGAAAAGTCCGCTCGGCTTTCCTCTCGACGGCTTCCAGAATCCGATGCGGCGGGTCTGCCATGTCGGTGGTCTTCGACGATGGAGAATTCGGGGCTGAGTCACTGGGGACAGCGGGCCTTAGCGTCGCGGAGCCTCTCTTGGTACAGACTCGCAGCGACGCCCACTCCTGGATCCGGCTGCTCCTCACTGCGGGGCTACCGCTCCTGCTGGGAGTCGGCATCGCTCTTGCCACGGGAATGTGGATGTTCCTCGGATTCACTGCAATTTCCGCCATTGCGGTCCTCGCTCCGGCGATTTCGGGAAGACGGCAGCGCCGCCTTCTTGCCACGGCGCTAGAAGAGGCCGTGGTACAAGACAGAGCCCGACGACGGCGATGCTCACCCTCCGCCGCAGAGCTGGCCTTTGCCGTCAGATCATCTGCCTTAGCGGTCTCGGAAGAACGCGGACGGAAGCAGTTGACACTGTCAAGAACCGGCACGGCGCGAGGTGCGGTAGGCTGCCATGAAATCTGGCTCCGGCTCGGCACCTGTACGCAGAACGCCTTGGTTGCACTCGATCCCCCCGATCCAAGCTTCGAGCCGCCGCAGTTGGGCCCGGTTCCAGTAGTTTTGGACCCCACCATCCAAGCCGTTTCCTTCACGGGACCTGAAGCCAAGGTCGACGGTATGTTCAGATTTCTGCTCATGCAACTTGCGGTGTTCCCCAGCGCAGCGAATGTCCCGATCCTCATCTACGGCCCAATCGCCCATTTGCCGTTCAGCGCCCGTTTCCTCCCACGCGTCACGATGACGACGGACTTCCGGTCAGCTGCGGCCATCCTCTCCGCGCGAACCGAGGAACCAGGTGTACTCCTTTTAGTGGGGTCCGGGCCTGATCCCGACGAAGATTCACTCCGGCAGGCGGCGTCCGAATCTGGCTGGAGAATCTTCCAACGCACGGCAGGCGGAACTGAAGGCCATTGCGTTGTCGAGCTTTGGAACAGACGCGCAGTCCTCCGATCGCGCCTTTCAGAAACGGAATTTGATCCTGATTTGGTCCCGTACTCTGTCTTTGACAGCTACTGCCGCTGGGTGGCAGCCATGCCCGCGCTGGCGACTGCAAAGGCGTCGTTCGTCCCCTCTACGTGCATGCTCGCTGAGCTGCTTCCGAACGACCCCTCAAACATCGCGGCCCGCTGGAGCGATTCTTCAGACAGCAGTGGACTGTCCGCGGTCATCGGTCAAGGAGCCGGGGAGCCTCGGTCCCTGGACTTGGTTTCCGACGGACCCCATCTCCTTGTGGCCGGAACGACGGGATCGGGAAAGTCCGAGCTTCTACGCACTATCGTGACGGCGATCTCGCTGACCCATAGCCCTGACCGAGTCAACTTCCTGTTTGTTGATTTCAAAGGTGGTTCGGGCCTCGGGCCTTTGATCGATCTGCCCCAATGCGTCGGAATGCTCACAGATCTCAGCGAACACGAATTGGAGCGTACCCTTGCGTCACTCCGTGCCGAGGTTCGGATGAGAGAGGGATTCCTTTCGGAGGCCAATGTCCCTGATTTGCCAGCATACTGGGCCAGGGTCCCTTGGACTAGGGATGGGATCCGGGCGGTACGGGGAACCCGATTGCCCGCACTCCCCCGGTTGGTGCTTGTGATCGACGAATTCAGGATGCTTGTTGAAGACGCCCCGGCTGCCCTGGCCGAACTGATGCGGATCGCCACCCTCGGCCGGTCCTTGGGTATCCATCTGGTCATGGCAACACAACGTCCCCAGGGGGCCCTGAGTGCTGACATCCGGGCCAACGTCACCACGAACATCGCTCTTCGCGTCCAATCAGACATGGAATCGAGGGACATCATCAACTCGCCTGCAGCGGCATCGATTCCGGTGTCCCTCCCTGGCCGGGCCTATTTGGTTCGAGGGGAAGAAGATCCTGAGCTTTTCCAGTCGGCGGCGCTCTCCCACGCCGGGGGAATTCGATCACTGACGAGGATCGTGGCCCGTCCGGCAGCAGCGTCGCTCCTTGTCAGCGGTTCGTCTGAGATCGCCGAGGCAAAGATTCAAAGTGCAGGGATAACCCCCGCAGAAGCAGCGCGTCCCATCATCGAAAGAATCAATCAGGTTTGGGACACCCTCGGAGGCAGACCGCCCCGGAAACCTGTTGCGGACGCGCTGCCTGAATCAATCTCGTTGCACCAATGCCTCCGCGCAGCCGCATCGGCGGGTAAGCATGCGGCGCCCGCGAAAGCGAAAGTCGGAACGGCCTACCTTGGCTTAGTCGACTTGCCTGCACAACAACGGGTTACAGGCCTGCTCTGGACTCCTCGTCTGCACGGGAATCTCGGACTTGTCGGTTCTCCTGCCAGCGGAGTCGAAGACGCCTGCCGAGCGGTAACGGCGCAGCTTGTTGGAAATGCCGAGGAACATCACGTCTATGTCCTGGATGGCGACGGCGCTTTTGCGGGCGTTGCAGCCGGCGGCCGCGTCGGTGCCGTCGCTTCCCTCAGCCACGCAAAGAGGGGGGTCCGGATTCTGGAGCGGCTGGCGGATGAAATGTCCGCACGGCAGGCCCGGGCTGCTGTCGCCGGAGAAGTTCCCTTGCTTCTCGTCATTTCCGGTTGGGGGTCCTGGCTCTCCCAATTGCGGAAGGGACCGCTCGCCTGGGCCGAGGACCTCGTCCACGACGTAGTCCGCGATGGGCCGAAGTCAGGGCTGACGGTTCTCGTAACGGGTGACCGAGAACTGGTCGCTTCGCGCTTGTTCGGGTCAATTCCCAACCGTGCATACTTTCCCCTTGGCACTACAGAAGAGGGCCGGATGGCGTGGCCCCGGTTTGCGGCAACAAAGCCGTTGCGGGGCAGAGCCGTGGTGAGTGGGAACTTCCTTGAGATCGACACGGCTGTCGCCCAGTTCGTGGCACAGCCGCCAAGCACAGCCTGGCCTTACCGAGAACCCCCTAAGCCTGCGCGGCGCCCTTTCCGGGTGGAGCCATTGCCGCAGTTCGTCCGGGCCTCGGACCTGGTGGCCGAGCACGGAACCGAAGCCACTGCTGCTACTCCGGCTCGCGCGCGCAGAACGGTGCTGCTCGGGCTCGGAGGCGACGAACATGAACCTGTTTGGATCACGCTCCCGCGTTCCGGGGTCCTTCTTGCCCTTGGCTCTGCTGGATCCGGTAAATCGTCGTTGCTCACAGCGTTGCCGCTGCTCAACCCAGGCCATCAATGGCGGTCACCACCACAAGGTGCAGATCCGGATGCCTTCTGGGCGGACTTCCGCAGGAATGAAAGCAGCAATCTTGTGGGTACCGGCACCATTCTTCTGGTGGACGATGCCGAACACCTGAGCAGCACAACCGGCTTGCTCCTGGCCGAACTTCACACCATGGGATTCTCCGTAGTGGCAACTGCCGGGCACAGCCCGGCCCTGCTGCAGCGGACGCCCATGGCATCTCTAGCCCGATCCCACGGAAGCGGGATCCTCCTTGGCAAAAGGTCGCCTACCGATGGGGAACTCTTCGGGGTACGCGTCGACGTCGAACAGGCACCCCCACCAGGCCGTGCTGTCCTGATTGAGAACGGAAGAACGCGCCCGGTACAGATCGCCGCTCCAGAATGAAGCGTCATGCCGGAGCGAAAAGGGTCAGAGCGCACCCCGGGATGCGCCCGTTCTGGACGCAAAGGCGATAACCCGCTTGTCGAATAAAAGGACAATCACGGCCAACGCCGGCACCACCATGGCGAGGCCGGCAAGAAGCAGTCCTCCAGTTATGGTGGGAAATCCGATCGTCAGCACGAACAACTGGGCAACCAACGCGGCCGCGCGGGTCCAACGATAGCCACGGAACAAGAAGTGGCCCACGGCAAACAACCACGCAGAGAAGGCCAGGAGCAGGGCCAGGCTAAACACCGCTCCCCAGAATGAGGACACCGGCGCCCCGATCGCCAGCTGGTAGATGTAGAGGGTCGCTGCGGCCAACAGTGCGAGGGCTTCCAGCACAACCACAATCGAAATAACAACGATTCCTTTGGGACGCCTTCCTCCGCCGGATGCTACAGCAGAGTTGTTGTGGCTGGTCCCTTGTCCGTCGTCGCCGGGCACGGTGGGGTCCTGGGCGGGGTTCAGAGGGGGTCTTGACACACTGGCACACTACCGGACATAGTCGAATACCTGTGAGTAGACCGGCAGCCAATGTGATGCATCGCTCACGGTTTCAAAGGCTCGAACCCCTTGTTTACATGGCGTTAACATGACACGCTTGACTGAGACGACCAAGGGGGCCCAATGGGTCCCCTTTCCTATGAAGCCTCTCGTGAATATTTTCACAAAAGGCTTAACTAGTACTCACGAATGGAGTGACTGATCAGCATGGATTGGCGTAACCGCGCAGCCTGCCTTGACAAGGACCCGGAGCTTTTCTTCCCAGTAGGCAACACCGGCCCTGCGCTTCTCCAGATCGAAGAAGCGAAGAGTGTCTGCCGTCGCTGTCCTGTCGTGGACACATGCCTTCAGTGGGCTCTCGAATCGGGCCAGGACGCCGGCGTTTGGGGCGGCATGAGCGAAGACGAGCGCCGTGCACTCAAGCGCCGCGCCGCCCGGGCACGCCGCGCTTCCTAACGCCTGAAGGCGAGAGAACAGGTCGCCCACAGCGAAAAGAACATACAAGCATGGCCCGGACCAAAGGTCCGGGCCATCCTTGTATGTCTCGCTGGGCTACCAACACACCGAAGATGTGTTCCTGGGATCAGCTTCGCACCAGGCTCAGGACGATCTCGACGGCGGTGCCACCCCCGTCGCGGGGCATCCACTGGATGCTCCCACCCAATTCGCTCGTGACAAGTGTCCGCACAATCTGAAGGCCCAGACCCTCCGTGTACGACCCCTCGGGCAGTCCGACGCCGTCATCGGCGATGGTCACGGTCAGGAGTTCATCGCCGCGCTCCCCCGTGGAACGATCGGCCATCAGCCATACCGTTCCGGCCCGTCCTTCAAGGCCGTGTTCCACTGCATTTGTCACGAGCTCATTGATGACAAGCGCAAGGGGCGTGGCGAAGTCACTCGGCAATTCACCAAAAAGACCTGAGCGCTCGGTCCGGACATGCTGGGAAGGGGAGGCTACTTCGGCCGAGAGCCGGAACTGGCGTCCGATCAGCTCATCAAAGTCCACGCTCTGCGTGAGCCCCTGCGAAAGGGTCTCGTGCACCAGCGCAATGGTCGCCACCCGCCGCATTGCCTGTTCCAGGCCTTGCTTCGCCTCATCGCTGACCATCCGTCGCGACTGCATGCGAAGCAAAGCCGCCACCGTCTGCAGGTTGTTTTTGACGCGGTGGTGGATCTCACGAATCGTCGCGTCCTTGGTCACCAGTTCGAGCTCGCGGCGTCGCAGTTCGGACACATCGCGGCACAGAACCAAGGCACCGAAGCGATGCTTTTCATCGCGCAACGGAATCGCGCGCAACGACAAGCTGACACCGCGGGACTCGATTTCGCTCCGCCACGGCATTCGACCGGTAACGACCAGCGGCAACGTCTCGTCCACCATCCGCCGGTCCTTGAGAAGTCCTGCGGTTACTTCCGCGAGGGACCGTCCTTCCAAAGTTTCCACCTCGCCGAGACGGCGGAATGCGGAGACGCCGTTCGGACTCGCGTACTGGACGATGCCGTCGGCGTCGAGCCTGATCAGGCCGTCACCCACGCGGGGAGCGCCACGGCGGGAACCCGTCGGTGACGCGAAGTCCGGCCAGAGGCCCAGCGTTCCCATCCGGAGCAGATCGTAGGCGCATTGCCTGTAGGTGAGCTCCAGGCGTGAAGGCATCCGTGAACTGGAAAGGTCCATATGCGACGTGACGACAGCAAGGGTCCGTCCGTTCCTGACCATGGGCACTGCTTCAACGCGCAGCGCCATCTCGCTGCTCCAGCTCGTCTCACTGGAGCGTTCGATTGAACGGCTGGACCATGCCTTGTCGACTATAGGTTGCAGATCCGATCGGATGCCCTCCCCGACGAAGTCCGCATGAAACACCGTGTGGCTCGTCGACGGCCGGACGTGTGCCAACGCGATGTAGCCGAATTCAGGATGTGGAAACCACAGGGCCAAGTCCGCAAACGCTAGGTCGGCGACCATCTGCCAGTCGCCGACCAGGAGGTGCAGCCATTCGGCATCTCCAGGCCCGAAATCAGCGTGCTCCCTGATGGGGTCTGTAAAGATTGCCACTGCACCTCCATATAACGCCGGGTTTCTCCCTAGCGTCGAACGATTGACCTCAAGAGCCTCAATGCTACCGACAGCGAAGCCATGTCGTCTGCCTCCAGCGCGTTGACCTCGTCAAACATGCTCTTTGCTCGGCCCAGCTGCTCGGCGTTGAGGTCCTCCCAAGCCCGCAAACGGGCTTCGGCGTCGAGACCGGCGTCGGTCGATTCGAGCACCGACATCGTCATGTCCGCCACGGTCGAATAGAGGTCGTCTCGCAGGGCTGCACGGGCAAGCGCCTGCCACCGGTCGTCCCGCGGGAGTGCGGTGATCCGCTCGAGGAGCGAATCAACATGGAAGCGGTCAAACACCGTGTAGTAGACGTTGCTGACATCTTCCACTCGGGCCTCGCGGCTTTGCGCGATCTTGGCTACATCCAGGAGCACGAAGCTCTCGAAAAGCTCAGCCCAGCGATGGGCAAGCATTTCCGGCAAGCCCCACGCGCGTGCCTTTTCAAGCCAACCGGTGACCCGCTCCTTGTCGCTGCCGCGCAGGTAGTCGAGCACTCGGGCCCTCATTGGATCCATCATCGGCTTGAACTCGGCAACGACCTCCGAGATCGGCTTTGAAGCGTTACCCTGGCTCAGCAACCAGCGCACGGCGCGGTCCAGAAGCCTCCGGATGTCGAGGTGTACGGTGCTCCAGTGTTCCGTGGGGAACGAAGCCGGCAGGGCGTTGAGCTCCTTCACCATCGAGTCGAGTTCGTAGATCTCCCGGAGAGCGACAAACGCCTTCGCAACGGCAACCTCGGTGGCCGAGGTCTCCTCCATCGTGCGGAAAGCGAAGGTAATGCCGCCCAGGTTGATCATGTCGTTCGCAACCACCGTCGCGATAATCTCACGACGCAAGGGATGCGTGTCCAGTTCGGCATCGAACCGATCCCGGAGCTGCTTCGGGAAGTATGAGCGGATGGTCTTGCGGAACCAGGGATCGTCCGCCAGGTCGCTGTCGCGCAATGCCGATCCCAATTCGATCTTGGCGTATGCGGCGAGGACGGACAGTTCCGGAGACGTCAGGCCTTGGCCCTGTTCCAACCTCTCGCGCAGTGTGTCGGTGGTCGGCAGGGCTTCAAGGTCCCGCTTGAGGTCAGCAGACTTCTCGAGCCAGTCCATCAGGCGCTCGTAGCTGGGGCTCCATTCGGCGACGCGTGTGCGGTCGTTGAGCAACAGGATGTTCTGATCAATGTTGTCTTCGAGCACAAGGCGCCCAACCTCGTCGGTCATGTCGGCGAGGAAGGATGTGCGCTCGGAAGCATCAAGTTTCCCGGCGGCAACCATGCGGTCTACGAAGATCTTTATGTTGACCTCATGGTCGGAGCAATCCACGCCCGCAGAGTTGTCGATGGCATCGGTGTTGAGGATGACGCCCTGTAGTGCTGCCTCGATGCGTCCGCGTTGCGTCATTCCGAGGTTGCCGCCTTCGCCGACAACCTTGACACGCAGCTCGCGCCCGTTCACGCGAATGCCGTCGTTCGCTTTGTCCCCCACCTCAGCATGTGACTCTGTGCTGGCCTTGATGTACGTCCCGATCCCACCGTTGTACAGGAGATCTGCCGGGGCGAGGAGAATTGCGCGGAGAAGTTCCGGAGGGCTCAGCTGGACCGTTCCGTCCGGAAGGCCGAGGGCGCTGCGGACCTCCGGAGAGATCGGGATGACCTTGGCCTGGCGCGGGAACACCCCGCCGCCTGCACTTATGAGCGAGCGATCATAGTCATCCCAGGAGGAACGCGGCAGATCGAAGAGACGCTGCCGTTCATCGAAGGAGGAAGCTGCGTCCGGCGTCGGGTCCAGGAAGATGTGGCGGTGGTCGAAGGCGGCCAACAGGCGGATGTGCTTGGAGAGAAGCATTCCATTTCCGAACACGTCACCGGACATGTCGCCGACGCCAACCACGGTAAATTCCTCGGTCTGGGTGTCTAGGTCCAGCTCGCTGAAGTGGCGTTTGACCGATTCCCAAGCGCCACGGGCTGTGATGCCCATGGCCTTGTGGTCGTAGCCGATTGAGCCACCGGATGCGAATGCGTCCCCCAGCCAGAATCCGTACTCGGCAGCCAGGCCGTTGGCAGTGTCCGAGAACGTTGCCGTGCCCTTATCCGCAGCCACCACCAGGTACGAATCGTCGTCATCCTGACGGACAACGTCCGACGGCGGCACGATCTTTTCGCCGTCGGACGTTGTCACAAGGTTGTCGGTGAGGTCGAGTAGACCACGAATGAAAGTCTTGTAGCTCTCGATGCCTTCGGCCATCCAAGCTGCGCGGTCAATTGCCGGATCCGGGAGCTGCTTCGCAAAAAATCCGCCCTTGGCGCCGGTGGGCACGATGACAGCATTCTTAACCGTCTGTGCCTTGACCAAGCCGAGGATCTCGGTCCGGAAGTCCTCACGGCGGTCCGACCATCGCAGGCCGCCTCGAGCCACCTTGCCGAAGCGCAAGTGCACGCCTTCAACGCGGGGCGAGTACACCCAAATCTCGTACCTTGGCCGTGGGAAGGGCAGACCCTCGATCTTGGTCGGATTCAGTTTGAAGCTAACGTAGGACTTGCCTTGGAAGTAGTTAGTGCGCAGCGTCGACTCGATGAGGTTGACGAAAGTCCGCAGGACTCGGTCGGCGTCGAGCGTGGCGACTTGGTCGATCGCTTCGGCGAGTGTGGCGCGGGCAGTGTCCTGGCGGGCCGGACGCGCCGCGTCAGCTGATGCAGGATCAAAGCGGGCTCCGAAGAGATCAATCAGGCCTCGTGCAACCTCGGGGTTGGCGAGGAGTGTGTCCGCAATGAACTCGAAGGAGTTGGTGTTGCCCATCTGGCGCATGTACTTTGCATAAGCACGGAGCATCACCACTTGCCGCCAGTGGATCCCCTCGCGGAGCACCAGGCGGTCGAAACTGTCGGATTCCACCGCGCCGGTCACGGCAGCACTGAAGGAATCCGCCAGGAGCTGGCCGGTAGCCACGGGGTCGACGCCGGCGGGGTACTTCAGGCCGAGGTCGTAGAGGAAGAAGTCCCTGTGGTCGGAAGTCTCGATTTCGAAAGGCCGCTCGTCCAGAACCTCAAGGCCGAGATTGTGGAAGTAGGGCAGGATCTGGCTCAGGCTCTTGGGTTCCAGGAGGTAGAGCTTAACGCGAGCATCCTCTTCAAGGAGCTCACCGGCACCATCGGGCAGGTAAACATGCACTCCAGGGGCCGCCTGGACGGCGACGGCGTCGCGATCGGTCGTGGCGCCGTACTTCTCGAAACGCTCAATGTCCTGAAGGGCGTCCTCGACTTCGTAGTCCACGCGGTAGCCAGCGGGGAATGCATCCGTCCAGAGGGCGGACAGAGCTTCCGCGTCCGAAGCGCTCCTGTTCTCGCGGAGCACCTCCGCAATTCCTTCTGCCCAGGACCGCGAGGCCCGGACGAGGCGCTTTTCGAGCTCTCCGGCGTCGACGTCGCGAAGTTCCGCCTCACGCGGCAGCCGGATGCGGAAGAAAACCCTCGCTAGCGCGGACTCCGTAATGCGGGCTTCGTAGTCGATGCTCTCGGCTTCGAATGTCTCGCGGAGTTCCTGTTCAATACGCTGCCGGACGTTGGTGGTATAGCGGTCGCGGGGCAGGTAGACCAGGGCGGACATGAAGCGTCCGTAGATATCGGGGCGCAGGAAGAGCTTCGTTCGGCGCCGCTCCTGAAGCCTCTGGATGCCCAACGCGGTCGTGGCCAGATCATCGGTCTCAATCTGGAAGAGCTCGTCACGGGGGTAGGTCTCGAGAATACCCACGAGGTCCTTGCCTGAATGGGAGTCCTGCGGGAAACCGGCCGAGCGGAGCACGGCGTCGACCTTTTCCCGGACAATGGGGATGTTCCGAACGGAACCGGTGTACGCGCTGGTGGCGAAGAGCCCAATGAAGCGGCGCTCGCCATTGACGTTGCCTGCAAGATCGAAGCTCTTGACGCCTATGTAATCCAGGTACGCGGGGCGGTGCACAGTTGAGCGCGAGTTGGCCTTGGTGATGACCAAGGCACGCTTTTCGCGGGCCTTCCTGCGTCCTGCGTCGGTGAGGTGCTGGATCTGGTGCGGGTGATCCCCTGCCCTCAAGAGTCCCAAGCCGCTCGCTTCCCGCAACTCAAGGACGTCCTCACCGTTCTCGGTGATGAGGTCATATTCCCGGTAACCCAGGAACGTGAAATTGCCGTTGTCCAACCAGCGCAGTAGGTCCTGTGCTTGCCGGAGCTCAGCGATGTCTTCTGGGTGAGCCACCCTGTCCAGGGATGATGCCAGTTCCAACGCCTTGGTGCGCATCTTGGGCCAGTCTTCGACGGCGGCGCGGACGTCGTTCAGGACGCGGTGGATTCCGTCTGCGAGTTCCTTCTGGAAGTCCTCCGCCACCCTGTCAACCTCGACTGCGATCCACGACTCCATATGGGAGACGTTGTCGCCTTGAGCGATCAGGTGGGCGACATTCGGCATCGCTGCGGTGTCACCGCTTGAGATACCTATGTTCGAGGGCACCCGGGCGATGGCGGAGATATCGCCCGTCAGGTGATCACGCGAAACCACGAAGAGCGGGTGCATGACGAGCCGGATGGCGCAGTTCTGGCGTACGAGCTCGGCATTCACCGAATCCACGAGAAAAGGCATGTCATCTGTAACGATGTACAGAATGCTGCGATCTGCCTCGTTGGCGATCTTGACGTTGGCAGTGCCCGGTTTGCGGCTCTTCCCGACTTCCCGGTGCGCTTCTGCCCTCGAGGTCAGTTGCTCGACAGCGTATCTGCGGGCATCCTCCTCTGCGAGATGCTCGTAGTAGTCGCCGAAGAACCCTTCACGGACTACTGCAGGTTTGGAACGATCCTCCACGCTGGATCCTGACGACATCGACAAACGCCTCCATCACATCTTGATTGCTGCGTCCTTGCAGCCCACATGGCGAGCCTAACGCTTTAGCCGTCGCCTTGCTCTGGAATAAATGACAGAGGATTTGCCATTTTGCTGGCCAGGTGCACAGACCAGTCGGGCGATTGCGTGCCGCAAGTCGGATTCGGGCGCTGCTTCGAGGAGCACGGCACCGGATAGCAATGCGGCGTCACAGGCTTCCGTGTCGGACGGAAGGAACACCTCGATGCCAGAGCCAGGTCCGTACCGCTCCCATGCGTCGCGAAGCTCGCGTTCAGGTGACCGGCCTGCAGATGCTGCCCGGACCTTGTTCAAAACCACGAGGGGAGCCGCCTGCGGGACTGCCCGTTCGAGCTCTGCGAGGCCACGCACGAGGCGTGGAATCCCGATGGCATCAGCTGCGCCCACCGCGTAAACGGTGTCCGCCAATTCGATACTGCGGAGAGTAGCGGCATTGCGCCGGGGTGCCATGCTGTCGAAACTGAGTTCCTCATCGGCCTCGAGGCAAAATCCTGCATCGACCACAACGATGTCGGCAATGTCCTTGGCGTGCTCGAGCACCGAGGAGAGGGCAGAGGCACGGAGTTCAGTCCACCGGTCCGCACGCGTGATGCCTGTGAGAACGCGGAAGCTCCCCGACCTGGTGAAGACAGGCGCGGCTATCCGTTTGAGGGATTCGGCGTCCAGAAACCCCTGGTCGGCCAACCGGCAGGCCTGCGCCAACCCGGCGGATTCGTCCAGCAGGCCCAACGAGGCCGCGACGCTGGCCCCATAGCTGTCCGCATCAACAAGGATCACCGGCTTGCCTTCGGCCGCGAGTTCTGCGGCGATGTTGATGGCCACAAGCGTTCGGCCCGGCGCTCCCGCGGGTCCCCAGACCGCGATGATCCGGCCGGCCCCTGCAGGCACGAGTGCGGCTTCTTCCTCAACATCGGAGGCGCGAAGTTCCGCGGCGGTGTCCGCATAACCGGAATCCCGCTCCCCTGCGCGTCGATTCCCCTGCGCGGACAGTTCGTCTACTGAATCGAAAATATTGGAAGCCAGCGTCGCCGAATCCACCTCTAACGACGCTGTCACGACGCCGATACTGCGCAGGCGGGCCACCTCCGCCGAGTCGTCGCTCAGGGCAACAATGGACACGCCGACGGCCGCCAGTCGGTCGACCAGCGACGCCGTCAGCTCCTCAGTACCTTCGGCTACGACCGCTGCACGCGCGAGACCGCTTTGGCACGCGGCCAGCAGTTCGGCGAGTTCACCACACCGGCGGACGACCGTTACCGGCCCATGGAGCCGCTCGAGTCCCCCGACCAAATCTTCCCGTGACTGCCCGACGGTGACAATGGGGATATTCATTTGCCGCCACCGCCCGGGTTCCACACCACGGCAACCTTCGCTTTGTTCGCCTGTGCGCCAAGAAGTTTCGGCATCTGCTCATCGGTCACAAGTACCAGCACTACCTTCTCCTTGGACGCTCCGAGCGTGGAAGCGCCCTCGGTAACCTGGGCGATTTCCGCGCTGGGCAACAATAGTTGCGGCGTGCCGAAGCCGTTGCGAGCGTCGGGGAGCGAAACCCAGACGTCCACGCGGGATCCAGCCACAGCCTGGGAAGGCAGGGACTCCTGAATCGAGATCGCAACAGGCTTGCGGTTCAGGGTATCGGCCGCTCCCAGGCTTTCCTGCGGCACAAGTTGGTTCTTGGCGATTCGTTGGACGGCGACCCTCCCTTCGGGCAGGCCATCCGCCAGAGTCACGTAGCTGGACTCGACGTCGTCGAGCCGCACCTTTACGATCGCAAGATCGCCCTTGCTGACTCTCTGACCCACGGCAATCGGCTCCCGCGCCGCATACACCTGGATGGTGCGGTCCGCGGTTCCAACGAGGGCGATGACTCCAGCCAACGATGCCAGGACCAATAGAATCCCTACCAAAAGGCGCGGATCCCTCCATGACGGTTTCTTGAGCCGCGCTGCAGCGGCCACGGTAGTTGCACTCACCCTGCTCCCCAAATTGCGTAGTTCGTCGGCCGTAGCCATCAGTGGCCCCCATTCTGACGGCATACAGGCAGATTCCAAAAGTCAAGTGCTTCAAATCACGTCAAACTGTGGATAACCTCAGCAAATGGATTCAAGAGTGGCAAAATAGAGGCATGCCCCGATTCCTCACCCTGGCTGATGTTGCCGAACAGCTTCAAATCAACTCTCCGCAGGCATATGCCTTGGTCCGAAGCGGAGAACTCAAAGCCATACAGGTGGGCGGCAGGGGTCAGTGGCGCGTCGAAGAAAAGATGCTGGAGCAGTACATCGAGGAACGCTATGCCGAGGCCAGCAGGATGATCCAAGAGGCTAAGTCCAAGTCCTCCTGACCTCCGGCAAGCGCCCAAAACTCCCAAGCACCAAAGGCTGCTCAAGCACCGAAGGGATGAAGGCGCCGGAGAGTCGCCGCCCGAGCTAGAGGTCTTGGCCCCTCAGTGAACGCAGCGCGGCAAGGGACTGGAACGGAACTGTCGCCACGGAAACAACATTGCCGGACCGGCGCACTTCGCCCGGCATCATGACGGCGAGATCAAAGTGGTCCTTGCCCACGCGGTCAACGACGCCGTGCATTGCCGTCTCTCCCGACGTCGACTCGAGCAGATGGACTGCCAGTTCCGACCTGTTCCGGGCCAGCATCCGGAGTGCGCTGGCCAAGCCAAGGCGTTGCGCCGCCTTTGATTGGCTTGCCTGCGCTTGGCGGCCAAGACCTTGATACGTCAGTACTGCCGCCAACGGCACCAGCCACTGGTGGCGACCCTCGTCCAGGACGAGCCACTCGCTCCCGACATGGCTCAGGGCCGCGGACACAAGCGTCCCCGAGCGAAGCTTCACATCAATCCTCCGGCCGATTGCTCCACGCAACCTGTCAGAGACCTCGATTCCGGCGATCTCCACCCGGGCCCGCTCTGAGATCTCGGACTCAAGTCCCAGCAGGTGTTCAGAGGCTAATTGCGCCTCCATGTCTTCAAACAGAGCATCCCAACGCATTGCGTCAGCGTAGGCGGGCAACCTCTGCGGGTCAAATTTTCCATTGTCGACACTCAACTTCTAGACAAGTGGCGCTTTATATGATCAAAATGGTTCAAGATTTATCAAACTGCATCAAATGACATCAATTGGGTAAGGGGAACCCGTGGAACAGACCATGAGCACCATCCGGAACGACGCTGCAATGGCAGCGACCATTCTGATTCTCGGAGTTTCGCTCGCTGCCACCGGACTGATCTTGACTGACCGATTGCACGTTGCAGCAGGGCGTCACCAGACACCCATGTTTGAAGATCTCCTGGGATTTGTTGCAACAGGTGCCGGTCTAGCCATCGTCGCTTGGTGGATTGCGGCATTTCTCCTGGCCGTTGCTGCCGCGGTCCTCCAGCAATCGGGCAAGGGCCGCCGCGCCAGCACCCCCGCAAAGCTCAGCCCCGCCTTCATGCGCAGGCTGGCTGTGGCAATTCTCGGCTTAAACCTCGTGGGAATTCCGCTGGCGAATGCGACACCGGCACCGGTTGAACCTGCGTGGAGCCCGGATGGCGGGACAACGCCATCCAGCGCGACTTCCGCCCAGTGGGCACCAGCCCCAGTCCCCTCTACACACCATTCCACCCTGCCATCGATTGAGTCCGATCCTTCGAAGATCGAACCGGGCTGGCAACCCCGAGCGCCTGCTACAGAGCCGGGTCTCCTGGGCTCCGTACCGCAGCGCACGGCGGAAAAGCCAGCCTCGCCAAGTCAGCGCACGGTAGTGGTGAGCCGGGGAGATTCACTGTGGTCAATTGCCGCGCGGCAGCTTGGCCCGATGGCCAGCGACGTCGACATTGCCCTCCACTGGCCAAAGTGGTACGCCGCAAACCGACATGTCATCGGTGACGACCCTGGGCTCCTCGTCCCGGGTCAGATCCTCCAACCACCGCCCCGTGGCTAAAGCGCCCGGATCACACCTTCCGCAGCCAACCCGCCATCCATTAGCAACCGACCGATTCAACCGAGGAAATCCATGAGCGCAACATCAGCTATCCATACCCTGCCCGATACGCCCCGGAAGGTGACTTCGCCACGAATGGTTCCTCCTTCACTCGCGGTCTCATCGCGCCCCAAAGACCGGGTAGGCAGTTCGTCCGGTAAGGGGCTGTCTTCTGCCCGCAAAATGGCCGACGTGGTCAGTCTTGATGGGGAAATGCGCACGCTGGCCCGCAGCATCGCCCAAGCCGCGGTCGAAGTCCTTGCCGGCACGCGTCCTGCCCAGCAGCTCTCGCGATCCCTGGACCCCAGATGCCTCACGGCGCTCCAGCACCGGGCCGCTCTGACGCGCGCCCATGCGGTCCGCGTCCAGGCTGGGCGGTCCCGGCTTCACCGCAATCCGGTGGTCCGCTCGGTTCGTGTCTGCGCCGTGAAGGAAGGCGTGTACGAGGCCAGCTTGGTCGTCTCTGAAGAACTACGCTCCCGCGCCGTAGCCATGAGGCTTGAAGGAAGCAATGGCGTGTGGAAGGTCACTGCCCTTGAAATTGGCTGAGGCGAACTGCGCCAAGAACGGCACGGGAAACGGAGAAGAACCGGAAGCGGTGTTCCGGTCCTTCTCCGTTTCGCAGTGTGTGCCTGGCAGTCACATGTGGCTGTCAGCTCCGTGTGCCTTGCAACGATCGGGTTAGCGACGCCTTTTCTTGCTGGCCCCGCGCTGCTTGTCTTCGGCAGCGGCCTTGGCGGGATTGCCTGAGCGTCCCGAGGACCGACCTTCTACCCGGGTCTGGCTTGCGCCGTCTTCACCGGGCGCCGTGTACTGCAGTTGAACGGGCTTCTCCGGAGCTTCGAGGCCGGCCGCGTGGATTTGCGGATCGTGATGTTCCACGTGAACGCCTTCGGGGCTGCCATCCACGACCACGACGTCTTCGGCCGGCGTGACTTCGACTTCCAGGTTGAAGAGGAAGCCGACGCTCTCCTCGCGGATGGCCTCCATCATGCTCTGGAACATCATGAACCCTTCGCGCTGGTACTCGACCAGGGGATCTCTTTGGGCCATAGCACGAAGGCCAATGCCCTCTTTGAGGTAGTCCATCTCATAGAGATGTTCCTGCCACTTGCGTCCGAGGACCGAGAGGACAACCCTGCGTTCCAGCTCGCGCATGTTCTCCGAGCCGATGGCTTCCTCCCGCTCCTTGTAGACGAGCTGGGCGTCCGAAAGGATCTCGTTCCTGAGGAATTCCACGGAAACGCGGGACTTTCCACCGGCTTCGTCAATGATGTCCTGAGACGGGACCGTCACCGGGTACAGCGTCTTGAGGTTGGTCCACAGCTGGTGGAAGTCCCAATCGTCGCCGGTTCCCTCCGCAGTTGCGGCATCGATCAGGGCATTGATGGTGTCTTCCAGGAAGAACTGGACCTTTTCGTGCAGGTCGTCTCCCTCGAGGATCCTCCGTCGGTCGCCATAAATGGCTTCACGCTGGCGGTTCAGGACGTCGTCGTACTTGAGGACGTTCTTGCGCTGCTCGGCGTTTCGCCCTTCAACCTGGCCCTGGGCCGAAGCGATTGCACGGGACACGAGCTTGGATTCGAGGGCGACGTCGTCCGGCACGGAGCTGTTCATGAGGCGCTCGGCGGCACCGGAGTTGAAGAGCCTCATCAGGTCATCGGTCAGCGAGAGGTAGAAACGGGACTCACCTGGGTCACCTTGGCGGCCCGAGCGTCCGCGGAGCTGGTTGTCGATTCGACGGGATTCGTGACGCTCCGTTCCCAATACATAGAGCCCGCCAAGTTCAAGCACTTCCTCATGCTCGTCCTTGACTGCCTGCTTTGCGGCGTCAAACGCCTCAGGCCACGCCGCCTCGTATTCCTCAGAATTCTCCTCGGGGTCCAGGCCGCGCCTTGCCAGATCGGCGATGGCGGTGAACTCGGCGTTGCCGCCCAACATGATGTCAGTGCCACGGCCGGCCATGTTGGTAGCGACCGTGACTGCGCCTTTGCGTCCCGCCTGAGCGACGATGGCGGCTTCGCGTGCGTGGTTCTTCGCGTTCAGGACTTCGTGGCGGATGCCTTCCTTGGCCAACAGCTTGGCAAGGTATTCGCTCTTCTCCACGCTGGTGGTGCCAACGAGGACGGGCTGGCCCTTTTCGTGGCGTTCCGCGATGTCCTTGACGACGGCCTCGAACTTCACGATTTCGTTCTTGTAAACGAGGTCCGACTGGTCGATGCGCTGCATATCCCGGTTAGTGGGAATGGGCACCACTCCAAGCTTGTACGTGCTCATGAACTCGGCTGCTTCGGTCTCAGCTGTACCGGTCATGCCCGAGAGCTTGGAGTACATGCGGAAGTAGTTCTGCAGCGTCACCGTGGCGAGGGTCTGGTTCTCAGCCTTGATCTCCACGTTTTCCTTGGCCTCAATCGCCTGGTGCATGCCTTCGTTGTAACGCCGTCCGGCCAGGATGCGGCCGGTGTGCTCATCAACAATGAGGACTTCGCCGTCCAGGATGACGTAGTCCTTGTCCCGCTTGAAGAGCTCCTTGGCCTTGATGGCGTTGTTCAAGAAGCCAATGAGCGGTGTATTGGCGGATTCGTAGAGGTTCTGGATGCCGAGGTAGTCTTCAACCTTCTCGATGCCGGCTTCAAGGACACCGACGGTGCGTTTCTTTTCGTCGACTTCGTAGTCGGTCTCCGGCTGGAGGCGCAGCACGACCTTGGCGAATTCGCTGTACCAGCGGTTGGTGTCACCTTGGGCAGGTCCGGAAATAATGAGCGGGGTACGGGCCTCGTCGATGAGGATGGAGTCCACTTCATCGACAATCGCGAAGTTGTGGCCGCGCTGTACGAGCTCGGACTTGTCCCACGCCATGTTGTCGCGCAGGTAATCGAAACCGAATTCGTTGTTGGTGCCATACGTGATGTCCGCCGCGTACATCTGCCGGCGCACTGATGGATCCTGGTTGGACAGGATGCACCCGCTGCTGAGACCCAGGAAACGGTAGACCCTGCCCATGAGTTCGGACTGGTATTCGGCGAGGTAATCGTTGACTGTGACGACGTGGACACCGTTGCCTGTGAGGGCATTGAGGTAGGCGGGAGCAGTGGCTACGAGGGTCTTGCCTTCACCGGTCTTCATCTCGGCGATATTGCCAAGGTGAAGGGCGGCCCCACCCATGAGCTGGACATCGAAGTGACGCATCCCGAGCGTGCGGGAAGAGGCTTCACGCACAGCCGCGAACGCCTCCGGCAAGAGCTCGTCGAGCTGCTCACCGTCCTCGTGACGGGCACGGAGCCTGTCGGTCTCTTCGCGCAATTCGGCGTCGGAGAAGGTCTTGAAAGAGTCTTCGAGGGCGTTGATGGAATCGGCATAGGTCCGCAGTTGCCTCAGGGTTTTTTTGTCACCCGTGCGGAGAAGTTTTTCGATAAGTGATGCCACGTAAAGTTGCTCCCAGTCTCAAGCTGCCGAATTCTGGCGGTTTCAGTCTACGGGAGAGACCATGACCACGCGGCCTCGTTTCCCTGAGAGCTGAGAGCCGGGCGTCGTCCCGCGGTTGGGGACA
The DNA here is from genome assembly GCF_044358315.1 of Arthrobacter sp. FW306-04-A. Classification (GTDB taxonomy): domain Bacteria; phylum Actinomycetota; class Actinomycetes; order Actinomycetales; family Micrococcaceae; genus Arthrobacter. The sequence continues at coordinate 2,971,262 of NZ_CP084559.1, forward strand.
CCGGCAGAATTCAGTTTCGGGCCGCTACCGAGGCCAGCGCCGAGGAGAGATCGCCGCTCGGTGACACGACGACGTCGTCGAGCCCGAGCCAATCGGCCATGAGCCGCAGCTCCGCGAAGAGCTCGACGGCGGTGTCCGCCGGAGCGTCCGATTCACCATGTGCGGCACGCACCAGAAGCTGCTTGGCAGAGCGGTCGGCTTTGAGGTCTACACGGGCGACCAGAGCATCGCGGAGGAGGAACGGCAGGACGTAGTAGCCGAACTTACGCCTCTCCGCGGGTGTGTAGATTTCGATCCGGTAATGGAATCCGAACAGTTCCTCAAGCCTCCTGCGCTCAAAAACCAGGGAGTCAAACGGGCTGAGCAGCGCCCGGCCGGTAGCAGTGCGGGGAAGTCGGGCCCCCATGTGCCGATACACCGCCCGGTCCCAGCCACGCACCGTGACCGGCTCCAGGCGCCCGGCGGCAACGAGCCTGCTGAGCGATGCCGCGGCAGCCTTCACCGGCGTCCTGAAGTAATCGGCGAAGCAACGGATTGTTCCGATGCCATGGGCCCGGGCTGCGGCGTCGATCAGCCGGTCCATGGCCGACGCCGCCAAATCGGCGTCCCCATCCCGGAAACGTCCCAAGTGACCGTTGACTGCACGCAATCCCGGTGGCAAAACCCTCGACGTCAGGGTGTACCGGCGCTCGAACTGCTCCGTCCTCGACGCAGCCGTGACGAGTCCTTCTTCAAACAAGTGCTCCAAAACCCGTTTGACCAGGTTCCAATTCCAACCCCAGTTGCCGTGCTGCCGTTCCTCCTCGTGCCCCAAGTGCGCGGTCAATTGGGCGGCCGTCATGGGGCGCCCGCTCGCGAGCGTGTCGAGGATACGGCCAGCCATATCCTCGCGGATGCCGCTCTCCAGGTGGGCCGCGCCGACCCAGGAACGGTTTTGCCAGAGCAGCAGGTCCTGAAAGTGCTCCGGGCGGATGAAGCTGGCCTCGTGCGCCCAGTACTCCATCATGCGCCGCGGACTTCGCCCGGCCATCGCATGAAGGATGCTTCGGTCATAGTTGCCGAGTCTGGAGAAAAAGGGGAGGTAATGGCTGCGTGAAAGAACATTGACGGAGTCGATCTGCACCGCCTGGAGCCGGGCAAAGGTGCGGCCCACCGTCCGTGAAGTCACGGGGCCGGTGGGCCGTTCCTTGTCCAGTCCTTGGGCTGCCAATGCAATCCGCCGTGCCTGCAACAGGCTCAGCGAAGCGGCCATGCCAGTCCTTTCATGGGAGAGATACGAATGTTGCCTAGGCTGTGGCAGCTTGGTCATTCGAGCGGTAAGCGTGGATCTTTTCCTCCACGACTTCGTCTCCTGGTTCACACGTGGAGTCGAGGGTGATTACTCCATATGTCCAGCCACGGCGACGATAGACAACCGACGGGGTGTTGGTTTCCTTGTCCACGAACAGGTAGAAATTGTGGCCCACCAATTCCATGTTGTCCACCGCGTCATCAAGGGTGAGCGAAGCGGCGGGAAAGACCTTGCGACGAATCAGGACCGGGGAATCGCCGGCGGGAATGTCGTTGTCGACGTCGTAGGGCGAAGTCTCCACCGGTGGCGTCGCTGGCTCCTGGTGGTTGCTGGCCTCTACGTAGATGGGTTCGCTCGCACTAGCGGGCTCGAGCGCCGCGGTGGCCTCACGGACGGCTTTGGGCGTGTGGCGGCCATGGTGGACCTTCTTGCGGTCCTTGGCGCGGCGGAGTCTTTCCAGAAGCTTGCTATAGGCGAGATCGAAGGCGGCAAACTTGTCAGCGGCGCTCGCTTCGGCCCGGATCACAGGGCCTCGGCCCAGAACTGTCACTTCCACCGTGAGTTGGCCCGGTGTCTGGCGCGGGTTGGTTTCCTTTGAAACCTTCGCGTCAACCCTCTGGACCTTGTCCCCAAGCGATTCAATCTTTGAAATCTTCTCGCCTGCATACTCGCGGAAGCGATCCGAAACGGTCAGATTACGGCCGCTGATCATGAACTCCATGGTGCCCTCCAAACAACTCAGGTGACACGATAAGGGCGCTTCTTGGGGCTGATCTGACGGACAGTCGAGCCCCTTTCCGAGCCGCTATCGACAGGTACATCTGTTCTTGGTACCCATAACCGACGTTAGTTCATCGCCACGGGTAATTCACCCTTTCGTCACTTATTTTTTGTTTGAGTCGGTGTGGGCTTGCAACCGGGACACCTAGGGGAGCTCGTTTCCGGCCGGTGGTCGAGTGGCCGCAAGGACAACCGCGCCACACACTGTGCCGCCCGCGGCCGTCACTGCCCGGGCCGCTTCAGCGAGAGTGGCTCCCGTGGTGAGGACGTCGTCGACGATGATGCATGCCCTGCCCTGCAACGCCCGGCCCCGGAACAGCCGGACAGTCATGGAGCCGCGGACACGGCGCGCACGGTCTCCGCGGCCCAGGCCCTTTTGTCCGCTTCCTGGCCGCTGCACCCTAACGCCGGCCCGTTGGGCGTCACCAGCCGGTTGGAAAGCTTCGGCCCGACGCCTGGCGTTTTCCACAATGCTGTCCGCAACATCTTGGAACCTGGCCAGCATTGCAGGGACGAGGGTCTGCGCTGCTATCCCGGGGTTCGCCTTCTTCAACGCGTCCTTCACCTCCAGGCCTGGCAAGGCACCCCGGCGCCGCAAATGACCGAGTAAGAGATGGACCGGACTGAATCCGCGGCGCCGGAAGGCTGCGTTGCTGCTGGGAACAGGAACCACACAGACATCTACCCGGTATCCAACGGCTGCCCGGATGGCCTTCCCGAAAGCAGGGGCGAGTGTTGAAGCCAGCTGTCCCTGGCCCAGATACTTGAAAGACAGCAGGACCTGCGCAAGTTCGTCCCGATAGTGGCCCGCCGCGACAACAGGCAAGAGCACAGCACCATCCACCGTGAGCAAGGCCGGCGCTTGCCCTTCAGCGCGGAAAGGGCGCTTGCATAAAAGACGCAACCGCCTCGCGCAGGCACCGCAGAGAGCCGAGTCCTCGGCACCACAGCACACACACTCCACGGGAGCCAGAACGGCCAGCAACTCGGTGACGGCGTCGTCCAGGGCCTGTGCGAGCCGCATCAAACGGGCGGCATGAAATCCCCGATGACGCGCAGCGCGGCCCCGGAGCACAAGATCGGGATCACGCGCGCGGCAGGGCCTGTAGTCGTTCCCCATTCCCCAAGCATCCGGCTTCCCACCCACGCCCAACAGCACCGAATGTGCGCATGTGGATAACCAGGCTATGTGGACAACAGGCTATGGGGAGAAATTGACGATAATGACGACTAGCCCGGGAAAGCCGGGTCCACCGGACCCTTGAGTTGCAGTTCCCAGCCATTGCCCACCCGCTGGAAGACTCCGGCCGCCGACTGTCCAAATATCTGGTCGGGCCCGTTGCCGGCACTGATAGTGGTCAGGCTCGGCCAAGCCGGCAACAGCTGCGGCTGGCTGGATGTCAGGGACAGCAGCTCGGGAACAACGTTTTGACTGGATGAGGCCTTCATCACGGCAACGGTCGTGGAATTGACCCAAACCCCTTGATCGGCAGGGGCTGAAGAAATCAAGCTAATCGGGGCGGTCAGCTCTTTTGGGGTGCCGTCGGGATTGCGGACAATGCCGGTCACTTGCACGGCTGACTTGCCATTCATTTCGGAGATGACCAGTGCGCGCGTTCCTTCGCGGGATATGCGGAAATCCCTCACCACGCGTCCGGCCAGCCATGCCGGCGTCATGGTCACCGTGGGCACAGGCTGGCCTTGTGCAACGTTGGATGGTTTGAATGCCACGACCTCGGTGGCGCCGCTGGCTCCCGGCCCTGCCGTCCAGACCCAATCCTGCGGACTGAAGGAGGGGTGGCTCAGGGTGCTCCTGGTTGTCAACTGACGGGCGGGCTGGCCCGGAATGATCGAATAAAGGACGGTTCCAGCGTCGTTGAGGAAGGCCACCGCCTGGGATGTCGGGGACTCGGCGGGAGCTCTCGGGTCGAGTCCGGCCACCGGCTGCATGTCAGGGAGGGGCGAGATTCTGTTGTTCTCGTAGCGCACCAGTTCATTGTTGCTGACTGCGATCTGACGGGCAGGTGCACTCTTCTCCAGCACCGGCGGCAGGACCGAGCCATTGTCTTCCACCCGGACAAGATCCTGGTCAGCCCGGAGCTGCACGTTCACCACATCTGACTGGCTGCGGTACGTCAGCGCCAGCTGATTCTGCATGCGCTGCCTGTCTTCGGCAGAGGCCTCGACGAGCTCCTTCGCGGACAGGTCAACTTGGGCGGCTCCCGAAACAACGGGCACCGATTCCCTGGCCAGTTTCATGCCCGATGGGAAAGCGCTGACGACGGCGCCCCGCAGGTATGGCGCCGGCCCGGCAAGCAAGGCGCTGGTCATCGCCTTGACGGTGTTCTTCTTGATGAACCACCGGATGTCCGGAACCGCATACGTAAACGTAGGGTCGTAGAAATAGATGGGCTGGGCCGCATAGATGACTTTGAAGGTCTCTTCCGGGATCGCAGTACCGTCCGGAACCGCCGAGATCCGCCACTCGCCGTCGACCTGTTCCAAACTCACCGGAATTGTCTCGGTGGTTCCTTCTGGAAACTGCGTGGCAACGCCGTCGGCGTCGACCGCGTAAGCGAGGTCGAGCTGGTACTTGAACTCATTTTCCACGCCGGTTTTGACGACCGTCGCCTTGCGGAAAACGAGCGTGCGCTTGTCGGACTTCCAGCTGACGGACAGCGACTGCGTAAGGTACTGACGGGCCACCGCATAGTCGCCTTCGTACCCGCTGCCGGCGCCGTAGAAGTCTTCAATGATTGACGCCGGGCTGGCTCCGGGGTGTGGTGGCGGAGGGAAGAAGACGGGAGCGTTCGGGTTGCCCGCACTTTCGTCCTTGCTCTTTCCCACGGGCCCGGACCGTGGGATTTGCGCGCAGGAACTGAGGACTACCACGAGGACCGCAAGAATGGCGATTGTGGCCCTCAGCAGATACCGGCGTCGGGGCAAGTAGGAGCGTCGGAAACTCATGGTGCGGTTCCCCCCGTTTTGTCGGCATCGTCCTTGCCTGCCGGGGGCAATGCCGGAAGAACCGCCGGGGGCATCGCCGAAGGGCCATTCGGCGGCGGGCTAGTGGAACCCTGCTCCGGCGGCGCCTCGCCCGCATCCAAGATGAGCATTTGGCGCTCGGGGGCGGCGCCGGGCAAGTGGATATCCGCCGGTTCAAGCTGCAACGGGGATTTCACAATGGTGCCCCCCCTCTTGAGGGGCAAGGTCAAGCGGAAGTTGGACCCAGATCCTTTGCGGCCCCAAGCCTGAAGCCAACCATTGTGGAGCTTGGTGTCCTCCGCTGCGATTGAAAGTCCAAGGCCGCTTCCGCCGGTTGTCCGGGCACGGGCGGGATCGGCACGCCAGAAGCGATCGAATACCCGCGCGGCCTCGGCCGGACTCATCCCTATGCCGAAGTCACGCACTGAGACTGCAACCGCTTCATGGTTGGCTGCGACAGATATATGGACGGGTTTCCCCTCGCCATGTTCAACGGCGTTGAGCAGCAGGTTCCGAAGAATGCGATCGATCCGGCGGGAATCCATGTCCACGATGATGCGTTTGTGGCGGGAGTTGAGACGCACGTCGGAGCCGTACTCCGCGGCGACCGGTGAGGCACTGTCGATGACATGGGATACCACCTGGAGTATGTCGGTCGGCTCGGAGTCCAGGACAGCAGCACCGGCGTCGAAGCGCGAAATCTCCAGCAGGTCGGAGAGCAAGGATTGGAAGCGCTCCACCTGGTTGTAGAGGAGTTCGGCTGAGCGTTTGTTGATGGGGTCGAAGTCATCCCGCGCGTCGAACAGCACCTCTGCTGCCATCCGGACCGTCGTGAGGGGGGTCCGCAATTCATGCGACACATCGGAAACGAATCGCTGCTGCATCTGGGACAGGGTGGCCAACTGCGTAATTTGTTCCTGCAGGCTCGCGGCCATGTGGTTGAAGGAAGCGCCCAGCCTCGCCACCTCATCTTCACCCTTGACCACCATTCGCTCCTGCAACTGGCCGGCGGCCAGCTTCTCGGAGACGACGGCGGCGTGGCTCACCGGGCTCACGACGTTCCTGGTCACGTACCAGGCAATCCCGCCGATCATCAGGATGAGTGCGGCGCCACCCGCCCACAGGACATTCTGGATCTCGTCCAGCGTTTGTTGCGCGGTATCCAAGTCGTAGAGGAGATAGAGCTCGTAGACGGTGCCGTTGAAGGTGACTTTGTTCCCGACGGCGATGCCAGGGTGGTCTTGGTTGCCGACCGGGAACTCCGTCGAAGCCCAGTATTGGTCCTTGCCCGATTCCTGGACCGATTTGCGGAGCGCAGGGGGGATGACGCGCACCGTCAATTGATCCGACGCCCGCGATTCCACCCAGCGGTTGCGCGGCTTGGTTTGTTCGGGCATGGCTTCGAAGACATATCGCCGCTGGATGACCGAACCGTTGCCCTCGACTGCCTTGAGGGTGTCGTAGACGAGCGTGATGACGCTTGATTGATCGTTGGCCTGTGAACCGTCGAAGGTGTCCTGGACCTGCTTGACGTAGTAGCGGCTCTCAGATTCGGCTTGCTTCAGACGCTCCTGGAACAGGTTGTTCGCTATTTGGTTTGAGAGGTACGCCCCGACCACCGCAAACGAAACGACCGACAGCACGATCGTCACGGCAACGGTCCTGAATTCAAGCGAGCGGCGCCAACGGCGCAGCAGGGCGCGCCACAAATACCGGATTCCTGGACGAATGTGGCGAAGTCCGGTCACCACAAGCCGAGACACACGCAGTGCCAGGATCAGGGCGCGGCGGGTCCAGATGCGAGTACGCTCCAGGATCCAGGGGAGGTTTAGTGCCCGGGCGTCGGTGTGTTCCGGGACAGGATGTCCTGCAACGGGGTGTTTGACCTTTGCCGATGCTGCCTCTTGGTCAGTGCCGGGCTCACCGGTCGAAGACTCAGGAGCCTGCTTTATATCCGACACCACGAACCGTCAATACAACTTCGGGGGCTTCCGGATCACGTTCGATCTTGGACCGCAGCCGCTGGACATGGACGTTGACCAGCCGGGTGTCGGCAGCGTGGCGGTAGCCCCACACCTGCTCAAGGAGCAGTTCGCGGGTGAAGACTTGCCAAGGCTTGCGCGCCAGGGCAACCAACAGGTCGAATTCCAAGGGTGTCAGCGAAATCCGCTCTCCCCCGCGGGTGACCAAGTGGCCCGCGACATCGATGGTGACATCGGCGATCCGCAGGGTCTCCGGTGCTTTCTGGTCTCCCGGGCGCAGCCGGGCGCGGACCCGTGCCACGAGTTCGGCCGGTTTGAAGGGCTTTGGCACGTAGTCATCGGCACCCGATTCAAGGCCGCGGACAACATCGGAGGTATCCGATTTGGCAGTGAGCATGACAATGGGAACGTCGGACTCCCCACGAATCTGCCGGCACACTTCGATGCCATCCGAACCGGGCAGCATCAGGTCAAGCAATACCAGATCAGGCTTTGAAGAACGGAAAACTTCAAGTGCTTGCCCTCCGTCCGCGCAAAACACCGGGTCGAAGCCGTCGTTCCGCAGCACGATGCCGATCATTTCAGCCAGCGCTTCGTCGTCGTCTACTACCAGGATGCGTGCCTTCATAGTTATATATTCCCTTATCGCCCAGCCTTTGTCCCGTTGAGCCGGATCACGGCATGGCGCGCTGCAAAAGGCGTGCGGATTGGGCTATGAGGCAGGACTGCAGAACTATAGGCTGGAGCGAACGGTCTCTTTCCGGGTCCGTGCACTGCTGCGGGCCGCATCTTTTGGGGAGGAAAACGTGTCACAGCCAGATCCGGGCGACCGGCCTGAACAGGGACCGCGGTCGGCGTGGGGCGCCCAGCCACAATGGGGCGCGCCACAGTATCCGGGGCAATCGTGGGGCACCCCGGTTGATCCGCGCTGGCCCGCGGGGGGTCCGCCGCCCTATGGACAGCCCCGCTATGTCGCTCCCCCGAAACCCGGAATCGTGCCCCTCCGGCCGCTGATGTTCGGCGAGATCATGGATGGCGCCTTCCAGACGATCCGCCGGAACGCCAAGACCATGTTCGGTTCGGCACTTGTTGTTCAGGCAATCAAGGGAGTCTTGAGCGGGGTGGCCACATTCGGGATGCTCGGCATAGCCGAACCTCCAGTGGATGGTTTCACCACCCAGTCCGAAGCGATGCAGTACCTTGGCCCGGTTCTCGGCGTTGCCGCCGGAGTCATGGGTATCTCATTGCTCGCCATGGTGCTTTCCTCCATCCTCCAAGGCGTCATGGCAATCCCCGTCGCGAGGTCGGCCTTGAACCGCCGAACCGGGTTCAAGCAAATGTGGTCCCTGGCCGGCTCACGTATCTGGTCCCTTGTGGGGCTTGGTTTCCTCATGCTTGCCGGCTCATTGCTGTTCTTCGTGGTCCTGTTCGTGCTGGCCGCCCTCATCTTGACTGGCATGGGATCTGCCGGGCTGCTTCTGGTCCTTCCTTTGGGACTCGGAGCCGTCGTCGTATATATCTGGGTCTACACCAAGCTGATGGTGGCCCCGGCCGCCGTCAGCATAGAAGAAGTCGGCGTCTTCGCCGGTCTTCGTCGCTCGTGGACCCTTACGTCGAGGAATTGGTGGCGGATCTTTGGCATCACGCTGCTTGTTGGCTTCATGGTGGGAGTTATCGCGCAGGTCATCCAGATTCCCTTGAGCTTGGCATCCGGCGGATTGACAGCCGTCTTTTCGCCTCATCCGGGCGTCGGACAAGTGACTACGACAACCGTGGTCCTGTTGGTGGTCTCTTCCGTGGTTGGGGCCCTGACAGGCGCAGTTGGCTTCGCGTTCGAAACTTCCGTCTCCGCGCTGATCTACATGGACTTGCGGATGCGACGTGACGGACTGGATGTGGAGCTTCTGCGGCTTTTGGAGACCGGAGAGGATCCCGACGGCGTTCCCGGCCGCAGCATGGCCCTTCACGTCGGCACTCAATCGTGGCCGCCAATGACCGGCCAGGGTTCGCCAACAGGATGATTCCGGCATCCGCGCCTTGTGCCTTTCTTCTCGTTACCTCCGAACCTCCTGTTGACCCGGACCGCGAGGAAGCCCAACGATGGGCGGTCGAGGAACTCTCCAAGCCGCGATACACGTCGGCCAAGCCCAGTTGGATCGATGAGATGTGGAACCAGTTCGTCGAATGGCTCCGTTCCCTGAACGGCGATTTCATCGGCGGGCCGAACATCGGCATGCTGCTGATTGGAGCGTTGGCGGTAGTCCTCATCGTGGTTGTCGTGATCGTGGTCAGGCCGCGGCTCAACGCCCGCCGGAAAGAATCTGCGGAGGTTTTCGACGATGCATCGTCGGTGAATGCCGAGACTTTCCGCGCGCGGGCATCTGCCGCAGCAGGCCGCGAAGACTGGCAGATGGCCGTTGTCGAGCAGTTCCGCGCGGTGGTTCGCTCGGCTGAGGACCGCGCGATCATTGATACCCAAGCTGGCCGGACCGCGGACGAGGCGGCTGTCCAATTAGGGCGCGCCTTCGCGACCGCCGGTTCGCGGCTTGAGTACGCGGCCAGACTCTTCGACGGGGTGAAATACGGCAAGGCTGCTGCCACCTCTTCCGATCACGCTGCCGTTCTGGCACTGGACACAGAATTGTCGGCGACGAAACCTGATTTCGCCGGTCAGGCAGGCAACGGTTTGGCGGTACCGCGATGACTTCAGCTCCCGGCAAGGCCGAGGAACGTGGCACCCCTGACCGAGCGCCGGACGGAACACACGGTCAGGACGGTGCCCAGGACGCCCAGAGACTCCAGTGGACCTCGCGACTGCTTGGCTGGTCGAGACGCCATATCGCCTGGATCATCATCGGAGCAATTGTCGTGGTGCTTGGCATCCTCACCGTGGCCCAAAATTCCGCCAACACGGACAAGGCACCCCTGTCTGCCCGCAATCCGGCCCCGGACGGGGCCATGGCAGCGGCCGAAGTCCTCCGACAGCACGGAGTGACGGTCACGGAATCCGATTCCTTCGCCTCCACAGCCGCGTTCCTGGCAGGGAAACCCGGCGCCACCGTCCTGTTGTACGACCGCGACGGCTATCTCGACTCTGCCCAATTGCACGTGTTGCTGAAATCAGCCGGACGCGTGGTGGTGGTGTCTCCCGGCCCCCGGACCCTGACCGGACTGGGCATCGGGATCCGTCACGCCGGCGTGGTTCCTAGTGGCACGGCAACGTTGGACGCGGGATGTCGCCAAGCGGATCCACTCGTCGCAGGCCGTGTCTCCGGCAAGAACGGGTTCCTTTACAAGGGAGCCGAGGCGACGTGCTACAGCCCGGGCACCGCCGACGGCGGGATGTACGCCGCCAGCGCGGACGGGCGGCTGGTGGTTCTCGGCAGCGCGGCCATGATCAGCAACGATCTGCTGCAGGAAGAGGGCAACGCCGCCTTGGCCTTCCGCACCCTTGGACCTGCCCCGGATCTCGTCTGGTATCTCCCCGGACTCGGAGACGTACCCACCGCAGGCAGGCCGCCCACGCTCAATGAATTGGCGCCACCGTGGGTGGGCTTTCTGGGCCTGTGGCTGATGGTCGTCGCGCTGCTCGCCGTGCTGTGGCGCGGCCGGCGGCTCGGTCCGCTCGTGTTCGAACCGTTGCCCGTGGTGGTCAAGGCCGCAGAAACGGCCGAAGGCCGCGCCCGGTTGTACCAGGACTCGCGGGCGGTCGGCCGGGCAGCCGACAATCTACGGGCCGGCGCCCTGACCAGGCTTGCCAGGCACTTCCGGCTGGGCCCCGAGGTTGGCGCAGCTGCCGTCATTGACGCGGTGGCCCGAAAGGTTGACCGGCCGGCACAGGAGCTCCGGATGCTGCTGGACCACCAGCCCGGCACCGAATCCGAACTGGTCCGATGGGCACAGAGCATCGAAAAACTCGAGCAGGAGGCGACAGCCCAATGAGCAATCAAGCAAACAGCTTCACCGACGGGAACTACGGCTACTCAGGAGGACCGGCATCACAGGGACCACCGGCGCAGCAGCCGGTCCGGCACTCTGTGGAGTCCGATCCCGCCCGCAAAGCCCTGCTGGACGTCCGTCACGAAGTGGGCAAGGCCGTCGTCGGGCAGGATGCAACGGTGACAGGCATGCTCATCGCGTTGCTCTGCGGGGGTCACGTCCTGCTGGAAGGCGTACCCGGGGTTGCCAAGACCCTGCTCGTGCGTGCCTTGTCCACCGCGCTCAGCCTGGATACGAAACGCGTCCAGTTCACGCCGGACCTCATGCCCGGCGATGTCACAGGCTCCCTCGTCTACGATTCGCACACCTCGGAATTCACCTTCCGCGAAGGACCTGTCTTCACCAACATCATGCTGGCGGACGAAATCAACCGGACGCCTCCCAAGACCCAGGCCTCGCTGCTGGAGGCCATGGAGGAGCGCCAGGTATCCGTGGACGGACTTTCCCGTCCCTTGCCATCGCCGTTCATTGTTGCCGCCACGCAGAACCCCGTGGAATACGAGGGCACCTATCCTCTGCCGGAAGCCCAGTTGGACCGCTTCCTCCTTAAGCTCTCCATGCCCTTGCCCGGGCGCGCCGAGGAAATCGAAGTGATCCGAAGGCACTCGGAGGGTTTTGATCCGCGCAACCTGCTGGCAGCCGGAGTCAGGCCGGTGGCGGGCGCCGTCGAACTCCAAAACGCCCGCGATGCCGTGGCCGGGGTCACGGTGGCCCCGGAGATCCTCGGCTACATTGTGGACGTCGTCCGGGCGACGCGCGCTGCTCCGTCGTTCCAGTTGGGGGTTTCCCCGCGTGGCGCCACTGCATTGTTGAACACCTCGCGTGCCTGGGCATGGTTGTCCGGACGCAACTTCGTCACCCCCGACGACGTCAAGGCACTGTCCCTGCCATGTCTGCGGCACCGCGTCGGGCTTCGCCCTGAAGCGCAGATGGACGGCGTCCACGTGGACGATGTCCTGGGCAGCATCCTTGCTTCTGTCCCCGTTCCGCGCTGATGGTGCCGCTCCTCAAGCCCGTCCAGGGGTGCTGAATGGCGATCACAGGCCGCTTTGTGCTGCTGGTATTCGCCGCGTTGGCGCCCCTGGTGCTGTTCCCCGCGTGGGGTACGGTCCTGCTCATTTCGGCAGTGCTGTTGGCCCTGGCATTGTCCGACATCCTGCTGGCAGCATCGCCTTCCAAGGTTGCCCTGCGGCGCCAGGACCCGGGCAATGTCACGCTCCACTCGGAGGCGGAATCTGTACTGACGCTGGAGAACGGCAACCGCCGGACATTCCGCGGGCTGGTGCGCGACGCCTGGCAACCCTCCGCCGGGACCATCACCCCCGTCCAGCGCGTCGAGATCCCTGCTGGTGAGCGGCGGCGAATGTCAGTCCGGCTCAGGCCCGCACGGCGTGGCGACCTGACGGCACCGCACGTCACGCTGCGTTCCTTTGGACCGCTCGGCCTGGCAGCGAGGCAACGAACTGTGTCTCTCCCCGGCCATCTGCGCGTCCTGCCGCCTTTTCACTCCAAGCGGCACCTACCCTCCAAGCTGCGGAAACTGCGGGAACTCGACGGCAAGGCTGCGGTCCAGATCCGTGGAGCCGGCACCGAGTTCGATTCCCTCCGGGACTACGTCCGGGGCGATGACGTGCGCTCCATCGACTGGCGGGCGACCGCGCGGCGCACCGCCGTCGTCGTCCGGACTTGGCGCCCCGAACGGGACAGACGCGTCGTGATCATGCTCGACACCTCTCGCACGGCGGCAGCACGCATCGACGACGAGCCCCGCCTGGACACCGGGATGGAAGCCGCCCTCCTGCTCGCGGTGCTTGCAGAGCGAGGCGGAGACCGCGTGGACTTCTTCGCGTTCGATCGACGCGTCCGCGGGCGCGTGGACTCAGCAGCCAAAGGCAACCTCCTCGGCTCCTTGGTCCAGGCCATGGCGCCGCTGGAGGCCGAACTGATCGAGATGGATTGGGCGCAGATCCCGGCCCAAGTTCGGGCCATTTCCGCGCACCGTTCCCTGGTGGTGCTGTTGACCTCGCTCGACGCCGGGGCCCCCGAGGAAGGACTCATTCCCTTGGTGGCGCAATTGGTGAGGCAGCACGTCGTATTGGTTGCATCGGTCCGTGACCCCCTGTTGGGGCGAATGAAGGAGGAACGCACGACGGCGAGCCAGGTCTTCCGTGCCTCGGCCGCCGAGCGGGCCCTCCTTGACCGTGAGGCAGTCAGCGCCCAACTGCGCCAGCTTGGTGCAGAAGTAGTCGACGCCGAGCCTCTTGAACTACCGCCACGCCTGGCCGATGCGTACATTCGGCTGAAGGCTGCGGGCCGCCTATAGCCGAGACAGGCACTGAGCTATGAACCAACACCCACAACCCGAGGAAACCACAATGAGCACACCGATCTACGAGTTGGCGCTGGGCAGCAAGTTCCGGCAGCTGCAGCCTGAACTCCAGGACTATTTCTCGCTTGCGCCGGGGTCCGGGTCATACGGAATCGGCGAGGGTGTGTTCGACGTGGTCGGCTGCCGGCAGAAATGGCTCCGGCCGCTCCTGGCCACGGTTGCCGGGGAACAGGCCTTCTTCCCCGAGTACGGCGAGCGCATTCCGTTCCGCATCGAAAACCATGCACATCTTGATCCGTTCGGACGGTCCGGCCTCACGGCGCGGCGTGAAATTTTCTTTCCCGGGCGTACGCGCCTGTTCCATGACACCACGGTCGCGGAAACCGGCAACGACGGCGGCACCCGGCTCATCGACTACCTGGGCCGGTACCGCCGGCTGGCCACGGCGCTGGATTTGGATGTCACACCGGAGGGGCGGCTTCGCGGCGTCTCGGGCGCGTCGCGCTTGTTCCTGGGTCCTCTGAGGCTGGCCTTGCCCGTTGCCCTCGATGCGAAGGCCTACGCGGAGCAATGGTGGGATGCGGCGGAAGGCAAGCATCGGATCCAGGTGAAGGTGCTCCAGAAACACGTCGGCCTGGTCCTTGTTTACGCAGGTTCCTTCAATTACCGATTGGTGCCCTCGCTGGCCTGGACGGATGGTGCGGCAGCCTCGCGGACCGCCACCGCCGCCGTCGGGCTCCCCCGGTACGCCGAGCCGGACCGCTGGGAACAGCGGGTCTAAAGAAGTTGGGAAGCGGCTAGCCGAGGGCGAGCTGGTTCAATCCATCAGCAAGCTGGGTCAAGCGGGTCAGGATCTCTTTGGCTCCCGACGGCGAGTACCCGGCCAGTCCGTCCGACGGTGTGACACGCACGGCCCCCAAGCTCGACGCCGGTAATCCGAGTTGGCGCCAAGGCCGCCAGACGGTGTCCACCACCTCGGCGGTCCGTGGCAAGGTTGCCCGCGGATTGTCAGTGGCCAGAGCGCCGGCCCAGAAGCGCTTGCCGTCCTCTACCGCCGTCGCAATCTGTTCCCATTGGCGCGTGGTGAGCGCCTTGAGCGGAAGGGCGACGCCGTCGGCTCCGGCGGCCAGGATTTGCTGGATGGGTGCCTCGATCTCCGGAACGGACACAACTGTCTCGGCCACTCCGACTGCCCGCAGAGCGTCGATCACCAGCCGCCAGGCGCCAGTGACCTCTTCGCCAGGGATGGACCGCAGGGTACGGTAGCCGCTCGCGGTGGGAATGGTACCTGCCAACACCGAAGCAATGTCCGGCTCGTCGATTTGGACCACCACTTCGGCTCCCGGCACTGCGGCCCGGACCCTCGTTATGTGCTCGGCGATGCCGGCGGCCAAGGATTCCGCGATGTCCCTGCGGGCACCGTAGTCAAGAAGGGCACGCTCCCCGTTGTGCAGGTAAAGGCCCGCTGCGAGGCTCATGGGACCGCGCAGCTGAACCTTCAGGGCCTCCGCCGAAGATTCTTCGGAACCGGCAATGTCAGCCAGGACGTTGATGTCGGTGGCAAGCGCGGACCGTGCACGCCGCAGGTCTTTCCCCGGGCGGTCAACCAAACGCCAGCCGTGGGGCTGCACGTCGATGGCCAGCTCAACCAACAGGGAAGCAGTCCGGCCGAGGGCATCGGAACCAACGCCGCGGTCCGGAAGCTCGGCCAAGAAAGGCAAATGCGGGTTGCCCAGTTCGCCACGGATGATCCGTGCGGCCTCCGCGGGATCGGTCCCGGGCCAAGGCCCGAGGGCCGTCGCCGTGACCTGGTTCTGCGCGGTTTTTGCGGGCATGTGTTCAGGCCTGCGCGATGAATGCCTGGTGGTCTTCGGCGATTGCCTCATGGTGCCGGATGACCTCGCTGATGATGAAATTCAGGAACTTCTCGGCGAAGGCAGGATCTAAGTGCGCTTCCTCGGCGAGCCTGCGCAACCGTGCGATCTGGGCGGATTCGCGGCCCGGGTCCCCTGCCGGGAGCTTGTGCGTCGCCTTGAGGACTCCTACTTTCTGGGTTGCCTTGAAGCGTTCCGCAAGGAGGAAGACGAGGGTGGCATCGATGTTGTCGATGCTGGACCGGATGGAGAGCAGCTCGTCCATGACGGACTTGTCCACGCGGCCGGCAAGGGAGCTGGCTGCGGGATCGAAGGAATCGGCGTCGGGAAGGGCATGGTTCTGCTCGGTCATTCCACCAGTCTATGGTGTGCTGGCCGCGCCTCGAGGGGCAGAATGGGCATGTCCCCGCCGATGAAAAGGAGAGCACGCATGAAAATCGCAGTTCTTGGCACCGGAAGGGTGGGGCATGCATTGGCCAGCAAACTGGTGGCGGTTGGCCATGAGGTCATGATGGGTTCCCGGGAGGCGGGCAACCCCAAGGAACGGAATGGGCGGCTCAGGCGGGTTCGGCAGCTAGCTCGGGATCCTTCGCCCAGGCGGCGGCCATGGCCGAGATCGTGGTCAACGCAACCCCGGCACAGTCTCGCTCGCGGCGTTGGGTGAAGCCGGGGCTGCGAACCTGGCAGGCAAGGTCCTGGTTGATGTGTCCAATCCCCTGGACTTTTCCGCCGGATTCCCGCCGTCGCTCTCCGTCTGCAATACCGACAGCATTGCCGAAACCATCCAGCGTTCCTTCCCCGAGGCCCGCGTTGTCAAGGCCCTCAACACCTTGGAGGCTCCGCTGATGGTTGATCCCCTCAGGCTCGCCGACGGCGCCCATGACGTCTTCGTGGCGGGGGACGACGACGGCGCGAAAGCCACCGTCGTCGCGCTCCTACGGGAGTTTGGCTGGCTCCCGGAACGCATCCACGACCTTGGCGGGCTCGACGCCGCCCGCGGCCTGGAAATGTGGATGCCGCTGTGGCTCCGGATCTTCATGCGCCGGCCGAAAGGCAAGATGTTCAACATCGCAGTGGTCTCTGAGTAGGCAGCACGGGAAAGACCGGCGCAGACGAAGACCCGCCTTTCACAAGAAAGGCGGGTCTTGCCGTCAGGGGACGGGGCTAGCTGCCGAGTAGCTCGGTGCCGAGCAGCTCGCGGTTGTCTTCCCGGCGTCGGGCCTGCTCATCAGGATCCGGCACCGGCAGCGAGGCGATGAGCCTGCGGGTGTAGTCATGTTGCGGATTACCCATGATCTGGCTGCCGATTCCCTGCTCCACCAGCTTGCCCTTGAACAACACGCCCACCCAATGGGAGAGCATGTCCACCACTGCGAGGTCGTGGCTGATGAACAGCGCGGCGAAACCGAACTCTTCTTGGATGTCCTTGAACAGTTCCAGGACCTTTGCCTGAACGGAAACGTCCAGGGCCGAGGTTGGCTCGTCGGCGATCAAAAGGCGCGGATTGAGCGCGAGGGAACGCGCCAGCGAAGCACGCTGGCGCTGCCCGCCGGAGAGCTCATGCGGGAAGCGTTCAGCGTACGACGCCGGCAGCTGCACCGATTCGAGCAGCTGGGCCACCCGCAGGCGTGTTTGTGCGGGGCTCGGGTGGGTGTGGATGAGCAGCGGTTCCGCTACGCACTCGCCGATGGTCAGCTGGGGGTTGAACGAGGCTGCCGGGTCCTGGAAAACGAAGCCGATGTCCTTGCGAAGAGGCTTGAACGTGTGTTCCTTGAAGTCCAGCATTTCGTAACCGAGGACCTTGAGGCTGCCACCGGTTATCCGGTTGAGGCCGGCGATGGCCCGTCCGATAGTGGACTTGCCCGAACCTGACTCGCCTACCAGGCCAAAGACCTCGTTCTCGGAGACGGTAAAGCTGACGTTGTCCACAGCTTTGAACCCGGGTTTGCCGAGGCGGCCCGGATACTCGATGGTGAGGTTCTTGGCTTCAACGAGGACTTTCCCGCCTTGGTGCAGCCGTTGGGTGGCCCCTTCGGATGCTGAGTTGCGGCCGAGGTGCGGCACGGCCGCCAGCAGCTTCTTGGTGTAGTCCTGCTTGGGTTCGGCGAAGAGAACCTTGGCCGTGGCTTCTTCGACGACGTCACCTTGGTACATGACCACTACGCGGTCGGCAAGGTCGGCCACCACACCCATATTGTGCGTAATGAGCACAATCGAGGTGCCGTATTTGTCCCGCAGGTCACGAAGCAGCTGCAGGATCTCGGCCTGGACAGTGACGTCCAGTGCCGTCGTCGGCTCGTCCGCCACGATCAACCCCGGGTTCAAGGCGAGCGCAGCCGCGATGACCACGCGTTGTTTCTGGCCTCCGGAAAGCTGGTGGGGATAGTAGTTGACACGGGTTTCGGGATCGGGTATGCCCACTTTCCGGAGTGCTTCCGTGGCCCGCTTCTTGGCTTCCCTGGCCGAGATCCGGTGCCCGTCCGAGGCATGGGCCCGGATGCCTTCGGCGATCTGCCAGCCGACTGTGAACACGGGGTTCAGTGCCGTGGAAGGTTCCTGGAAGACCATGGCCACGTCCCGGCCACGGATCTTGCGGAGCTTGGACGCGCTGACGCTGATCACGTTGTTGCCGTTGATCAGCACGGCCCCGGAGCTGATGGCTGTCTCCGGGAGCAGACCGAGAATGGTCTTGGCGGTGACAGTCTTGCCGGAGCCGGACTCCCCTACGATCGCCAGCACTTCTCCGGCCTTGACCTCGAGGCTGACGTCCTTGACGGCGTAGACGTCGCCGCTGTCCGTGGCAAAGGTGACTTTGAGCCGTTCAATGTCCAGGACGGGCCGCCCCGGTTCCTGCGGCTGGTCCGAGATGTTGCCGATATTGGTGGTCATGCCTTACCTGCTTCTGATTCAGGAGCAGAGAGGGCTCCTGTGTTCTTGCCGTCGGTTCCTGCCGTCGCTTTGGAGCGGGAGGCCTTGCCTCCGGCACGCTTGCGTCCACGTAGGCGGGGATCGTTGAGGTCGTTGATGCTCTCGCCGACCAAGGTCAAACCGAGCACTGTGAGGACGATCGCGATACCGGGGAAGACGCCGGTCCACCAAATGCCGGAAGATGCGTCTGCCATGGCCTTGTTAAGGTCGAAGCCCCATTCGGCGGCGGAGGACGGTTCAATACCGAATCCAAGGAAGCCGAGGCCTGCCAAGGTCAGGATGGCTTCAGAGGCGTTCAGCGTGAACATCAGCGGAAGTGTCCGGGTGGCGTTCTTGAAGATGTGGCGGGTGATGATCCGCAGGCTGGAAGCACCCAGGACCATCGCCGATTCCACGAAAGGCTCAGCCTTGAGCCTGATGGTCTCGGCCCGGATCACCCGGAAATACTGCGGCACGAACACCACGGTGATCGAGAAGGCGCAGGCGAGGATGCCGCCCCAGAAGCTCGATTGCCCGCGGCTGATGACGATGGACATGACGATCGCCAGAAGGAGGGAAGGAAACGCGTAGATGGCATCGGCGATGACCACGAGGACCCGGTCCAGCCAGCCGCCAAAGTAACCGCTGAGAAGGCCCAGCGCCACTCCGAGGAAGATGGACATCGCCACGGCGACGACGATCACGGTCACGGCGGTCTGTGAACCCCAGAGGACCCGCGAAAGGACGTCATAGCCGCCGACTGTCGTACCGAGCAGGTGCTTGCTGTTGGGGGCCTGCTGGGTGGGGAACGAGCCGGAAGCATCACTTAGTTGGGCGTAGCCGTAAGGCGCTATGAACGGAGCCAGCACCGTGCAGATCAGGAAGAAGCCGGTCAGCACGAGCCCGGTGATGAGCATGCCACGCTGCAGGCCAACGCTCTTGTTGAGGTGGGAAATGACGGGGAGCCCGGTCAGGAAGGACTTCTTCCGCCCGGAAATTGTTGCAGTGCTCATTTCAGTACCTCACTCGCGGGTCGATCAGCGCGGCGACAACGTCCACGACGAAGTTGGTGATGGCCACGATGACGGCCAACAGCACCACAATGCCCTGGACTGCCACGAAGTCCCTGGCGTTCAAGTACTGGACCAACTGGTAGCCGAGCCCCTTCCATTCAAAGGTGGTCTCGGTCAGGACAGCACCGCCCAACATGAGGGCGATCTGGAGGCCCATGACGGTGATGATGGGGATCAGCGCCGGCTTGTATGCATGCTTGGTGACGAGCCGGAACTCGCTGACGCCGCGCGAACGGCCGGCCTCAACATAGTCCTTGCCCAGCGTGCCGATGACATTTGTCCGGACGAGGCGCAGGAAGACGCCTGCGGTCAGGAGGCCCAAGGCAAGGGCTGGAAGCACTGCGTGGGAGACGATGTCGCCGAGCGCGTTAAAGTTCCCGCTGCGCAGTGCGTCTAGCCAATAAATGCCGGTCGGAGCCGCGAGTTGACCCATGGTCAGCTCGGTGCGGGTGGAGACGCGCCCGGCCACTGGCAGCCAGCCGAGCCATACGGAGAACGTCAGCTTCAGCAAAAGCCCCGAGAAGAAGACCGGGGTGGCATAGCAAAGGATGGCAAAGCAACGGAGGAAGGCGTCTGCGGCCTTGTCGCGACGCTGAGCGGCGATCAGGCCCAACGGGATACCGACCGCGAGGGCCACGATCAGCGCGTTGATCGACAACTCAAGGGTGGCTGCGCCGAACGTCGACAGCATTTCGACGACGGGCCGCCGGTCCGTGATGGTGGTGCCGAAGTTGCCGGTGACCAATTGGCCCAGGTATTCGAAGTACTGGATGATGATCGGCCGGTCGTAACCGGCGTCGTGGATTCGCTGTGCCAGGACGTCGGGAGGAAGCCGACCACCCTGCGCTGCAGTGATGGGGTCACCGATGACCCGCATGAGGAAGAAAACCAGCGTTACAAGGATGAAGATCGTGGGAATGATCAGGAAAAACCTGACCACGATGTACCTGCCCAGACCTCCGCCCGCTGATTTGCTCTTGGGAGCGACCGCGTCCGGTTCGACGTCGGGCACCTCTATTAATGTTGTCATTGCTACCTAAAGTTCATTGCCCGCGGATCGCGCGGGGTTTTGCTCATATGTGAGGCAATCAGCAGTAAGGGGAGGCAAAGCGCCTGTTGGCACCCGCCTCCCCGACCGGCTGCTTACTTTGAAACGGTTCCCAATCGGAACTTGAAGGATGCGTCAAGCGTCTTGTCGACGCCGTTCACGCCCTTCGCCGAAATGGCAACTTGTGCGCCCTGGAGCAGCGGCAAAGTGGAAATGTCCTTCGCCAATGCGTTCTGGGCATCCTTGATGGCCGACTCGCGGGCCGACTTGTCCGTGGTGGTCAGCTGCTTGTTGATCAGAGCCGTCACGGCCGGGTTGTCGTAGTGGTTCTTCAGGAAGCCGCCCTTCGGGAAGAAGGGGGTGAGGTAGTTGTCGGCGTCGCTGAAGTCAGGGAACCAACCGAACTGGAAGAGCGGGTACTCGTCGGCGCGGCTGGCCTTGCTGTAGGTCACCCATTCGGTGGACTGCAGGTTGACCTTGAAGAGACCCGACTTCTCAAGCTGGTCCTTGATCATGGCGTACTCGTCGCCTGAGGACTTGCCGTAGTGGTCCGGGTTGTACTGCAGGTTCAGGGTGACAGCATCCTTGACGCCGGCGTCGGAGAGGACCTTCTTGGCCTTGTCCAGGCTCGGCTTTCCGTTGTCGCCGTATGCGTCCTTGAACGACTCGTTGGCGCCCAGGAAACCGCTCGGAACATTGGAGTACAGCGGCAGGTATGTGCCTTTGTAGACCTGGTCGGCGATTGCCTGGCGGTCAACGAGGTTGGCGATTGCCTGGCGGACGGCAAGTGCCTTGGCCGGGTCCGCCCCCGCTGCCTTGGCGCCAAACGGCATGGTGTTGAAGTTGAACGTGATGTAGCGGATTTCGCCGCCCGGTCCAACGTTTACCTTGACCTTGGAGTCCTTCTTGAGGTCATCGACATCGGTGGCGCTGAGGCTGCGGTTAGCAACGTCGATGTTGCCCTGCTGGATGTCCAGCTTCATGTTGGTCGGCTCGGCGTAGTACTTGATGGTCGCGGCGTCATTGGCCGGCTTGCCCAGGACACCCTTGTAGTCCGCGTAGGCCTTGAGGCTGATGAGCTCGTTCTTCTTGTAGCTGTCGATCGTGTACTGGCCGTAGAACGCTTTGGCCTTGATGATGTCGTCATCGGAGAGCAGCTTGTCCGCCGGGAAGACCTGGTGGTCCACAATCGGCGCGGCCGGGCTGCTGAGGATCTGAGCAAACGTCTGGTCGTTGGCGAGCTTCAGCTTGAAAACCGCGGTGTTGGCGTCGGGGGTGGAGACACTATCCAGGTTTTCGAGGAGGGACGCCGGACCTGCGGGGTCGTTGATCTTGACCTGGCGGTCGAACGAAAACTTAACGTCGGTGGAGTCCAGCGTGTGGCCGTTGGCCCACTTGAGTCCGGACTTCAGCTTGACGGTGAACTCGGTGGGCGAGGTGAACGACGCCGATTCCGCCAGGTCCGGAACGGGCTCGGCGCTTCCGGGCTTCGAGTTAAGCAGGAAGGAATAGACCTGGTTCATCACCATGAAGGACCCGTTGTCGTAAGAACCAGCAGGATCGAGCGCGGTCACTTTATCGGTGGTGCCGTAGGCGATCGGGCCGCTGGCAGCTGAAGAAGCCGAACCGCCGCCGCCGGACGGGCCCGTACAGGCCGTCAAAGCGAATGCGGAGATGCCCGCGAACGCGATAACGCTGCGCAGGGCTTTTTTGTTCATTGCCATCAGTGAACTTTCTGTTCGATGGATACGGCGTACCGCCGTCGGTAATTTCCTCGGAGCACATACTCCTGATTCCACGATTCAATCAGAAGCATTCTTGGTGAAACGTTTGATTCTGTGAGTTGAGACACAAAATTTACTTTTCTTTGGTCGCGTCGTCGGCTATATCGATCACCAAGCGCAGGAATGCCGGATTCCGGAGGGCTATTCACCGGTCCGGTGGAACTTGTCCTGGACTCCGCTCGACGCCTCCTCTTCGGCGGCGCGTTGTTCGTCCGAGACGAACAACGCGGCCTGCCGTTCACGGGACATCACCGGTTTCAGCGCCGCGTAGACGAGGCGGCCACCGGCGTCGAACCTCAAGACTCCGCCCCCGCGGATGTCCACATAGTCGCGCTTGGTCTTCAGGCCAAGACGCATATAGGCCTCTTTTCGGCTCATGCGCACCGTCTGAATGAAGGACGCTCCGATCTCCGAGACGACGAAGCCGTCCGGGGTGACCCGCTCGGAAGTCCGCACTCGCGTGGAACTAAGGGGAGTTCGGCGCTCCAAACGGGCGGCATCGAGCAGCCGGGGATTTTCCCAGACAAAGCGCTGGACCTCTTGGGGATCCGAGCCCAGCGCCGTGAGCCGAATGGGGTATCGCAACCCCTGGTAGTTGTCCACCCCGGAAATATTGGACAGCGAGACGCGATGGATACCGATCCCGGAGAATTCGGTTTGGAGGGCCTCCCGGTAGCCGTGCGCGTCCTCTGGAACCATGTCCAGGTCCGATGCCATGACTCCCCGCAACAGGTCGTGCCAGGACACGTCCACGGGAGGCATGTAGGCCAGTCCGCGGATGAGCATGCGCAGGACCCTGGTGCCCACGATGGATCCGGACTCCGCTTTCTGCTGCAGGCTCTGCCCCTCACCGAAGCGGCTGTTCCTTTCGACCCAGAGCCTATGGACCGCTCGCAACACGGCCCCGACGACGACGGCGCCACGCTTGTGCGGCTCCGGCAGTTCCTGCCAGTGGTCGGGGACCGCGCCGACGAACGGCTCACGCAGCGGGCCACGGGCATAGAGATCCCGGGCAAAATCGAAGATGGACCGCATCATGACGGCCTCGTCCACTTCCTCTCCGGCCTTGAATCCGCCGGTGGCGGCCTCGAGTTGGCGGTACACCACGTCCCGCGAAGAAAACACGGAAAGGACGGCAACAAGGTCCGCCAGCGCTTCATGCAAGGCGATCTGTTCCGCGGTGGCCATCGCATCACCCCATGCCGGCCGGAATCCATCGAGGATTGCGTGCGTAACCTCGTGCGCCACGATGTCCCGGAACAACGCGGTCGGAACCTTATAGCCCATGCGGTCGATGGACCCGAAGCGGATGATGTTGGTGTCCCGCTCGTAGCCGGTGTCCGTGGCCGTCACAAGGTCGCGCGCCTTCAACACGAGTCGACCATCCGGATTCCACGGCATGCGCCGGCCCAGGGTCGATTCGAAGAGGTCGAGGGTTGCCGAAGCCACGCCGTAGACGTGCTGGGCCAAGAACCTCGAATCGTCAAGGAGCGCCCGCAAGTCCGCGGGCGGGTCCTCGGAGAAGAGGCGCCACGGATCCCCCGGCGCCGTGAGGGTAATCGGCACCACGCTGGTGCCGCGCCATTTCCTGATGTGCACGGCAAGCCGGTGTCCCGTGGGACCGCGTCGCAAACGCTCCACGGGGATGCGCAGGCGGGCGATCAGCGGACCGTCACCGCCTCTGCCGATCGGGCCTTCGGCAAGAACGGCCACCTCGACCATTTGCCCGGCCTTGATGTCCCCCGGGGCCTTCTTTTGAAATGCCACAGCCATCGCCGTCCCGAATGCGGAACCCCAACCACCGCAGCGGAAACGCTGCTTAGCCAAGTATGGAGCGGCCTTTCACTGGAGGCAATGGCGCAGACCCGCTTAGGGCGCTTCCCCAGACACCCCTAGAGCGCTGCCGCAGACTTCCTTAGAGCGCTACGCGCTGGAGGGACCGGGCGGCGTCGATGGTTGCCTGGCCCAGGACGCGCGTGCCTTGATACAGCACGATGGTCTGCCCGGGGGCCACTCCGCGCAGCGGATCGACAAGCGTCACCACGAGGCCTTCGCGCTCGACGCCGGCGTCGTCGACATTCCGCTCTACCGACGCCTTGGCCGGAACGGGGTCGCCATGGGCCCGCACCTGGGCATAGCAGTCGAACTCGGCTCCAGTAGCCACCTCGGCGATGGGCAGTCCTGCCCAGGAAACCTTGATTCCGCGGATCTCGTCGATGGCGAGCAGGGCTTCGGGCCCGACGACAACCTTGTTTTCCTTGGGCCGGATTTCCAGCACGAAGCGTGGCTTGCCGTCAGCGGCAGGAGTGCCCAGCTTGAGCCCGCGGCGCTGGCCAACCGTGAATGCGTTGGCCCCTGGGTGCTCCCCTACCTTGGTCCCGGCCTCGTCCACGATGTCGCCTGTGGTCATGTCGATCTTTTCGGCAAGCCAGCCCGCGGTGTCGCCATCGGGGATGAAGCAGATGTCATGGCTGTCCGGCTTGTTCGCCACGGACAGGCCGCGGCGTTCGGCCTCCGCGCGGACCTCGGCCTTGGACGGGGTCTCGGCCAGCGGGAACATGGAGTGCTTGAGCTGTTCGTGGGTCAGGACGCCGAGAACGTAGCTCTGGTCCTTGGCCCAATCGGCCGCGCGGTGGAGTTCGGGATTGCCGTCTGCATCCTGGATGACCTTGGCGTAGTGGCCCGTGCAAACCGCTTCGAAGCCCAGCGCAATGGCCTTTTCCAGCAAGGCCGCGAACTTGATCCGCTCGTTGCAGCGCATGCAGGGATTGGGAGTGCGACCCGCGGCGTATTCGTCGATGAAGTCCTGGACGACGTCTTCCTTGAATCGCTCAGAAAAGTCCCAAACGTAATACGGGATCCCCAGCACATCGCAAGCGCGCCAGGCGTCACGGGAGTCTTCGATCGTGCAGCAGCCGCGGCTGCCGGTACGCAGTGTTCCGGGCATACGTGACAGCGCCAAGTGGACGCCGACGACGTCGTGCCCCGCCTCGACGGCGCGGGCGGCGGCAACGGCGGAGTCGACTCCGCCGCTCATGGCTGCAAGGACTCGCATGCTGGCTTTCTGTTGGTGTTGGGGAGAAGAATTGCCGCTGAAAAGAGTGAGCGCGCCCGACTATTCTAGCCCCCGGCCGGAATGGGACCCAAAATGCCTTGACCGCCATCACGGACAATTCTAAAGTCAAAACTATCAGTTTTAGATGTTCGACTGCGTGAACCGTCCGCGTCCACGCGAACCTCCACGCCCCCGCGAATCGAGTCACCATGGACACTGAACACATCGTCATCGCCGGCGGCGGGCTGGCCGGAGCCACAGCCGCCAAAACCCTGCGCTCAGAAGGATTCGAAGGCAGGATCACGGTGGTTTGCGCCGAGGATGAGCAGCCCTATCTGCGTCCTCCGCTTTCCAAGGAGTTTCTCTTGGGCAATGCCGGCGAGGACGCCGTCCCGGTGCTGTCGGCCGGCTGGTACCAGGAGAACGACGTCGAACTCCTCCTCGGCGAGGCGGCCATTGCCGCCGATCCTGCCACCCACACCGTGCAGCTGGATTCAGGGACGCAACTCGAGTTCAGCCGGCTACTCATTGCCACGGGAGCGCAACCGCGGCACATTCCCCTCCCCGGTTCCGATCTGGCCGGCGTCACGACGTTCCGGACCTTCAACGATTCGCGCAAGCTCAAGGAAGGGCTGTCAGTCGGCGGAAGGAAGGTGGTGATGGTCGGCTCTGGCTGGATCGGCATGGAGCTTGCCGCGGCAGCCAGCAGCTACGGCAACGCCGTGACCCTGCTGGGACTGGAGAACGTGCCACTGAGCCTGGCCATCGGACCCGAGCTGGGCGGCTTCTTCCGGAGCCTCCACGAAAAGCACGGCGTACAGTTCCGGCTCCCCGCGAGCGCAGCGGAGATCACGGGAACTGACGGCAAGGCACGAGCCGTTGTCACCAACTCCGGCGAGGTCCTTCCTGCCGACCTGGTGGTGGTGGCCGTGGGCGTTGTTCCGGACACTGCCCTGGCCGAAGCCATAGGACTGGATATCCGGAATGGAATCGTGGTCGATTCTTCGCTCCGGACAAGCAGCCCTGATGTCTTTGCGGCGGGAGATGTTGCCAACGCCCTCCACCCCTTCACAGGCGAGCACCACCGCAGCGAGCACTGGTCCAACGCCCTCAACGGCGGCAAGGTCGCGGCCAAAGCGATGCTGGGACAGGACGCGATGCTGGACGCGGTCCCGTATTTCTACACGGACCAGTTCGACGTCTCGATGGAGTACTGGGGATATCCCACGCTGGCGGCGGGTTCGGCGCCCGTCATCCGCGGCTCGATGGAGGAGAACAGCTTCATTGCCTTCTGGCTGCGGGACAATGCCGTGGTGGCAGGTATGAGCGTCAACCAGCGACAGGTCCAGAAGCACATCAAGGCGTTGATTGCCGGGCGGGTCCGCGTCGACACCGACCGCCTGGTGGACCCTTCGGTGCCTTTGGATCAGTTGTTGCCGGAGGGCTGATCTCCTGCCGAGCCCCTGGCAGAGTGGCCGCCATAGCCGCGGGCCACCGTCGCCGCGGTCTGGATACTGGACTCATGTCCGGCCATTCCGGCCAGCTTCGCCCGGGCATACGCATCCGGCAGCGCCTTGAGCAGCGCGTCGACGTCGGCGTCGTTCGAGGAATGCCCCAGGCTGAATCGCTGCGCGCCCCGCGCGGTGTCCTCATCCAGCCCCATGGCAAGCAAGACGTGCGAGGGCCTGGGGACGCCTGCGGTACAGGCGGATCCCGTGGATGACTCAATACCCGCGAGGTCCAGCAGGAACAGCAAGGAGTCACCCTCGCAGCCCGGGAAGGTGAAGTGCGCGTTGCCCGGAAGCCGGGCATCTCCAGGCGCTCCGCGCAACACTGCCTCGGGAATGGCCGCCTGGACTCCGCCAATGATCCGGTCCCGCAATGCGCTGATTCGCTCGCGCTCCGCGGGCAGGTTCTGGGCAGCGGACTCCGCCGCGGCGGCGAACGCCGCTATCGACGCCGTATCCAGCGTTCCCGAGCGGACGTCGCGTTCCTGCCCCCCTCCGTGCTGGACGGGCGTGACCTTGGTGGACCGCCCGAGGAAGAGGGCGCCCACGCCCACTGGGCCGCCGATTTTGTGGCTCGACACCGACATCGCGGCGAGCCCCGATTCGCGAAAGCTCAGGGGAATCGAGCCGAAAGCCTGGACGGCGTCCGAGTGCACGGGAATGCCGTGGGCTGCGGCGAGTTCCACGATCTCCTTGACGGGCTGGATACTCCCGACCTCATTGTTTGCCCACATGACGGTCACCAAGGCCACCGATCCCGGATCGCGTTCGATCTCTGTCCGGACAACGTCGAGCCGCACCACGCCTTGGGAATCGACAGGGAGCCAGATTGCTTCGGCCCCCTCGTGCCGCTCAAGCCACTCGACGGTGTCCTGCACGGCATGGTGCTCGACGGCGGAGCAAATGATCCGCTTGCGGCGGCCGTCTTCGTCGTGGCGGGCCCAGTACAGGCCCTTGACTGCGAGGTTATCAGCCTCGGTGCCTCCGGACGTGAAGATGAGTTCGGAAGGATGCGCCCCGGCAGCGGCGGCAATGGCCTCGCGCGCTTCTTCCACCGCGCGCCGGGCACGGCGCCCCGAAGCATGCAGCGACGAGGGGTTGCCAGTCCGCGCCAGTTCGCGCGTCATTGCGCTGAGGGCGACGGCGGCAATGGGCGTGGTGGCGGCATGGTCCAGATAAACAGGCACTTCCCAAGTCTATCGACGTAGCGGGATTCGGGTTTTGCCAGGGGAAGGCGCCCGCTCAATCTTCCTCCTCAAACCGCCGGGCGGATCCTTGCGCAGCAATGGCCTTCGCGGTTGTCATCGGCGATCCGGTCTTCCGCGATTCCGCACGCGGCGGCCACCCCGCTGAGGAAGGCGCCGTTCATGGCACAGACGACGTTTGTGTGACCTTCGGCCAGGCGATGGAACGGGCAATTGGCCAAGGAGTATCCGCCATCGTCGTCAGCTTCCGGGCGATAGCCGTGGCTCGCGAGAACGTCCAGGAATTGCGGCTCGGCGTTTCCGGCCTCGCGGCCCCGCGCATAAGCCGTTTCGAGGAGTACTTCGCGGGGGGAACCTCCCTCTGCCATCAGGTCCTGGATGGCCGAGGCCATCACTTCCGCGGCGAGGTCATAGTGGCGCTCCGGAACCGAGGCACCGATCTCTTCAATGACCGGGGCGTAGAGCTTCGCAGGGCGCCCGGAACCTGGCCCAACCTTGCCACCGAGCTTGCGGAATTCAACGCTCAGGAGCCCGTCCCGGACCAGCCGGTCCAGGTGGAAGGAGGCGGTGCTCCGGGGAAGTCCGAGAGCCATCGCAGCGTCGTCGCGACTCACCGCGCGGGTGGCGCCGCAGACGTGTTCGTACAAGCGGCGGCGGTTGCCGTCGTCGAGCGATGCGAGGGCCGAGAGTCGACGCAGCCAGGGAAGTCCGGTCATGGACCCAGCTTAACTCTAAAAACAACACTCGTTGCTTAATTCGCCCAAACATTCTAAAATCAACATATACATTTATAGAAAGAGGCATCATGAAAACTGCATCATCCCCGGCTCAAGCGAAAACCGGATCACTCATGTCCATGGACCCCCAGCGGCAGGCATTCCTGCTCCTGAGGACCGTGTTCACCGTGGCGCCGATCATTTTCGGCCTGGACAAGTTCACCAACCTGCTCACCCACTGGACGATCTACCTGGCTCCCGCAGCCACCTCCGTGGTGCCGATCCCGGCCCAGACATTCATGTACATCGTGGGCGTCGTGGAGATTGTGGCCGGTATTGCGGTGGCGGTCCGCCCGCGCTTCGGCTCGCTTCTGGTAGCCGTATGGCTTCTGGGAATCATCGTGAACCTGCTGGTGCTCGGCAACTTCTTCGACGTCGCGCTCCGCGACTTCGGGCTGCTGGTGGCCGCACTCGCGCTCAATCGCTTGGCTGCAGCCGCGCGTCGCTGAACGGCCTGCTCAGGCCAACACCCGCAGGGCGCCCGGAACCACGTCGATGTCCAAGGGAAGAAGGCCGATCCGCTCACCGTCGGCGTAGGCCACTACGTTGTCGGCCGCAAGGCGAACTGAGCGGACCCGGCGGATTTCCACGGCCGGATGCGAGGTATGGCGGCCGGAGAAGACCTTCGGGAAGACCGCAAGGAAGGCTAGCCGGGACAGAGGCTTGACAATAAACAGATCCAGCAACCCGTCGTCGGGAGCGGCATCCGGGACGATGCGCATCCCACCGCCAATCGACTGGCCGTTGGCCACCGAAATCAACATGGCACCCTCCCTCGAGGTCACACCGTCGGCCGTCACGGTGTAGTTGATGGCCCGGAACGATCCGAGCTCCCTGAGCATCGCCAGTGTGTAACGGAATGCGCCACGGGGCCACCGCCAGGAGTTGGCCCGTTCGTTGACGGCGGCGTCGAAGCCGGCGGACACAGCCCCGGCAAACCACGTGGTCCGTCCGCCAGCAGTGATGCGGCCTGCGTCGAGCACCCGCCCGCCGTCGGCGAGCGCAGAGATCACGCGGGCGCACGACCCCGCAACATCCTGCAGAGGCAGACCAAGCATTCGGGCTACGTCGTTTCCGGTGCCCACGGGAACGATCCCGAGCGGCAGCTTGGTCCCACCGAGTGAGTTGACCCCCAAATGGACCACGCCGTCGCCGCCCACCACCACCAAGGCATCGGCGCCCGCGTGAAGGGCTTCGTCCACCGCTCCCCTCAGAGCCTCCAGGCTGTTGCGCCGAAGTACGACGACGTTGAGGCCGGCGGCGCGGAGGCAGCGCTCGGCTTCGTCCCCGGCAAGGGAGTGCCGACCACATGCTGCAGCGGGATTGACCGCAAGGACGATCCTTCGCCGGGGAGCGTCACGCGGCCGCTCAGGGCCTGTGCCTGGTAGGTCAAGGGGACTATTGGCGCCGGCGGGGGAGATCACAGCATGAATCATGCCACCGGCACGTGCGGGACCCCGGGAACTAAAGCGCGGGCCGCCGTCGTTCTCATGGATGGCTGGCTAGACTTGCCAGGATCGCCACTCGGCACCGGGACGGCGGGAAACTTCAGAATTTCCAGAGAAAGGCCCATGGTTGGCTGAGGGCAGCAGTTCCCACTATCAGGTCCTCCGGGTCCCCGTCACTGCGACGGACAAGGAGATCAAAGTGGCCTACCGAAAGGCTGCGAGGAACGCCCACCCGGACCATGGCGGGGATCCTGAAGTCTTTCGGCAGGTCACGCTCGCGTACGAGACGCTCATTGACCCCAAACGGCGCGCAGAGTACGACCGCCGCTACGCGAGCGGTGCTTCGGGCAGGGCAACCCGCTACCCGGCGCAAAGACCGAACTACGGCGGGGCCGGCGCCCCCGGAGGGGAAACCCGCACCACCGCCGGGGTCCACAGACCGAATGCCCCGCGCAACACCGCCGGCGACGCCCCCGTCTATGTCCCGCCCTTCGATGATCCCCACGAGGTTCCCCTCGTCTCCAAGGGCGAGGCCGCCCTGCAGATCCACGGGATTCCCCGGAAGCGTGGAATCTTCGGCGCCGAAGCCCGCATTCAGCGCGAAATGCGGACCGTCCAGCTCATCAGCCGCCAAATCCTGCCTGCCATCCCCTCGGCTCGCCTCATCAACGGTCTCCGCTCCCCCTCGGACGACAGCCACATCGATCACGCCCTGCTTGCCGGATACCGCCTGGCGTTGATCGGCTCCATGCTGCTGCCCAAGGGCGCCTACGCCTGGGACGGGGTGGCGCTCAAACATGGCGGCCGTTCCGTGCCACCGCCCAGACTCGAGCTGATCGTGCGCCACATGCAGGAGATATTCCCGGAACTGAATGTGACGGGCTGGGTGGTAGTCCACAGCCCGGACGGCAACCCGCACGAGCCGGTCATCGACCACTACCGGCGAACAGACGGAGATTTCGGTTCAGTCCAGATCGTCAACGCTTCCGGGCTGGCCCGCGGCCTCAAACAATTCCTGGGTTCCGGCCCTGTGCCCAACACCGTGGTTGTCCCGGTACTCGCCCGCCTGCTGCGGGGCATGCACTGAGCTGCCCAAGCGGGCACTTCCGCTGGCTAGGATTGGTACGTGTTCCGCATCCTCTTCCATACCCCTGAAATCCCGGGCAACACGGGAAACGCTATCCGGCTCGCCGCTATCACCGGCGCGGAGCTCCACTTGGTGGAGCCGCTTGGCTTCGACTTCTCCGACGCGAAGTTACGCCGGGCGGGGCTCGACTACCACGACCTCGCAGTGGTCACGGTGCATAAGGACATCGAGGCGGCGTGGGCGGCCTTGCAACCCGATCGCGTTTTCGCCTTCACGTCCGACGGCGAAGCCTCCTATGCGGACATTGCCTACAAGGAAGGCGACGTGCTGCTATTCGGCCCGGAATCCGTCGGGCTTCCGGAGTGGTTGAAACAGGACCCGCACGTCACGGCCCGCGTTCGGCTCCCGATGCTGCCTTCGCTGCGCTCCCTGAATCTGGCCAATGCCGCCTCCATCGCGGTGTATGAGGCCTGGCGCCAACACGGTTTTGCGGGCGCGAAGCTCTAGCAGGCTGGCCTAGCCGCCCGGATATCCGCAAGGTCGCCGACGCGGATCACCCATCCAAGACTCCCGCTGCACCGAATTCCCTGTACAGGCACCAACAGCCTGGGCAGGCACATGGCCTGCGCAGCAAGGGCCGGTGAAGCGACGTCCGCGGAAGGGGCGCATGTGACTACTCTCAAGACTCGGAGTGCTCCTGGTGCTGCCCGCGCCTCCAGCAACCTATGCTGGACAGTGATGGATACACCGAACGCGAGAGGCCCAGAGGCCCCCGGCTTGCTTGCCGGCTCCAACGCGCAGCTCGCAGAATTGCTGGGTTTGATGGCCGACGGCGACAGGGCCGCCTTCAGCGAGTTCTACCGGCTCACCGCGCGGCGGGTCTTCGGCATGGCCAAGCGCGTCTTGGTGGATGCTGGCTTGAGCGAAGATACCACCCAGGAAGTTTTCATCCAGGTCTGGCAGAACGCGGCCAAATTCGATCCCGAGGCGGGCAGTCCCCTCGCATGGCTCATGACCATCACCCACCGGCGCGCAATCGACCGCGTCCGCTCGGCCCAGTCCGCCACGGACCGCGAAGCGAAGTATGGTGCCGCGAGCCAAATCCTTGACCACGATTCCGTGGAGGAAGAAGCCAGCAGCCGGCTTGAGGCCGAGGCCGTCGCCCGTTGCCTTGGAACCCTTACGGAAACGCAATTGGAATCCGTGAAGCTTGCCTACTATGGCGGGCTCACCTATCGGGAAGTCGCCGAACAACTCGGCGCCGCGATTCCGACGATCAAGTCCCGCATCCGCGATGGACTTCTCCGACTCAAAACTTGCCTGGGGGTGAGCTGACATGACCGAACACGATAACGACAAGCAGAACTTCGGGAAAGACAGTTACCTTCGCAGGATGTTCGCCACCGATGTAGCCACTGATCTTGCCGAAGGACGTGCCTTGGAGCTCGCCGAGATCTATGCCCTTGACGCGCTGAGCGATGCCGAGCGCGCGGAAATCGACAACTACATTGCCACTGCGCCCGAACGCTCGGCGTTCCTTGACCGGGTCAGACAGACGCGGGAAGCGCTCGCCACCTCCTTCACGGACGAGGCCGAACCCCGCCCCGGCCTGTTGCAGGACATTCTGCTGCAACTCCCCCAACAACCACGCATGGCATCCGCACCATCGCCGGCTCCCGAAGCGTCGGCTGGCCCCACAACGCAAGGTACTCCCGACGTCGTGGACCTCGCGGCCGCCCGGAACCGACGGGATCGGCGACGCTTCGGCGGCGTCCGCGGTTGGGTGGCAGCCGCCGCGGCCGCTGCGGTGATTGCCCTTGGCGGGGTGGGCGTGGGCGTCTACGTAGCCGGGCAGAACGATCCCGTGAACCAGGTCCTGCAAGCGGGCGATGTCCGGCAGGCCACCGTCAACGTCAACGGCGGCGGCACCGCCACCGTGTCCATTTCCAGCACGAAGAACGCTGTTGTGGTCCGCATGAACGGAGTTCCCGCTCCCCCCGCCGGCAAGGTCTATCAGATGTGGCTCATTCCCAAGGATGGCTCCGACCCTGTATCCCAGGGACTCATGGACGCCGAAGCCCTGAGCCATCCGGCGGTGGTCTCGGGTATTTCCAGCGCCGCTGCCATCGGGATCACCGTGGAACCCATGGGCGGCTCGAAGAAACCGACACTCCCCACCGTTGCGGCAGCGCCTCTCACGTCATAGAGAGAGGCTTCGCGGTTGCCCGTCCAACCCGTCCAGCCCGTCCGGCAACGGGGCTTGACCTTGACGTAGCGTCAACTTCTACGCTGGATATATGAAGCAGGACAAAGCCTATACGTGGACCATTTCCGAAGTGGCCAAAGCCAGCAAAGTTTCCTCACGGACCTTGCGGCACTACGACCAGCTCGGACTATTGGAGCCTGCACATACCGGGCACAACGGCTACCGGTACTACGGGCAGCCCGAACTGCTGCGCCTGCAGCGCATTCTCCTGCTTCGTGAACTTGGCCTTGGGCTCGAGACCATCGGCGAAGTTCTGGATGGCCAGGCCGATCCTGCGGAGGCGCTGGCTGTACACAGGAACTGGCTGCTGGCTGAGCGGGACCGCCTGGACCGGATGTCCCGGACGGTCGACGCTACTATCGCAGCACTACGTCAAGGAGAAACCATGACCGCGGAGAATATCTTCAGGGATTTCGACAACAACCCCTACGAAGCCGAGGCGCGCGAGCGCTGGGGCGACCGGACCGTCGACGACAGCAAGGCCCGCCACGCGGCTATGACACCAGCCCAGAAGCAGGCGTTCATGGAGGAGTATGCGGCCCTGAACCAGGAGCTCGCCCGCTGCTTCGACGCCGCCCTTCCAGCGGACCACCCGGCGGTCCAGGCCGCCGTGGACCGCCACTACAAGTGGATCTGCGCCAGTTGGACCCCGAACGCCGAATCCTATGTGGGCCTGGGCCGCATGTATGTGGAGGACCCCCGGTTCACCGCCAATTACGACAAGGTCAGGGTCGGCTTGGCACCCTACCTGCTGGAAGGCATCAAGATCTACGCCGCCGAAAGACTCAGCTAGGGCATACCGCTGAAAGCGCGACGGCGGCCCGTCTCCCCCGTGTGGGGAGGCGGGCCGCCGTCGCGCTTACCGCTCTGGTAGCCCGGCTAAATGATCAGCGAGAGCACCATGATGAAGGCGAAGCCGACTACCGAAATGAGCGTCTCCATCACCGACCACGTTTTGAACGTTTGCCCGACCGTCAGGCCGAAGAGCTCCTTCACGAGCCAGAAACCGGCGTCGTTGACGTGGGACAGGAAGAGCGAGCCTGCACCGATGGCCAGGGCAAGGAGTGCCGCGTGCGTCGGGCTCAGGCTGCTCGCCAGTGGAGCCACGATGCCGGCGGCCGTCACCGTGGCAACTGTCGCCGAGCCCGTCGCCAGACGGAGCGCCACAGCCACAATGAAGCCCAGGACCAGCACGGACATATTGGCGCCCTCGGCCCATTTCTTGACGGCGTCACCGACGCCCGCACCGATCAGGGTCTGCTTGAAGCCACCGCCGGCGCCCACGATCAGGAGGATCGCGGCGATCGGTCCGAGGCTGTCGCCGAGCTTGGCCGTAATCTTGGTGCCGGTGAATCCGACGGCGTATCCGAAAGTCACCATGGCGGCGAGCACGGCTAGGGTCATGGCCACCAGCGGCTGGCCCACGAAGTCCAGGACCGTACGGATCATCGGAGCGTGGGCGGCGTCGGGCCAGACGATGTCCGCGACGGCCTTCAGGAGCATGAGCACCACCGGGAAGATGATGGTCAACAACGTGACGATGAAGCTGGGCTGACGCTTGACTTCGCTGAGATCGACGGCGTGCTTGGTGTCGACGCCGCCGGCCACCGCGGGAGCATCCACGGGAACCCAGCGCGCGGCCAGCCGGGAAAACAGCGGACCACAAATGATGACTGTGGGAACGGCGACCAAGAGACCCAGTGCCAGCGTGGTGCCCAGTTCAGCCTTCACCGCGCTGATGGCGATGAGTGGCCCTGGGTGCGGCGGCACCAGGCCGTGCAACACGGACAGGCCCGCCAAAGCCGGAATCGCGATGCGCATGAGCTTCATCTGCGAGCGTTGGGTGACCAGGACGATCACCGGCAGGAGCAGGACGAGACCAATCTCGAAGAACATCGGAAGGCCGATGATGACTGCGACCAAGGTGATCATCCAGACCACCTTGTTGCCGCTGGCTTTCTCCAGGAGGGTGTCCACCACACGGTTTGCGCCGCCGGAGTCAGCCAGGAGCTTACCCAACATGGCGCCGAGTGCAATCAGGATCCCGACCTCTTTGAGGACGCCACCCACGCCGTCTTCGAAGTTGCTGATGACCTTGGCCAGTTCCACTCCGGATGCAAGGCCGACGAAGGCCGATCCGAGCACCAGGGACAGGAACGGGTGAACCTTGAATTTGGCGATCAGCAGGACAATCAGCGCAATGCCAATGGCCGCGACCACGAGAAGTTGGGTATCGTGCCCGGTCCAGTTCACGCTGCACCACCGGCCGAGCGGGCCTGCAGTGCCTCAAGGCCGAGCCGTTCGATGATTTCGTCAGCCTCTTCCGATGGAGAAGCGGACACGCACAACGAGATGTGGTTCTCGTCCTCCGTGGGCTTCTCCAGTGCGTCGAACTGGGATTCCAGCAACGAGGGGGGCATGAAGTGGCCGTGGCGCGAAGCCAGCCGATCGGAAATCTTGTCCTTGCTTCCTTGGAGGAAGACGAACACGACTCCCTCGCCGCGAAGGACGTCGCGGTAACGCTTCTTCAACGCCGAGCACGTGATGATGCCCGGCCTTCCGGCTGCTGTGCGCTCCTTGATCCAATCGGCAACGATGTCCAGCCACGGCCAGCGGTCCTCATCACTGAGAGCGTGCCCTGCCTGCATCTTTGCCACATTCGCTTCGGGGTGCAGGTCGTCGCCTTCGGCGAGGTCCCAACCCAGGCGGCCGGCCAATACGCCGGCCACTGTCGATTTACCGGAACCGGAGACGCCCATGATCACCAATACCGGTTGTTGTGCAGTCTTCGCCATCAAAGTCTGCCTTCCTCAATTAAATATGATTTAAACGAGTCTAAGCATATGACACAGGTTACACATCAGCAATTTCAGAAACCGGCGATGGTTCCGGAGCCGTTGACTTCCACTACGTGGAACGCCTCGGCACCGCGCCCGGCCGCCATCCCCGCGCGCAAGGCATTCCGCTCCAGCATGGCCCGGACAGCGCGTTCCATGCCTTCCAGGTCGGGATGCTGGCTCGCATGGATCCGGATCGCGGCGAGCTTGGCGTCAATGTGCCTTGTGACGTCCACGAAATAGTTCTCACGGCCTTCCGGACCGGCAAACAGCCATAGCCACGGCAACTTGTAGGCCTCGAGTCCGGCCTCCGCGAGTTCCGGGTAAGCGAAAGGGTTTTCAACCGCGGGGTACACGGCCCGGGTCACGATCTCCCCCACAGCAAGGTGGTCCGGGTGGCTTTTCTGGATCCTGTCCCAGTTGCGTTCCGGGTGCATCGCCAGGACGACGTCGGGACGGACTTCGCGGATCAGCTTCACCACTTGCCTGATGACTTCATGCGTAGGTTCCAGGTAGCCATCACGTTCGTGGAGGTAGTGCAGGTCCGTCACGCCGACGAGGGCCGCGGCTTGTCTCTGCTCCTCCGCGCGCATGGCAATGATTTCTTCGCGGTGCGCCGGATCGAAGCCCCCGGCATCGCCGTCGGTCATGATGCAGTAGCTGACCTCGACCCCGGCGGCGGTCCAGGCCGCGATGGTGCCGGCCGCGCCGAAGTCGATGTCGTCCGGGTGGGCAGTAAAACAAAGCACCCGCTCAACGCGCTCCGCAGAGGCGTTGAACGGGCTCTTTGCCGACGCAGCGTCAGAGGACAAAGGGATCAGCCTTTCCGCTTCTTGATCTCTTCGGTGGCCTGCGGGACAACTTTGAAGAGGTCACCGATGATGCCAAAGTCTGCAATCTCGAAGATCGGCGATTCGGCGTCCTTGTTGATCGCAACGATCACCTTGGAGGTCTGCATGCCGGCCTTCTGCTGGATGGCACCTGAGATGCCCGCCGAGATGTAAAGCTGAGGGGACACGGTCTTGCCCGTCTGGCCTACTTGGTAGTCATGGCCGATCCAGCCTGCATCCGTAGCGGCACGGGAAGCCCCGAGTGCACCGCCCAGGGCGTCGGCCAGTTCTTCCAAGGGACCGAAGTCGCCGTCAACGCCGCGTCCACCGGCAACCACAATCCGGGCTTCTGTCAGCTCGGGACGGCCACTGGCAGGCTTTTCGGCCCGCCCGGTGATCCGCGCTGCATTCGCCGTGGCATCAGCCGGGACGTCGATAGTGACGGCTTCAGGCGTGCTTGCCGCGGCCGGGGCCTCGACGTCAACACTGTTCGGCTTGACCGTGAGCACGGCGACGGCCGTGCGAGCCTTGGCCGTGGTGGTGTACGAGCCGGCGAGGACCGACTTATGGGCTGTGCCATCGGCGTCGACGCCCACAACATCGGTAATGACACCGGCATTGAGCTTCACGCCAAGGCGGGCCGCGATTTCCTTGCCGTCCGCAGTGTTCTCCAGCAGGACAGTTTCGGCCCCTGAGGCGGCAACCGCCGCGGCAACGTATGCGGCTTTCGGCGCGACGAGGTAGTCGTCCAAGTCCGTAGCAGATGGCCGGTAGAGAACTGAGACTCCGTGCGCCCCCAAGGCGGCGGCGACGTCGTCGTGCAGTTCACCGTTGAAGGCGACTACCGCTTCCCCAAGGGAATGGGCGATCGTCAGGAGTTCGAGGCTGCTCTTCTTGAGCGCCGATCCCGGGTTGTCAATGAATACAAGTGCTTTTGCCATGTGTCTGGAATCCTCTTAGAGCAGCTTCTGGGCGGCCAGGAACTCAACCAGCTTGATGCCGGCGTCGCCTTCGTCAGTGATGATGGTGCCGGCGGTGCGCGGCGGACGCGCTTCTGCGGTCTCGACGGCGGTCAGCGAACCCGCGGCGCCCACCTGGGCGGCATCGACGCCGATGTCGGCCAAGGTGAGCGCAGCGATCTTCTTCTTCTTGGCAGCAAGGATGCCCTTGAAATTGGGGTACCGAGGCTCGTTGATCTGGTCCGTCACGGAGACCAAAGCCGGCAAAGTTGCCTCGACGGTGTCCGCGTGGGCGTCACCGTCACGACGGGCCACGACGCGTTCGCCGTTGACCTCCAGGGAGGAAGCAAACGTGACCTGCGGGATCCCGAGCCGCTCGGCGATCTGGGCGGGAACCAAGGACGTTTCGCCGTCGGTCGAGGCCATGCCCGTCAGGACAAGGTCCACGGGTGCGTCTGCGCCTAGATACCGGATTGCCGCGGCGAGGGCCAGCGAGGTGGCGGCTGCATCGGAACCGGCCAACGCATCATCGCTCAAATGCGCACCAGAGGAGGCTCCGATCTGCAAGGACTTCTTGATCGCGTTCACGGCGCCGGCGGGACCCATGCTCAAGGCGATGACCTCGTTGCCCGCTTTAGCACCTCCGCGTGCCTCGCTGAGCTGCAGGGCGGCTTCAAGCGCATACTCGTCCAGTTCGGAGAGGATGCTCTCGTCACGGTCCGTCGTGTTGCCTGGGCCGGTGAGGTGTCGGTCGAACTGCGCGTCCGGGACGTGCTTGACCAGAACAACAATCTTCAATGTGTCTCCCACTGTGTTCGAGGCAGCCTTCCATACTCGGGGATGGCCAGCAGCTGGCGGCATGGCCAAGAGTGCCCAGCGTAAGGGCTCGTCCTAGCTAAGCATATTGCGGGACAAGTCGGGCAACGCCGTGCACCCGCGTTAACTCCTGTTTCATGGATCGCTCCCGTTTGCCGCGCTAAACACTCGACGGCGGGCGGCACCGCTTGGTGCCGCTCGCCGTCGTCGATTATTAGCTTGTTGCCCGCTGGAAGGCTACTGTGCGGCGTCCAGGGTCACATCGAGCTCCTGCGACTGGCCGCCGCGCTGGATGGTCACCTTGACTGTTGCACCTGCCGGCCGCTCACGGACAGCCGCAGTGAGCTGTTCGGGATCGTTGACGTCCATGCCTGCGAACTTTGTCACGACGTCACCCACTTTGATACCTGCCTTCTCGGCAGCGGAGCCCGCGGTCACGCTTGCCACCTGCGCGCCTACCGAGAACCCGGAGGTGCTTCCTGTGCCCGACTTGGGCTGCACGCTGACGCCGAACTGCCCATGGCTGGCCTTGCCCGACTTGATGATTTCGTCAGCAACACGTTTCGCGTTGTTGATGGGGATGCTGAAGCCCACACCGATGTTGCCGCTCGACGAAGACGAGGAACTGCTGCTGCCGGCCGAGGCGATCGCCACGTTGACGCCGATGACCTCACCCTTGGCGTTGACCAGGGCCCCGCCGGAGTTGCCCGGGTTGATGGCTGCATCCGTCTGGATCACGTTGAGCGAAACG
Organism: Arthrobacter sp. FW306-04-A; assembly: GCF_044358315.1. Classification (GTDB taxonomy): domain Bacteria; phylum Actinomycetota; class Actinomycetes; order Actinomycetales; family Micrococcaceae; genus Arthrobacter. The sequence continues at coordinate 3,010,852 of NZ_CP084559.1, forward strand.
GTGCCCTGGCTCGCACTGCGCTGGGCTTGGCCACCGCCTGGAGGAGCGAATTGGAATCCGCCCTGGCCGCCACCCTGCGAGCTGTCAGAGCCACCGTTGGGAACAGCCGAGGACGCCACACTGATGGTGCGGTTGAGCGTAGACACGATGCCGTCAGTGACGGTGCCCGGCAGGCCGAGAGGGGCACCAATGGCAACCGCGTTGTCGCCAACGTTGATCTTGCTCGAGTCACCGAGCGTAGCCGGCACCAGGCCGGAAGCGTTTTCCAACTTGATAACGGCGAGGTCCGATAGCGGGTCCGTGCCTACGACCGTCGCCTTCATGACGCGTCCATCACTTAACCGCACTTCAATAGCGGCGTTGGCGCTGGCGCCGTCGAGGGTCACCACGTGGGTGTTGGTCAGGATGTGTCCCTGATCATCGAGGATGATGCCGGAACCCGTGCCGCCCTGGCTTCCACTGGTGGCCATGATGGTCACGACGCTGGGCGAAGCCTTGGCTGCTGCTGCCGTGATGGCGTTGACGTCGTCCTTGTTGTTGACGATCACCGTTCCCGTCTGGCTGCTGCCGGCCGCGATCTGGGTCCGGTTGCCGAACAACTGATCACTGGCGGCCACCACGCCGCCGCCCACGAGCCCTGCCGCCAGGATGCTGGCCACCAAGGTCCCGACGCCGAAGACTGGCTTGCGCTTAGGGCTGGCCGCTGGACCGCCCGGGTGTGCCGCCGCCGGGAACTGCTGGGTGGGATAGTGCTGCGCGGGGTTCGGTCCACCGTAGAAAGGCTGGTGCTGCGGATATGGGTGCCCCTGGCCTGCGGGGTAGTCCAGGCGCTGGGGTTCCGCGTGCTGCGGCGCCGCACTGTGCTGGGGGGCGCCGTGCTGTGACGGGTTGTTCTGGGGAGCGCTGTTTTGAGGTGCGCTGTTTTGAGGCGCACCGTGCTGCGCCTGGATCTGTTCGGTGGCGTTTTCGGCCGGGCCTTGGGCCCAAGGTGCAGGGGCGTGCGCTGTGTGTTCGGGCTTCGCAGTGAAATCCTGACCCGGCTGGTATGCCGGCAGCGGCGCCGTAGGCTGGGAGTTTGCTTGCTTGTCCCCCTCCGCCTTGCCGTCGCTCTCAGGACCATGGTTCTCGGGGCCATTGTTCTCAGGCACGGCGCCCTGTGCTGGGTTCTCCGTCATGGGACTTCCTTTCTTCCTCGTCCCCTTAACTATCGTCGCTCTTGCTGAATCAAGAGTCGACGTTCGCTGGGAGCTTGCTGAACGCCAACCTCGGAACGGCCATGTGCCCCGAAAGGCCCCGGTTAGCCCTCTCAACGCTGGGGCAGGGCAGATCTCTCCCCGTTTCGCTGGCGGCATATTTACCGCTGTGGACGCTCCAAAAGGTGCACCATAGAATCAAGTGGAATTGCCACAGCGACCTGCGGCTTGACAACCATGCGTGGGGGCGCTGATGCATTCTGTTTCGATTGGTCCGGCCCGGGCCAATCGCAAACGTGCTGAAGGGTTGCACATGCGGTCAATGTTGAAACGTGTACTCGCCGTCATCGGCCTGGCTGGAATGCTGGCCCTCCCGGCCGCAGCAGCCTGGGCCGCTGACCCGGTGACTATCCCGTCCGGTCAGAACATCACAGACGACGCCGGCGTCCTTCGCGACAAGACTGCGGTTCAAAGCGCAATCAAGTCCCTCTATAGCGAACACCAGTTCAATCTGTATGTCGTCACGGAAAAGACCTTCACCAACCCGGCCACGCCCACAGACTGGGGCAATGCGGTGGCAAAGAAGAAGTCCTTCGGATCGACGGACGTCTTGCTGGTCATCGCCACGGACGAGGGCAAAGTAAACATCACGCGCGGCCCTGGCAGCAAGATCACTGATTCCCAGCGTGACGACATCCTCAAAAATGCTGTCCTTGCAAACCTTGTGCAGGGCAAGAAGAACTACGACCAAGCAGCGATTGATGCCGCCAAGGCCATCGGCGACACCCAGAATTCCGGCGCGGGCACTGCGGTACTCATCGGCGCCGCCGTGGTTGCAGCTGGGGGCGTTGGCACGTACCTGTACTTCCGCAACCGCCGCAAGAAGAGCCCGGCATCCAGTGCGAGCTACGGCCCGCAGGGAGAGCAGCTGGATCCCCTGGCCTCCTTGAGTATCGCGGAATTGCGGCGCAAAGCTGGATCCCTGCTCATCGAAGCGGATGACACTATCAAGTCCAGCGAGCAGGAACTCGGCTTCGCCCAAGCGCAATACGGCGATGCCGCCGTCGGGAACTTCACCAAGGCCTTGCTGGATGCAAAAAACCACATGACCGAATCCTTCAAGCTGCAGCAACAACTTGATGACCACATTCCGGACACCGAAGAGCAGCAGCGTAGTTGGCTCGGCGAAATCATCCGACACTCGGAGGCCGCCCTTGAATCGTTGCGCGAGCAGAAGGCCGATTTCGACTCCCTGCGTGAGCTTGAGAAGAACGCACCCCAGGCTTTGGCAGCCGTTGCTGCCGGCGCCAACGAAGCGGAGGCGAAGATCAGCAGTGCCGAGGAATCCCTCAACGGCCTGCGCCAAAAGTACGCAGACAGTGCGCTCGGCCATGTGAGCGACAACATCACACAGGCCAAGGACCGGCTTGCCTTCGTTCAGAACGCAACAAGTACAGCCCGGGAAAAGCTGGCGGCAGGTGAAAGCAGCCTTGCCGCAGTGGCGGTCCGCGCCGCGGAAGAAGGCCTACACCAGACCAACGTGCTGATCGATGCCATTTCCAAGGTAGCGGGCAGCCTCGACGAAGCCCGGAATTCGCTAGAGGGTGCGGTGGCGGAGACCAGCCAGGACCTCGCACAAGCCAAAGCGATGATTCAGTCCGGCGAGCACCCCGAACTGGCAGGTCCGGTGGCCGGGGTCGAAGCCGCGCTGGCTCAGGTCAAGGCGGAAATCCAAGGCGGAAAGATCGATCCCATCGCCACCTTGGACCGGGTGGAGAGGGCACACCAGGCCTTGGACCAGTCCCTCTCGGGAGTCCGCGATCAGCAGGAACAGGCGCGGCGCGCACAGGCCTCGCTCCAGCAGACCATCATGGCTGCTCAGTCCCAGATCAGCGCAACCTCGGACTACATCGCAGCGCGGCGCGGCGGCGTTGGCCCCGAGGCCCGCACCCGATTGGCTGAAGCCCAACGGAATCTCGACTACGCACTGTCCATTTCCCGCAATGACCCGGTCACCGCGCTGACGTACGCCCAGCAGGCCCAGTCGCTCGCGGCACAAGCCGCACAACTGGCACAGTCCGACGTCGATCAATTCGGCGGCTTCGCGAACCAGGGCTACGGCCGTGGCGGTATGTTCGGTGGTGGAGGGAGCGGCGGCGGCCTCGGCGGAGCAATCCTCGGCGGCATCCTCATCAACTCCATCCTCCACGGCGGCGGAGGCGGCTGGGGCGGTGGGAATAACGACGGCGGAGGCGGCGGAGGCTTCTTCGGCGGCGACGGTGGTGGAGGCGGCGGCTTCTTCGGCGGCGACGGCGGCGGTGGCGGCTGGGGCGGCGACGGCGGCGGAGACGGGAGCTTCTAACTCACGAAGGCTAGGTGGGGGCCAGTCTCCCATGTAGAAGCGGTACAAGAACTGATCACTGGATTCAGTGGGCACCACTGAGCAGGACGAAAGGCAACACCATGGTTAAGCAGTCCATTTTCGGGCGGATCGCGCAGCTCGCCAAGGCGAACATCAATGCCTTGCTCGACCAAGCTGAGGACCCGCAGAAGATGCTGGACCAGATGGTCCGCGACTACTCGAACAACATCGCCGAGGCCGAGTCCGCCGTGGCGCAGACCATCGGCAACCTCCGCATGCTCCAGGCCGACTACAACGAGGACATCAAGAACGCACAGGACTGGGGCAACAAAGCCCTTGCGGCCTCCCGCAAGGCGGACGAGTACCGTTCTACCGGTAACGCGGCCGACGCCGTGAAGTTCGACAACCTTGCCAAGGTCGCCATCCAGCGCCAGATGTCGGCCGAAAACCAAGCCAAGGCCGCCGAACCCAACATCGCCTCCCAGTCGGAAGTCGTGGACAAGCTCAAGAGCGGCCTGGACCAGATGAAGGGCAAGCTCAACGAGCTCACCAGCAAGCGCAATGAGCTGATTGCCCGCTCCAAGACGGTTGCTGCTCAGACCCAAGTGCACGATGCCCTCAAGAGCATCGACATCATGGACCCCACCAGCGAGGTTGGCCGCTTCGAAGAGAAGATCCGCCGCGAAGAGGCGAAGGTACTCGGCCAGCAGGAGCTTGCAGCTTCCAGCCTTGACGCACAGTTCAACCAGCTTGAGGACCTGGGCGAGCAGACTGAAATCGAGGCTCGTCTGGCGGCTTTGAAGTCCGGCGGTTCGAAGGCTGCGATCGGCGCCGGCGCTACCGCTCCGGCAGACGACACTGTGGACGAAGCCGACTTCGATAAGCTCTGATCCAACAACAGAATGGCCGGACCTCCATCGAGGTCCGGCCATTCCTGCTTGCGGCGTGCTTTAGGACCCGACAGCAAGCCGCCCGACGATCAGCCGCATGATTTCGTTGCTGCCTTCCAGGATCTGGTGGACACGCAGGTCCCTCGCAATCTTCTCTAGCCCGTATTCGGACAGGTATCCGTAGCCGCCATGAAGTTGAATGGCCTTGTTTGCCACGTTGAAACCCGCATCCGTGGCGACGCGCTTGGCCATCGCGCACAACCTCACGGTGTCCGGGGCGCCGCGGTCCAAGGCGTCAGCGGCCCTGAGGATCAGCGTCCTGGCGGTTTCGAGTTCAGTATCCATGTCGGCGATGTCAAACAAGAGGGATTGCTGGTTGATGAGTGGACCACCGAAGGCCGAGCGTGACTTGAGGTAGGCGATGGACTTGTCCAGTGCCGCCTGGCCGCCGCCCACGGAACAGGCGCCCATATTGACCCGGCCCCCGTTGAGGCCCTTCATGGCGATGCCGAATCCGCTGCCTTCCTCGCCAAGGCGGTTGGCCACGGGGACCCGTACGTCCTCGAAGATGACTTGGCGGGTGGGCTGGGCATTCCATCCCATTTTCTTTTCGTTCGGTCCGAAAGACAGGCCCGGCGCGTCCGCAGGTACCACGATTGCGGTGATTCCCTGGCTTCCCGTGTCCGCGGTCCGGGCCATGACCACATAGATGCTGGAAGCACCGGCGCCCGAAATGAACTGTTTGGTGCCGTTAAGAACGTAACTGTCGCCGTCGAGCACTGCTTTGGTGCTCAGCGCGGCGGCGTCGGAGCCTGCTCCCGGCTCGGTGAGGCAATAGCTGCCGAGGGCTTCCATGGACGCAAGCTGCGGCACCCATTGGGCCCGCTGCTCATCGTTGCCGAAAGCGTCGATCATCCAGACCACCATGTTGTGGATGGAGATGTACGCTGCGATGGTGGGGTCTGCCTTGGACAGTTCCTCAAAGATCAGGGCGGCATCCGTGCGCGTGAGCCCTGAACCTCCGAACTCTTCCCGGACATAAATGCCGCCCATGCCAAGGGTGCCCGCTTCCCGAAGGACGTCCACCGGGAAGTGTTTGGTCTCGTCCCATTCGGCGGCGTGCGGGGCAATGGCAGTTTTGGCGAAGTCGCGCACCATCTCCACCACCGCTTGCTGGTCTTCCGTGAGCTCAAACATTGGCACTCCTTTTCCCGGGTTGTCCGGCTATTGGTAGCGGTTTACTTGCTGACTTTCCCCATCAGCGAAGCGATTGGACGAAGGAACAGCGGCCTCGCGAGGAACCACGCGCCCACAATCACCAGCAAGGACACGGCAAAAATGCCGAAACCAACCCAGTTGATGTCGTCGCTGCCGCCGTACATGTGGTTCAGGTTGCGCAGCGCTCCGGTTGCGAGGACCAAGGTGACATGCACGATGGTGAAGAGCACGAAGTACACCATCACCGGGAAATGCACGGCGCGCGCCAGCTCGATGGGATACACCTTGTTCACCGTGCCGGCCTTCTTCGGCCATGCCGAAGATGTGCGCAGCCCGGTGATGATGGCCAACGGGGCGGCGATGAAGACCGTGACGAAGTAGGTCAGCAACTGCAGCGCGTTGTAGTTGACCCACCCGTCCTCGGTAGGCCAGTTCAAGGATGCGTACTGGAGCGCCGCGGAAATGGCGTTCGGGAAGACATCCCAGCTCGTGGGAATGATCCGCATCCATTGCCCGGTAGCGAAAATCACGATAATGAAGACAACGCCGTTCAGCACCCACAGTGCATCCAGCGTCAGGTGGAACCAGAGGTCCAAGCTGATCTTAGTAGGCGCGTTCTTAGTCCGGATCAGGCCTGTGTTGTTGCGGGTCCATTGGGCCGGTGGCCGCTTGGCTGTGCGAACCTGCCAACCGGAGCGGACGATGAGCACCATGAAGAAGACGTTCAGGAAATGCTGCCACCCGAGCCAGGCCGGGAAACCCACAGGAGCGCTCTCCGGGAGACTGGATGCGCCCGGGTAGTCGTGCAAGAACGCTTGCACACTCGACGTGCCCGTCAGCCACTTGGCCACCAAGACAATGAGCAAAAGCGCGATCAGCACACCGGGAACCACCCAGACGGGTTGGGACCACTTGCTTTTGGCTGCTGTCGACTTTTTCGCGGGGGTGGACATCTTCTCAGACACCTCTCGGAAGAACTTTGCAATCACGGACGCATCAAGCTAACAGGCTTTGGGCTGAAGCGGCCAAAGCCTGTTACGCCGTCAGTTGGATCGGGCTTTGACGGCCTCGATGAGTTTTGGAACCACTGTGAAAACATCGCCCACGATTCCGAAGTCGGCCACGTCGAAAATCGGCGCGTCCTCGTCTTTGTTGATGGCCACGATGGTCTTGGCAGTCTGCATGCCTGCGCGGTGCTGGATGGCTCCGGAAATTCCCAAAGCAATGTACAGCTGCGGGGACACACTGACACCGGTTTGGCCAACTTGGGCCGTCTGGGCGATGTACCCGGCGTCGACGGCGGCACGTGACGCGCCGATCGCCGCACCCAGAGCGTCGGCTAACTGTTCAACCAGCACAAAGTTCTCGGACGAGCCCAGGCCCCGTCCGCCGGAGACCACCGTTGCGGCACTGCGAAGCTCCGGCCGGGCGGAGACGACAGGATTGTCGTTGAACTGGTCAATGACAGCGGCACCCGCGGTGGTGGCTTCCATGGACACGGCGCTGACGTCCGCCGTGGTTGCTGGAGCCTGGCCTTCGATCGCACCCTGTCGAATGGTGAGGATGGGCAGCCCGCCGTCTACCGCGGACTCGACGATGTAAGCCCCGCCAAAGACTGAATGCCGGGCGACAACGGTTCCGTTGTCGGTACGCACCTGCACGACGTCCGCGAGCACGCTGCCGCCTGTCCGCACGGCAAGTCGGGCGGCGGCTTCGCGGCCGTCCGCCGTGTTCGTGGTGAGCACGGCCGCCGGCTCATAAGCCTCTACTGCCCGGCTCAGCGCATCGACTGCAGGGGCCACCAAAACGGTTCCAGCGCCTGGTGTCACAGCCGAGTAGATCCTTGCCGCGCCCAGCTCACCCAGCCGCGCGACGTCGTCGTCCGCCAGAGGCTCCGACGAGACCACGACGGCGACCGGCGAGCCCAGCGTGGCAGCGGCGGCCAACAGCCCGCGGGCGGGGGCGGCAATCTCGCCGCGGTGGGAAATTTCGATGAGTGCCAAGACGTTCGACATTTTCTTTTCCTCCTCAGACCAGGCGATTTGCAACGAGGAACTCCGCCAGCTCGCTGGCTGCGGTCCCGTCATCGATGAGTTTTCTCCCCGCTGCGCGCGGTGGCCGTTCGACCGTGGAGACCACCACGGTGCGGCTCGCGCTTGCCGGGACGTCGAGCTCGGAGGAGGACAGGGTGGTGACGGGTTTGCGCTTCGCCGTCAGAATGCCCTTGAAGTTGGGAAACCGGGCTTCCGGGAAGCGTTCAGTCACAGTGATGATGGCAGGCAGTCCGGCATGGACGTTGAGGGTTCCGCCCTCGCCCTGGCGAACGCCGCTTACCGCGCCGTCGGCGATCTCAGTGGAGATCAGCGATCCCAGCAGAGGCAGTTGGAGGTGTTCGGCCACCATGGCGGGCACGACGCCGGCGCGGCCATCCGTGGATTCGTTGCCGGCCAGCACCACGTCAAAACCTGTGGACCGCAAGGCGGCCGCCAGTGTCGCGGCGGTGCGGCCCGTGTCGGCGCCTTCCAGGAAATCATCCAGAATGTGAACCCCTGAATCCGCGCCCATGGAAAGAGCCTTCCGCAACGCTTGGGAGGCCTCGGCGGGTCCCATTGTCATTGCCACGACTTCGGTGCCCTTGTTGGCGTCCTTGATGCGCAACGCTGACTCAAGGGCCCGTTCGTTGATTTCATCAATCACGTTGTCGGCGGACTCACGGTCGAGCTGACCCGTAGCGAGGTCGAGCTTCCGTTCTTCCGCTGTGTCCGGCACTTGTTTGACGAGCACGACGATCTTCATTCAACAGCTCCCTCGATGCAAATGGCTGACGCTTGGAATCGAGAATACTAGGAACTCCTAGTATTTACCATGCAGCGATGGAAGGAATGCTTGGATCTCCTATCGATTCTTGCGGGAGCTGGGGTTCCCACTCCGGGCATCGCGATGCTGCCCAGCGGTGGGTATCAGGATCCGGTTGGGACCGGCCTAACCCTGGCGAATGCCGAGAGTGTTCCCGTCGGAATCACGGAACCAAGCGCCGCGTGCAGGGCCGAGCTGGGCGATGTGCCCTGTCGTGGCAAGGGGACCCTCTGCGTAGTCGAGGAACTCGACGCCCTTGGCGGCCAGGTCTTGGACCACGGCCTCGATGTCATCCACTTCGAAGTGTGCAAGGGTGTGCTCGGTAGCTGTAGGCGGACGCTTGAAGACTGAGATCTCACTGACGGATCCGCACCGGTACCGGACGCCTACCGGAGTTTCCCAGAGGAAGGTCAGCCCTAAGACGCCGCCGTAGAATTCCTTCGCCCGTTCAAGATCCGTGACCGGAACTGTCGCCACGACCATCGTTGCATTGATCATCAGGACCCTCCTCGGGCCGGCCCTTCCGTCGGATGAACGGGCCATTCGGCCCAAGTTTCGTCCTCCAAGAGCTGGACTGTCAACGCCTGAAGCGTGTCCTAGTTCGTACAGTGTCCTGAGGTCCAGGGGATGTGTTGGTGCTTCCCACGGCCACCATCACGCTGACAAGCACCGACAACGCTATGACCACGACGATTCCAGTGAAGTTGGGCTGGAATTCCAAAGCCATTGCCCCGTTTTCGGTTCCGGCGTTCGCCATGAACAGACCGGGCAGGGTCGCCGGGGCGCCCGTTGAAATGGCGACCGCACTCGTGGCCACGCAGAGAATGAACGCCAGGGCGCATCCACCGGCCGCTCCTCCCAAGGCTGCGCCAACTATTTTCGATGTTCCACCCGTCTAGGTGTAGGCCGCTAGGTGTAGGCCGCTGCGAATGGTTCCACGGGCATGGCAGTCCAGGACCGTAGCTAATAGGGCAAAACAAAAGAGCCCGCCCTGTCGGGCGGACTCTTTCGTGTACTTGGTTGCGGGGACAGGATTTGAACCTGTGACCTCTGGGTTATGAGCCCAGCGAGCTACCGAACTGCTCCACCCCGCGTCGCAAAATCAACTCTACCGCACATTCCGGGGCGCCTCTGACCACTCGGGTGTGGGCTGCGGCACGTTGAGGATTACCCCGTTTCCACCCCACGAAAAGCGATGGAAAACAAAAAGATCCGGCACAGTGTTTCCACTGTGCCGGATCTTTTTCTCCAGTTGCGGGGACAGGATTTGAACCTGTGACCTCTGGGTTATGAGCCCAGCGAGCTACCGAACTGCTCCACCCCGCGTCGCAAGAACTACTTTACCTGCCGGTGAATGTCAGGCCAAATCCAAACGACGTGACCTCCGTCTCCCTGGTCCGCCGGCGGCCCGACTCTGGCCCCAAAACGGCCTGAGCACTGAGGTCAGGCCACCGGAACAAAAGGAAGACCGGACCAGCCCTGGCGGGGGCTGGCCCGGTCCTGTGACGCTCCCCAGCTAAGCCGATATCAGCCAGCTGCAGAATTGCCTACTTGCTTGGCGAGGGCGACGACGTGGACGTCGGCGACGGTGTCGCGCTGGCCGAAGTCGCCGGCGTGACACCGAGCCGAGACTCGGCGTCGAGCGCCTTCTTCAGTGCGGCGGACAGAATGTTCTGCTGAGCGCCATAGCCGGCGAAGTCCCCCTTGGCCAGAGCGGCCTGGCCGTCCTGGATTGCCTTGTTGGCTTCATCCAGCGCGGCCTTCAGCTGGGCCTGGGCATCCGCGGCGGCGGGTGGAGTGCTAGCCCCCGGTGTGGTGGGAGTCTGGCCGTTGTTGGCCGAGTCCCCAGCCGAAGCCCCGGAGTCGCCCCCGAACAGGATCTTCAACGCGGCGTCGAGCGTCGGCGCAAAGCCGACCTTGTCACCGAAGGCCACCAGCACCCTTTGAAGCGTCGGATATGACGTCTCACCCGTCGACTTCAGATACACCGGCTGGACATAGAGCAGGCCTCCGCCCACCGGCAATGTCAAAAGGTTGCCGTTGAGTACATCCGAGGCGCCTTGCCTCAGCAGGTTGAGTTCCCGCGACACTTCAGGATCGGAGTTGAACTTATTCTGGGCCTGGCCAGGTCCCGGGACTTGGGTGTCCGTTGGCAGCTGCAGCAAGCGTAGCTGCCCGTACGTGTCAGCCTTCACCCCCTTCTGGCTACCTGCGTCGGAATCTGCTGCCAGGAAGCCGTACAGGATATTTCGAGCGGCCCCGTTGACAACCTGCGGAATGAAGGACGACGTCAGTTGGAACGCAGGCTTGGTCTGGTCGGGCATCTGCAGGGACATGTAGAACGGAGGCTGTTTGACGGCATCAGTGACCGTGGGATCGTTCGGAACGCTCCACGCATCGTTGTTCTGGTAGAAGTTGTCCGCATTGGTCACGTGGTAACGCCCAAGCAGCTCACGCTGAACCTTGAACAGGTCCTCAGGGTAGCGAACATGGCTCATAAGCTGTCCCGACATTTCCGAGTACGGCTTGATGGTGGTCGGGAAGATCTTTTCCCAGGCCTTCAGGATGGGGTCCTGGTCATCCCAGGCGTACAGGGTCACCGATCCGTCATAGGCATCAACAGTGGCCTTGACCGAGTTCCTGATGTAGTTGACGGTGCTGTTCGGCAAGGCTGCTGTACGTCCGGAGGTCGTCTGCGAGTCAGCCGTAGCGTTCTGGAGCTGCTGCTGCTGGGAGTATGGGAAGTACTGGCTGGTGGTGTAACCGTCCACGATCCACTTCACACGGCCATCGACCACCGCGGGATAGGCGCTGCCGTCCACGGTCAAGTACGGAGCGACCTTTTGCACTCGCTCGCGCGGGGTGCGGTCATAGAGGATCTGGGACTTCTCGTTGACGCCATCGGACAGCAGCAGATCCGAAGACTGGAACTTGATGGAGTACAGAAGGCGGTTGAACCAGTTGCCCACATTCGGCCCACCGTTGCCTGTGAACGTGTACTGCGTTTCGGTCGAGGTGTCCTTGCCGGCAGGACGGTCCTGTTCACGGTGCGGAGCACCGTCCGGGGCACCGACCACCGAGTAGTCCGGCGAATCTTCGCCGAAATAGATACGCGGCTGGTAACTCGTGTCACTGCCGAGCGTGCCCATGGATGGAATACCGGATAGCAGGAAGTCCGGCTTGCCATCGACCGTGAATGTGTTGCCCTTGGCGGCCACCACTCCGTAACCGTGTGTATAGACGATATGGCGGTTGACCCAGGTTTGTTGGCTGGCGTTCAACCCGTCCTGGTTCAATTCACGGACGGCAATAACGGTGTCCTGGGTCTTGCCGTTCACCGTGTACCTGTCAACGTTCAGGGCTTTGGGGAACTGGTAATACGGACGGTATTGCTCCAACTGGGAGAATGCGGAGGAGACCAGGTTCGGGTCGAGCAACCGGATATTGGCGGCCGTCTGCGCGTCCTTGGCAAGAGCCCCGGTCTTGGCGGCAGTCGTGGCGTTGTAAGGGGAAACCTTGATCTGGTCCAGACCGTAGGCGGCCCGGGTCATCGCAATGTTGCGGTCGATGTACTTGTTTTCCAGTGTCTGCTCCGACGGGCGGACTTGGAACTGCTGGATGACCCACGGGTAGACGCCACCAGCCAGGATTGACGTGATAATGAGCATCGCGGTGCCGATGACAGGAAGGCGCCAGCGGCCGATCACAGCGGCCACGATGAAGAGGATCGCCACGAGGCCAGCGGCAACCGCCAGGATGGTCTTGGTGGGGATCACAGCGTTGACATCGGTGTAAAGGGCGCCCGCCCAGTGTCCGCCGTTGTTTTGGACTGTGCTGTAGACGTCCAGCCAGAAGTTGGCTCCGAGAAGCAGCAGGAAAATGGCGCCGGTCAAGGCCAGGTGGATCTGTGCCGCGCGGCTCGTGAAGATGCCGCGTTCCATGAGCCTGATGCTGCCGTAGAGATAGTGCGTCAGGATCCCGGCGATTCCGGCAACCACCACAACGCTCATGAGGAAACCCGTGACGAATCCAAGGAACGGCAAAGTCATGAGGTAGAAGCTGATGTCCAGGCCGAACTGCGGGTCAGCCTGGCCGAACGGCACCTGGTTGAAGAACAAGAGGACTTTCTGCCATTGGCTCGCAGCGGCACTTCCGGCGAACAGTCCGAAGAGCACGGGGATGCCGATCATGACCACGCGGCGCACCGGTTCAAGCTGGACTTGGTACCGGTTCATGTTGTCCCTGGCCTCGGAGTCCGGGGCATAGACGGGCCGCGCGTGGTAGGCGACGCGGATCGCGTAGAAGACTGCGACGAACATCAGGGCGAAGCCGGCCAGGAAGACGAGGATCCGGGCAAGATTCTCCCGGAAATACACTTCGAAGAAGCCCAACTGCTGATACCAGAGGACGTCGGTCCACACATTGGCAAAGAAGATGAATCCCACCACTACGATCGCCACGACGATCAGGGTAGGAGTCAGGGCACCCCGTCTCAGCGGCGGTCTTCCGGGGGGGTTGGTGCTGGCTGGACGGGACAAACTCGGTACCTCATAGCTGGTCGTCAGTTAATTGTCATCAGTGCGTGTGTTCGTCGGCCCCGGTGCCTGGTGCTGATGGCGGAGGTCGTCATATGTGCCACGAGTGGCGGTGGAGCTAAGTTCCATCGTCAGTCTAGTTGTTGGAGCAAGTCGGAAGACGGGACATGTCCTGTCCAGAGGCGAGTCGTTCCACAGCCGACTTCGCATCCGCCAGGGTCTCCACTTTGACTACTTGCAGGCCATCGGGAATATGCCCTACGACTTCGTCGCAATTGGCTGCCGGTGCGAGGAAAAGGGTGGCGCCTCCGTTACGGGCTCCCCGCATTTTCTGGGCGATTCCGCCAATGGGTCCCACGGTGCCGTCGGGCGAAATAGTGCCGGTGCCTGCCACATGCTTGCCGCCCGTCAGGTCGCCGGGAGTGATGTTGTCGATGATGCCCAGGGCAAACATCATGCCGGCACTTGGTCCCCCCACTTGGTCCAAGGAGATCTTGACATCGAACGGGAAGGTGAACTTGTACTGGAGCATCACTCCGAGGATGTAGCGGCCGTTTGAGCTCTTGCCGGGCGCGATGTTCACGGTCACCGGAGTGCCCTTGCGATCGACGACGACGGCGGCAGGCGCGCCCGCACCATCGGCCAGTGCGGTCTGGATGACGTTGAGGGACGTAACGGCCTTGCCGTTGATCGAGGTGAAAACGTCCCCGGTTTGGAGTTTGCCCGCCGAGGCCGAGCCGTCGGACAACCCCGCGACTTCAAGTTTCTGCTGGTACGGAATGTTCTCTTCCTGGAGCGCGGAGGCAACCGCGTTCTCTTGAGAAGTGGTCATGGCGAGCGCGCTTTCCTGTTCGGATTGCTGCTTGGTGACGCCCTTGGGATAGAGCAATTCTTCGGGGTACACGGCTTTGGAACCGTCCAACCAGGCCTGGAACGCCTCGAAAATGCTCACTGGGCCGTTGGGGCCACCGTTGATGTAGACGGTTGTCAGGTCGAGATTTCCTTTGGCGGGGAAGGTCTGATGACCAGTAATGCTAATGACCGGTTTGTTGTGATCCGTGCCCAGGGTGTTGAACGTTGGCCCCGGCGATTCCACCACGTAAGGAACGGGGAGCGCAGCGGCGGCGACTCCCAACACGAGGGTCAGTGCGCCGGAGACCAGCATTGCGAAATACCGTCCGTCCCGCCGCCGCGCCGGATCGGGCGCGTGGGGCTGTTCCTGCTCCGGCTCCCGCGATTCAGCTCCCTGCGCCGGGGAAGGGGCATGCGACGTCGGGGCGTCTTGCGGGAAGGAGGGGCCGAGAGGCTGTCCGGGTTCCCCGGACGCTCCGGGGCTCGGCAAACTAGTCAATGAAAGACCTCTCCGCGCAGGAACTCGTGCCCAACGCTACCGTTTCGGCCCCTCAGGGTGGAGGCCAGTAAACATACCAACGATCCACCCTACGACGCTGTGCCCACCGGACGTGCTTTGCCTAGAGCGAACGACGCGTTCCTGAGGCAGACAGCCCCCGGGCATCGCGGTACCTTGAAAGTGATCACCAGTCACATCGACGATCGGCGGCACCATGACCTCCAACCCCAACACCCCCTCCAACGGAGACGATTCACCCCAGGACCCTCTGGCAGAAATGCTGAAGAACCTGATGGGCGGGCAAGGCATGGGCAACATCGACCCCGCCGAATTGGCGAAGGCCGCCGGGCTGCCGAACGACCCCAACATGCTGCAGCAAATGTTTGCCCAAGTGCAGGCCATGATGAGCTCCACTTCCGAGGGCCCTGTCAATTGGCAGCTCGCCCACGAGAACGCCCGCCGCGTTGCCGCCGCCGGCACGGATCCGTCGGTGAATGCCGTGCAGACCCGCGAAGTCGACGAGGCCCTGCGGCTAGCGGAACTCTGGCTCGATCCAGTCACCGACCTTCAAGCAACAGGCCTGATTGGCCGCGCCTGGTCCCGCGCCGAATGGGTGGAAGCCACCCTGGCCACCTGGAAAAGGCTCACCGAGCCGGTGGCCAACAGCATCGCCAATGCACTCTCGGACGCACTGACCCAGCAGATGCCGGAAGAAATGAAGGCAATGATGGGTGGCACCTCCTCCATGTTGCAGAACATGGGCGGCGCCATCTTCGGCATGCAGCTTGGCCAGGCCATCGGCGCCCTGTCCGCCGAGGTGGTCAGTTCCACCGACATCGGTGTTCCGCTCGCCGATCTCGAAATGGCCTTGCTACCGGCCAATGTGGCCAAATTCGGCGAAGGCCTGAGTGTCCCGGAGAATGACGTCCGGTTATTCCTCGCCGTCCGCGAGGCCGCGCATGCCCGCCTTTTCGTGCAGGTTCCTTGGCTGAGGGGCCACCTCCTCGGCGCAATCGAGGCCTATGCCCGCGGCATCCACATTGACATGTCGCGCGTCGAAGACCTCGCCCGCGATCTTGACCCGGGCAATCCCGAGGGCATCCAGGAAGCCCTATCCCAAGGCGTGTTCACGCCCGAGCGCACGCCCGAACAAGCAGCGGCCCTGGAGAAACTCGAGACGGCCCTGGCACTTGTGGAGGGTTGGGTGGACGAACTCACCGCCGCTGCCACCGAGAAAGTGCTGCCCTCCGCCGTCGCACTTCGGGAAACGGTGCGACGGCGCCGCGCCACGGGAGGACCCGCGGAACACGCGTTCTCCTCACTGGTGGGGCTGGAACTGCGCCCGCGGCGCCTGCGGGAGGCCGCCACGTTGTGGGCTGCGCTGAAGGACGAACGTGGAATCGCCGGCCGCGATGCCATCTGGCAGCACCCCGATTTGCTCCCCACAGCCCACGACCTGGACGATCCCACGGGCTTCACCGAACGGCGCCGCCTGGCCGAAGCCAGCGATACCGAGGTGGACGACGCCCTGCAGAAGCTCCTTGAGGGTGGCTACGACACCCCGGACGAGGGCGGCCCGGAGGCTCAGAAGCCTGAAGAGGAAGATACCCCTGGCGACAACCCGGAACCTGGTGGACCCAAGTCCTAAGCGGCCCTACCTTAAGGCGCAGTTCCATAAGGAGCCGCGCCGCTCCCGGAAGCATTTAGTCGACGTCGGCCTCGGCGTCCCAGTCCCGGGCTGGTGCGCTGGCGCCATTGTCATCCGGGCCGAGACCCCGCGACGTCGCAAAGGCCACGCCCTCCAGGAACGCTTTGGCCCGGTGCGTCTCGGGGTATGCCTCCAACAATCGCCAAAACGCGGCGTTATGCCCGGCCACCAGCAGATGCGCGAGTTCGTGGAGCAACACGTAGTCGATCACCCACTGCGGCATGGCCCGGAGCTTGTCCGACAACCGGATGGTCCCGTCCGCCGGAGTAGCCGAACCCCACCGTGACTTCTGGTTGCTGACCCAGCGGACCGACGTCGGGATGGCACGACCGCCCAGATACTTTGATGACAGCTCCGAGGCATGAAGGGCGAGGGCAGAATCGCTGGCAGGACGCCTCCTGCCGGCACCTTGGGTCCGCCTCTCCCCCTGGCGTTTGAGCTTGTCCAGCATCCGCCGGACCCATTCGCTTTCTTGTGCCTTCGTGAAGTGGGCAGGGATCGCAACAATCGCGTTGCCGTCCTCCCAGAAAGCCGCCACAGTTCGACGGCGACGGGCCGAGCGTCGAACGACGACGGGCGCACCGTCGTCGGTGGTCAGCGGCAATGCGGGCTGGCCCGCGACCCGCGGCACTAGGCAGACCCGTTCTCGACCAAGACCGCCAGCACGGCTTCGCCATACTTTTCCAGCTTGGAAGGTCCCACACCAGCGAGCTTCGCCAGTTCCTCAAGCGAAGCAGGCCGAGCCTCGGCGATGGCGGTCAACGTCGCGTCGGTGAAGACCACATAGGCGGGAACCTCGTTGCTCAGTGCCTCGTCCTTGCGCCATTGCCGCAAAGCCTCAAAGGTCTGTTCCTCATACGTGGGCGGGCACTGGCTGCAGCGACCCACCTTGCGTTCAGCACCGGTGGCAAGCATAGTTCCGCAGACCCTGCACGACGCCGGCGCTGCCGCTTTGCGCCGCGGGACGGCGCGGCTGCGGGCGCTGGCTCCGAGCACCGAATCCGGGCGTAGCCCGTCGAGGAAGCGCGAAGGCTTGCGGTTGGCCCGGCCTCCAGGCGTGCGGGCCGTGGACCAGGAAAGCGTCAAGTGCTCGCGTGCCCGGGTGATCCCGACGTAGAGCAGGCGGCGTTCCTCATCTACGCTCTCGGGAGTGTCGGCGAAAGAAATCGGCATGAGGCCCTCACTCAAGCCCACCAGGAACACGGCATCCCACTCCAAACCCTTTGCCGCGTGTAGTGAAGCGAGGGTCACGCCCTGGACCGTCGGGGCATGCTGGGCCACTGAACGTTCCTGGAGTTCGTTGACGAATTCCATCAGAGTGAATTCCGGCCCACGGCTGATGGCAAGTTCGTCCGCGAGCGCCACCAGGGCCGCCAGCGACTCCCAGCGCTCGCGCAGGGCCCCGCCGCTGTGTGGGGCGACATCCGTGTAGCCGAGCGAGGCCACGATGTCCCGGACCAGTTGGCCGAGGGGTTCTTTGGCGGAGTCCTCGGCCACTGCCCGCGTGGCGGCACGCAGCTGGAGGATGGCATCCCGGACTTCCTTGCGCGCGAAGAAGCGCTCACCGCCCCGAAGCTGGTAACCAATGCCCGCCGAAGCGAGGGCTTGTTCGTAGGCTTCCGACTGTCCGTTGGTGCGGAAAAGCACAGCGATCTCGCTCGCCTTGGTGCCGGCGTCGATCAGCTCCCGAATCCGGCCAGCGACCACCGCGGCCTCTGCCTCGTCATCGGGGCATTCCATGAACCGTGGCTCCGGTCCAGTTGGACGCTGCGCCACCAACTGCAAGGGCTTTGCCCAAGCAGCATCGGCCACTGTTCCACCGCTCCGCCGGGATCCGAGGAGATCATTGGCCAGCTTCACAACTTGAGGCGTGGAGCGATAGTCACGGACCAGCTTGACGACTGTCGCTGAGGAGTACTGCCCCTTGAAGCCAAGGAGATGCTTCGGAGAGGCACCCGTGAAGGAGTAGATGGTCTGGCTGGCGTCGCCCACCACGCAGAGCTCGTCGCGACCGCCAAGCCAAAGCTCCAAGAGCCGCTGTTGCAGCGGAGAAACGTCCTGATATTCGTCCACCACGAAATGCCGGTACTGTTCGCGGACCGTGGCCGCTACTTTCGGATCTTCCTGCAGGATACCGACCGTGATCAGCAGGACGTCCTCGAAGTCGATGACGTTCCGGTCCGTCTTCACGTCCTCGTAGGACTGGAAGACCCGCGCGACGGCGGTGAGGTCGAAGCCGCCCGGGGTGCCGCGTCCGTGGGCGTTTTCAAGGTAGTTGGCCGGCGTCAGCATGGAGACCTTGGCCCACTCGATCTCGGCCGCAAGGTCACGGATGGAGGCTCGATCAGTACTGAGCCGGAGACGACGGGCGGCTTCGGCGATGATGTTGGCTTTGTGGTCAAGCAAGTTCGGCAGGACACCGCCGATCGCTTGGGGCCAGAAGAACTGCAATTGCCTCAGCGCGGCGGCGTGAAAAGTACGCGCTTGGACGTTTCCGACGCCGAGATCCCGCAGCCGACTGCGCATTTCGGCGGCGGCGCGGGAAGTGAACGTGACGGCCAAGAGTCGCTGGGGGCTGTAGACACCGGAATGGACGCCGTAAGCGATGCGGTGCGTGATGGCCCGGGTTTTCCCTGTTCCGGCTCCGGCAAGGACGCACATGGGCCCGTTGAGGTTGCTGGCGACTTCCCGCTGCTCGGCATCAAGACCACCGAGTATCCGGTCCTCGAGTGAAACGGTGTCGCTGAGAATACCGTCCGTCACGGCTGGAGGTCCTCGATGACGCCGCCGTACCAGTGCTCGATCAGGGAACGCGCAATCGAGAGCCGCGTGGAGATCGTAATCTCGCCGCTGAGCACGGCCGCCTGGAGTTCCGCACGGCTGAACCAGCGCGCCCGGGTCACCTCGACGCCGTCGGGCCGGGCTTCGACGTCGTCCGTTGTTGCCGTAAACCCAAGCATGAGCGAGGCCGGAAACGGCCACGACTGGGAACCAAGGTACTGGCAAGCGGTGACCCGCACACCAACCTCTTCCCCGATTTCTCGCACCACGGCCTGTTCAAGCGACTCTCCGGGCTCCACGAAGCCAGCCAGGGTGGAGTAGTTCTTCGCGTCTACCGGCCCGCCTCCTCCAAGAAGCAGTCTGCCGTCGGAGCCGACGACCGTGACGATGATGGCCGGATCCGTCCGGGGATAGTGTTCGGAATTGTCCCGCGGGCATCGACGCACCCAGCCCCCGGCCTCGATGACGGTAGGGGTACCGCATTGCGGGCAGTGTGTATGGGTGGCATGCCAATTGGAAATGGCGCTGGCCTCAACGAACAAAGCGGTTTCCGTGGCATCGAGGCGGGCAGCGATCTCCCGAAACCCCGTCCAGGTGCCATCGGCCGGAAGTCCCGCAGTTCCGGGGGCGGCCGGCTCGCCGGGCACGAAGAGGACGATCGGTGTTTGCTGTGGGACAGAGGAAGGGGCGAGAGTCCGGCCGAGATAAACGGCAGTGAGCGGCCCGCTGGCCGCTTGGAGGCTTTCAAAGATCGGCGCAGCATCGCCCAGCCACAGCTTGTCGCCCACAGTGAGAGCTTGGCGTTGCGACAGCACCATGGCCTTGGCACCTCCCGAAGAGATCACTTCGTCAAGCATGCCTGGCGTCATGCGCTCGGCCGATCCCCGGTCGACCAAGGCAGGGCGCACCGGAAGAACGGTATCGATAAGGTGGTTTGCCGGTGCCGGGAACTCGGTGAAACTCATGTACCTACCGTACTGACTCGCACCGACAAATGACATTTGGATCCGTCTTCGAGGCACGCTCCCTGAACGCTGTTTTCACGCGGATCTCAAGACTCGCCGCACTGCATCGCTCCCATAGGCGCTAGTCAATCTACCGTGGAACACGTGAGAAGAACACCGTTCGAACTGGCCGCTGTAGCAACTGCGGCGGTGCCCGGCCTGACGCCGACGGCTGCCGCCTCCGCCCCGGATGATGCTGCCGATTTCGATTCGGCGCTGCTGTTGGACTCTGAGGGCAAGCGTTGGCGCGTCCGTTCACCACGCCATCCGGAAGCAAGCGCACGGCTGGAGACCGAATTCATGATCCTGCGTGCATTTGCCCCGGCGATCAGGGCAGAGCTGCCTTTTCTGATGCCCACAGTGGCCGGAACGGTGCGCCAAGGTGCACTGAGCACTTTTGTCTATGCCCACTTGGCCGGGGCCACGCGCAGCATCGAAGAGCTGTCCAGCTGCAATGATGCATTGGCCAAGGAGATCGGCACGGCACTGGCAGCGGTCCACGACCTCCCCCAATCGCTTGTCAACAACGCCGATCTTCCCAGCTACACCGCGAACGAATTCCGCCAGCGTAAGCTCAATGAGTTGGACCAGGCCGCCACCACGGGCAAGATTCCGCCCTCCTTGCTTCGTCGTTGGGAGCACGCACTCGAGGACGTGGCGCTGTGGCGCTTCAATCCGTGCGTGGTCCACGGCGATCTCCATGAAGACAATCTGCTAATCGACGGCGACAGCGTCACCGCCCTGACGGGGTGGACGGATCTGCGCATCGGCGATCCGGCCGATGACTTCGCCTGGCTCGTGGCGTCAAACGAACAGAGGTTTGTAGAGTCCGTCCTCCGGCACTACACGGAAGCCCGACGGGACACGCCGGACGGACACCTGCTGCGTCGCTCGGCACTGCTCGCCGAATTCGCCCTGGCCCAGTATCTCGTCAAGGCCATGGCTGCGGGGCACAGTGAAATGACGGGCGAGGCCGAGGGCATGCTCAAATCCCTCGCCGACGACATAGAGGAACAAAACGCACTGGCCGCCGAGGAGGCCGAGGCCGCAGCTGCGGAGCTTGCCGCTTCCGACGATGGACCGGCGCAGCCCGCGGTGAGCGTGACAGCCATCCCGGAGGCGGTTCAAACGAACAATCCGGAAACAGCCGCCACGACGCCGCCAGTCACCGTTGAGCCCTTGGACGAAGCCGCTGTGGACAAGGTCACAAAGGATAAGGCTCACGGAGAAGAGGCCGCTTCAGGGTTTGTGGCGGTTTCGGACAAAAGGACCGGCTCAACGCCGGAGGCGCCGTCCGAATCAGACGACACCTCGACAAAGGCCCTCCAGGTGGTTGAGCCCGCTCCTCTTCAGGACGCCAAGGACCGCTAGCCGGTTTTCACCGGCGCCAGCGCGGTCTTTGCTACCCGGGGCGGCCTTAGCTGACCAGCCCCTGGTCTTAGCTGACCAGCGCGGAAGCGATGATGTTCTCCAGTTCAGCCTCCGTGCCCAAATCGTGGGGCCTCACCACGGCGTCATCGGCTACGTAGTAAAAAGCTGCGCTGACCCGCTCCAACGACACGCCCTTGAGGCGCGCCCACGCAAGCCGGTACACGGCAAGCTGCACGGCGCGAGTCTTAAGCTGCCTGCCTGCCGGCCGCTTGCCCGTCTTCCAGTCCACCAGTTCCCAGGCACCGTCCGCCCCCTGAAAAACGGCGTCGATCCGGCCGCGCACAACAACGTCTCCAATCCGTGTCTCGACCGGAACCTCGACGAAGGCAGGGGCACGGTGTGCCCATTCGGAGGTAACAAACGTTGCCACCATGTCGTCAAGACCGTAGGCCTCGTCGATGTGCGAGTCAGAGCCGGGTGCCTCGTCGAGGTCCAGCATGCCAGTGGTTCCGAAGTACTCCTCCACCCATGAATGGAATGCGGTGCCCTTGCGGGCCGAGATCCCAGGCTGCCGCGGCACGGGCCGCCGGAGCTGGGCCAGGACGGCAGCAGGATCGTCTCCAAGATCGACGAACATGGATGCCGAGATATGCCCCGGCAAATGGACGTCCTGGATCGGCTTCCGTCGCAACTGCCGTTCCAACAACAGCCCTGCCTCGGCCGCCCAGCCAGCGGCCGCGCCTCGGAGCTGTGGAACGGACGTGCGGGACGGAGGACTAGCCAAGGGGGCCTCGATGACGATCGCCGAGTCCACCCGGAGCCCCTCAATGGCTTCCCTGACCCGGGTTGCCGCGGCCTCCATGGCAGCCCGCCTGCCCGGTACAAGCCGGAGCCGTTCTCCCGTGCGAGGGTCGCTGGGACCTTCGAGCGGATCATAGGGAAAGAGCGCCACTTCCGTGCCGACTGTCAGGGGGCTCTCAGTGGGTAGTGCGTCTTCACTGAGCGACTGCGGGTGAATGAAAGCGGCGGATGCTCCACGTGCGTCGTCGTCTGCTTGGTCAGCCAGACATGCCAACTCAGCAAGGAAGGGAGACGTCTCTGCAATCCCTGCCCGGGAACCGTTCCATGCGGCGCTCGATGCCCACAGGACGAACTTTGCACGCGTGTAGGCAACGTAGGCGAGTCGCCGTTCTTCGGCCTCGCCATGGTGCTGAACCTCTGATTTGAAGTCCTTTTCGGCATCCAGCCAGCCTTTCTGGTCTGGTTGGTCCAGATCCCATTGCGGGAGGTCGGCCCGGTCTCCGCGGAGGGGCCATGGCAGGGCTGCGGTGCCGCTGCTCCATCGCGAGTCGCGGCTGCTCGGGAAGGCCCCGGCATTGAGCCCGGGCACAAAGACAACGTCCCATTCCAAGCCTTTGGAGGCGTGCACCGTCAGCAGTTGCACGGCCTCGTGGTTCACCTCGGCGTCGGCCATGTCCAGACCGCCCTCTTCCGCGGCGGCGGCTTCAAGCCAGCCCAGGAAGGCCAACAGGTCCACGCGCTGGGAGGTGTGTAGGAAGCTCGCAGCGGCGTCGTGGAATGCGTCCAGGTTCCGGCGAGCCTGATGGATACTCGTGCCGGGCTTCGCTGCGACCTCAATGTCCAGCAACATGGCACGTTCCACCTCGCCAAGGAGGGTGGTGAGGTCATCCCCGATGAACCCGCGGAGGTTCCGAAGTTCCGCAGACAGCCGGCCGAGACGTTCCAACGCCGGGGCGCTGAGGGAGCGGCCGTGGCCTGAGGTCCATCCCGGTCGTGGCAAGAAGTCCAGCGCCTCCACAAGGCTCGCGGCATCCGTGATGTCGCTCTCCACCACGGTCTCCACCGGGCTTTCGTCTGCCCCTGCGTGGTCCACCGCGCCTCCCTCTCCGGCACGGCCTTGGGAGCGCCGTCGGGCCAGGAACTGCGACCAGTCTCGGAATGCCAGGAGGTCGGAAGTACCGATGCGCCAACGGGCTCCTACCAGCAGACGCATCAAGGCGTCCGAGCGGCCGGGATCGGCCAGGACCCGGACCGCAGCCACGAGGTCCACTACTTCCGGGGTATCGAGCAGGCCGCCGAGACCCACTATTTCATAGGGGATCCCCTGGACTTCGAATTCACGCCGCAGGCACTCCATCTGGGCCCGGCGGCGGCAGAGCACTGCCATGGTGGGCGAAACGGGTGCGCCATCAGCCGCGGTTTCGAAGACCGTGCGCCGGTAGCGGTGGACGTCCCGGGCAATCGCAGCGGCCTCGTCTTCGTCCGTGGCAAAGCGCCCGAGCACGACGTTGCCGTCCACAGCCGCTTGGCTCGGCTGCAACGGAGGTACTGCCACAGAGCTGTCTGTAGCCTTTGCACCCGCGGCGCCGTCAATCGCGGCCGCCTTCTCGTGCCGGGTTGCGCTGTTGAGATGGGCTGCTTTGTTGAGGGGGGCCGAAATGACGTTGGCCGCGGCCAGGATGTTGCGTCCATTCCGCCACGCGGTTGTCAGGTATGAGGTGGGGGCAGTGGCAAAGGAAGCCGTTCCGAAGCTGTCCTCCACGCGGACGGGGAATTCCTGCACGAAGCGGAACAGTTGGCCTGCCGAGGCGCCCCTGAACCCATAGATTGACTGATTGGGATCCCCCACCGCCGTGACGGCATGCCCTCCCCCGAACAGGCGGGAGAACAGGACCAACTGGGCGTGCGAGGTGTCCTGGAATTCGTCAAGCAGCACCACCTTGTAGCGGGCCCGCTCGGTAGAGGCAGCCAAGGGTATGTCCTGGGCGATCTTGGCGGCGAGTGCTACGAGGTCGCCGAAGTCCAGGACCCCCCGGTTCCTCTTGGCCATTTGGTAACGCCCCACCATGTCCGCAACGCTGGCCCTGGTACGCAACATGGCGCCGAGATCGCCGGCGGCTTGGGCGGGGTTCTTTTTCGCCCCCTCCACATAAGGCAAGTGAGCGAACTCGGACACCCGCTCCATCAACCAGCGCTGAACTTCCGCGGGTTCCCGCAAATGCTCGGCGCACTCGCCGGCCAACTGCATCACGGCATTGACCAACGTGGACTTGGCAGCTGTGAAGTGCTCGTATTCGCCGTCGTACGCTTCAACCACCTCGCTGGCAAGCTGCCAGGCCTGGGCGCCTCCCAGCAGCACCACATCGCGTTCGATTCCCAGGCGGAGGCCGTAGTCGGCCACGATCCCACTGGCGTAGGAGTGGTAGGTGGACACCTTGGGTTCAAGTTCATCGGAGCCGGCAACACCCTCCGGGAAACCGTACTGCCCGTTATCCGACGACGCTATGCGTTGCAGTGTTGCCAATTTGGTGCGGATACGGCTTGCCAGCTCCCCTGCGGCCTTGCGGGTGAAGGTGACGCCCAGGACTTCTTCCGGGCGGACCCATCCGTTGGCCACGAGCCATACAACGCGATCCGCCATGGTTGCAGTCTTCCCGGATCCCGCGCCGGCGATGACCAGCCGTGGGGTCAACGGCGACGCAATAATGGCGGATTGCTCTTCCGTGGGACGGTTCCGCTCGCCCAGGATGGCCGACAACTCACCAGGCGAGAATCGAGGTTCGGGCAGCACCGGGGCATCTTCGGCAGTCTCTTCAGCCTCGATACCGGCGAGTGTTTGGACGGTCATTCGGTGACCTGCTTTCCCCTGGAGCACAATGGGCAAATATCGGGCAGACGGCAACCGTGGCCCCCGTGGCTGCCTTTTGAGGGATCGTGACGTGCCTCGAAGCTAGCTCCGGCCATGAGCACGGCAGCCTCGCTGACAAGGTCCTGCGCCCAGTTATCTCCCGGGTCCAGAGGCTCCTGCACTTGGATTGCCGGCGCCTTCGCCTTGGTCCCAAGCTGTGCCAGAACGGCGCCGCCTGGAACAAGCCCGGGAACGGGCAGACCCTCGAATCCCCCGTGCAGCACCGCCGCCTGATACGCGCCCAGCTGCGGGTGCCTCGCAAGTTCGGTTTTGCCCGGCTGGCGTTTGCCCGTCTTGAGGTCAACAATCACCAGCCTGCCTTCGGCATCTATTTCCAAGCGATCCACTTGCCCCCGAAGCACGGCGTTCCGGACAGCATCGGAATCCCCGGAGGAGGGATCGAGCCGCACCTCCGGCAGGGGAACGTCGAAGTCTACTTCGACCCCGGCCAGGCTTCGGCCTTCGCTCCGCATGACAAGGACGTATTGGGCGAGCTTCCGGACCATCTGCACTGCACGCTGGAAGTCCAGCCTGCCCTCCCAGTTGTCTTTCATGCCAAGGGTCGGCCAGCGACGCACAAGTTCCGCGACATACTCAGCCCCGGAAGCATCGGGCAGCTCCTGGGCAATCGCATGGACCAGGGTGCCAAGGCTACGGGCAAAGTCAGTGGCGGGTTCGCCACCCGCTGCCTGGACAAACCAATCCAACGGCGATTTGTGTACGGTTTCCACCTTCGAGGGAGAAACGAACACAGTTCCTCCCTCCGGGACCACCGGTTCCTCGCTGCTCAGCGGCGCCAATCCCCACCAGGAATCCGGATGTGCGCCAGGCACCGCAGGCTCCGCGGTGGCAAGGTGGGCCAGGACTCGGGCCGCTTCCGCGGCCTCCTCGGCCACGCCGGGGCGGGCAAGCGCAGCTTCGTCCGGCTGAACGCGCTGCCTTAGCTCGGCCACCAAGGCACGAAGGCTCATGGGCCGGCCTACTTGTGTGTACTCACGTTGGTACTGTCCCGGCTCGAGGGGCGCCACGTAGTCAAGAAAGGCCGATTGCTGCTCATCTTCAGAAGAAACAGCTGTGCAGATGAGGACTTCCCGTGCGCGTGAAACAGCTGTGGAGAAACTGCGCAGCTCGTCATAGCGGATATCCCGCAGCCTGCTAAGGGGACCCCGTTGCAAGGCGTGTTCAACCCCGTGCTCGATGGCATCGGCAAACAAAGTGCTTCCGAGGAGTTCACCCCGGAGCCTGGTGTTGGGCCAGACGCCTTCCTGCAGGCCCGCGACAATGACCACGGACCATTCCCGCCCGGCCGCGCTGGCCGGCGTCATGAGCTCCACCGCATCCTCCAACTGCGCCCTGGCGGCAAGGGTGTCCATGGGGAGTTCCTGGCTGAGCAGATACTCCAGGAACTGCTCAGGGCCGGAGCCTGGGAGCTGGTCAACATAACGCTCGGCGGTGTGGAACAGAGCCATCATGGCGTCAAGGTCCCGGTCCGCGCGGGCGCCTGCCGCGCCGCCGTCGAGCGCCATTTCCGTCCAGCGCGAGGCCAGTCCGGTAGCTTGCCACAGCGCCCACAACACCGTTTCAGCGTTGGCTCCGGGTTCGGCGGAAGCGAGACGTCCTGCCGCGATCATGCGGGCCAAGCGCCGTGCCGAGCTGCCCTCGATACCCAAAGAACCCAGCGCCCCGGGCTCCAGCAAGGCTTCAACGAGCAACGCGTCACTGGACCGTCCACCGCCGCCCAGCAGTTCCTCCCTGCGCAGGGATTGCCGCAGGCGGCGCAGCTCGATGGCGGTAGCCCCGCCGATCCTCGACGTGAGTAGCGAGACAGCAGACTCAGGCGTCAGCTTGGCGGGATCCAGCACCACGCCATACACCTCAAGCAGGGGACGAACAGCCACTTCATCGCGGACAGCTGAATCCGCGACGGGCACGCGGACTGGGATTCCTTGACCGCTCAGATAGCGTTGCAATTGCGCCAATTGCCCACCGTTGCGCACGATCACTGCGATGTCACCGAACTCGTGGTTCTCACGTAGCTGTGCTTCAAGGATGCGTTGGGCCACGTAGCGCAATTCGTGGACTGCGGAGGGAAGGACATGTGCTTCCACGCGGCCCGCGGCTCGCGTATCTCCGGAACGCGGCTCCCCCGCCGATGTAGGCAGCGGATCCAGACGCCGGGCCAACTGGCCTCCCGCGCGCTGCGAGATACGCGCGGCCACGCCCGTCCACGCTTTCGCGACCTCGGGGAGGTGCCGATGGGTGTGCCACAGCGGAAGCTCCCGCACGGTACGCTCAAGGTCTCCGAAGGCTGCGCCTGCGAGCAGTCGGGGCAATTCGGCGACAAGATCGGGACGGGCACCGCGAAACCCCTGGACCACGGTGTCCGGGGAGGACGTCACCAGAACGTCCTTCCCCTCTGCGATGTCCGCGAGCAGTTCGAACACTGCGGGATTTGCCTCCTGGATGTCGTCCACCAGGATCAATTGCAGCCGTTCACGCTCGGCCGCCAGGAATCCGGGGGAATCTTGGAAGATCTGGCGCGCCGCGGTGATGATCCCTGCCGGGTCAAAGGCCTCCGGCATCCGCAGATCCAGCACATCGCGGTATTCCGCATACAGGTCCGCGGCGGCGATCCAGTCCGGCCGGGCGCATTCATAGGCAAGCGCCGTCAGGTCTTCCGCAGTGCGGCCGGATTCAATGATGCGGTCGAAAAGCTGGCGGATCTCCTGCCGGAAGCCCCGCGTCGGCAACGCCGCAGACAAATCCTGGGGCCACGGTAGTTCAAAGCCCGGTTTGGCGTGTCCCTCCAGCAATTCCTTGATGATCAGGTCCTGTTCCGGCCCCGAAAGCAACTTAGGCGGCCGCTGGAGCGGCAGCACGCCCTCGGCTTTGGCACGCCGGATCAGATCGAAAGCGTATGACGCCCAGGTGCGTGCCGGCGTCGTACTCAAACTGCGGTCCAGCCGCCCCGTGAAGGTGTCCCGCAACGCCGACGCCGCATGCCGGCCGGGCGCCAGGATCAGGATCCGTTCGGGATCCACGCCATCGCGCTGGACGCGCCGGACAGCAGCCTCCACCAGCACTGTGGACTTCCCGGTGCCCGGTGCCCCCGGCACCAACACCGGCCCGGATCCGAGCGGAAGTTCGACGACGGCGGCCTGGTCAGCGGACAACGCCGGTGCTGCGTAATGGACTTCACGCGGCGGAAGCAGCCGCAACCGGGCGGAGGCCTGCTGCGGTGTTTGCCGTCTTGTTGTTTGCTGTTTTGTCGCCTGCGGGGTCGGTGTTGGACTCACACAGTCATTTCATCATCGGGCACTGACAATTTATGGAGCTGACGCTCGAGTTGCTCAGAGATCACATCGATACTGTCGAAATCCTGATCCCTCGGAGCCCACCGGGCCAAGCCCAGGTTAACCCGCCACCGGCCCTCGCCAGTCTGCAGATACTCTGCGTAGGCGCCGTGGAGCGGCGTTCCCTCGTCCAAGTAGTGGCGCAGCGCCTCCGCCTCAAGGCCCGGTGGAGCCTCGCCACTGGCGCGAAGGACGCGCCACCAGGCCACAGCGCTCCCGTGGTGGCTCATAACGGATCCGATCTGCCGGGGACCGCCGGCGCCCAGAAGCTCGGCAACATCCCCATAGGACACGGCAACGCCAGGCGGCATGAGATCCACGACGGCGAGCACCGCCGTCACAAACTCCATCCGCATTCCACCAGCGTATCGTCATAGTCCGCCGTATCGTCCCCGAGGGAGTGTCGGTCCGGTTCATGTCGGAGGGCGCCGGTAGCGTTGAAGCATGAGCTCCTGGAACACCCTCCCCCGCGCCGCGTTCGATCTTGAGACCACGGGACGGAACTCCCGTTCCGCGAGGATCGTCACCGCTTCCGTGACCGTCGTGGATGACGATGGCGGCGTCATCAAGGAGCTCGAGTGGTTGGCGGACCCTGGCGTGGAGATCCCCTTGGAAGCCAGTGAAATCCACGGCATCACTACGGAGAAGGCAAGGGCCGAGGGCCGCCCCGCCGCAGAGGTCACGCGTGAGGTTGCGGCAGCACTTCAGGAACTGTTCGACAGCGGCGTGCCGGTCATTGCGTTCAATGCCAGCTATGACTTCACGGTCCTGGCCGCCGAATCCGCCCGTTACGGCGTTCCGCAACTGACCCGATTCCCCGTGCTTGACCCCTACGTCATGAACAAGCAGGTTGACCGGTA
This sequence comes from Arthrobacter sp. FW306-04-A, assembly GCF_044358315.1. Taxonomy (GTDB): domain Bacteria; phylum Actinomycetota; class Actinomycetes; order Actinomycetales; family Micrococcaceae; genus Arthrobacter. The sequence goes on from NZ_CP084559.1 coordinate 3,040,043, forward strand.
CCGCAAGGGCAAACGGACCCTGACAGCGTTGTGCGAGGAATACGGCGTGAACCTCGATAACGCCCACACCTCCGCCGCGGACGCCCTAGCAACCCTGCGCGTCCTCGATGCAATGGCCGGCAAATTCCCTAAGCTGCAGATGCCCGCTTCCAAGCTGCACCACCTCCAGGTCGATTGGGCGGCTGCACAGGCCGCCGATTTCCAGACCTACCTGCGCAAGACCAAACCAACAGCCGTCATCGAAGGCAATTGGCCGGTTCTTCCCCCGGAAGATGCCAGCCGCGGAGACTTCTAAGGGCTTAGGTCCACGGACTGGACGCTTCGCCAGCGTCCGCATGATGGGATACACGTCACATTGCCCTCGGTTGCCTGAATGCCAACTGGACGTCAGTCACGAATTCCCTCCTGATGCCGAAGGCACCGCACTTCGGGGGCACTTCCCGATGATTAGTGAATTTAATTCGGAGTTTCCGGGAATCACGCATCTAATCGCCGCCAATTCATCGTCGAATACGCTGATGACATAATTAAGTTTGGCGGGTCGAGTTCTGATATTAGCGGCCCAAACCTGCTTTGGCTGCGTTCCCCGCCCGCCTTGATACGAACGCGTGTTCCCCGATGAAAGTGATTTGCTTGATGAAAATCAAAGCCCTGAAGTGGTTCTCCGCTGTCCCCGTGGCCGCAGTCCTTGCCGTCTCCCTGGCCGCCTGCGGTGGCGGAGCGGGCAGCACCAGCAGCGCCTCGCCAACCGACGCCCTAGCCGGCAGCGACCAGAAGACTCTGGACAAGTACACCACCAAGGACGTCACTCCCCTGGACAAGATCGACAAGTCCAAGCTGGGCCTCATCACCGACGGCACCCTGCGTGTCGGCACGCTCTCGGACGCTCCGCCGAACATCTTCATCGATCCTTCGGGCAAGTTCACCGGCTACGACAATGAGCTCCTGCGCGCCATTGGCGCCAAGCTGGGCCTCAAGGTCGAGTTCGCCTCCACTGACTTCTCAGCGCTGCTCTCCCAGGTCAAGAACAAGCAGTTCGACCTCGGATCCTCCTCGATCTCCACCACGGACAAGCGCCGCGAGACGGTCGGCTTCACCAATGGCTACGACTTCGGCTACATGGCCGTGGTGACCAAGACCGACTCCAAGGTCAAGGGCTTCGCGGACCTCAAGTCCGACGTCCGCATCGGCGTTGTCCAGGGCACGGTCCAGGACGACTACGTCACCAACACGCTCAAGCTTGAGCCCGTCCGCTTCCCGGACTACAACACGGTCTACGCCAACGTCAAGAGCGGTCAGGTTGACGCCTGGGTTGCCCCGTCGCAGCAGGCCACAGGCCAGGTCAAAGACGGCGACAAGACCAAGATCGCCGAAAAGGTGGTCAACACCCAGAACTTCACTGCCTACGCCGTGAACAAGGACAACAAGGCCCTGACGGACGCCATCAACTCGGGCCTCGATGCTGTAATCGCGGACGGCACGTGGACCAAGCTCACGGCCGAGTGGTACAAGGACCGCCCGACGACGGCGGATCAAACCCCCCAGGGCTGGAAGCCGGGCAGCAAGGCCGTCCAGATCCCCGCTAAGTAACCCAGGCGTTTCATGGATCTCCTGGAAATCCTCAAACTGCTCTCTGAGACCTTCCTTGATTGGAAGGCGATTGGCGAAGTCCTTCCCAAGATGTTCGCCGTCGGGCTGCCGAACACCCTCGTCCTGGCCGTCACGTCCGGCGTCATCGGCACGGTGCTCGGCATGCTGCTCGCGCTCATGGGGATCTCCCGGAACGCAGGGGCACGGTGGATCGCCCGCGTGTATACGGATATCCTCCGTGGGCTGCCCCCGGTCCTCACGATCCTCGTGATTGGCCTCGGCTTCGGACCAATCATCAAGCAGCTGACAGGTTCCACGAGCCCGTACCCGTTGGCCATCGCGGCGCTGTCCCTGATGTCGGCGGCCTACATCGGCGAGATCTTCCGCTCGGGCATTCAGAGCGTCGACAAAGGACAGCTCGAGGCGACGCGCGCCCTGGGGTTCGGTTACGGCCCTGCCATGCGGCTCGTGGTGGTTCCCCAGGGTGTCCGGCGCGTACTGCCGGCGCTGGTGAATCAGTTCATTGCCCTGATCAAGGAATCGTCCCTCCTCTTTACCCTGGGACTCGTTGCCGCAGAGCGTGAGATCTTCCAGATCGGCAAGGACGCAGCGTCCAATAGCGGAAACCTGTCGCCTTACGTCGCAGCGGCAATCTTCTACCTTGCAATGACCATCCCGCTCACGCACTTCGTGAACTGGATTGACCGCCGTCTTCGCTCGGGCCGGCCGGAGAAGAAAGAACCGGACGAGGTAGCCGCCGTCGTCGGAAAGGGAGCCCACGTATGAGCGAGTTCGTTTCCGGAACGCTGACCGCGAAGAACATCCACTTGTCGTTCGGGTCCAACCATGTCCTGCGCGGGATCGACCTGCACGTTGAGAAGGGCACCACGGCTTCAGTGATCGGCCCTTCCGGCTCGGGAAAATCCACGCTTCTGCGGGTCATGAACCGGCTGATCGAACCCGAGCAGGGTGACATCTTGCTCGATGGCCGTTCAGTGCTCAAGGACAACCCGGATGAACTGCGGCGACGGATCGGTATGGTCTTCCAGCAGTTCAACCTGTTCCCCCACAAGACAGTGGCGGAAAATATCACGCTGGCTTTGCGGAAGCTGCGCGGGATGTCCAAGGATCGGGCCCGTGAGGAGGCGTTGGCACAGCTGGATCTCGTCGGACTCAAGCACAAGGCCGATGCCCGGCCAGCCAATCTCTCCGGTGGGCAGCAGCAGCGTGTGGCCATTGCCCGTGCGCTGGCCATGAAGCCCGAGGTCATGTTCTTCGACGAGGCAACTTCCGCCCTGGACCCTGAGCTGGTCAAGGGCGTGCTCGCGCTCATGGCCGATCTGGCCAAGGGTGGCATGACCATGGTGGTGGTAACCCACGAAATGGGCTTCTCAAGGAACGTGTCGGACACCGTGACGTTCATGGATGCGGGCGTCGTCGTGGAGTCAGGATCGCCCGAACAGCTCTTCACGGAACCTCGAACCGAACGTTTGAAGGGCTTCCTTTCGGACGTACTCTAGGCCTTACCAAGAAATCCCCGGCTTCCAGACGAACCACTCGCCCACGCGGTGGTGAATCGTCCGGAAGCCGGGGATTTTCGTGTAGGGCCAACTGCCCGGCTTTGACCTGGAGAACGGTCAAGGCCGCGGCATCGACCGTTCTACGGAAATCAGGATCGGTCTTCGCCCGCTCCAGGACCTGGGTGTACATCACCCGAACGGAAGCCGTATCTGCGCACAAAGCCATGGTGCCGCCCGCGGCGATGAAATTCGTTGCCCTGTCCCCCATGCTCCAAGGCGACAGCTGCACAGCGTTGCACAGGTCATCGGACACGATGATTCCGGTGAACCCTGCGTCTGCACGCAACATGGTACGCATGATGACGGGTGAGAACGGCGCCATGTGGTCGGGATCGATCTTGTCGTAGTAGGCGTTCGAAATCATGACCCACCGGAGCCCTCCGTCAATCGCGGCCTTGAATGGAGCGAGGTAGGGATCCGTCCGGGTGGTTTCGGCGTCGCGGACATTGGCGCTGACGTCGGTATTCAGGCTGACGCGTCCCATGCCCGGGAAATGCTTGACCACCGGCGCCACCCCTGCGTCCCGCAGCCCGGCCGCCATCGCGTTCCCGAGCTCGGACACCGCGGCCGGGGTGAAGCCGTACTCGCGCTGGAACGCGCCAATGGGCTTGTTGGAGGAAGCGAACTCAGGGCTGGGAACCGTATCCAGTACCGGTGCCAGGTCAACATTCACTCCGGCCTGCAGCAGCTCGGACCCCCAGTTCCGTGCGTCGGCGCGTAATTGTTCCGGGCTCGATTTGCCTTGGTCCAAAGCTGCGGGAATAGGCAGGAAACCGGGTCCCCTGAGGACTTGGACGGAGCCGCCTTCCTGGTCTGTCGCGACGAACAGCGGCAACCCACGGGTTGAAGCCGGCGAAACGCCCGCCTTCAGTTTTTCCACCACTGATGCCGTCGCAGCAACGCCTGTTTGGCTGCGTCCGGCCAGATAGATGTTGCCCACATGGTTGTTCAGGAGCTCAGCAACCGTGCCGGCATCGCCTCCGTCGGCTTTGGCTGCCACCATGAACAACTGTCCTACCCTTTGTTCCAGGGTCAAGTCCGCGAGCCGCTGTTCCGGCGTCGGGTGGGGAGGAGGCGGCAACTCAGTAGGCGTAGCAGGGGAAACTGAAGCAGACGGCGATCCGTCGGCCGGGGGGTTCGAAAACACGGGCGTCGGAGCGGCCTGCGGGGTACCCAGCATCGGGGATGAACCCCCGCCCGCCAACAATCTGCGGTCTGGGCTATCAGAACGCGCGATTCCGGCAAATACCCCTGCCACCAGGGCTAAGAGGACAAGCACTGAAATTCTGGACGGCTTGAGCAGGTGAATCATCGCCTTGTCGATTCGATCGTTGCCCGCAGCCTGCTTCCGGCCCATCGGTACGCGCACGGAGCAGGCTGCAAAACATCGGGAAAACGCCGCGTGTCAGGCAGTCGCCTCCGCGGCCGCCTTGGCTGCGGCCGGCAGCGCGTCGAAGATCCGGTTCATCGCGGCGTCGTCATGCGCGGCGGACAAGAACCACGCTTCGAAGACCGACGGCGGCAGGTAGATACCGGAGTCAAGCATGGAGTGGAAGAACGGCGCGTAGCGGAAGACTTCCTGGGCTTGCGCGTCGGCGTAGTTGTGGACGCCGCTGGCGGATGTACCAAAGGCCACGGAGAAAAGATTCCCTGCGCGCTGGATCGAGTGGTCCACGCCAGCGGTGTCCAGTGCCGATGAAAGGGCCGCGGAGAGTTCCAGGGAGCGGGCATCTACGAAACTGTAGACCTCGGGCGTCGCGTGCGTCAGGGTTGCGACGCCGGCGGCCATCGCCACGGGGTTCCCGGACAAGGTACCTGCCTGGTACACCGGGCCAAGGGGCGCAAGGTAGTCCATCACGTCGCCACGCCCGCCAAGGGCCGCCGTCGGCATGCCGCCGCCGATCACCTTGCCGAAGGTCAGCAGGTCCGGCGCCCAGCCTTCCTGGCGGCCCGTGAGGCCCCAGTAGCCCGCGTAGCCGGTGCGGAAGCCGGTGAGGACCTCGTCCAGGATCAAGAGAGCGCCATGTTCGCGGGTGATGCGGGACAGCCCTGCGTTGAAGCCCTCGATCGGCGTGACGACACCCATGTTGGCGGGAGCAGCTTCCGTGATGACAGCCGCGATGTTGTTGCCGTGCGCAGCGAATGCGGCTTCCACCGCCCCGAGGTCGTTGTACGGCAGGACGAGGGTTTCGGCAGCGGCAGCTTCAGTGACACCGGCTGAACCGGGCAGCGCCATGGTCGCGAGGCCCGAGCCGGCCGCGGCGAGCAGTCCATCGAGGTGGCCGTGGTAGCAGCCGGCGAACTTCACGATCAGGTTGCGGCCAGTGAATCCGCGGGCCAGGCGCACCGCGGTCATGGTGGCCTCGGTGCCCGTGGACACCATGCGGATGCGTTCCACGGCGGAGACGCGTTCCTTGACGATCGCGGCGAGGTTTGCTTCATCCGGCGTCGACGCGCCAAAGGACAAACCGCGGTCGACGGCGGCGTGGACGGCGTCGAGGACGGCCGGGTGCGCGTGGCCCAGCAATGCCGGACCCCAGGAGCAGACGAGGTCGACGTACTCGCGACCATCCGCATCGGTCAGGTACGGTCCCTTCGCGGAAACCATGAACTTCGGAGTGCCGCCAACTGAGCCGAAGGCGCGCACCGGGGAGTTGACGCCGCCGGGCATCAGCGAACGGGCGCGGTCGAACAGCTGGTCGGAGACAGGGGTGTTTGAAGTCATGGTTTCCATTCTTTCAGGGATTCGGGGCGGTTCAGGCGCGGGTTCAGGCGCGTTCAAGTGACGGCGAGCAGTTCGCTAACCAGAGGGGCCACCACAGTGCCGAAGAGTTCGATGCAGCGCATCATGGATTCATGGGGCAGCGTTCCGTTGCTGTATTTGAGGTCAAAACGGTCCACGCCGAGGTTCTGCTTCAGCAGCGCGATTTTCCGGGCGACGGTTTCCGGGGAACCGACATACAGGGCACCCTCCGGAGCGCACATTGCGTCGAACTCGCCCCTGCTGGCAGGACCCCAACCCCGTTCGGCGCCGATCCGGTTACGCTGCGCCAACCAGTGCGGGAACAACTCTTCGCGGGCTTGCTCGTCGGTCGGAGCGACGTGGCCCGGCGAGTGCGTGGCGATCTGCTGCATGGGGTGTCCGTATTTCCCCATGGCCTCGCGGTACAGGTTCACCAGCGGAGCGAAGCGGCGGGGCTCCCCGCCGATGATGGCGAAGATGATCGGATAGCCGTATTGGGCGCAGCGCAGCACCGACTCAGGAGTTCCGCCCACACCAATCCACGTTGGCAGCAAGTGGTGTTCCAGCGGCGGAAAAACGCTCATCCCGTTCACGTTTGGCCGGGTGCGGCCCTCCCAATGCACGGGCTTTTGCGCCCGGACCTTGTCGAACAGTTCAAGCTTCTCCTCGAACAAGACTTCGTAGTCTGCCAGGTCCAGGCCGAACAGCGGGAACGATTCCACGAACGAGCCGCGGCCCAGCATCACCTCCGCCCGACCGTTGGAGAGAGCGTCAACGGTGGAGAAGCGTTGGAAGACCCGAATGGGGTCATCAGAACTCAGCACGGTGACAGCAGAACCGAGCCTGATCCGCGATGTACGGGCGGCTGCGGCCGCGAGGAACACTTCGGGCGCTGAGACAGCGAAGTCCCGGCGGTGGTGCTCCCCCACGCCAAAGGCATGAAGCCCGACGGCGTCCGCCAGTTCCGCTTCGGCCAGCAGCTCCCGCAAAACCTGGGCGTGCGGTTTCGGGTTGCCGTCGGCGTCCAACCCGGCGTCACCGAAGGTGTTCAGTCCGAGGAGGATCTCCGTGGGGCCCACCGGGGCCGTGGGAGTGGAAGCGGTTTCGGCCATCAGGACTCCTTGAGCCAGCCGGCAAGCTCGGACGCCCAGTACGTCAGCACCATATCGGCGCCGGCCCGTTTGATGCCGAGCACGGATTCTGTGATGGCGCCGCGGCGGTCGATCCAGCCGTTCGCGGCAGCCGCTTCGATCATGGCGTATTCACCGGAGATTTGGTAGGCCGCCACGGGAACAGGGCTCATGCCCGCGACGTCGGCCAGGATGTCGAGGTAGCTCATGGCCGGCTTGACCATCACCATGTCCGCGCCCTCTTCGAGGTCTAGTTCCACCTCAATGATGGCTTCCCGGCGGTTGGCAGCGTCCATCTGGTAGGTGCGGCGGTCCCCCTTGAGTTGCGAATCCACGGCCTCGCGGAATGGGCCGTAGAAGGCCGAGGCATACTTCGCCGCGTACGCGAGGACCGCGGTGTTCTGGTGTCCGGCTGCTTCCAGGGCCTGGCGAATCACGGCGATCTGGCCATCCATCATCCCGGACGGTCCCAGGACATGGGCGCCGGCGTCGGCCTGCGCCACGGCCATCTGGGCGTAAATCTCCAGGGTGGCATCGTTGTCCACGTAACCGTTGGCGTCGAGGACCCCGCAGTGGCCGTGGTCCGTGAACTCGTCCAGGCACACGTCGCCCATGACCACCAGGTCATCGCCCACCTCGGAGCGGACATCGCGGATGGCCTTGTTCAGCACGCCGTCCGGATCCAATGAAGCGGTGCCGCGGGCATCACGGACTACGGGAACACCGAAAAGCATGATTCCGCTGACACCAAGCTCCACGGCTTCTGCAGCGGCGCGCTTCAGCGAGTCCGTGGTGTGCTGCACGACGCCGGGCATGGAACTGATCGGAGCCGGCTCGCTGAGTCCTTCGCGAATAAAGGCCGGCAAGATGAGGTCCGCGGGCGCCAGCCGGTGTTCAGCCGTCATCCGGCGCATGGCGGGGGTGGTGCGGAGCCGGCGGGGCCGGTGGTTTGGAAAGCTCAACTTTCGTTCCCTTCGGTTGCGAATACGGTGCGTAGGGCGGCCACGATGCCGGCGGGTGTGGGTTCCTTGGCGGTTGCCGCAACCGGGAGGCCGAGAGCGGCGGCCTCTGCCGCCGTCGAGCGCCCGATCGCGATGAAGCGGCAGCCTTCCAGCGGTGCAAGTGCGGCGTGGATGCGTCGGGCCGCACTGGGCGAGGCGGCGACGACGGCGTGGAGCCGGCCGCCGGAGAGCTCGGCTTTTGCGGCTGCCGGAGTGAGCTCCGGGGCCCCCGTTCCGCCTCCGGCTCGCCAGCCGTTCGCCGCGACCAAGGCAGCGGTGAGTCGGCGTTCGGGGTCGGCGGGGTAGTCCACGGTGTGGTATGCCGTGACGGCCTGGACCGCGGCTCCCTTGGCTTCGATCCCGGCCGCCAACGCTGCATCGGCGATGTCCGCTTGCGGCAACAGCACACTGGCAAAGCCTGTGGGCCAAACAGCGACGAGTCCTGCGGCAGACTGGACATCCTCCGGCGCGAGGTCCACGGGGATGCCCTCCGCTTCGAGAACCCTCCTGCTCGACGGGCCAATCGTTGCGACCCTGACCGAGTCCGGAATCAGTTCCTTCAGCTCCAAACGGCGTTCGGCTGCCTTTTCTTTCAGGGCTCGCACCGTGGTGATGCTGCTGACCACCAACCAGCCGTACGCTCCTGCTCGGAGAGCGTCCAACGCAACCTCGAGCGAATGCTGGTCCCGGGCACGCTCGAAGTCGATCAACGGAAGGACGAGCGGTTCTGCGCCAGCTTCCCGCAGGGCAGCGACGAGCGGGGCTGCACGGTCCGGGCTGCGCGTCACAAGGACCCGGGCGCCTTCAAGGGCCCGGGTCTCCCCTGACTTCATTGCGCTGTGCCGTCCCATGGTCTCCTGTTGGCTTCAGTTATCGGGAAGCGGCAAGATCTGTGATGTCCGCGGCACCCGCAGCAAGCAGGAGCTCAGCGACTTCGATGCCCAGCAACGTGGCGCCCACCTCAGTGAGGCCGTCCGTGGCTTTCTTCTCCCGTACGGTTTTGCTGCCATCCACGGCGCAGACAACAGCTTCCAAGTACAGCATGCTGCCCTTGCGGTAGGCATAGGCGCCCACGGGGGCAGCGCAACCGGCTTCGAGGCGGGCCAATACGGCGCGCTCCGCGGTGACGGCCAAGCGGGTGTCCTCATCGTTCAGGGCGGCGAGGGCCTGGGCGAGGGCATTTTGGGTATTTTGGGCGTCCTGGGAACCTTCAAGCGAGCCGGCCTGTCCGGGAGCATCCGCCGTGCGGCACTCGATCGCGAGCGAGCCCTGCCCCGGCGCGGGAAGCATGACGTCGGTTTCGAAGAATTCAGTCACGACGTCGAGCCGGCTGATTCGCTCCAGTCCCGCCGCGGCGAGGACGACGGCGTCGAGATCGCCACTCTTTCCGGGAACCAGCGCGTCTTCGATGTTCCCCCGGAGCCCGGGAACACGGCCCAGCCGGGTGTCCACGTTGCCGCGGATGTCCACGACGTCAAGGTCCGGACGGGCGGCGCGCAGCTGTGCGGCGCGGCGCGGCGATCCGGTGCCGACCCTTGCGCCTTCCGGAAGATCCGCGAGCTTCAGGCCGTCGCGGGCGCACAAGGCGTCCCGGACGTCGGCCCGCTTGGGCGTTGCGGCAATGGTGAGTCCTGGAGCCGCACCCGTGGGGAGATCCTTCAAGGAGTGCACGGCGACGTCGCACTCGTTCGCCAATAGCGCGTCACGAAGGGCGGCGACGAACACGCCAGTGCCGCCCATCTGGGACAGGGAGCCCGTCCGGACATCGCCTTCGGTTTTGATGCGCACCAACTCCACGGGAAAGCCCCCGACGGCGGCCAGCTGGTCAGCTGCCTGCTGGCTCTGGGTGAGCGCGAGTTTGCTCGCGCGGGTACCGATCCGAACGGTCATTTCGCGCTTTCTCCTACGGGGTAGGCATCATGGCCGGTCCCGACGCTGGTGTCCGCACCCGCAATCGTGGGCTTCTCGCCGCGGAAGTTGGCGCAGCAACCGGGCCGGCAGACGTCGTACCACGGACCCAATCCGGTCATGGCCGGGCGATCGGCGATGTTGTTGGCTACCGTCCGCTCGCAAATGAGGTCCACCAACCCGGAGACAAACTTGCGGTGGGTCCCCGGGGTGGGAACCCGGGTCGCGGCTAGCCCGAAGTTCTTGCAGGTTTCCAATGCCTCGGTGTCCAGGTCCCAGGCCACTTCCATGTGGTCGGAGACGAAGCCGAGGGGAACGATGACAACACCCTTGATCCCTTGCCCTGCCAATTCCTCGAGGGCATCGTTGATGTCCGGCTCAAGCCAGGGAACATGCGGAGCGCCTGAGCGGGACTGATACACCAAGGACCATGGCGCGGTGAGCCCGGATTCGGCTTCAACCCGCCGAACCACCTCGGCGCCTGCCGCCAGGTGCTGGGCCACGTAGGCCGAGTCTTGCTCGAACTCGCGTGGCTCGGCGTCTGAACGCCCGGCGGCCTCGGCGTCACGGATTGGAATGGAGTGGGTCGCGAACAGGATGTGAACCGGCGCGTCCTCGAGACCGGATGCGGCCAGTTTCGACTGTACCTCCGCGAGCCCCGCCGCGGTTCCTTCCACGAAAGGCTCGACGAAGCCGGGGTGGTCGAAGTACTGACGGACCTTGTCTACCTCGAGTTTGCCGTCAAGGCCGGTCTCCGTCAGCGCGATGCCGATGTCCTCGCGGTATTGGCGGCAGCTGGAGTAGCAGGAGTAGGCGCTGGTGGTGACCATGAGCAGCTTGCGGTGGCCGGCGTCGTAGGCTTCCCGGAGCGTCTGCGGAATGTAGGGATCCCAGTTGCGGTTGCCCCAAAGCACGGGCAGGCTGATGCCGCGTGCCGCAAGCTCCGCCTCCAGGGCGGCCTTCAGGTCCCTGTTTTGCTGGTTGATGGGGCTGATGCCACCAAACGCGCGGTAGTGGTGGGACACCTCTTCGAGGCGCTCATCCGGGATTCCGCGGCCGCGGGTCACATTGCGCAGGAAGGGAATGACATCGTCCTGGCCTTCGGGGCCGCCGAAGGCGGCGAGGAGAACGGCATCGTACTCTTTGGGAGCCATGCGTCCGGCCTCAGTGACGTCATTGACCTCAGTGAGGCTGACTGGCCCTGTGGAGTGGCGGCCGCTCACGCTAGGACCTCGGCGATCTCCGTGGCGGTGATCCGGCGGCCGGTGTAGAACGGGATTTCCTCGCGCACGTGGTTGCGGGCATCGGTGGCCCGCAGGTGGCGCATGAGGTCAACCAGGTCAACAAGCTCCGGCGCTTCCAGGCCGAGGATCCACTCCCAGTCGCCCAAGGCGAAGGAGGACACGGTGTTGGAGATGACCTGCGGGAAGTCGCGGCCCAGCATGCCGTGATCGCGCAGCATCTTTCCACGCTCTTCGGCCGGCAGGATGTACCACTCATAGGAGCGGACGAACGGGTAGACGCACAACCAGGTGCTGGGCTCGACGCCGCGGGCGTAGGCCGGAACGTGGTTCTTGGCGAATTCGGCTTCACGGTGGACGCCCATGGCAGACCAGACGATCTCGGTGCCGGCGAACAGGGCGCTGCGGCGGATGTCACGGACTGCCTGTTGCAGGGCCTCGGGCTTGGCGCCGTGGAGCCACACCATGACATCGGCGTCGGAACGCATGGCGGAGACGTCGTAGCTTCCGCGGAGGACCACGCCGTCCCCGGCGAGCGTGGCAGCCAGCTGCTCGAAATCCTGGACAGCATCGGCGCTGCGCAGGACATCGCCCGACCGCTTGAAGACGGTCCACAGCGTAAAGAACTGCTCTTCGGATTCGGCAGTTTTAGTGACAGATTCGGCAGAAGTGTGGCTCATGGTACAAGTCTGCCCCGTGGATGCCGCTAAGTCGAAATGCATAACTTCTACAAGACGTAGAAGTGATGCATTTCACAAAATTGCGTCGATTTGCGCAAAAGTGTCCGCAACCACGGCAGCCAGGCCGTTTCCGGCGAGCCAGCCGCCCACAATCGCCAGGCCCCCGGCATCGGAGCAGACGCGGCGCACCTCGGCAACACGTTGTTTGTGACCAACCGCGGCGAACGGCAAGGCACCCGCCCAGCGGACCACGTCCCAATCGAGCACGTCTTCGCGGACGATCGGCACGGTCAGCAACGTCGAGGCATCACGGAGCGCAGCCTCAAACAAGGCATCGTCATCGAGTGAGGCGACGGATTGCGCGGCTGCCGATTCAACGACGTCCGCCCCTTCGGCCCGCCCGTAGGAAAGGCGCAGCACATGGGTGCCGGGCCCGGCTTCTTCGGCCAGCCAGTCCCATTTGGCCGTGGCATGCGTCAGGGCTTTCGCCTCGATTCCGGCGGTTTGCGGTGCCACCAGGATCCCGGTGCCGCGGGGGCGGCGGTCCAGTTCGGGCACGTCCACCACCAAGGTCACCAAGCTCACCAGCGGGCCGGCCGCGGGACGCAACCCGGACAGCTCCGGAAGGGCGTCCTGCAGTAGTCCGACGGCGCCCGGACCGTCGAGTGCCACCACAAGCCGCCCGCCGTCGTACGTTTTGTGTTCGGTGGAAACCTGCCAGCCGCTTTCGGTGCGGGCGATGGAATCCACCCGGGCAGCGGAAATCAGGGTGACACCTTGGGATCGCAGCTCCGCGATGAGGGCGGTGATCAGGGTGTTCATCCCGCCTTTCAAGCCCCCGACGGCAGATCCGGCCTTCGCCTCGCCTGTTCCGTTTTGCCCCGAAATAGCCTTACGCTGGCTGGCCACCGCAGCGGCCAACGAGCCGTGCCCGCGCAATGCCGCACGGAGGCCGGGGGCCACCATATCGACGTCGAGCAGTCCGGGATCGGCAGAGTGCACTCCGCCAACCACAGGTGCCACAAGCCGTTCAAGCACCCGCTTGCCCATCCGCGCCCGGACCAATGCAGCGACGCTCGTGACCGCGGCCGAGGTACCCACTGTCGCCGGCAGGTAGCGGTCAAGGGAGGCACGCAAGGAACCGGCGAGACCCAAGGAACGGCGGACCTCCGGGTCCCAGGGATTCGCGGGAATTCCGAGCACACCGGTCTTGGGGAGCTCTTGCGGGCCGTCGGGCAACTGCACCCAGGCGCCGCCCGGATGCGGCGCGACGATGCTGGCACCGAGGCCGAGTTCGCGGGCGAGATCAGCCACGGCGGTTGACCGGGTGGCGAAGGATTCGGCGCCGCTGTCCAGCTCAAGGCCGGCCACAGTATGGCTTCCCACGCAACCGCCCCACGCGTCACTGGCTTCGATCACGGTGACAGCGATCCCGGCCTTGGCCAGCCCCCGGGCCGCGAGAAGGCCGGAAATACCGCCGCCCACGACGACGGCGGTCAACCTAGCTGCTGAATCTCCGGGAAGTGCGTGTTCGGGCTGTGTTTGTGCCCCGCGCATGCCCGCTATCCTGCCGGGATCGAGTGGATGAGTTCCACTACCCGGGTCAGGACGGCGGGGTCCGTCTCCGGAGGCACGCCGTGGCCGAGGTTCAGGACGTGGCCCGGCGCTGCGGAACCGGCGGCGATCACCTCGCGCACATGGGCTTCCAGGACCTCCCACGGCGCGGAAAGTAGCGCAGGGTCAATGTTGCCCTGCAGAGGCACAGTGCCGCCCAGACGTCGGTTTGCTTCGTCAAGCGGCAGCCGGTAGTCCACGCCTACAACATCCACGCCAACGTCGCGCATAGCAACGAGCAACTCGGAGGTTCCGGTGCCGAAGTGGACCAGCGGGGCGCCGAGATGGCGGACGTGGTCGAGGGCGCGGGTCGAGGCGGGAGCAACGTACTTGGCGTAGTCGGCCAAGCCAAGGGAGCCAGCCCACGAGTCGAACAGCTGCCCGGCAGACGCGCCGGCTTCCAGTTGGGCGCGCAGGAACATTCCGGAAGCATCCGCGGCCCAATTGGCCAGGGCGGTCCAGGTTTCCGGATCGGCGTGCATCATGGTGCGCGGACCGAGGTGGTCCCGGGACGGCTTGCCTTCCACCATGTACGCAGCGAGAGTGAATGGCGCACCTGCGAAGCCGATCAGCGGGGTGGTGCCGAGCTCCGCCACGGTCAGGCGCACGGCCTCGCGGATGGGTTCGAGGGCTTCCCACGTGAGTACCGGCAGCGCGGCGACGTCGGCTGCGGTGCGGACTGGCTTGTCCAGGACGGGCCCGACGCCGGGCACAATGTCTACGCCGACTCCCGCCAGCTTGAGGGGGATGACGATGTCGGAGAAGAAGATCGCTGCGTCAACGTCGTGGCGGCGGACCGGCTGCAAGGTGATCTCCGAGGCGAGTTCGGGACGCAGGCACGAGTCCAGCATCGCGACGCCTTCACGGACCTTGAGGTATTCCGGCAACGATCGGCCAGCCTGGCGCATGAACCACACCGGGCGACGGGACGGCTTGCCACCGCGGTAGGCCTGGATCAGGGGTGAGTCTGCGGTGCGGCCATCCATGAGCGGGTGGTTTGCGTCAAGGCTTGAGGCGACGATGCCGGAATGGCCGGCGGCCGGCACAGAGTTGGCCGACACAGAGTCGGCCGACGCGGAGTGAGGCAGTGCAGAACTGGAGGTCATGCCTTCGATTGTGCCGAAGATCGGGCCCAAAAGATAACGACAGCCTGTCCCACACCATGGGAGGTGGCGGGCGTCACTCCGGGCAGTGCGGAGAACCACTACCATGCGTTGTTCTACATGGCGCCGAAAAAGCTATGATTGCTTTGCTGTGGTTCTTTTCTCATTGGTGGCTACACACGCCGACATCGACCTTGAAACCGTCGCTCAGTTGAGCAACGGTTCATCCGAGGTTGCCTCGTCCGCTTTGGCCGATTCCCAACTTGTCTCCGGCGCCGTGGTCCTGGCCACCTGCAACCGCTACGAAATCTATGGCGAAACGCCGCATGTCGAGAACCTCGAAGCCGCGCGCTCAGCGCTCGTCACGCAGATCAGTGGCTTGAGCGGGCTCAACGAGCAACTCGTCTCGCGCGCCTTCAGCACCCGCACCGGCCCTGAGGTCAGCAGGCACCTCTTTGCCGTGAGCGCCGGGCTGGACTCCGCCGTCGTGGGCGAACGCGAAATCGCCGGACAGGTGCGCCGGGCCCTCATCACTGCCCAGCATGAAGGAACCGCAAGTTCAGGACTTGTCCGGCTGTTCCAGGCCGCCTCCAAGACCGCAAAGGACGTCGGGGCCCAGACCGCCCTCGGTTCGCGTGGCCTGTCGATCGTTTCCGTTGCCCTGGACCTCGCCACGGATCTCTCGGAGAACGCCGACTGGGGCACCAAAAAGGTTGTCGTCTTCGGAACCGGCGCCTACGCCGGAGCCACCATGTCTCTTCTTCGCGAGCGCGGCTGCACCGATGTGTCGGTCTATTCGTCCTCCGGCCGGGCCGAGGCTTTCGTGGCGACCCGCGGCGGAACCGCGCTCGACGCCGAAACCCTTCCTGCCGCCGTCGCCGCGGCGGACGTCATGATCGGCTGTAGCGGATCGGAAACGCGCGTCGAGGCCGCGGAGCTTGCCAAGGTCCGCGCGTTGTCGCCTCAAACGCTCATTGCGATCGACCTCGCGCTCACCCACGACTTCGACCCCGCAGTGGGCGAGCTCGACGGCGTTGAGCTCCTGACGCTCGAATCCGTCCGCCTGGCGGCACCCCAGGAACAGGCGGAGTCGCTGGCACAAGCGAGCACCATTGTGTTCGGCGCAGCAGCGGCCTTCGAACAAGAGCGGGAGGCCCGCTCTGTTGACTCGGCCATTGTGGCGCTCCGCCGCCACACCATGAGCGTCCTCGACGCCGAAATGGAGAAAGTCCGGGCACGGCACGGCTGCACCGCTGCGGCCGAAGAAGTCGAGTTCGCCCTCCGGCGCATGGTCAAGCAATTGCTGCATATCCCCACGGTCCGTGCGCGGGAGCTTGCCGCCAACGGCCAGCAGGACGAGTATGTGGCCGCACTCGAGGCCCTGTATGGCATCCAGGTGGAACAGCCTGTTGCCGCGGCCCCGGCAGCTGAATGCCCTGTGGACCACCAACAGGCACCTCAGCAGGCTGAAAGCGCGTAGTACACGCGACGCCGCCCGGCCCCGGCGGCGGTTCGCAAGCCACATGCTGCAATTCACTTAGAGCATGCGCTCCCCTGATCGCTAGGACTGGACATAACAGGGTTATGTCCAGCGGCAATGACCGCGAATGAGCATGTCCCTTGTGGGGGTGCGAATGTGGGTGCGAACCGCGGGGTCCTATTCGAAAGCGTTGACGCCGGTCATTTCGGCGGAGACGGTCCACAACCGTTGTGCCGCTTCAGGATCCACAGCGTGCGCATCAACGCCCTGGTATCGAGCCAGGGGCGAGGCCGGATCCGTGGGGTTGGCTATATCGCAGTCTTCGCAATACACCCCGCCCATGCCCTCCAGGGCCGGTGACGTGGCTGCCCACGTGGACGTGGCGGCTCCCTGCTCCGGAGTCTTGAAACCTTCCCTGACGTTGCCTTCGGCGTCCATCCACCCGGCGGCAACCATCTCTTCCCGTGGCAGGTGGCGCTGCAGCTCGGTCATAATGCCTCCGGGATGGACCGCAAAGGCCCGCACCCCGGAAGACCGGCCCAAGCGGTCCAGCTCCACGGCGAACAGCGCGTTGGCCGTCTTTGCCTGGCCGTAGGCCTTCCATTTGTCGTAGCCGGTCTCGAAATTGATGTCCTCGAAACGGATCGGCGAGAGTTTGTGTCCCGTGGAGGACAAGGACACGACGCGGGCCGAGCCGGCAGCCGCCAGCGCGGGCCACAACGTGTTGAGAAGCGTGAAGTGGCCCAGGTGGTTGGTGGCGAACTGGGACTCCCAGCCCGGACCCACGCGCTGCTCCGGGCTGGCCATGATAGCCGCGTTGTTGATCAGGATGTCCAGTGTTGGGTTCGATGCCAGGAAGCTTGCCGCGAAATCCTTCACCCCTTCCTGGTCGGCCAGATCCAAAGCCTCCACGGCCACTTGTTCCGGCCCCAGACCGGCCGAGGCGAGGACTTCTTTCGCGTGCTCGGGCCGTCTGGCTGGAACCGTGACCCGCGCCCCCGCAGCGGACAATGCCCGTACCGTTTCCAGGCCGAGACCGGAGTAGCCACCGGTGACAATGGCCGTTTTACCGTGGAGGTCCACCCCGGCGACCACGTCCGATGCCGTGGAGCCGTGGCCGAATCCCGATCCGATGGGGTGCTGCGGTGTTGTCATGGAATCGTCGCTCATGTCACGACCTTTCGTGTTCAGTACGCTGTCGGGTCAGTAGACGGGCTTGCCGGGCTCGACGTCACGAACCCAAGCGAGGATCCCGCCGTCGAGATGGCTGACGCGCGTGTAACCAGCACGCTGGGCTGCCGCGAGCACCGTAGCGGAACGGGTGCCGCCCTTGCAATGGAACACGATCTCTTTGTCCTGCGGAAGCTCCGTCCAGGCCTCCCCGGCCAGGATCCGTCCCTGCGGGATGAGCACCGAGCCGTCGATGTTCACAATCTCATGCTCACCGATCTCGCGGACGTCCACCAGTTCGAAGTCGCGCTCCCCCGCTGCGCGGGCCGCAAGCATTCCGGAGAGTTCGGTGGCCGTGACGGTCCGAATCGAGCCACTTGGGGGCGTCTGGGTGATGCCACAGAAAGCCTCATAGTCGGTCAATTCGGTGATCGGCTCGGCCTCCGGATCCTTGGAAACCTTGATTTCCCGCCAACTGCCGCCGAGCGCGTCAAAGAGCGCCACTCGGCCCAGCATGGAGCGCCCGACGCCGGTGATCAGCTTCACTGCCTCCGTCACCATGAGCGAGCCCACAGCCGCGCACAGCATGCCGAACACGCCGCCTTCGCCGCAGGACGGGACCGAACCGGCAGGAGGGGCCTCAGGATACAGATCGCGGTAGCTGGGTCCGTGCTTCTCCCAGAACACGCTGACCTGGCCGTCGAACCGGAAGATGGATCCCCACACGTAGGGTTTGCCGAGAATGGCGGCAGCGTCGTTCACCAGGTACCGGGTGGAGAAATTGTCTGCGCCGTCCAGGATGAGGTCGTAACCGGCGAAGAGCTCCAAAGCGTTGGAAGAGTCCAGGCGCACATTGTGCAGTTGAACGTTCACGAGCGGGTTGAGTTCCTTTATGGCGTCCCGCGCCGATTCAATCTTCGGCCGGCCCACGTCGGCCACCCCGTGGATGACCTGGCGCTGCAAGTTGCTGAGGTCGACGACGTCGTCGTCCACAATGCCAAGGGTGCCGACCCCGGCTGCGGCCAGGTAGAGCAGGGCGGGTGAGCCCAAACCACCGGCACCTATCACGAGCACTTTCGCGTTCTTGAGCCGACGCTGACCGGCCGCTCCGATTTCGGGAATAATGAGGTGGCGCGAGTAGCGTTCCACCTCTTCGGTGGTCAGCTCTCCGGCCGGTTCCACGAGGGGCGGCAGTGCGGAAGAAGGAGATGTCGGCAACGTTTGGGCAGCAAAAGTAGTGGCCATACTCCAAAGTATGCCTGCCGCTGCCGCCCGGTCATATTACTGCGCAGTATTGTGGTCATAACTGCAAAGGAAAGGCGGCAGACAAGTGGCTGAGAGCACACGTATCAAACAGGAGGCACAGGTCAAGCAAGACCGGACCGGTTCGCCACGCTCTGCGAGGCTGCCGCGCGACGAACGCCGGGCCCAGCTCCTGAACGCCGCCCTGGAAGTGTTTGTCGCCAACGGCTTCCACGGCGCAGCCATGGACGAAATCGCCGAGACAGCCCACGTCAGCAAGCCGGTGCTGTACCAACACTTCCCGTCGAAGCGGGAGCTGTACATGGCACTCCTGGACAGCCATCTGGCCATGCTCACGGACCAGATGCTCACGGCACTGAATTCGACCTCGGACAACAAGGAACGGGTCCAGGCCGTCATGCGCGCTTACTATCGCTTCATCGCGGGCGATGACCAGGCGCATCGGCTCGTTTTCGAATCGGACCTCATCAATGACCCGGACGTCAGTTCCCGCCTGGAGACTTTCAACCGCACGTTCGCTGACGCGGTCGCCAAGGTCATTGCCGAAGACACCAAGCTGCCCCCGCTGGAGGCACAGTTGCTGGGCCGGGGCTTGGCTGGAATGGCGCAGGTCAGCGCCCGCTATTGGCTCGAAACCGACGGCGATTTGGACCTCGACGTGGCCAGCGACCTGATCTACCGTTTAGCTTGGCGCGGAATCAGTCGCTTCCCCAAAGAGTCCTAGGCTACAAATAGAGGACTGAGTAAATTCTTGATTGGCTGGGAGGCCCTGCTGTGGAAGTAAAGATCGGCATTCAGAACGTTGGCCGTGAGATCGTGCTGGAGTCCGCTCTGGATGCCGAGGCTGTTGCCAAGATCGTGGGCGAGGCCATTGCCAACGGAACAGACTTGCGTCTCACCGACGAGAAGGGCCGCCAGGTCATCGTCCCCGGCAACGTCCTCGGCTACGTTGAGATCGGGGCCGAGGAAGTCCGCAGGGTCGGTTTCGGCGCCCTCTAAGCTCTACCTCAGAACACCAGCGAGCCAGGAGTCCGCATGCTCTCACTTGTCATCGTGGCGCTAGCCACTGTCGCTTCAGGCTTCATTGTTTGGGGAAATGACAAACATCGTGGCACGTACGGAATCGCCGTCCCCGCTTGTGTTTCGGTAGCCGTCGCCATGCTGAGTTGGATGGTCTTCATCCAGCTCGGCTCTGGCTACCAGCCCGGTGTGACCTGGATCCCGTGGGTCTTGCCCATCATTCTGGGCACTGCGGTGGCCGCGGCTGTCGCGTTCTTGCTGGGCCGCCATCGGTTCCGGCACGACGCTGCCCAGCTGACGGCAGCCCTGCGGCTCTAGCTGGCGCTGCGGCTCTAGCTGGCGCTGAAGCTCTGATCACAGATCCGGCTCGTGGCCCGCTTCGGTGCAGAGGCACAACCTATTTCCTTGTGAATCCGTGACCACCACCCATTTGGGTGCGTGGTCACGGTCCATTAACGCCCCGGTAGCGGCGGTCTTCTCCAAAGCGGGTTCCGATTCAGCCTGGCTTCGGTGCACATCCAAGTGGATCCGGTTCGGATTGGGCGTTTCTGTTTCTTGGAACCACACGTTGGGCCCGCGGCCATAGGGATCCTCGAGATCTCCAAAGCGGCCCTTGCGGTAGCCAAGCGCTACTCGCCAGACTTCCGAGATCTCTTCCGGATCAGGGGTGTCTATTCCAACCTCAACCGTGCGGTAGAGTCCCGGCTCGGCCACGGCCCCGCCTTCCTTGGCTGCTTGGCTGGCGTGGGTGGCCGCGCGGATGTCGCGAAGCGTGACTTCGCTCCCGGCGTCGTGGGAGGTATAGCGGACGAACACCCGGTTGTAGCGCCAGTCCAGGTCCGGGTGGTGGTTCTGTTCCTCGGCGATGCGCCCGACGGCGGCAATCAGCTCAAGTGCCGACGCCGACGTCGGGCATTTGTAGGCGGTGACGAGACCGCCCAGGCGGTACCGCCAGTCCGGCAGCACCGCCAGGGCGTCGTCAATCGCGGGCCTGGTGAGAATGTCATCCTTGCCGGCCATGGGGGGGCTCCTTCGCTGACGTGGGATCCTTCGCAGGATGCCCCAGCGGCCGGCAGAAGCCCGCTAGAGGAACTCGGCCCGGCCTTCCATGGCCGAGGAGGCCAGAGCATGCTCCCGGCGCGGGATGCGGCCCGCCTGCTTCGCCAGCCTACCGGCGATGACTGCGTGTTTGAAGGCCTCGCCCATCCGCACCGGGTTCTGGGCCCGGGTCACGGCGGTGGCCAGCAGTACGGCGTCGCAGCCGAGCTCCATGGCCAAGGCTGCGTCGGACGCGGTGCCGATGCCGGCGTCGAGCACTACCGGCACCGAGGCGCGGGACACAATCAGCTCGATGTTGTGGGGATTCAGGATGCCCAAACCGGTGCCGATTGGCGCCCCCAAAGGCATCACCGCGGTAGCCCCCAGGTTTTCCAGGCGAAGCGCCAGCACGGGGTCGTCGTTGGTGTAAGCGAAGACCTTGAAGCCGCGGTCGACGAGTTTCTCGGTGGCATCCACGAGTTCCACCGCGTCAGGCAGGAGCGTGTGCTCGTCGGCGATGACCTCGAGCTTCACCCAATCCGTCTCCAGCGCCTCCCGGGCAAGCTCGGCTGTCATGACAGCGTCCTTTGCGGTAAAACAGCCGGCGGTGTTGGGAAGGACACGGATCCCGTGATCCACGAGCAATTGGAACAGGGAGCCTGTTTCCGTGGGCGAATACCTCCGCATGGCAACGGTGGTGAGTTCGGTACCCGAGGCCAGCAGGGCTGCTCCTAGACCGTCCAAGCTCGGCGCCCCGCCGGTCCCCATGATGAGGCGCGAGCTGAACTCAACGCCGTCGATCACCAAGGCGTCAGTTTGGGTGCTTGCTGTTTGAGTGCTTGCTGCGGTCATGGTTCAACCTCCCTGTACTGCGGTAACGATTTCGAGTTCGTCGCCTTCTGCGAGCGCTGTGGCAGCCCATTGGCTGCGTGGCACCACTTCGGAATTGCGCGCGACGGCGACGCCAATCTTTCGTCCGTCGGCCGCCTGGCCCCTGGCATCCAAGGCACGTCCAGTGATGTGGGTGACGAGCGTGGTCACGGAGGCGTCGTCGCTCAGCGTGTGGTCGGCGCCGTTCAATTTGATGTTCATGGGTGGTCCTTCGGAAGGGGATTTAAGGTGGCAGCCTGCGAGCCGTTTGTCGCGACGCCTGCTTTTGCGAGTGGTTTGGAGAAGCGGTCAGGGCGGAACTTGTTCCAGCGTGGATCATCAGTGCCATCCATGAGTCCGACGCAGATTTTCGCGGCTGCCGGGGTCAGGAGCACTCCGTGCCGGAAAAAGCCGCTAGCCACGATGAGGCCACGCACGGTGCCTTCAGTTCCTTCGGGGCCGGCGCCTGTTGCCACCCTCCCCAGCAGGGGTGCGTTGTCCGGTGTCCCAGGACGGGCACGGGCAGTGGCTTCCAGGAGTTCCAATTCTGCTACGGCCGGGACCAGCGCCTGCGCGTCGCGGAGCAATTGGTATACCCCACCGGCCGACACCGGGTTCGCGGATCCACCCGAAGCCGACAAGCCGTCCTCGCGCTGCGTTGCGCCGATCACCACGGTCCCGTCCTCGCGGGGGACGATGTAGACCGGCACCCCGCGCACCATCCCGCGGACCGTTGCAGTGACCAGGGGCCGAAGGTGTTCCGGAACGCGCAGCCTCAGTATGTCGCCGTACACGGGGCGTAGCGGGAGGGACAAGCCATCCGGCAGCCCGTTCAACCGTGCAGCGTGCAGGCCGTTGGCAACCACTGTTTCCTTGGCGAGCACCCGTGTGCCTGACTCGAGCTCAGCCCCGACGACGCGCCCGTCCTCCCACAGAAGGCTCGCCGCCTTGTTTCCGACCGCAAAGCCATCCTCGGCCCCCTCAACCCAACTGGAGTCAGCGGGCTGGTGGTCTCCCAGTGCGCCAACAATCGCGGCCGCAAGTTTTCGCGGATCCACTTGGTGGTCGCCGGGAATGTGGAAGGCACAGGAAATCTGCGGGCTCAACAGCGGCTCACGTTCCCGTGCTTCGCGCAGCGGCAAAGATTCCACCATCAAACCGTTGGCCAGCTGGACGTCCCGGAGGTCGGCGAGCGCCCGGCGGTCCGCAGCGTCCGCGCCGACGGCGAGGGTCGGAGTCGTGCGGTATCCCGTACTGCGTCCGTTACTTGAGCCGGACAAGTGACGTTCGAAGTCCGGCCACAAGGCCGACGATTCGAGCATGAGTTCCAGGAGGTCCTCTTCCTGGTAGTGCAGTTCGCTGACGGGCGCCAGCATGCCCGCTGCCGCGAACGTAGCGCCGCTTGCCGGTGCGGGGTCGATGAGGACCACCGAGCGGCCGGACCTGCGGGTTTCCCACGCGATGCCGAGGCCGATGACACCGCCCCCGATCACCGCCACATCGGCGCGCAGGGGTTCGCGCTGGGTGTTCACTTCGTCCATGGAGTCCTTCCCTACGCCGGTACTAGCCGGATCAGGTCAAGCGGTCGGCGCTGAAGCCCTCTCAGCCGCGCGGCGATTGTGACTGCCGCCGCGGCTCCCGCGGTACCAGCCCAGTTTAGAGGAACTACTCTGTTTTCATGACCCAGCACGATGTCCACACCACCGCCCGCCTGTACTTATGCACCGACGCCCGCAAACGGCAGGGCGATTTTGAGCAGTTTGTCGATGCCGCGTTCGAGGGCGGCGTGGACATCATCCAGCTGCGGGACAAGACGATTGAGGCGGCCGAGGAACTGGAGCTCCTGGAAGTTCTGCATTCCGTGGCCCACCGTCATGGCCGGCTCTGGGCCGTCAACGACCGCGCAGATATCGCGTCCCTCTCCGGCGCTCCGGTGTTCCATATCGGCCAGAAGGACATCCCGCTGCGCTCGGCCCGGAAGCTGCTCCACGATCCCACCATTATCGGCCTCTCGACGCACACGCCCGAACAGATTGACGCTGCCATTGCCGCATCGCCTGGCCGCAGCGGCCTGGACTATTTCTGCGTCGGACCGGTGTGGGCAACCCCCACCAAGCCGGGGCGTTCCGCCGTCGGGCTCGATCTCGTGAAGTACGCTGCCGAGGCCATGAAGAAGGCAGACGCAGAGACCGTGGGCGGCGTTGTGCTCCCTTGGTTCGCAATCGGCGGCGTCGATCTCAGCAACGTTGAGGAAGTGGTGCAAGCCGGCGCCAGCCGCATCGTGGTGGTGCGGGCCATCACTGAAGCAGAGGATCCCACGGCCGCAGCCCAAGCGCTCCTTGCCGCCCTGGACGCTGCGGCGGCTTAGCAAGACTCCGGGGGATTTTGGAGTTACCCTGACTTTCGTGTCACATCAGCGGATAGCACCGAATCTCAGTGAAACGTCGAACACGCTCGCAGAGGCGCTGGCGGCGCTTCGAATTGAGCTTGAGCTGCCTGACGGCTATCCCATCGAAGCGCTGCGCGACGCCGAAACTGCGGTTTCCGGCCACACACTGCCCGCGCAGGACCTCACGGAGATTCCGTTCATCACGATCGACCCGGCATCTTCCACGGATCTCGATCAAGCGCTTTTCATTGAGCCGTCCGGCGACGGTTACAGAGTTCTCTACGCGATCTCCGACGTGCCCTCCTTTGTTACTCCGGGAGGGGCGCTCGACGGCGAGACCCGCCACCGCGGGCAAACGTACTATGCCCCGGACGGGCGCATCCCGCTGCACCCCGAGATCATCAGCGAACGTGCCGGAAGCCTGCTGGCTGGTCAGACGTGCGGCGCCTACGTATGGGACTTCGAACTCGACGCCGAAGCGGAATTCCGTACGGTCTCCGTGCGTCGGGCCAGGGTTCGCAGCCGCGCCAAGCTCAACTACAAGGGCGTTCAAACGGAGATTGATTCCGGAACAGCTGATCCGGTCCTGCAACTCCTCAAGGAGGTCGGGCTCAAGCGGGTGGAACTCGAACGCCGCCGCGGCGGAGCCAGCCTGAACATGCCGGAACAGGAAATCATCCAGCTGCCCGACGGCGAGGGGTACAGGATCGTTGCTGCTCCCCCGTTGCCGGTAGAAGACTGGAACGCCCAGATTTCGCTTATGACCGGGATGGCAGCAGCCCAGCTGATGCTCGACGGAAAAGTGGGCATCCTGCGTACCATGCCCGCCCCCGATGAACGCTCGTTGCTCCATTTCAAACGGCAGACGGGCGCCCTCGGCAAGCCTTGGCGCGACGGGATCAGCTACGGCGAGTACCTGCGGACCCTCGATGCCAGGGATCCCCGGCAGCTGGCCATCCTCCATTCGGCAGGGATGCTCTTCCGCGGCGCCGGCTACACGCCTTTCGACGGCGAGGTACCAGACAGGGTAATGCAGTCCGCGATCGGGGCCCCGTATGCCCACGCGACTGCTCCGTTGCGGCGGCTGATCGATCGCTTCGTTTTGGTCATCTGCGAAGCCCTGAGCGCCGGGACAGCAATTCCGGCATGGGCACGGGATGCCCTCCCGAGCTTGCCCGCCATCATGGCGTCATCCGATCAGCTTGCCGGGAAGCTTGAGCGCCTGGCCCTGGACACTGTGGAGGCAGCGCTCCTGGTGAACCATATCGGCCAGGAGTTCGACGCCGTCGTCATCTCCGGGTCGAAACCCGCCAAGAACAACGGCAACGGGAACAGCACCAACGGCAACAACGGGAATGGGAACGGAGCCCCGCACGGTCCCTACGGCATTGTCCAGATCGCCGAGCCCGCGGTCACCGCTCGTTGCGACGGCGAAATGGAGTCCGGCACGAAGGTCCGCGTGAAACTGCTTGACGCGGACATCGCCACCCGCCAAATCACCTTCGAATTGCTCGCGTAGCGGAGCCCGTTCGCAGGCCCGGGGCCCCGATCCGGGGTTTATTGCCCCCAGACGCTAGACTGTGTGAGTAGTAATGGATGCCCGGTCGTTGATTCAGTTAATTTTTTGACATTCAACAAGCCCGCCCCTACGCGATCTTGAGATACACCAACTGGTCCCCAGTGCCAGTATTTAGATAGCCCGCGATCGGCTTCCACTGGATTTGCTTGCGCCCATCCGTGCTCCGGAACGGCCCTGCCACAACCGTTGAGCACGCAGCGCAGCCCAAATGAATAAGGAAAACTCCACTGTGAGTGAATTGCACACCCATGAAGTTCTGACAGACGGAACCGAAACGATCGAACCCGAGGAGACCATTTCCTCGGATGAAATACCCCACGAGATCGCAGAAAAGTCCTTCGCCGATTACAACGTCCGCGCCGACATCGTTGAATCCCTTGCCGACGCCGGAATCACCCACCCCTTCCCCATCCAGGCCATGACCCTCCCGGTAGCCTTGGGCGGTCACGACATCATCGGCCAGGCCAAGACGGGTACTGGAAAGACCCTCGGCTTCGGCATTCCGGCGCTGCAGCGCGTCGTCGGACCGGACGACGCCGGCCATGACAAGCTCGCTGTCCCGGGTGCACCCCAGGCCCTCGTGATTGTTCCTACCCGCGAACTCGCCGTTCAGGTGGCCAACGACCTCCAGACTGCGTCCCGGAAGCGCAACGCGCGCATCGCGACGATCTACGGCGGCCGCGCTTACGAGCCCCAGATCGAGGCCTTGCAGAAGGGCGTCGAGGTTGTCGTCGGCACGCCCGGCCGTTTGATCGACCTCTACAAGCAGAAGCACCTGAACCTCAAGAACGTTCGCATGGTGATTCTCGACGAAGCAGACGAGATGCTTGACCTCGGCTTCCTTCCGGACGTCGAGACCCTGATTGCCGGAACACCCGCCGTACGCCAGACCCTGCTCTTCTCGGCCACCATGCCCGGCCCGGTCATCGCCATGGCCCGCCGCTACATGACGCAGCCCACTCACATCCGTGCCGCCGACCCGGACGACGAAGGCTTGACCAAGCGGGACATCCGGCAGCTCATCTACCGTGCCCACAGCATGGACAAGGTCGAGGTGGTCGCCCGCATCCTGCAGGCCCGCGGACGCGGCCGGACCATCATCTTCACCAAGACCAAGCGCACCGCAGCCAAGGTCGCCGAGGAACTCGTGGACCGCGGCTTCGCAGCCGCCGCCATCCACGGTGACCTGGGCCAGGGCGCCCGCGAGCAGGCCCTCCGCGCCTTCCGCAACAACAAGGTGGACGTCCTCGTGGCCACGGACGTCGCCGCCCGCGGCATCGACGTCGATGACGTCACGCACGTGATCAACTATCAATGCGTCGAAGACGAAAAGATCTACTTGCACCGCGTTGGCCGCACCGGCCGCGCCGGCAACAAGGGCACGGCTGTGACGTTCGTCGATTGGGACGACATGCCGCGCTGGGGTCTCATCAACAAGGCGCTGGGCCTGAGCTACCCGGAGCCCGTGGAAACCTACTCCTCGTCGCCGCACCTCTTCGAGGAGCTGGACATCCCCGCGGGCACCAAGGGCCGCTTGCCCCGCGACAAGCGCGTTCTGGCCGGCGTCGACGCTGAGGTCTTGGAAGACCTCGGCGAGACCGGCAAGAAAAACTCGCGCTCCGGCGGCGATTCCGGGCGTGGACGCTCCGGCCGGGACGGCGGACACGAAAGTGGACGCCATGGCGCGAAGTCCGGCGATGCTCCCTCTCGCGAGGGCAGCGGCGAGGCTGGACGCAACCGCACGCGCCGTCGTCGTACTTCCGAAGGCGACGCAGCCCCTGCCGAAGCTGCGGCCCAGTCTGCCGAGCCGCAGTCCGGCGAAGGTGTGGACAAGCCTTCCCGCGCACGCCGTTCCCGCACCCGCCGCCGCAACGGCGAAGTGGTGGCCGCTTCCGGTGGTTCCGCCGAGAGCACCGAGGCTTAACGGCCTCAATGACTGACACTGTTTGGGCGCCGGACGGCAGCAATTTGGTGGTTCACGCGGACAACGCGGATTTCCTCCCGACGCTGCCGGACGGCGCCTTCACACTGATTTACGTGGACCCGCCCTTCAATACGGGCCGCGTCCAGAGCCGCCAGGAAACGCGCATGGTGCGCAACGCCGACGGCGACGGCGACCGCGTCGGCTTCAAGGGCCGCTCCTACGACACCATAAAAGGCGCCCTGCACAGCTACGACGACGCCTTCAGCGACTACTGGTCCTTCCTGGAACCCCGGCTCGTGGAGGCCTGGCGCCTGCTCGCCGAGGACGGCACCTTGTACCTGCATCTGGATTACCGCGAGGTGCACTACGCCAAGGTCATGCTGGACTCGATCTTCGGCCGGGAATGTTTCTTGAACGAGATCATCTGGGCCTACGACTACGGCGCCCGCGCCAAGAACCGCTGGCCCACCAAGCAC